>CAJUFA010000078.1 GCA_910585725.1 uncultured Dorea sp. | reverse complement strand
CGCCCGGTCTGCTTGAAACTCCCGCTGCAGCCTGTTTTCGAGGGCACTGAAAAAGTCTGATTCTAAAAAAAGAATTGGGCTTTTTTCATTATTGGTATTATAATGGAAATATGAGGAGGGAGGCTCCCGAAATGCTGAAAGATAATTCACAGTTAAAACTATCACTATCACCCTATCAGGGGATTTATGATGCGATCATACCCGCCAATCACCTTCTGCGCAGGATCAAAGAGAACATAGATTTCAGTTTTGTAAATCCAATGCTGCGTAAACAGTATTGTGAAAAGTTTGGGCGTCCGGCAAAAGAACCGGAGATGATGTTCAAACTCTTATTTTTAAAAAAGCTATACGACCTCTCCGATGAAGTCCTGATCAGCAGCGCCCAGACAGATATGGCATATAAATTTTTCCTGGACCTGGAACCGGAAGCGAAAATGATCGATCCCAGCCTATTGACGAAATTCAGAAAGACACGCATTACGGAAGATATCCTGGAAGAGATGCTGAGGGAAACGATACAGCAGGCTTTGGATAAAGGGCTGATAAGATCCGGGACCATTATCGTGGATTCCACCCATACAAATGCATCTGTCCGGGCGAAATCCCCCACACAGATCCTGCGTGATATAAGTAAACAGCTTCGGAAGGAAATCTATAAAAATACTTTCGAATTATCAGAAAAATTTCCAGAGAAACCATCTCTGGAAGCGGGACTGGATGAGGAGATTGCCTATACAAGAGAACTGCTCAGGGTACTTGAGGAAGGGATAGAGACCTGCGGCAACCGAAAAATACAGGAACTATCCAAAAAGATGAAAGAACTGCTTGAGGATGAGAAGATCAGGGATATCCGGTCAAAGGATGACAGGGATGCACGGTTCGGGCACAAGACACCAACAAGTACATTTTACGGATATAAAAACCACCTGGCAATGACACAAGAGCGTTTGATTGCAGGGATAAGCGTAACGCACGGGGGAGCGCCAGACGGACAGGAATTACCGGGACTGATAGAAAAAGCGCAGAAAAATGGGATCAAGTTAACAGAAGTCATAGGGGATATGGCATATGTCAGCGATGATAATCTGGAGGTCTGCGGAGAAGATATCTCATTGATAGCGCGTACAAACACAGCTGTAGCGGCGGCCGCGAGCGGGAAGCTGGAGGAAGGGTTCTGTTATAATAAGGATGCAGGAATGCTGCAGTGCCCGGCAGGGGAACTGGCGATGCGTGTAGAAAAGCGGCCAGCAAAGAATGGGAATACCTATTTAAGATATGTATTCAGTAAAGTCAAATGCAGGAAATGTCCGTTAAAGGAAAGCTGCCGTGTAGGAAATGGGAAGTCAAAAGAACGGAGTTACAGCATTACACAGGCAAGTGAGAAGAACTTGGAGCGGCTTAGATTTGAGGAAAGCGAATATTTCAGGGAACGGATGAAGATCCGGCACCGGATCGAAGAAAAGAATGGGGAATTAAAAGAAGCCTACGGATTGCGCAGAGCGGATTCGAGAGGATTATTTGCCATGAAACTGCAGATGTATTTCACGGGATTTGTGGCAAATGTCAAGAGGATCTCGAAGCTGACTGAGCTGGTTACGCAATAAGGGGGCTTTCTCTTTTTGCATACTTTAGAATAAATTTGTGTATGGAAGCTGTCTATATCTAGAAGAAAGAAAACTCCTGCTAAAAAAGTGGGAGTTTTTCAGTGCCCTCTAAAATAGGGCTTCCATAGATTTCCACATTCAATTTTTTATAAACTCCCTGGGACATGTCCGGGGCCGTCTTAATCCGCATACAGGGCCAGTCCGTGTGAGCCGCCGCTATGCGAAACCCCTGAAGCCTGCCGAAGGCCGGATTCACCCGAAACGCAAACAGCGAGGAGTCATAGGCCCGCACATAGTATTTTCCGCCCCGCTCCAACAGCCAGCTCTCCGCAAGTCCAAGCTCTTCAT
>CAJUFA010000077.1:286-2048 GCA_910585725.1 uncultured Dorea sp. | reverse complement strand
ATCCAAGCTCCATCAGCACCGCCGGCATCTCCGTCCTCCGCAGGACCACAAGCCCCGGGCGCTCCACCACCCCCAGGTCTTTGAAGCCAAATTCCACCAGCTCGTCATTGATGGATTTGCCCAGCCTTGCCGCCTCCGAATCCGCCTCATAGACCAGGGCCTGTGTCCCCTGATACGTATTGGGAGTCACACTGGAATTGCGATGGAACGAGATAAAGTAATCCGCCCCGGAACGGTTGGCAATCTGCGCCTTCTCTATCGGGGAGTCGTACCTGTCCTCCGTCCTTGTGTAAAGCACATTGTATCCCTCCCGCTCTAGTTCATCCCCCACAGCCAGAGTTACCCGCAGGGTATCATCCTTTTCCCTCCTCCCCTGATAAGACGCGCCGTTGTCGTACCCTCCGTGTGCCGGATGTTATATGCGCAAATATTCCCTGTTCTTCTCAAAATCCCCTGTTTTGGGAATTTTCATATGTACTTCCTTTTTAAATTTTTATCAACCTTGTGTTCTTTCCTGGATAAAAAACAGATTTCATACGCGCTCTATTTAAACCACTTTACTTTCCTGATATACATTAGAAAACAAATGTTCCAATTCATTTCCAAAATTGTATCTGATTTTAATTTTGTGGTTCTCATACACAACAATCTGGTCTATCATCTCTACAATCATATCTCTGTCCAGTTTTTCAATGTCTCTCATTTCCAGCAGCCTTTTCAGCCATGGTGTCTGAAATATGTCCTTCGTAACGCTTTCTTTCATTTTTTCTTCCAGCGCTGCCGCCTGTTTTTTATAAAGCTCTTCTTTCTTCCGATAATCTTCACGGTAAGCAACATATTCTTCTTTTGAAATCATCCCCTCTTTATAATCTTCATAGGCTGATTTCTTTAACTTTTGCACTCGCTCTAATTCTGCTTTTACCCTGACAAGCTCTTTCCTGGCGATTTCTTCTGCTTTCGGATAAGGAAAAGACGGATGCTCTACAAGCCTTTGTATATCATTGACATTCCGAAGTATTGCATTTAAATCATTTAGTATAATCTCTTCCAGGACATGGAGCGGCAGTGTGTGCGGCGTACAGTACCCTTTTCCATGACGTTTGTATGTCCCACAGTAAAAAGAATATGCTTTGCTCCCATCTGCACGTTTCCAAAAATTTTTCATCATAGCCCTGCCACAGTCCCCACATATGATAAATCCAGCAAAAATGTTCTTATTTTCCTCCAAGCCCATATCCCTGTGACGTTGTGTCAGAAGCTTCTGTGTCTTTTCCCATGTTTCCAGGTCAATGATTGGCTCATGGGTGCCTTTGACCACAATCCAGTTTTCTTTGTCCACCAATTCCTGCCTGCCCCTCATCCGCTGGTGTTTTTTGCCCTGCACCATATTTCCCCGGTACATCTCATTCTTCAGCATGACGTTGATAGTAGAATAGGTCCAGTAAGAAGTGCTTTCCAGACGGTTGCAGTTCTTGTAGTTTAAACCATTTACCATTTTATACTCGGACGGGCAGAGGATTCCTTCTGCATTTAAAAGCTTTGCAATGCTCATTTTTCCCATCCCCCCCACATATAAGCGGAATACCTTCCTTACCACCTCTGCGGCGTATTCGTCAATGATAAGTTTATTCTTGTCTGCAGGCGATTTCTTATAGCCATAGCTGGCAAAAGAACCGATAAATTCCCCTGCGTTCTGCTTTGATTTTACCGTCGCCTGGATCTTTTTTGAAATATCCCTTGCATACTGTTCATTAAAAATATT
>CAJUFA010000077.1:0-276 GCA_910585725.1 uncultured Dorea sp. | reverse complement strand
GGTGACTGGAGTTCAGACGTGTGCTCTTCCGATCTGCAAAAGCATGTCATACGCCTGCCGGATGCTGTCAATCCCATCTGACACAGAGATAAAGCGCACCCCTAA
Organism: uncultured Dorea sp.; assembly: GCA_910585725.1. Lineage (GTDB taxonomy): Bacteria > Bacillota > Clostridia > Lachnospirales > Lachnospiraceae > Sporofaciens. Next base: position 171 of record CAJUFA010000077.1, on the reverse strand, counting down.
TTCTGGGAATACCCGCTCCAGATAACGCCCTGTGCCAATATAATCCCGTCCAAATCTGGATAAATCCTTTACAACTACACAATTCACCTTCCCTTCTTCGATATCTGCAATCATTCTCTGAAAACTGGGACGGTGAAAGCTGGTGCCTGTATACCCGTCATCCACATAGAC
>CAJUFA010000076.1:1656-2072 GCA_910585725.1 uncultured Dorea sp. | reverse complement strand
TATCTCCCCGGCAGAAGCAGTACATGGAGGAAGCGGGTATCTGAAAAAAAGCGATGTGATGTTGTTTGTATCCAGAGGCGGAAAGACGAAGGAGCTGCTTCCTGTTCTGGATATCTGTAAGAAAAAGGGGGTATATGTAATTACCATAACAGAGAATGAGAAATCTCCTCTTGCAAAAGGAGCTGATGCGGTTTTAAAACAGTATATTAACCGGGAGACTGACAAATATAACAGCCAGGGAACCACCAGCACTACTTCTGCTTGTGTGATATTCCATGCGCTTCAGGCAGCATTGATAGAGGAAACAAGCTTTCAAAACGAAAGCTTTGCTTTGATACATCCGGGGGGAGCTGTGGGTGAGCGCTTAGAAGGTTTGTATAAATAATATCATAGAAGCTAAAGGGAACTGTGAAAAG
>CAJUFA010000076.1:435-1646 GCA_910585725.1 uncultured Dorea sp. | reverse complement strand
CTCCCTTTTTTAGGTGAGCTATATCCTTTTGGATTTTCTGTTTGCTTTAAAAACTTGAAAACCATTGCTTCTTTTTTTATTTTGGACTACAATGAAAAAAATGCACAAAAGGAGAACTGACATCATGAGCAACTATTTCATTCAAACGTATACATGGAACCCTTGGCACAATCTGGCCGTTGAAAAATATCTTTCCACTCAGATCAAAAAAGGAGATGTGATCCTCTACCTGTGGCAGAACGAACGCACAGTAGTAATAGGAAGAAACCAAAATGCCATTCGGGAATGCAGGGCACAGCTTTTGGAAGAGGAAGGGGGATGCCTTGCCAGAAGAACCACCGGCGGCGGAGCCGTATATCACGATCTTGGCAACCTCTGCTTTACCTTTCTGGCATCTCCTGAGGTCTATAATCTCGAAAAACAGCTTCAGGTGATACAGGCGGCCTGCCGGAGATTTGGTGTTGAGACCCAATTCTCAGGAAGAAATGATATTATAACAGAAGACGGATTTAAGTTTTCCGGCACTGCATTTTCGAAAACTTCTCAGTGCAGCATTCAGCACGGAACCATTATGGTTAATGTGGATGTATCCCAGCTTGGACGTTATCTGACCCCTTCTAAGGATAAGATGAAGGCAAAAGGCGTTAAGTCCGTACAGTCCAGGGTCTGCAATCTCAAGGACCTGAATCCGGAGGTTACTACGGATGCCATGCGCCATGCGCTGAAAGAGAGCTTTGAGGAAGTGTATGGAAGCTTCGAGGAATTAAACACTAAAATACTGGATAATTCCCAGGTGGAAGATACCTATGAACTCTATTCCTCCTGGGAGTGGAAGTTTGGAAAGTCCCCGGAGTGTGAGACCAGCTACAGCAGGCGCTTTGATTGGGGAGAGCTGGAAGTGTATTTGAAGCTGAATGCCATGCATATTAGTGAAATCATGGTTTTCTCCGATATGCTGGATGTGGAGCTTCCCGGACTTATTGAGCAGCTTCTGACCGGAAAACGCTATGATATGGAAGACGTTGATTTGGAGAAAGAGCTGCCTGATTGCACAGAAGAACGAAAAGAAAGGCTTTATGAAGTAGTTAAATGGCTGAGGGAACTGAGAGATTAAAGCCATTAACAGGGCTATTCGGCGTGGTTTCAGCCTGTTTCCGGACAAAATGAGATCGGAAGAGCACACGTCTGAACTCCAGTCACCGCTCATTATC
>CAJUFA010000076.1:0-425 GCA_910585725.1 uncultured Dorea sp. | reverse complement strand
TCTTCCGATCTTTTAGAAATTATTGTATATAATATAGGTTACGCAAGAGCGGCCTTTATCCCAAGGAAAACGGCGATAACTCAGGTGTAAGGCTTAAAATCAGCAGGTATGCAGTATTAGATTGATTGAGTTATGAGAAAAAATATGGGACAGGCTGGAAAGCTTTGAAGTTAAACTTTCAAATTTACCTGGATGGTACAGTAATTGTGTCAGAAATAGGAAAAAATGAATAACACTAGACAATTCGGAAAAGAATGAAACATAGAGAGAATAGAGCGAAAGGGGATATGGAATCATGGCTGGAACAGATATTGGAATTGACCTGGGTACTGCGAGTATGCTTGTATTTATAAATGGAAAGGGCGTTGTGTTAAAGGACCCCTCCGTAGTAGCTTTTGACACAGATACAAATAAGATTCGTGCTA
>CAJUFA010000075.1 GCA_910585725.1 uncultured Dorea sp. | reverse complement strand
AAAGGCACAATCCTGGTCGAATGTGGGGAGATGCTGAGGCGTGGCACACCGAAAATGAAAGACGGGAAAGCGGTACGGGATAAGAATGGAAAAGTTGTTTATGAACCGTATAAGATCAAGGTTTTAAATACCATCAATTTCAACAAAAGTATGCATTACAATCCGTTCCGGTATATCCGCTCGGAGAAAGATATTTTGAAGCTGGTGAACACTATTATTGCAAATACGAAGGGGGAAGGAGAAAAATCTTCCGAAGATTTCTGGACGAAAGCAGAGCGGCTTTTATACTGTGCATTGATTGGCTACATCTATTATGAAGCGCCAGAGGAAGAACAGAACTTCTCTACGTTACTGGAGTTTATCAATGCTTCGGATACGAGGGAGGACGATGAAGAATTTAAAAATGCTGTGGACGAACTGTTTGAGGAACTGGAACAGGAGAAGCCGGAACATTTTGCAGTACGGCAATATAAGAAATTCAAACTTGCGGTGGGTGATATATGCTCTAAATGACTTCTTAATCACGAGATTTTCTCATGGTTAGTGAAGAACTCATTTAGAGCATATTTCATGTAAGGAGGCAGACGCTATGACGAAAACCAAGATTACCCCGCTGTACGAGAGGCTCTCCCGTGACGATGAACTCCAAGGTGAGAGTAATTCCATCAGCAACCAGAAATCCATGCTGGAAGATTACGCCCGCCGCAACGGTTTTCCCAACCCGACCCATTTCACGGAAATGTAAACTGCTTATTTGATACAAAGGGAATGAACAGAATATCGGGAAAACCGCTGAAAACAAGGGATTCTGGCAAATTGAGTGTTGCTGGAATCCCTTTTTTGCTTTTGGGATTATGACATGGCAGCGTGGGAGCGGCTGTTACAAGTGGCCACAGTGGTCATAAATCTGACCCCTCTGTGGCTGTTTTGACCCCTGCGGCTAAAGGTCTGACCCCTGTGGTCACGGTTTTGACCCCTCCCCTTTTCCAATCTGACCCCTTTGAATGTTATCGAAGGAGCCGCTCAGATACGCTTGAAAAAAAGCAGATGCTTTAGTATAATGGAACCATGGCAGAGACAGGAATCTGATAGGATGTCTGCCATTCATGAGAAAGGCGGTAGATGCCATTGAAAGCAGATACGATCACAAAGGATTATGTTAAAGATGCAGGCGTGTTTGCCGATATTTTTAATTACTATATTTACAGAGGGCGGCAGGTGATCCTGCCGGAGCAGCTTACAGAGCGTGACTCCACTAAGATCGCGCTACCATACGGTGCGGACGGCGCAGTGGTTCCTGTCCAGAAATTCCGTGATGTGCAGAAGTTGTATGCGGCAATGACGGACGGAAAGATTGAATATGTCCTTTATGGAGCGGAGAACCAGGCCGAAATTCATTATGCCATGGCTGTGAAGAACAATCTTTATGATGCGCTGGAGTATGCAGGGCAGGTGGAAGAGGCGGCAAAGTCACATCGGAAGGAAATGAAGCAGAAAAAAGAACAGGGAAAAACATCCGCTGATGAGGATAGGAAAACACCAAGTGCAGGTGAATTTTTAGGCGGTTTTTGGAAAGAGGATAGGCTGATACCATCCATTACGGTGACTATATTTTTCGGCCCGGAAGAGTGGGATGGGCCGTTAAGCCTGTTAGAAATGATGGATGTGTCAGATCCGGATGTGCTTGCCTGCATGGATAATTACCATGTGCGAATGATAGCCCCTGCACAGATGTCCGATGAGGAGATTATGAAGTTCCAGTCCAGCCTGCGGGAGGTCATGCTGTTCATCAAATATTCAAAAGATAGTGAGAATTTAAGCAGGATATTAGAAGCCAATGCGAAGCGTTTTATGGAAGTGGAGCGAAGGGCGGCAGATGTGATTGAAGCAATCACAAATTCTGGAATAAAATATGATGAAAGTGAAGAGGTGGTTAATGTGTGTCAGGCGATTCAGGAAATAAGGAAAGAATCTGAGAAGAAAAAAGCTCAGGAAGTAGCTGGAAACTTGTACAGGATGGGACTTGATATTGAAAAGATAGCACAGGCGGTTGGTTATGCTGTGGAAACAGTAAAAGGATGGATTGGGATTGAGGGAAGTACTCCTTAAGTTAAGACATCTTTCCTGTTAGCAGGAATAGAAGTAGTTCATTGAGAGAGGCTGATATTAATGTACATTAAGAATAGAGAAGAATACTGCAAGATTCCGATTTCTGCACTGAACTTTTCTACAAGAACGTTCAATTGTTTAATGCGCGCTAACATTAGCACGCTTTATTTGCTTATTGAGAATATTGAAAATCTAGGGAAACGCTGATTAATTCAAACTATTCCATGTAATTTCTGATATAATGTA
>CAJUFA010000074.1:584-2451 GCA_910585725.1 uncultured Dorea sp. | reverse complement strand
ACACTCTTTCCCTACACGACGCTTTCCGATCTTGAAGTGGTTGCAGGGCACAGGAGATGGCGGGCGTGTGAGCTTGCCGGACTGGAAGAAATGCCAGTTTTAATCCGTGATTTGAATGATGATGAAGCTACAATTATCATGGTAGACACAAACATTCAACGGGAGGACATTCTGCCCAGTGAAAAGGCGAAGGCATACCGGATGAAGTATGAGGCGATGAAGCACCAGGGCAGCAGAGGGGACAAGCATACGGCAGATGCCATAGGGGAAGCCGCAGGGGACAGCGGGCGGACAGTACAGCGGTATATTCGGCTGTCAGAACTGATTCAGGAGCTGCTTGATTATGTGGATGAAAATAAGATACCGATGGCGGTTGGAGAAAAATTATCGTATCTGAAAAAAGAAGAACAGGCATGGGTTGCAGATGCAGTGGGCAACAGCGGCATATTTCCTTCAAAGGCACAGGCAGGGCAGTTGAGGGAATCCAGTGAAGCAGGGAAACTGACAGAAGGCATGGTTTACGCCGTCCTGGTCAGGAAAGAAAAGGAAGATGTAAAAGTCACCATTTCCGCAAAGAAGATACGGGACTATTTTCCAGAAACTTATTCCAGGGAGCAGATTGAGAGCGTTATCTATACGCTTCTGGAAGATTGGAGACAGAAGGAGGGAGGGACGAAGGATGCAGGAACTACAGTTTGACTATTACCGTGGGATGGAGGCGGAACAGTACACATTTTACAGGATTCCGAAGGCGCTGTTTACAGCGGAATGCTTCAAGTCCCTTTCCTGCGAAGCGAAGGTTTTATACGGTCTATTGTTAGACCGTATGAGCCTTAGTATTAAGAACCGCTGGTTTGATGAGGAAGACAGGGTATATATTATTTTTACAGTGGAGGATGTAATGGAGCTGTTAAACTGCAGCAGACAGAAAGCAGTTAAAAACCTGGCAGAGCTGGATACAGAAAAAGGGATTGGCCTGATAGAGAAAAAGCGTTTGGGCTTAGGAAGGCCGAATGTAATCTATGTAAAAAATTTTATTATTAAAGAGGACTTAAGTCCTGAAAGCAAAAGAAAAGAGCCAGGAAACGCTGGAAACACACAGAAGTATGAAAATCATACTTCTGGAAGTATGAAAAACGAACTTCAAGAAGTTCCAAAATCATACTTCAAGGAATATGAAAACCACACTTCAAGAAGTATGGAAAATGAACTCCAAGAAGTTCCAGAATCATACTTCAAGGAATATGAAAATCATACTTCAAGAAGTATGGAAAATGAACTCCAAGAAGTTCCAAAATCATACTCTAATAATACTGATATTAACGATACTGATCTTAGTGAGAATGACTGTAGTGAAACAGAGTATAGCAAGACAGATCTTAACAATACTGAATCTGGTGTGCCAGCTCCAATCCATCCTAATCCTATCCAGTCTGATCCATCTATCATGGATGCGGTGCCAGATGTGATTGGGAGAATGAACGCATATCAAGATATTGTCCGGGAACAAATCTCTTATGAATGTTTCCAGGATGGACGCTATTGCCGGAGGGAGGACGTGGATGAACTGGTTGAGCTGATGGTGGAGGTCATGCTGCTGCCGGATGATGGCACGTTACGGATTGCAGGGGTGGAGAAGCCAGTCGCGCTTGTAAAAAACCGGTTTATGAAGCTGAACCATATGCACATAGAGTATATCCTGACAAGCCTGGGCGCCAATACGACGAAGGTAGGGAATATCAAGGCATACTTGCTTACCACGCTTTACAATGCGACCATGACCGTCAGCAATTATTATGCGGCGGAAGTGAACCATGACCTGTATGGGAGTGGGTGACAGAGTGATAAAAAATAATCATAAGCAGTC
>CAJUFA010000074.1:0-574 GCA_910585725.1 uncultured Dorea sp. | reverse complement strand
CGAAGACACTCTTTCCCTACACGACGCTCTTCCGATCTTCTGAATAAATGGCTTTGCCGATTTGGATGCGGCATACTGAAAATATCCCAGAATGGAGGCAGTTATGAAGGCAAGTGAGTTTGTAAAGCATGTAATTGTGCCAGTGTTTTTGGCAGTATCTCTGGAGGCATTGTTCCGCCCGTTGTGTGTGGAAAACGGGGAATGTGACTATCTGAAATTATGGTGGTTCATGGGGATTCCCTTCGGTATGCATCGGATGTCCCTGTGGATCATCCCAAAAGGCTATGACATAGGTGGAACGGTAGGGATTTTGTTCATCAATGTACTGGTTGGCGGTGCGATTGGCGGGATAGAGTTAGCATGGAAATTAACATTAGCCGTGATATATTTGGTGAATGCAATCGTTTCGGCATGTGTCTGGATGACAAGAAAAGAGAAAAGAAAGGGTTAAGGCGCAAATAGAATAGCAATCCGTAAAAACAGCTTGAGATACGGCTGTTTTTTTGTTGCAGAACTTTATGACACGGTGTCGCAAGGTTAGGGAAGAAAACTTTACGACACGATGTCGCAAAGT
>CAJUFA010000073.1 GCA_910585725.1 uncultured Dorea sp. | reverse complement strand
ATTTTAAAATATCAGATTGGAAATCAGACTGAAAAAGAATATGTATGCAATGAGTGTAAGAAATTAGGTATTTCTAATGAGCAGATGAACTGGTCAGAATAGAAGGAAGCATGAGGGTATTATTAACATCAGCGGGTTTAGAGACTGAGGAAATGCTGAGAAGATCATGGAGGTAAATTTTACGCTGCCTGCCCCAGTGCCTCATGATATTGTTTCCTTTTGAGCATTGAAGGCAGACAGCCATTGACTGAGCAAATCAGTCGATTGTTCCAATAGATGATAGAGTATCTCCGTATCAGGGGGTTTAAGCTCTTCAATTGTTATTTTCTTATAAATCTGTGAAGTGGGAGTGTCAAGTATTATGATACAACATCATAACCGTACTGCCGCATTATCTCCCAAGTCTTTTCAGTACAGCCGTAGTATAGACCGCTGCGCCGATCGGAAGCACTTTTTCATTAAAACGAATCTTTGGATTATGTTGAGGCAGGTGTTCTTTTGGATCGTCAACCCCTGCGCCCATCATGAAGAATGCAGTAGGAACCAATTCTGAGTAGCAGGCGAAATCTTCAGAACCCATTGCGTGGAACTGATCTACGGACAGCGAATCATCAACTTCGCGGATTATGTCCGAGCACCAGTCAACTTCTTTTTTATCGCAGACCATCGGAGGAACATCGCTGAGTACTTCGATCTCGGCTTTTGTGCGGTAAGCTGCGGCAATGTTTTGGGTGATCTCCTGGATTCTCTGGATGAATCTTTTGCGGATATCCGGATCAAATACACGGAGAGTTCCCTCCATCTCAGCAGTTTCAGGAATGATATTTGCGGCGCTTCTGACAGCATTTGCCAGCGGCGCCAGCGCTTTCGGCGTGCTGTGGTTTGTCGAGCATGAAATCATTACTCGAGACTGTGAGCAGGATTATTTGGGGACATCCAGAAGCCGGAGGTAATGAAAAAGAGTCTGCGGATTACTTCAGAAAGCTTTTTGGTGATGAAGGATTTAAGATTGTTAATGAAGAACATTTGGAACATGCGTTTTATGCGGAATATGGTTCTGGAAAACCGGTGATTGCGGTTCTGGGAGAGTATGATGCGCTTCCGGGGCTGTCACAGAAAGCGGAGGCCTGTAAGAAACCGATAGAGGAAGGGGCGCCGGGACATGGATGCGGGCAGAACCTGTTGGGGGCTGCGGCGGCAGTCGGAGCGATTGCTGTAAAACGTTATCTGGAAACGGAGAAGATTAGCGGAACGATACGTTTTTATGGCTGTCCAGAGGAGGAACTATTAAGCGGAAAGGTTAAGATGATTTATTACCGTATGTTCGACGGCTGTGACTTTGCTGTTAGCTGGCATCCGATGAGCGCTAATATGGTTTACGACAGCGGATATCCGGCAAGCGCGTCAGTACATTTCAAATTTAGGGGAAAGAGCTCCCACGCTGCGTTTGCGCCTGAGCTTGGAAGGAGCGCGTTGGACGCCGTTGAGCTGATGAACGTCGGAGTCAATTATCTGAGAGAGCATGTGACTTCCAAAGCGAGGATTCATTATACTACGGATAGCGGCGGGTTTGCTCCTAATATTGTACCGCCTCTGGCAGGTTCCTGGTATTTTGTGCGCGCTCCTTATATGGCGGATGTCAAAGAAATTCTTGAGAGGATACGAAAAATAGCAGAAGGCGCGGCGCTTATGACTGAGACAGAGGCAGAGATGAAAATAGACTATGGCTGCTGCGAGATGTTGGAAAATCATGCCTATGGAGATCTTGCGTATCAGAATATGAAGGAGGCGGAACTTCCGATTTTTGACGGGGAGGAGACGGCATTCGCAGAACGGCTGCTTGACACTGTAGCAAAGGCGGATGTAGAGAGAGCGCAGAGATTATATGATACAGAGGGCAGACCGATGGCATGGAAGCTGGGCGGACGGAGTTTGTATCAGGCCAATCCGCTGACGGCGTCATCAGACAGCGGGGATGTAAGCCACATAATGCCGATGTGCGCTGTATCTACGGCTTGCTGGCCGGCAGGCGTAGCGCCGCATACATGGCAGGCAACTGCCGCCGCCGGGTGTTCCTTGGGGGAAAAGGGAGCATTGAGCGCGGCTCAGATCATTGCAGGTATTGCGTATGATCTGTATAATGAATCTGAAAAGAGAGAATATATCTTAAAGGAGTTTCAAGAGAGGAAAGATAGTTACATCCCAATGTACGAAATATAAGTTTTGTCTCCTAAATCATAAGGGCAAAGCGAAGCATATACTTATTGGTGTAACAGAGGTTTTGTTATAAGGGAGAAATAAAGATGGGAATTGTGCTGTATCAACTGTTGGCACAGGAGTTTTTTAAGGACTTTTATGTTGTAGCAGGTCACAAAGGTTTATCAAGAGAGGTCCAGGGAGTTGTGGTCATGGATGGGCCGGATTCATATCGGTGGACGAAAGGCAGAGAGTTGGTCATGACGTCCGGGTATGTATTGGCGAAGGAACCCTATTGTCTGGAGAGGAGTTTTGAGGAAGGCGCCGGACAATTGATATCGGGTCTGATGATCAAGAGGCGGCACCATCTGGAGACGATTCCGGATCATTTAATGAAACATTCTAAATCCCCCAGCAGAGCTGGGGAGACTAGCAGACGCAAG
>CAJUFA010000072.1 GCA_910585725.1 uncultured Dorea sp. | reverse complement strand
GTCTGCGCACTGGATCGTCCAGTTCGCCATGTTCTGCCTGGATATATGCAGGCCGTAACGTTCAAACTCCTGTTCCTGACGGTAAAGCGGGACGGCATTGACATATTTGGCGTTCATTACCGCCGCCTCCAGCGAGGGGGAAACAAGGCTCCCCCTTAATAAAGTTTCCGGGTGCGGCGCTTTGATGACCTCTTCCGTTTCCTTCCCTGCATATACTTTTACATGGTGTTCCTCCACCTCGATTTTCGCCGGGGTGAAGCTGTACCTGCGGTATACTTCATCCGGAAGCTGTTTCCAACCGCCTTTCCCAAACCTGTCTTCCAGTTCCTGATCTGCCATGGAATGTTCCACCACAACTACCGGCAGCCCCTCCAGGTCTTCTTCACGTTTCCCCTGCTTTTTCTTCGGTTTTGTGCGGGAAACGCTTTCCGGCTCTTCCTGTGTGTTTTCCTCTCCGGCAACAGCTTCGGCTTCGTTAAAAAATACGATCTTCCCATCCACTTCCATAAAGGAGATCTGGTCTTCGGTTTCATGTTTCTCTGTTGAACGGCCAAACCGGTGGCGTTTTAGGTCCGCCATCTGTTCCAGTACCAGCTGGAGCGTATGGTCGATATTTTCAAGCTGCTCCTGCTGCGACAGGAACAGCCTGGTAAGTGTTTCCCTGTCAAGGCTGTTCAGTTGTTCTTCCGTATATTTTAAGGCCATGCTGTTTTCCCCCGGTATCCTGATAGCCTTATTATACCATGGATACGAGATTTTTGCGACCCCGGCCCTGCCGGATGCCCGTCATAATGCCTATGGTTAGAACAGCGGATGCTGCCTTTGTATGATACTGTTTCCAGAACCCTTTTCGGGAAGGGAAAGCATGTCTGCGCCCATTCCGGACCCTTTTATGGTGTGCAGCGTGGTTCTGCTGGAATAAGGCGGGACATTTTTTCCAGCAGGAAAAACGTCCGAAAATTTCTCCGTTTTGCACAAAGTCATCCCATGTATTCCGGCGGTTCCACCGGCCTGACCGATTTCTTCGGGGTGATCGTCAGCCCTTCCATCAGCCACCGGAACTGCTGCGGCGTTAATTCACGTACATCCTCCGGGGTGCGCGGCCACTGGAACCGGCTTTCTGAGAGCCGCTTGTATAACAGGAGCCATCCGTCCCCTTCCCATACAAGCCCCTTGATGCGGTCTGTGCGTCTCCCGCAGAAAAGATAAAGGGTGTCCTTTATATACGGCCGGTTCCCGGTCTGTGCTTCCACGAGTGCCGCCAGCCGGTCCATCCCGGCGCGCAGATCGGTGTAGCCGCAGACAATGTAGACGGCTTTAAAGCAGGTGGCGTCATTGAGCATCCCGCACCACCTTAAGGACTGCCGCAAGCAGCGGCATTGGTGTGGATTCCGTTACGTGGATGGAAAAACCATTTACACAAACGGAAAGCCCCTGCTGTATACCGCTGCCGCTTTGTGTTTCCTGCTGCAGAAAGCCTGGGTTTACCGGGACAATCTGCTGCACCGGAGCCTCTGGCGCAAGGGATTCCAGACACACTTCCCTTACGCGGCGCAGTCTGTAATAATAGTTTGCTTTCGTAATGCCGTGGCCGGCACACCAATCGATGACACTCATGCCTGCGGGACGGTTCTGGCATTCCCTGATCTGTGCGGCCCATTCTTGTAAACGGTACTGTACAGCCACTGCCGTTGTTTCTGAACTCATAGACTTACCTCCGTATAGCGGTATCAAAAGTTGAGACTTAACTTTTAATACCCATGATAGAAATATAGTCTATTGTCACACATTTTGCCGCCATAGTCGAGGTACGCACTATTTACCGTTTACTTATCACCAGTATTTATGTTTTTATTTCATGTACTGCTACCTGAACACTAGATGTATCAGGATTAACCAATGAGCAAGTTGCAGTCGTTGAACAGATGGTACATATTTTACAAGAAAGCACAAAATAACCTATCTTTCTATGTGTTATCCCTCATGGGAACAGCCTTCATCCATGCTGTTCCCTTCTTCTGGTTGTTTTATAATGGTTAGCTTTCCTTCCTCACACTCTACAATTACAGGCGTATGTATTGCGAAGCCCCACTCTTCCAGCCAAGCTCCCTTCAAAGTAATAGTTGGTGTTGGTTTATAGTGATACCCTGATTGTGCATACACTTTCATGTTTCTGTTGGTTTTCTTTATAAATCTCACCTTCCTCGTCCTATTCCCTTCATTTACTCTAAAATATTGGTATTGAAAAATTAATTTGAAAATACTATCCAACTAACTTCACTTGAATCATCAAAATAAAATCTTATGCATTTATCGCTATAAATATATTGGATATAACTGTGACACTGGTTCTTCATTAAATCTGCCAATACATATCCTTCATAAAGAAAAGTCTGGTACAATTCATCTCCTTCTAAATCGACCATAAACTCATCAGCTTTTCCATATTTTTGAATCACCTCTTTTTTAGTATTGCCAATACATATTCCCCTATGGGTCTTTACAATGCCTTTTTTTGAATCATCCACAGTAGCATCAAAAGCAAAATACTGAAAATACCCTTCTCCATTCTCGTCTAATATTTTTGATATATCATGTTTTTCACCGTCATATTTTGCAACAAAATCAGCTTTAGACAATTTTTTTATTAATGAACCGCCTTCAATACCTCCATAAATAAACTGGCATTTATTATCATTAAATTCTATCTTAGGAGCATATTCATCCAATAAAGCAAATATGTAACCTAACATTTCTTCCGATATTTGCATTTCTTCAGCACATTTTCCCAAATCATTAATCTCAAAAGAATACTTCCCTAGTTTACCATATTCATAATCAAAACTTCCATCTACACAATCCAGAGATTCAAATTTCTTCATTATATTTTGTATATCATTTTCTTCTGTTATAAAACTCATAGCGTTTTCAGCATAAGTGATAAAATCATCTCTTTTTTCTG
>CAJUFA010000071.1 GCA_910585725.1 uncultured Dorea sp. | reverse complement strand
CCGTAATCTTCTTAAGCCATTCCACTTCATGTTCCGGAAGGGGAACAAACTGCCCTTCGTCTTTGCCCAGCAGTTTCGTAAACGCAGGTACATATCTTAATCTCAGATATAGGTCTTTGATATCGTCGCTCACAATAAACACATATCCCGGAAGCAGCTTTTCCCGCAGTTCTTTCCATTCTCCCCGTATCTTCTTCTTAACATGACGAATGGGATGGAAGCACTGCTGATAAATTCCCTTTTCAACCATGACTTCAATCTGTTCCTCCACCTTATCCTCCATGCCGGAAGCAACCTGTATCACATAATACACCATAATCCCTCTCTATCTTTGTGATGATGAATCAACATGTAAGCATTTGTAATCTTCATAAGTTATGGAATTTTATCCAACTTAATAAAAAGGTATGCTTCGCCATCCGTACCTATAAGAAATATATCTATAGTTACAGTATTTTAATCCTTTTCTGCCAGATGCATGTTTTCACATCATTGCAGATATTCCGGATTCCGGATATGTCATACTCTTCAAAATCCAAGTGCCCCTGCTGCAAGGATTTCTCTTAAAGTATTCATGAAGTACTCTTCGAAAATATTCTTGACGTATTCTGATCGTAATTTCTCCGGCCGCCGCTCCAGTCTATCCCGAGAGCATTAAGCCTTTCTTCCTGGTCTTCTCTCAGAAGCTTTCCTTTTCTCTTACCGGCATGAATCTGTTTCTGTTCATTGACCCACTTCGCAAGCCAGACGCCGTTCGCTCTGTATTTGGAAGGAATATTTAAGTTCCCATATTCCTCGTAGTACTCTTTCGCAAGCCAGTATCTTACTTCCCATGGATCTGGTTTTACCCAAATCATCCCAAGGTCGTCCAACTGCCGCCGCCGCTCTGGCTTTAGATTTTCCCGTCCTTTCTCCCGCTGATCCGTAATCCAGCTTCCTAATTTATAGCCGGACGGGCTTACATAAGATGCCGGAACATTCAAATTTCCATAGGCTTCCCGGAAATCCTTCGCTTCTTCATATCCTTTATCCCACTTCTGCTCCGGCTTTGTCTTCCAGACCATCCCGATCTCGTCAAGACGTCCGATTTGTTCCTGTGTAAGATCTGCTCCGTTGGTCTTTCCTTTCCGGATCAGTCTCTGCCTGCGAAGCCAATCTCCAATCTTCAGGCCATTTTGCGAACGATAAGCATTAGGAATATCCAAATTGCCATGTATTCGGTAATACTGCAGACATTCTGCGTAGTTTTCTTCCCATAGATAATCCGGCACATCCCATATCATCCCAATCTGATCAAGCAGCTGTATTCTTTCCTTTGTCAGATACATTTTCTGGATCCCGCTTTTACGATATGTTCTAAGCTGACAGACCCATGCGCCAAGACGGATTCCCGACTCGGTTATTTCATTCGCTTTGGTATTCAAATTCCCATGCGCCTCGTAATACCGTTTCGCTTCCGCATAATAACGCTCCCATACAAGATCCCGGTAATTTCCCCAGACCATACCTATCCGATTCAGTTTTTGAATCCGCTCTTCCCCAAGAACACCATATTTTTCTCCTGCATAGACTCTACGCTGCGTAAGAATCCACTGCCCAAGTCCATATCCCTCTTCCGTCTGATATTTCACCGGAACTTCCAAATCACCATGTTCCTTGAAGTATTCCCGGGCGCACTCATACATTAGATCCCAGGACGCGGTTAATGTCTCTTCCAATTTCTGAAACAACGCCGCACAATCCCGTACCTCATCGATTACTTTAAAATGTTCATTGATAATCTCATCATCCCGATCCAGATAATGATAATAAGAAGAAGCAATCTGCATCTCTTCTTCAATCGCGCCAATACTGTATAGATTCTCTATATTCATCACAATATCAAAGATGACTGCGCCTGCTTTCCTCCCGGCTGACAACGCCCGGCCAATCTGTTGTTTATAGATGATGGGCGACACTGTCGGGCGCAGCAGAATTACTCCGCTGATATTATCTACATGGATTCCCTCATTGAGCATGTCGATACAGTACAATAATTTTAAATGTCCGCTTTCATCCGATTTAAATTCTTCAAATGCCTGATTCACTTTCGGGTCATCAGAATACGCCGAATAGATGCGCGGCTCCTTATCAACCTTCGCAAACCATTCCGGCGCTTTCCGGATCATCTCGTTCATATGCTCATAATTGGCGCAAAATATAATATATTTCCCTGTGGTATCTTTCATATGTCTGTGAAATATTTCATCCAGACCATCCGCATGGTCTAATGCGCGTCTTAAGGACTCCAACAGCTCCTCTCCCGCATCGCGAACCGCTTTATTCTTCGCCCTCTGTATCCGTCCTTGATATTTCTCCAGATCCTTTTGATAAGCGTAGACTGATAATACATACTTCGGAGGGGTCAGTATTCCTCTTACAATCGCTTCTCCTAGGGTCATCTCCGAAGCGACATTTCCGTCGAATAATTCATCCGACATATCCCTTTGATTATCAAGATAGCGGATTGCCGTCGCCGAGAGTCCCAATATAGAGGCGTGCGGATACAGATCAAGCAGTCTTCGTACTCCACACCCCCAACCTTTCGCTCCACATCGGTGAAATTCATCCAATATCATATAATCCGGACTAATTTCTTTCAGCTCTTCCCCTGCCATAGACATCAATTTTGCATAGGTATAAAATCTGATATTTTCCGGCATATCTGCACCGGACGCCTTAAGATTCTCAATCTGTGTCTTAAAAATATATTCTGACGGTGAAAGCCAACAGATCTTTTTATCTGGAAAATCCTCACATAACTTAAAACCTATAAAAGATTTTCCTGTTCCTGTAGGATGTACGACTGCTGCCTTTCCTGCCGTTTTCATCATGTCCAACGCCGCCTGATACGCAGTCTGATTATGATCATATAGTACAATTGCCATATCCCGCGGCCCCCTTCCAAGAGGTAATGAAGTGTGTTACTTCATTACTTTTTTTATGCAAAAAAATACAAATT
>CAJUFA010000070.1 GCA_910585725.1 uncultured Dorea sp. | reverse complement strand
TGTAATTATTCAGAACCAAAGGAGTAGTATGAGCAGAGTATTAGTGATTGAAGATGATGAGATACTGAATGGAGGACTGTGTTATAACCTGCAGAAAAAGGGGATCACCCCTTTTTCTGCTTACACCTTAGAAGAGGCAAAGGGACTTCTTTTAAAGGAAGCGTATGATCTAATCGTGCTGGATGTGAATCTGCCGGACGGCAGCGGATTTGAGTTTGCGCAGGATACTGCCGCTCTTTATGAGATACCGTTTATTTTCCTGACGGCTCATAATCTGGAGGATGAGATTATCGGCGGTTATCACATGGGCGCGGAGGATTATATTACGAAGCCCTTCCGGATTCAGATTGCTATGGAGAAGATACAGGCGGTTCTTAGAAGGTGCGGGGGAAGGCATGAGGAACCCTGTTATTCGTGCGGCAATCTTGATATTGATTTCGAAAAAAGAATTGTCAGGAAGAGCGGGGAACTGTTAGAGCTTACGCCGACGGAATTTGACCTTCTTCAGTTTTTCTGTAAGAACCGGAGAAAGATACTGACGAAGGATATCCTTCTGGAAAATATATGGGACAGCAGAAGGCGCTTTGTCAGCGAACATACGCTGTCTTTAAATATCAGCCGTCTGCGGAATAAAATAGCCGACGATAAGTTTGATTATATCAAGAATATTTATGGAATGGGATACCGGTGGGTCGGAGCAGGGGAGGCAGGAGTATGAAAGCACTGATGATTCTGCTTCTTTTTTGTGTTTTGAATCTCGGATATTATCTGTATTTCCGAAGAAAATTTGTGATGTTCTCCGAAGAAATACTTTGGAATACCAGACGTATCATGGGGAATGGAAAGGGTCAGTCTTTGTTCCGGGAATACAATAGGGAAACGCTTGCTTCCAAGGTGGTTATGGAGCTTGAGAAGACGGAAGAGATACTCAGGAACCAGGCGCTGGAGAGCAAACAGGAGAAGGAGAAGCTGCAAAAGACGATTTCTGAAATTGCTCATCAGATAAAGACGCCTCTGTCGAATATCTGCATGTATCATGATATGCTTTCGGATCCGGATATTTCTTTCGATGAAGCAGAGAAGTTCAAAGAAATTATAGGGCGGCAGCTTGAGAAGTTGGAATTTCTGATTGATTCGCTGATTAAGTCTTCTCGTTTGGAGAGCGATATGATTAAGCTGAATATGGGAAATGTTAGTATTTTTCATGTTTTGGAGCTGGCTGTGAATGATATTGTCCATAAGGCAGAAAGAAAAAAGATGGAACTGTCTATCCGGTGCGGGCAGGATATGACTGCGGTCTGTGATGTGAAGTGGACGGCGGAGGCAATCGGCAATATTCTGGATAATGCGGTGAAATATACGCCGGAGGGAGGGAAGATTTCTATTGACGTCAGTCCGGGAGAGATGTACACAAAAATTCGGGTTCAGGATACGGGAAGGGGAATTGCTTCCGGACATTATAATGATATATTCAAACGGTTTTACAGGGAAAGCCCGGTTTCTGGAGAAGAAGGTCTTGGCCTTGGCCTGTATATTGCCAGAAATATTATTACGCTTCAGGGAGGATATATAATGGTGCATTCTGTGCCGGGGCAGGGTTCCTGCTTTTCCGTATTCCTTCCGCGGCAGGCTTGAAATTGTTTCGGTTTTGATAATATTTCTTCGTCATTTGAAACAGGATTGATAGAATCTCCTTTTAGAATATAACTATAATCAGGAAGGAGAGATGAGGCATGGATATTTTACAGACAAAGAATCTTACGAAGTATTATGGGGAAGAGCCCCTGGTTGTGAAGGCTTTGGATGGGATTACCCTTCAGATTGAACAGGGAAGCTTTACGGCAATTGTGGGAACGTCCGGTTCCGGGAAAAGCACGCTGCTTCATATGTTGGGGGGTTTAGATACGCCGACAGGGGGAAGCGTTGTGGTAGACGGGCAGAGCCTTGACGGAATGAGCCGGAGCGAGCTGACCATTTTCCGCAGAAGAAAGATCGGATTTATTTTTCAGAATTATAATCTGATTCCGAATCTGACCATTTATGATAACATCGTTCTTCCGGTAGAGCTGGACGGACGAAGTGTGGACCGGCAGTATTTGGAAAATATCGTATCCGTACTCGGACTGGAAGGAAAATTAGAGCGAAAGCCCAATAAACTTTCTGGCGGCCAGCAGCAGAGAGCGGCCATTGCCCGGGCGCTGATTACCAAGCCGGCGCTGATACTGGCCGACGAGCCTACAGGCAATCTGGACAGCCGCACAAGCCAGGAAGTTGTGGGGCTTTTGCAGGCGACGGGAAGGAAGTTTCATCAGACCATTGTGATGATTACGCATAATGATGAGATCGCCCAGATTGCGGACCGTACAATCCGGATTGAAGACGGGCGGATTGCGGAAAGAAGGTGGTAAGGATGAAACTGGATGCAAATAATAACAGCAGAATCATCTGCCGCATTGCAAGAAGCAATCTGACGGGCAGTAAAGTATATACCCTGTTTTCAGGTCTGACCATTATTCTTTCGATTACATTTATTATGGTGATGACGTTATTTCTCCAAGGAACGCAGACAGCGGAGGAGCGGATGCTTCAAAATATGCAGCATGTGATCTATATGAACGTGTCAAAAGAGCGGATGGAGGAACTTGCTGCAGATGAGAGGACAGAACTTGTGATTCCATATAAAGATAACGGCGCTGAGTTTGAAATCAGCGGTGTAAAATATAAGTTTATTTATATGAAAAGTCAGAAAGATAAAATACAGACTTATGCGCCGGCGGAGGGAAAAGAGCCGGAAAAATATGGCGAAATCGTTGTAGACAAAAGCTTCATGAACGGTATTGGAAAGGAGTGCAGAATCGGCGAAAAGATATCTCTGAATACGGGAAATGGACCGGAGGAGTTTGTAGTCAGCGGATATACCGGCAGAAATCAGGAGTTATCGTCCTATACGGTTTATGTATCCGAAGAATTTGCAGAGAAAAATCCTTCCATGAGGGCAGTGGAGTATACGGCCCTGGTGCGGATTGCAGGCGCCTGGGATATGGAATCTTCCGAATTTGAGTCAGCGGTTTACCAGATAGCGGAGGATTATGGCGTAAAGCGCCAGGATGTGAATATAAACGGCAGATTTGAGGAGTCTTTGCGGGAGGACAATACGGCCGGATATGCAATCGCCTTTGTATCCTTATTTATCATGGCGGCCAGCGGGATTGTCATTTACAGTATCTTTTATCTGTCTGTCTCATCACGCGCACAGCAGATCGGGCAGCTTCAGACGATCGGAATGACAGAAAAGCAGATTCGGAAAATGGTGCGCCGGGAAGGGGGATATCTATGTGCCGCGGCAATCCCTGTGTCCTTAATCCTTGGCGGAGCCTTTGCGTATCTTCTGCAGCCGGAAGGATGGAGTACGCCCGGTTATCTGGCGACGGCGGCAGTCACCGGTGTATTTGGCTTTTTTGCCGTACAGATCTCTGTCAGCAAACCGGCTGCTCTTGCGGCTAAGGTTTCTCCTATTGAAGCGTCAAGGGATTTGTGGGACGGAAGAGATGCCCATGAGGGGGATGCAAAGCATAAAAAGCTGACCGCATTTGTAATGGCACGGCTGGGACAGAGCCGAAGTTATAAGAAACGGCGGCTTATGACGGCGTCCATTGCTTTTGGAGGAATTGTTTTTATGATTGCGGCCTCATATCTGTATGCCTGGGACGAAATATCCTTCTCAAGGGAAGGGATTTTTTCCGATGCAGAATATATGGTTTCTTACCAGTATAATGCGCACAATCCGTCAGCATACGGGCCGACGGATATGCAGCTTAAGGGGCATCTGAGTGAAGAACTAAAAGAACAGTTGTCTACTCTTCCTCATGTGCGCTCTGTCAGGACAGAAAACAGTGCATTCGGCAGTATTGAGTATCAGGGAGCTGTCTGGAGCGATGGATTTTACCGGCTGACAAGAGATTCTGACGCATATTTTCAGATGAATGCAGAAGGCAATAACAGCTATGATTATCTGTGCGAGTCAGACGGTATTATGATTACGGACAGTGAACTTGTTTCCGGGTTAAACGGCATATCCCCGCAGGTTGGGGACTACATTACACTGCACTGGTCTGACGGGGCGGAACATACTGCAAAGCTTGAGATTGCGGCAGTCAGCCCGGATCCTGCGCCGGTAAAAGGCGGCTATGCTTTTGCAATGACAGATCAGACGATGGAAAAGCTGTGGGGTGATATGAATACTGCCAGCGCCTTCTATATTTCTGTGGATGATTATGAAAAATATGGAGAACAGACAGAAGAAGCAATTCGTTCGCTGACAGATGATGATCCCGATTTATCCCTGGCGACACTGCGGGAGCAGATATTGGATGATTCGGCAAATGTGAAGAAGATCAAGATGCAGATTTACGGCATCTCAGCCTTTGTTACCTTATTTGGGATTCTGAATCTGATTAATATGATGATCGGGAATATTGCCACGCGCAAAAGGGAAATATCCGTGCTGGAATCCATCGGTATGGAAGTGAAACAGATAAGAAATATGCTGTTCTGGGAAAGCATTATGTATGTGTTCCCGGCAATTCTGGTCACGCTCTTTGCAGGCGGCGCAGCCGGGTACGGATTCGTTGCCGCTTATAAGCGGATTGCGGAGTATATGAACTACAGATTTCCTCTGATGCCCTGTCTTCTGTATACGGCGGTGATGATCCTGATTCCGCAGTTGATTTCCTGTGTCAGTCTGGGCAGGCAGAAAAACCAGTCTCTTGTAGAACGGATAAGGTTATAAAAGCTTTGATTTTTCGGGC
>CAJUFA010000069.1:3167-4809 GCA_910585725.1 uncultured Dorea sp. | reverse complement strand
GGGACGAGTACAGGAACTACAGAGAGCGATGCATATACAGCAGGTGAGGCGTTTAACCTGGTAAATACGAAAACCATAACAGATACCTTTGGCTCATCGAAAGGCATTACTTTAAATGCCCAGAATATGACATTGGGCTTAGTGATGCAGAAAATCCAAAAACACTTGGAGCGCATAGAAGAATGCGAGAGTTTCGGGATGTGGAATTTTGCGGCGTATTTCTTAGGGGAATCTGCAGCAGAAACAGAAACAGCTGCAAATATATATAAATCAGTGGTTGCAGGGACAGGCAGTGGGATTGAAAGAAATGCAGTTAATTCATGGATCGATGAAGCAGACGTGGAAGGGGTTCTTGGCTACCTGAAGTATTTCCGCCATCCCCAGTTTGGGTACAATGGATTTCATTATGAAGGGGAAAGGTATCTGGCAGTCGATCCGACTGCATTGGTAAGTACAAAGGAACTGGCAATCCATATGGGGCTCCCAAGGCATTCGGTTCGGGGGCTGCCGGTTGTGGAACATGCGCCTTTTGCACAGGAAGTTATCACCCGGAAGGCTTGCGGTGAGAAAAGCATAAATTTGGGCGTGGTATATCATTTGGGCCAAAAATCGGGGGCGGAGGTAAGGCTTGATTTAGACAGTCTGGCAATGCATACTTTTATCACGGGTTCTACTGGTTCTGGTAAATCCAATGCCGTCTATCATTTGCTTCACGAATTAAGCTGGCAGAAAATTCCATTTTTGGTTGTGGAGCCGGCAAAAGGAGAGTATGGGAATGTATTTACCGATGTAAGGCATTTTGGGACGAATTCAAAGTTAGGGGAAATCTTAAGAATTAATCCTTTTTCCTTTCCGGAAGGAATCCATGTGTTGGAACATATTGAGCGCATTGTGGAGATTTTTAATGTCTGTTGGCCCATGTATGCAGCTATGCCGGCTGTTTTAAAGGATTCTATTGAGCAGGCATATATCTCTGCTGGCTGGGATTTGGATTTATCGGAAAATACGAAAATCAAAGGGCTGTATCCTACCTTTGATGATATTTTGCGGGAATTGAATACGGTAATCAAGAAATCGGAATATTCGGCGGATACAAAGGGAGACTACATTGGTTCTCTTTCCACTAGGATAAAATCCCTGACTAATGGCATTAATGGGAGGATTTTTGTCAGCAACGAGATGGATTTGCGGGAGCTGTTTGACAAGAGTGCTATTGTAGATATCAGCAGGGTAGGTTCTATGGAGACAAAATCTTTGATCATGGGATTGATAGTGCTGAAATTACAAGAGTACCGAATGTCTGTCAGGGAGGGGATGAATGTACCGCTGAAGCATGTCACTGTTTTGGAGGAAGCCCATAACCTTCTGAAGAAAACTTCCACAGAACAGAGCGCAGAGTCTTCCAATATGGTGGGCAAGTCTGTGGAAATGCTTACCAATGCGATTGCAGAAATCAGGACGTATGGGGAAGGATTTGTCATTGTGGATCAGGCTCCCAATCTCCTTGATACAGCAGCTATCCGCAATACAAATACAAAGATTATCTTAAGGCTGCCAGAAAGTTCTGACCGGGAGATTACGGGCGGTTCCGTTGCATTGAAGGAGCAGCAGTTTGGGGAATTGTCAAGGTTGCCTACCGGGG
>CAJUFA010000069.1:1553-3157 GCA_910585725.1 uncultured Dorea sp. | reverse complement strand
ATGAGCGGTGACTGGAGTTCAGACGTGTGCTCTTCCGATCTCTGTGTTCTTTGCCGAAGTATGAAGTGGAAGCAGAAGGGCAATCCAGGAAAGAAACCGCATCTTTCTTGGAGGCCAGAAAGAAACAAAGCAGGGAACTTTTGCATTTGCTTCTCAAAAAACAGCTGACCCAGGAAGAAGCACGGACATTGCCAGAGAAAATCAGGGTCTCTAATGCTTCAGCAAAAATCCGCAAGGATTTAATTATGTATTTTGCCAGCAAAAATCAAAAGTATGAATGGGCGGTTGCTGACTATATCAACAAAAATTTTGCTTTGGAGGATGTGTTCCGGGGTACATCCAGGTGTTCTGGGCTGGAACAGCTTGCAGCCATTATGAGCCAGAACCTGGAAGAAGAGTTTTCTGGCTTTGACCAACAGGAGATGTTGGCCATCCTCTATTATATCTGTAGGATTGAACATGAGAAACATCCGGAGAACCAGGCAATTGAACAACTGCGTACAGAGTATCTGAAAGAGAGGGTGGTGTGATGCGGCAAGGGAATTTTGAGCGTAGTATGGAACAGAATTCAGATATAGGATTTTCGGGGAAAAATAGGCTTAGGGATTCTGAGAGGCCATCAGAAATGGAGCTTCCCAGTCTGGAAGGAGTTCATGAAAGCCAGGCAGAACAGGCAGATTGGAGATATGATGATTCAGAACGGGTAACGGAAGAATTGCCGCAGATAGATGAGGACTATGATGCGGGCGGCTATTCAGAGGGGAAGGAGGATTCTGGCAGAATTAGGGAAATGTCTTATGAAGAAAAAGTAGCCAAACAAGAGAAGGAGCTGTCAGATGTAGAATCTGGCGTGAAGCCTTTTGACAGAGATAATACGCATGAAGTTGGGAATTACGGGGAGATGAAGGCAGATCAGGATCTCCGGGGGAGGGGATATGAACGAATTTCAAAGGATATGGTGACGGATATCGATGAAAGTGGGCACCGGGGAACGGACGGGGTATATTTTAATCCGAATGGCCATCCGCAATATCTGGTTGGAGATGCGAAATATGGCTCAGCATCTCTGAATCTCAACACCAAGGATGGCAAGCAAATGTCAGAGAACTGGATTGATCAGCGCTTGGATAAAGATTTGGGAAAAGAAAAGGCTGATGAACTCCGTATGGAGAAGATCCTTAACCCAGATAATGTAGGCGCTTGTGTGATTCATGTCCAGGAGGATGGAAAGGTTACCTATGACAGGCTGGACGATGCTGCAAATGTGATAGAAAAGGATGTGAAATTTTAATGCTTAGGGATTCCATAAAAAGTGAAGCGTATTTTAAAAAGTATATACAGGATCAAGAAAAAAGGATTGGAAGATTTCAGGAGATGGCGGCTGGACTGCCAGAAACCGAGACGGAAAAAATCAAGAGATGCAAAAGAGTAGCTGCAAATTTTCAGCGGGATTTGATTTATGCAGAATATTCTGCCGGGGCTTCAAAGCAGGAACTGCAGGAGATTTACAGGGAATATCTGGGGCTTTTGGCGTATATAGGAATTGCAGATTATGCAGAGTATATCGATGTGCTGTCAATGGAGATCGGAAGAGCACACGTCTG
>CAJUFA010000069.1:0-1543 GCA_910585725.1 uncultured Dorea sp. | reverse complement strand
ATCCTGGATGAATGCGAATCTTCGGATGGACTGACAAATCTTTTGGCAGGATATATCCGTAATGGGAAAGTAGGGCAAGAAGATGGGTCGCTTCTGTATGAAGATTATTATAAAATTTTTCAGGAGTACTTACTTGGAAACTGTAAGAGCGAAAAACTGCGTGAATATATGGAACAGGAGTGGTACGGGGCAAGCAAAGAATTTGCCTGGTATGGCTCTGATGAAAGCCCAGAGGATATTTATACCGGCTACTGGTGCTGGCTGGCAGGGGCATGTGTTAAAATACGTGGAGAAGAAGCGGATTTCCTGGAACTTAAGTATACGCCATTGGATATCCTGCTTTAAAAGAAACAAATACGGCAGATGAAATATCAAGAAAAGTTAAAGCATGTATAGAAAAAAGTGCCCAAAATATAGTTCGTGATGAAGTTAGAAATCGTGTATATAGTATTTTTAATCGAATGACAATGAAAATCGAAGCAATCAATCAGAATATGTCATTTATGCAATATATTGTAAATCTGATTCAGAAAGATTTAGAAGCAAAAAAGAGCAAACAAGAAAAGGAATTAATGAGACAAAATATTTTTCTGTCTTTAAAGGCTATATTGAAGATAGAACAAATGATTTAAACTGAAATTTACCAAAGATATGAGATAAGGGGCTACCGCAAAGGATAGCCCCGATAAGGATTAAAGCTGTACCTTAGTAAGAAGGGCTTCTTGTAAAACCTGAGAGAAGTTTATTCCTTTGGCAATGGCTGCTTCGTTCAGCCATTCAGGAATACTGAGCGTTTTCTTTACCGCACGAGAATTAGTACGTTTTTTGTAAGCAAGCATGTCAAATTCGATGACAACAAGGAAAGAATCTGGTTCGATACAAATTGTTGTTGGTTCAGAAACCGTGGGAAAAGGTTTTTTCTCCTGTTCATAGTCAGCTAAGACCAACCCCAGTGCATCCACAGCCATTTCATAAGCTTGTGTCATATCATCGCCTTGTGTAAGGCATTCGGGGATATCTGGGAAAGAAATCCAGAAACCGCCTTCTTCGGCTTTGTGAAATAATGCAGGATAAAATAATTTGTTCATAGAAAGCCTCCATATTGGGGCGGAACTACTTGAGTCCCGCCTGTTTTAATATAGCTTGTTCAAGTCCTTTTTTAAGGCTTGCGCTGTGATAAGGAATTATGGTTTGGCAACCTGTTTCATGGTTTCTCATTTTAACATGGGAACCATTTTGGCCGATTATCTCAAAACCATTTTTCTTGAGATGCTTTATCATTTCTCGTGGTGTCATGGGCATTTTGGGATTCTCCTTTCCTTATCCTATAAATATTGTAGCACGTAATATTACGTGTGAAAATACTTGGGAAGAATCGCATAGATAGTAAACCAGATGAAATTTAAGAAAGGAATAAATCATAACAGCATTTGAACGGCTGAAAGCTGCAATATTGGACTTGTGGGAGAGAGTAAAACAACCGGCGTTAGAACTGGCAGAGGTACTAAAGGAAATTCACACAGCTTTTATTACCTCGGCAGAG
>CAJUFA010000068.1 GCA_910585725.1 uncultured Dorea sp. | reverse complement strand
ATATCCTTAATGTAAATGTGTCCCATTTCTAATCTCACTTTTGGTTCCCTCCTTAGAATATTGATATTATTGTTCAAAGCTTAAACGCTTCTACAACCTGTATAAAGACTACCCGACATCCGCAGATGCCATTCCACTCTCCAGCAGCGACCAGTCAATCAACTGAAAATCGTCATATACCGGTTCCTCATACAAATCAGACTTGAATATGAATTTACGGCACGCTTGTATGGCGTTCTCAATCAACTTAACCGACCCTTCGTCAACCTCCCCCCTTCTCTCTGATATCATTATGGATTTATATGGCGTCTCATTGGGCTTCACGCTTCCAGATAACGGATGCGATAACAATGTGTGCCCCTCGTGAATTCTGTCTCTTACTTCCCTAAGAATCTCTTCATAGGAAATCTCTCTATATATAATATTACGTGTATCTTTAAGCTTGTCCAATACCATCGGATTATTCGTTATCACAATATAATCTTTACTTCCCATGTGTTTTCTATTCTCCCTTATTGCCGTTTTCAGCATTAGTCTCTGTCTGTGAAATGAATCCGCCGATTACAGCTTCTCTCATCAATGATTCTGCCGCCGCAAAAATCTTCCTCGATTAAAAAAGGACGATTTGAACACAATCATGCGCGCAATCGTCCTTTCTGTCTTTTGCCCTGATAATCTATCAATTTTTTTAGAAATTTATCACACAGCACAAGATTCAGAATGTGGTACGTTCCCCAGTCCTTTTGCCTGAAAGTTTCGCCCGTAATAACTCTTCCCGTTAATGCAGGTTTGCCTCTTCGGCGGCCATATCCATGACTCTCTCTTGGGAAATATCAACCCACTCTTATATTCTTTTTTATCTAATATTACGTCTAATTACATACAGCGTTATTTGTTATTTATAGATAATTTATATGTCTTTCATTGCCTGTACCTATAATAACCGATTGTTAAAATATTTTCAACCCTTTCATTCAAAATATCCAAATTTATACACTATGCACAATATAGTATCCTCATTTTTGTCAAATATTCCTAGTGCACTGTACCATTCCCTTAGAGCATGTCTGAAAAATGCTTTTCGTCAGATGTATAATCCACTTAGCAGGAGATTCGTGCCGAATAAGGTAGGCGCGACCGAATTTGGTGTAAATCAATTTCATTCATTCTTGACGTGAGAATATCCGATTGGTATAATATTAAACGGTATAGAAAGGAAGGATCTGCATGGATACTGTTATGTCAGATGAAAAGCTTCGCAGCATATTTGATCTGGTGGTCAGGGAAGTGACGGAAAAGCTGACAGGCATTCGATTATATGAAGGATCTGCAGCACCCGTTGGTAAAGATTCCTGCACTGTGCACGCCACGTTCGCAAGAGGATTTTCTTCCAGCCTGGCATTATGTGCCGATACAGCGATGTTTATCCGGCTGACCCAATCTATGCTGCAGGAAGAAAAGGTTACGGATCAAGATGTGGAGGATTTCACGAAGGAATATTTTAATGTGGTGTGCGGACATATTGCTTCCAGGCTGTTTCAGGTTACCAAAGTAGCGTCCCGGTTTGGAATACCGGAATTTTATACAGGAAGCTACCAGCCGGCAGACAAAGATGAGCATTTTGCCATTTCTTATTCCAGCGACAAAAATGAAAGCTCTCGTTTGAGCCACTTTACTTCAAAGCCAGAATAAATCAGGGAAATATTTGAAAGAGGTGATTCTTTATGGGAAAGCGGGTCATGATCGTAGACGATTCGCGGGTAGTTGAACTACAGATGAAAAAGATGCTGCAGGACACGGATTATGAAATAGCCGCCTATTGCCATGACGGCGAGATGGCGCTCGCGCAATATGGCGAGATTATGCCGGATCTGGTAACAATGGACATTATTATGCCGGGTATGGACGGACTGGAAACTTCCAGGGCAATTCTGAAAAAATATCCGGACGCCAGAATTATCATGGTTTCCTCTCTGGCATATGACGATACGATTGATGAGGCAAACTCAATCGGTATTAAAACATTTATCTATAAGCCCTTGGACAAAGGTCAGTTGTTGTTAGCCCTTGAAACCGCATCAGGCGAAGATTAAACAGCATGGTCTCTGATAGAAAAAAACAGCGCGGCGTTCGCAAAACGAATACCGCGCTGTTTTTTTACTAAATCGTACCGTCCCATGTAGATACTTCGATCGTCTTCTTCTCTTCCTCGTCGAACCAGTGTGTCGTCACCGTCTTTGACTCAGTGAAGAAGCGGTAAGCATCTTTGCCAAGGCAGTGAAGATCTCCAAAGAAGGAATCCTTGTGACCGGAGAACGGGAAGAATCCGATCGGAACCGGAACGCCTACGTTCACACCTACCATACCGCCGTCTGTGTATCTTGCAAACTGGCGTGCAAAATATCCGCTCTGTGTGTAGATAACGGAACCATTTGCATATGGATTCTCATTCATCATAGCAAGACCTTCTTCAAAATCTTTACAGCGTTTTACCGTGAGAACCGGAGCAAATATCTCTTCTCTTCCGATACTCATATCCTGAGTCACATGGTCAAAGATCGTCGGAGCCACAAAATATCCGTTCTTCATATCTTCCGGAACTTCCGGATTACGTCCGTCGAGCACCAGTTTCGCTCCTTCGTCAAGTCCCTTTTGGATGTCGCGGAGTACTTCCTGATAATGTTTCTCATATGTGATAGGCCCAATGGTCTTAACTCCCTTTGCATGAGATCTGTCATAAGCCTTGGTAGGAATCACCTGTTTTGCCTGTTTTACCAACTCTTCTACGAATTTGTCCGCGATCGCTTCCTCAACGACGATACAGCTAAGAGCCATACATCTCTGTCCCGCGCATCCAAACGCAGAATTAATTACGCCTGCAGCCGTTCTCTCAAGAGCACAGTCCGCCATAACCAGCGCATGGTTCTTCGCCTGACACAAAGCCTGAACACGTTTGCCGTTAGCGGCGCCTCTCTGATATACGGATTTGCCTACCGGAGTAGAGCCTACGAAAGAGATACCTCTGATATCCGGGTGATTCAGGAGAAGGTCAACCTCATTTCTGGAGCAGGTAATAACATTGATAACGCCGTCCGGTACGCCAGCCTCTTTGTAAATCGCCGCCAGCTTAAGAGCCGTCCTCGGCGTCAGGGAAGCCGCCTTAAGAACCATGGTATTACCTGTCGCGATACAAGTCGGAGCCATCCAGCCGAAGGGGATCATCGCCGGGAAATTTACCGGTGCGATACCGGCGAATACTCCAAGAGGCTCGCGGTATTTTACCGTGTCATATCCGCGGGAAGCATCCATCATAGACTCGCCCATCATAAGAGATGTTACCTGCGTCGCAAGCTCGGTGCCTTCTTTTGCCTTGGCAACGTCGCCGTCGGCTTCGCCCCATGTCTTTCCATTCTCTTCCGCCACCGTATAGGTCAGTTCTTCATAATCACGGATGATCAGCTCGCGGATCTTATACATAATCTGCGCTCTCTTGATCGCCGGAGTACCGCTCCATCCCGGAAACGCCGCCTTTGCCGCCTGAACCGCAGCCTCAACCTCATCTGTTGTACAGCAAGGCGCCTGCCCGGTAATCTCTCCTGTTGAAGGATTGTGAAGATCATACCATACGTCTGTCTTGGATTCTACGAATTCGCCATTGATAAATACTTTTAATTTTTCCATATCTCTTCTCCTTGTCTTTATGATTATATGATGATTTTAATAATTCACATAACACTAAAAATCAGCATCGTGCATCCATGTATATCTCTCATCTTCGCAGCGGTCTGTCTGCAGCCATGGATTACCGTCGATATGCCGGATCATCCAGCAGGTATACATCTGGAATCCCGGTGCAACCGCCTGGGGATGAAGCTCTCCTCCCGGTATCGCAGAGAAACTGTTGTTTACGCTCTTAAATACCTGATCTCCGACAAAGCTCGCTCCGAAACCTTCCGGACGGTCGAATTTGAACAGGTACGTCTCCGGCTGCGGATGTCTGTGGGGAAGATATCCGGACCAATTTCCTCTGTCATTTAAGACCTCTCCAAGAACCATGTTGGATTCCGGTGAAATGTCATGGTCGAATATGGTATTCACACGGCGTTTTGCCACGTTGCCGAACTTACCTACGCTCGAATATCCCCATGGAGCGTCTTCCGGTTTATACAGACGGCTTGCGAACGTCCTGTCATTCTGGGTACACTGTACCAGAATCTCTGTCTCGGCATTGGCCGTTACCTCTACCTCCACGCCGGAGCTTACATGAACGCACCATGGACCTTCTGTAAATACATCTTTTCTGCTGACCGTTTCTCTCTGGTCTTCCCATGCATAGGTCATATTTCCCGACAGAAGAAGGACCGCCGTCTCCTCTCCCTGCCTCTGAAATTTCCTTACCTCGCCGGCCTTCATCTGATAGACACGGATATCCATCATCATTGCCTGATATTCATTGTCATAAGTGGTAAGTATCATCTCACCTTTATCGTCAAACTCTGGATAGCCAAATACTTTACCCAATCCCATACGCCTCCTTATTATTTATCTGTATTCTCAGAATCTCCTGACACTCCATTCCGAAGATCCTGAGAACAAACTTCCTTATGATCCGGACGATTTAGTAATCTCTTGCCTCGTCTCTTCCTTCCTTGACGCCCTTCCATGCTTCTCTGACAGACTCTTTTTCCGAAACATCGGCAAGACCCACATTCCACCAGGACTCATAGCCGTCCGTCATAGTCTTCGGAATTACTTTCAGATCAAACAGGCACGCGATCTCTTGTTTCTTCGCATCCTCTAAAGCCGCCTCTAACTCCGCGATCGTCTTGCAGGTGTAAGACTTAAGTCCATAAC
>CAJUFA010000067.1 GCA_910585725.1 uncultured Dorea sp. | reverse complement strand
GATATGATTGCTTTACGGGACTGGATCGTTTCTCAAAACTGCCATCATGTCGCTATGGAAAGCACAGGTATTTACTGGATGCCTATTTACGAAATACTGGAAGAAGCATTTGGCGGTGATATTACCTTGCTGGTTGTAAACGCACGCCATATGAAGAATGTCCCTGGCAAGAAAACAGACATGCGGGATTCTGAATGGATTTCCACCCTGTTACGTGCCGGGCTTTTGAATGGCAGCTTTATTCCCGAAAAAAGAATCCGGGAGTTCCGTGACTTAAATCGTTACCGTAAAAGTGTCATCCGTGATATCACATCCCAGAAAAACAGAGTTGAGAAGTTCCTGCAAAGCTCTGGCTTTCGCCTTTCCTCTTTTATTTCTGATATTTTTGGCGCTTCCGGCAGGAACATCATCCGGCATCTCACTGAGCATGGACAGATTGATCGGTCTGCTTTGGATTCCTGCTTAAAAACAAAGACAAGAAACCGTATAGATGAAATCCTCATGTCCGTAAATGGAACCCTGTCAGAACATCAAAAAGCCTTCCTGAAGATTCTTATGGACCATTATGACTCCTTAAAAGAACATCTTGCTGAAATCGAAAAGAGTCTTGAGGCGGACATGGCCCCATTTGCTTTGCAGGTGGAGCAGTTAAGCAGCATTTATGGAATCAGCACAACGGCTTCCTGCGCAATCATTGCTGAAATCGGCATTGATATGAAACCGTTCAAAACCGCGGAGCATATCTGTTCATGGGCAGGCCTGTGCCCCGGCAATAATGAAAGCGCCGGGAAACGGAAAAGCACATCTGTCACGAAAGGCAATCCTTACATAAAAAGTATGCTTTGTGAAATTGCCTGGGTAATCGCCGGAAAACGCAATACCTATCTGTCCGCCTGGTATTGGAGAATCAAACAGAAGAAAGGGGCTAAAAAAGCTATTATTGCCCTTGCAAGAAAACTTCTTGTAATTATTTACACCATGCTAAAGCAAGGCACTCTTTTCGATGAATCCTGTTTTGAAGCCAGACGTAAAAGCTGCGAACAAAAACAGCTTTCCCGATACATACGTGAATTAGAGAAGCATGGCTACCATGTGGAAGCGCAAGCCTGATTTTTTGTAATACCAATATTTCACTGACGGCAGCCATTTTTATGACTGCTTTATCGTGATGCTTCCATGATTGTTGAAAACATTTGTTGTCAAGGTTCAGTTCTTGGCTACGAGTTTTATTTTCGTAGCAAGGTGCATCTGTGATGCTGTATTCTGTTCCGTAAGGTGATCCGAAACAATGTCAATGGGAACCACGTCCTGCTTTGAACGCGGGATCTCACAATGACCATAATTCGGTGGCGGGATCTGATCCGCTGCCGCTTTCCGGCAGCGGCTGACCCAGTTATAAAAAGTGCTTACAGAAATGTCGTTTTCACGACACCAGTCAGCATCTGTCATACCGCTCTGGCGGCATTCATTGATAATCCTGATCTGTTCCCCCATGGGAACACGAACTTTGCGTGCAGATGTCATAACCTATTCTCCATAATTGTAGTGAAATAGTCTAACTATCTTTCATTTACAATGATAGAGGAATCCAGGGAATTAGAAAATCCGCAGGAATATTTGGCGCTTACCGTGCAGGATATTCGTTTCTCTGTTCAGAATTTACCGTCTGTACAGTTAGAATGCAGGTTAAGGGGCGCCGGTTTGCTGTGGAATCATTAAATCATTAATAAATCTTTTAGGAAATGGAGAAAACATGGAATTTCTGGAAACTACGATCCATCTGATCATTGCCCGAACCCTTCTTCATCTGGAAGAACAGGGACATAAGGGTATCTATGAACGCTTTCCCTCTATAAACCGCATGGTCCGGAAAGTGTCCGAAGAGTCCCTTAAAGCATGGTCAGCCGCCCGTGAGGAAGAAAATAACCGTTATCATTATCTGCTCGCTCTGGCCGACAACGGCAGACAAACAGACCATGTGATCGAATCAGCCGTCGACCTGTGCCTGGCCGTTCTCTATACACCCGAATTCGCCGCTCTGCTGCAGTATTACACCGGTGTAGGCGTGACATTGAATCTGGCCTATCAATTGGAAGGCATCTCCTTTCCTTCCTGGGACGATGTTCGCCGGAAACTGGACGGACTCTCTCTGATCTGCTACATCGACCACAGAAAGAGTCCTGTAAAACACGCAGAACTGATGTTGGATGACCGGGTCCTTGGGTTTCTCTTAGGAGATAACCTGCCGGGCGAACCTTTAAACTCCTTGTGCACCGTCTTCTCCTTAAGCTTACATCTCCATCCCCTCTACGCATATGAAGATCTGGCTGCACACGCCGCTGCGCACCTTAAAAACTCAGGACGTCTCACCGAGCTCCCCGTCCGATACACAATGACCCCAGACCGTCATATCGGCTCATCCGCCAAAAAATCAGGATGTCTCGTTCAATTCACAGGAAACGGAGGCCGTCGGTTTCTGGCAAAGCACACGGCAAAGCTTCTGGGTATAAGTCTCGTCCTCGCCGATCTCACCGACTGGTCCGGCATGACAGAAGAGAATTTCTTTGCATATAGTATGCAGCTGATCCGGGAAGTTCTTTTCCAGAACGGCGGGCTCTGTCTTTATGGACTTACAGAAGAATGTGTAAAATTGATAGGGATTACAAAAGCAGCGCTGGCAAAGCGTCTGATCCTTCCTGCCATCGAACAGGGTCTTCCCCTGATCGTATGTACAGATACAGATATTTCCATCCGGCAAATCCTGGACAAATACAGACATGAGGAAACTATCTCCGTCTTATTGGAACTTACGCCTCTTGACTATCAGATGCGCAAGCTGGTATGGCAAGGCTTCGCTAATCAATATGGAATCGACCTGGATATTCTCCGCTGCGCCCGGTGTTACCAGCTAACGCCCAGTGAGATCTCCCGCGTACTGTCCGCCTGGCAGGAACGGAATGGAACCGACGAGCCCCGGAGGAATTTTCATTTTTCCAAACTATGCTATCAGGTCATCACTCAGAAAACTTCCGATACCACCGGCAGCAGTCCCGGCCATATCATTTATCCTAAAGTACTCCTCAACGATTTAAAAGCATCGCCTGATATCCGAAAATCTTTAGACTATGTAATTTCCAGCGTAAATGGAACCGGCAGAATCTTTGAAGACTGGAACCTGAAAGAAAGATATGCTTATGGACGAGCCGTCACGGTCCTCCTCTGCGGACCTCCCGGAACCGGCAAGACCATGAGCGCCCACGCGATCGCCAACGCACTTGACATTCCTCTTTATCAAGTGAATCTGTCCTGTATCGTGGATAAATATATCGGTGAGACAGAAAAACATTTAGAACAGGCATTTCTCTATGCCGAAAAGACAAATATGGTACTATTTTTTGACGAGGCAGATTCTCTCTTCGGACGAAGAAGTGAAGTCTCCGACGCAAAAGACAAATATGCCAACACGGAAGTCTCTTATCTTCTGCAAAGAATTGAACAATATGAGGGCATCGTACTCCTGGCGACAAATCTCATGAATAACATCGATCCGGCATTCCTGCGGCGAATAAAATATGTGATCCGTTTTCAGCCGCCGGATGAAGCACAGCGTCTGGCAATCTGGGAAAGCTGCCTGATACCGGAATTGCCCGTCGGCCAATTGGATCTTCCTTATCTGGCCCGCCAATTTGATTTCTGCGGCGGCACGATCAAAAATATATTACTAAATGCATGCGCAATCTCCGTCTGCAAAAATGAAATCCTGAATATGAGGCACATATTAATGGCTGTAAAAGCCGAATACCTCAAAATGGACCGCATCATCGATACTTCCATGTGGGGAGAATATGCGTATCTGATCCTCCCGTAAGCGAAGGTTCCTCCTTCACTTACGGGATTGGCAGTTCCCTTCATCTTTCACCTGCGGAATTAAAGACGCTGCAAGTCTTCCCTTCCCTCTCTGCTTCAGATATAGTATTCCCACAACGGAAATACCACTGCTCCTATAAAATTCACCATCAAATCCTTCATGGTATCTACGATACCAATATCCAGGTATCCTCCAAGATTCCACTCCTGCCCATTGATTACCACGGAATCAATAACCATCTTCACCGGAACGTTCTCTCCGTTTGGATTCAATTTGACTGAACTGATCGCCGGCAAGATCCAGTCCTTCTGCATATCCGTCTGAAAAAACCAGTCCATGCTGAATTCAAAGAATTCCCACAGCACTCCCACCGTCATAGAAAAACAGAACGCAACAAACGCAACAAAATACGGAGACATCTTAATCGAAAACTTCTCACTTCGATTAAAGATATCGATCATGGCAAATCCGATCGCCGCCATCAGAAAACCATTCGTTGTATGTAACATCGTATCCCAAATCGGGATCTTTACATAAAAAGCATTGTTCTCACCTAAAATCTCTGCAGAAAAGATAAAAATCAGGATAATCGCCTCAAGTCCCGCCGGAATACTCACTCCTAGCCTCATCTCAATAACCTTCGGTATCATAAAAAGAATCAACGTCAGGACGCCCAGGAACATATTATGATAATTCCCCAGGAAAAATTGGCGTATAATCGATAATACCACCACCGCCATCAGCACGATTTCCACCTTTGTCCGCTTCTTCCCTACTCCCCTCTCTCTTCCTCCAACTTACTTTTCCTTTCTATACAATTTTTACCAGATTTACAAGATACATTATTCATTATAATTGGTAATATTGAAAATGCCTACATTAAACTGGTAAACAGTCATTTTTCGGTGTAAACAGAGGGATATGCGGAATATAGAGGGCTATAATTACATCGGAATCATTACCAATCAGATTTTCCATACAAAAACATTACTACCATACGAAATATCACTTCTCTCAAACGCACGTCCGCGTCAGTGTATGTGTGGAACTGCTTCACTACCATACGAAACTACACTTCTCTCAAACTTGCGAAGTTCGTTTGCGGAACTTGCCACGGCTTCACTACCATATGAAATTACACTACTCTCAAACTGCAATTCACAGCACGCACGCCCGCATTAGGCTTCACTACCATACGAAATTACACTACTCTCAAACTCTTCCTTTTCATCCAGGTCTGGGTTATCTGCTTCACTGTAGAACGACACATTGTCGTATCCATAAACAACAAATTAAAATCTCCATGTCCAAGTAGGTAAACTGCATGTTCTTATGTAAGCGACACAAAACATACCGTAGTGAATCTTCCCCAGTCAGTTGATATACTT
>CAJUFA010000066.1 GCA_910585725.1 uncultured Dorea sp. | reverse complement strand
ACTATGAATATAAATAAATTTACGCAGAAATCCATGCAGGCAGTCCAGGAGTGCGAGCGAACGGCATTGGAATATGGGAATCAGGAGATCGAACAGGAGCATCTTCTGTATGCGCTTCTTACTCAGGATGACAGCCTGATTCTTAAACTTATGGAGAAGATGGGAATTGACAGGAATATAATCATCAATCGTACGGAAGAAGCGTTGAGGAAGCGTACCAAGGTGCAGGGCGCCCAGCAATTTGTGGGGCAGGATCTGAATAAAGCGTTGATTCATGCCGAGGACGAGGCGAAGCAGATGGGAGACGAATATGTCTCGGTGGAGCATCTCTTCTTGTCTCTCTTAAGGCATCCGAACAGAGAACTTAAGAATATCTTCCGGGAGACAGGGATTAAGAGGGATGATTTCCTAAGGGCATTGTCTACGGTGAGAGGGAATCAGCGGGTGACCAGCGATAATCCGGAGGACACCTACGATACGCTGAACAAATATGGTTCAGATCTGGTGGAACGGGCGAGAGAGCAGAAACTGGACCCTGTGATCGGACGTGATTCGGAGATACGTAATGTAATCCGCATCCTTTCCAGGAAGACGAAGAACAATCCGGTCCTGATCGGTGAGCCGGGTGTTGGTAAGACCGCGGTAGTAGAAGGATTGGCGCAGCGGATCGTCCGCGGCGATGTGCCGGAGGGACTGAAGGATAAGACAATCTTTTCCCTGGATATGGGGGCGCTGGTGGCGGGAGCCAAATACCGCGGGGAGTTCGAGGAGCGGTTGAAAGCAGTTCTTGAGGATGTGAAGAACAGCGACGGGAGGATCATCCTCTTTATTGACGAGCTGCACACTATCGTAGGAGCAGGCAAGACAGACGGAGCCATGGACGCGGGCAATATGCTAAAGCCGATGCTGGCGAGGGGCGAGCTTCACTGTATCGGTGCGACGACGTTGGATGAATACCGCCAGTATATCGAGAAAGACGCCGCCCTGGAGCGCAGGTTCCAGCCGGTGCAGGTGGACGAGCCGACGGTGGAGGATGCTGTCTCTATTTTAAGAGGGCTGAAGGAGCGGTATGAGGTATTCCACGGAGTGAAGATTACGGACGGAGCGCTGGTGGCCGCGGCAACGCTGTCAGAGCGTTATATTTCCGACCGGTTTCTTCCGGATAAGGCGATTGACCTGGTGGACGAGGCGTGCGCGCTGATTAAGACGGAGCTGGATTCTATGCCCGCGGAACTGGACGAGCTGCAGAGGAAGATTATGCAGATGGAGATTGAGGAAGCCGCGCTTAAGAAGGAGGACGATCGCCTGAGCAGGGAGAGACTGGATCATCTGCAGCAGGAACTGGCGGAACTTCGGGAAGTATTCGCAGGAAAGAAGGCTCAGTGGGACAACGAGAAGGTAGACGTAGAGCGTGTCCGGAAGTTAAGAGAAGAGATCGAGCAGGTGAATAAGGACATTGAGAAGGCTCAGCAGTCCTATGATCTGAATAAAGCGGCGGAGCTGCAATATGGAAGGCTTCCGCAGTTACAGAAGCAGCTTGAGCAGGAAGAGGCGAAAGTAAAAGATGAGGATAAGTCTCTGGTGCATGAGAGTGTGACGGATGATGAGATAGGCAAGATTGTGTCCCGCTGGACCGGAATACCGGTTGCGAAACTGAATGAGAGCGAACGGAGCAAGACGCTTCATCTCGCACAGGAGCTTCATAAGCGTGTGATCGGACAGGACGAGGGAGTGGAACTCGTAACGGAAGCCATCATTCGTTCAAAAGCAGGAATCAAAGATCCTACGAAACCCATCGGGTCATTCTTGTTCCTTGGTCCTACCGGAGTAGGCAAGACAGAGCTTGCGAAAGCGCTGGCGGAGAGTCTCTTTGACGACGAGAGCAATATGGTGCGTATCGATATGAGCGAATATATGGAGAAATATTCGGTATCTCGCCTGATTGGAGCGCCTCCGGGATACGTCGGATATGACGAGGGCGGTCAGTTGACAGAAGCAGTCAGACGGAAACCATATTCGGTCGTGCTTTTTGATGAGGTGGAGAAAGCGCATCCGGATGTGTTCAATGTCCTGCTGCAGGTATTGGATGACGGAAGGATTACGGATTCTCAGGGGCGTACCGTCGATTTTAGGAATACGATCTTGATCATGACGTCGAATATCGGTTCGTCTTATCTGTTAGAGGGGATCGACGGACAGGGAAATATCAGCGAAGAGAGCCAGAAGCTGGTCATGAATGATCTGAGGGCGCATTTCAGACCGGAATTTTTAAACCGCCTGGACGAGATGATTCTGTTTAAACCATTGACGAAGGAGAATATTTATGACATTATTGAATTATTAATCGCGGATGTTAACAGACGTCTGGCGGACAAAGAGATTTCCATATCTCTTACGGAAACGGCGAAGAATTACGTGGTTGAAGGAGGATATGATCCGACTTACGGCGCGAGACCGCTGAAGCGTTATCTGCAGAAGAACGTGGAGACGCTGGCGGCGCGGCTGATGCTCGAAGGAGACGTAGGCGCGCAGGATACGATCACAATCGACGCCGCGGATGGAAAACTGCAGGCTTATGCGTCGAATACGGCGGGCCGGCGGGAGTAAAGTCTGTGAATGATAAATCTGAGGGGATAGATTAAGATGCCGGTGATATTTCATATCGATGTGAATTCTGCCTATCTGAGCTGGACGGCAGCAGAAGAATTGAAGAACGGCGCGAAGAGGGACTTGAGGGAAATCCCTTCGATCATCGGGGGTGATCAGAAGTCCCGGCATGGCGTCGTACTGGCTAAGTCTATTCCCGCTAAGAAATACGGCATTCGCACGGGAGAGCCCGTTGCGAATGCCTTTCGCAAATGTCCGGG
The DNA here is from genome assembly GCA_910585725.1 of uncultured Dorea sp. Taxonomy (GTDB): domain Bacteria; phylum Bacillota; class Clostridia; order Lachnospirales; family Lachnospiraceae; genus Sporofaciens. The sequence goes on along the minus strand of CAJUFA010000066.1, from coordinate 2,750 downwards.
ACTCGTGATGGAATCGCCGGACCATAAGCTTTACCGCCGTTACAGCGAGCGCCTGATGACGTATCTTAAGAGCTTTACGCCGGTGATCGAACAGGTCAGCGTGGACGAGTGCTATATGGATTTTACAGAGAAGGCGAGAGATTACCATTCACCGATAGAAGGAGCTATGGAGATTAAGAATGAGGTGTACCGGCGCTTTGGTTTCACGGTGAACGTCGGTATATCGGATAACAAGCTGCTGGCAAAGATGGCGTCGGATTTTGAGAAGCCGAACAAGGTTCATACGTTATTTCCCCAGGAGATACAGGTAAAGATGTGGCCGCTTCCGGTGTCGAAGCTTTACATGGCGGGCCGTTCCAGCGTAGAGATATTGCAGAAATTAGAGATACATACTATAGGCGAGCTTGCCGTTATGGATCCAAGGCTCCTGGAACTCCATCTTAAGAGCCATGGGAGGAAATTATGGGAATTTGCGAATGGGATCGGCAATGATATCGTGGAGCCGGAACCAGGGGAAGCAAAAGGGATCGGCAATTCCGCCACGCTTTCCAGGGATGCTGTCACGGAAGAAGAGGCGGCGGCAGAGCTTAGGAAGCTTGCGATGAGCGTGGGAAGGCGTCTTCGAAAGGCAGGACAGAAGGCGAAGATGCTGAGTGTGGAGATTAAATACCATACTTTTGAGAGTGTTTCCCATCAGAAGCAGTTAGATAGGGCGACGAATCAGGATGAGGATATCTATCAGGAGGCAATTCTTTTATTCCGAGAGTTATGGGACGGCAATCCCATCCGTCTTCTGGGGATCCGCAGCGCGAAGCTTGCGGAGGAGGGCGAACCGGAGCAGTTGACGATCTTCGATCCACAGTTCCAGCCGGATCCGAAGCGGGAGAAAAAGCAGAGGATCAATCATGCGCTTGAAAAAGTGAGGGCGAAGTACGGGGAAGAGATCGTGACGCGAGGGATGTATAAAAATAAATAGAAATAAGGCTGTCAGGAGAATAATATTTTGTGCTCCCAACAGCCTTATAGTCTTTATTCGTTGTCACTGTTTTCCGCAGTTTCGTCTTCGTCCTTTGCAGAAAGTTCCTCTTCGGAAGTTTCATCCTTATCTTTTTCTATCTCGTTTGCGATATCTGCCATCCGGAAACCAATGTCGGCCTCCAGTTTGGCGGATCTTTGCTTTAATTCGGATAATTGTTCCAATTTATAAGCGGAGGCGCCTTCTAATGTGTCCTTGCGTGAGTTGTCAATCTCGATCTCGGATTCCAGGGTCTTGATGCGTCCGTCGATGCTGCCTTTGACGGAGTCTACCAGATTCACATGCCGGGCATCCGTCGACAGGGTTACGACGTCGGTCATCTTCTCATATCGGAGTTCTTCTTTCGTCTTGGGCTCGTCGTCTTTCGGGCCTTCTTTCTCGCGCTGTTTTTCCAGTTCCTTCGTCATCGCCTGCGAGATCTGGATATCGATATTTGCAAGCTGTTCGTCAAAAGCCTCCAACTGGGGCTTGATGGACTCCAGGGAAGCGCCGTTCTTTCTGGTATCGGCGATCAGGGCGTTCTTACGATCGGTGATATCCAACTTCTGCTTCATCAGGTTCTGGATGAAGTCGTTGGTATTGTTTGCGGGTGAACGCATAAAAGAATCTTTTCTTTCCGTCTCTTCTTTGTGAGTAACGCCGGCTTTGTTTGCGGCGCTCCGATTGATCTGGTAGGAACTGAACATATTGTTAGCCCGCAGCGCAGGTGAAAAATCTAGTCTCATGGTAAAATCCTCCTCTACTGTCCCGTATGAAATTCTGAAATAAATGTTTGTCAGCGCGCCGTCTGCAATATATCTATGTAATACTGTTTCGGTGAGCATGCTTTTCGGCCGAATATATTTATATAACTTTATATAAATATATCGGAAGAGTCGTGAAATTTCTTTAGATAAAATTTGTCTTGTTGACAAATATAAGTTTTGTGGATATACTAATAATCAGAAGAGCAATTGCGAATTATATTTTATAGTTTGCAGTTGCTTTTTTTATATGTATTTGAATCTATCCGGCAATTTTTGCAGGAAAAAGGAGGGTGTTATCATGAAACAGATAAGATGGAAGGAATGGGGAACGGATATTCTGGTTGATATCGGTGCGAGTATGCTGATTGCCGTCGGTATCTATAACTTCGCCCTGAACGCTGATTTCCCCGTGGCAGGGTTCTCCGGGATTGCGATTATCATGTACCATTTGTTCGGGATTCCGGTTGGTGTGGGGACGGTTGTCTTAAATATTCCGGTCGCCATATTCTGCTACAGATTTTTGGGACGGGGCTTTTTCTTTAAATCTGTCAAAACGATGATTATATCATCCGTATTCATAGATTATATAGCGCCGCTTTTTCCGGTATATGAGGGGAATCGGCTGTTGGCCGCGCTTTGTATGGGGGTCTTAAGCGGCGCGGGATATGCGATTGTGTTCATGCGCGGGTCGTCTACGGGAGGGCAGGATTTTATCAGTATGGCGATCAAGAAGGTGAAGCCCCATGTGACGCTGGGAATTATAACTTTTGTGTTGGATACGGCGACGATCCTGCTGGGAAGCCTGGCGGTGTTCAAGGATATAGACGGCTTCATCTATGGCGTTATTGTGACGTATCTGATGGCAATCGTTATGGATCGGATTCTGTACGGAATTGATGAAGGGAAGATGACTCTTATAGTTACGGAGCATGGATCGGAGGTTGCGGAATATATAGACGAATACTCCG
>CAJUFA010000065.1 GCA_910585725.1 uncultured Dorea sp. | reverse complement strand
TACTTAAACTACGGCAAGCCATTGTCGGGAAAAGAGAGGTTTTATGCCGACATTACGATATGAAATCTTGAATCAAGAGAGAAAAATGCAGGAAACGAAAAAAAGAGTTGCCGCTTATTGCCGTGTTTCCACAGACAATGAAGACCAGGCCAATTCTTTTGAAAGTCAACAGCGATATTTCCGTCGGTATATCGAGCATAATCCTGAATGGGAGCTTTATGCGATATTTGCCGATGAGGGCATTTCCGGAACGAACACAAAAAAGCGAAAAGAATTTAACCGTATGATTGAGCGTGCAAAAAGCGGTGATTTTGATTTGATTGTAACAAAAGAAATCTCTCGTTTTGCGAGAAATACCCTTGATAGTATATTCTATACCCGTGACCTCAAAAAGCATGGCGTCGGCGTTATTTTTCTAAACGATAACATCAACACTTTAGACGGCGATGCGGAGCTTCGCCTAGCCATTATGTCCTCTATCGCACAGGAGGAAAGCCGCAAGACTTCCGAGCGTGTGAAATGGGGACAGAAACGCCGGATGGAGCAAGGCGTTGTATTCGGACGCAGTATGCTCGGCTATGATGTAAAGAATGGAAAAATGACTATCAATGAGGAGGGAGCGAGAATCGTCCGCCTTATCTTCCACAAGTTCGTGGACGAGGGAAAAGGTACTCATGTTATCGCCCGTGAGCTTCGAGAAGAAGGTATCGAGCCTATGCGTGTAAAGGAATGGCAGAATACGGTTATTCTCCGTGTTATCCGCAATGAAAAGTATTGCGGTGATTTAGTGCAGAAAAAAACCTATACGCCGGACTTCCTGTCTCACGAAAAAAAATACAACCGAGGACAGGAGGAATTTGTCATTATCAAAGACCATCACGAACCGATTATCTCCCGTGAGCTTTTCGATAAGGCAAACCGCATTTTAGATGCAAAATCACTTTCGCAGAAGGGCAGGGCAAAACACAGCAACCGCTATCCGTTCTCTGGGAAAATCAAATGCGGCAGATGCGGAGCGAGTTATGTTGCCCGATATAAGACCCGCAAAGACGGGAGCAGATACAAGGCGTGGCGTTGCTATGAAGCTGCAAATCACGGCAGACCGCACATCGACAAGGCGGGCAATCATGCGGGCTGTTCTGGCGAAAGTATCCGCAATGAGGATGCGGTTTATTTATTGTATCTTGTTTGCAGGAAGCTGAAAATCAACCGCCGGAAAGTTGTCGATAATCTCACCAAGACGATTGACGCTGTTATGCAGACAGACTTAACAGGAATAAGCGCTAATGTCTTATCGGAGAAAATCGAAGAAACCAGGATAAAGCGAACAAGTCTTATAGACCTCTATACAAGCGGCGACATCGACAAAAGCGAGTTTACGGCTCTAAGAGCCAGGTATGACGAGGATATTATAAAGCTAAAGTCTACGATGAAGAGCGTCGAACAGCAGCAGACAATGATATTCAAACAGCAAGAATTGATGGCGGATATAAAAAACGCCATTGACGAGCTGATTAACGGTATCCGGTACGAGGACGAATACTACACTCAGATACTCGACACAATGGTAATCAACGATAAAAACCACATAGATGTTTATTTGAGAATGCTGCCGCACAAGTGGAGTTTTACGGCAGCAAAAAGCATTACGGGGGCCGAGAATCGCTAAAAAAGCTGAAGCCTCAGAAAACACCATTTCTGAGGCTTCTCTACCGATATCCGTTAAGATTCCTGTTACTTCCTTATAAGGCATAGAATATCTCTGTGACAGATACCGCATGGATGCGGCAAGCTCTCCGTCAGGACCACCGTAATGCAATAACCTATAATATATCTCCGGACCTTTATATACATCGGGTTAGGAGATATATAAGTGAAATATCAGCTTTCCATTTTCCTTATCATACACGATATCTTCTACCAGACTCCGAATTAAAGTTCCTTTTGTGGGATAATCGATATCCGGATTGCGTATCACATCATAAACGGTTTTTACTCTTAATAGTACGTCTTCCTTAGAAGGAATAATAGCGGAAGTATTAGACCTGAGATCGGAAATCGTTGCTTCCAATTCTTCACGCGCCCGTTTCAGACGCGCCTTATTTTCTCCATATTCCTCCAAGGTATCTATACCTTTTTCAAAAGCGAGACGGATCCTCTGTTCTCTGGTTTTGAGCTTTTCAAACTCTTTTGTCAGAGAATTTTGTTTTTCTTTCTTTTCTGTAGATTGAGGAGGATGGTATGTATATTCAAAATTCATCCCGTCTGACAGTTTCTTAAAATATTCATGTATAGAATCAATAAGTTTCTTTTCGCTTATGCTGCAGGACCCGGGGTGCATGCCTTTTGAATAACGGTAACACTGAAAATAAGGGGATTTGATATTGGCGCCGTTGTAAGCAAGTGTAGCGCCGCAGTATCCGCATTTTAGCAGACCGGATAACCAGTGTTTACAGGTGGAAATATTTCGCCTTTTTACAGGATGATGTTTTTGACTGATCTTCAGCATTCTCTTGTCATAACCTTCTTTTGTGATGCGGACTTCGTGGGTTCCCATAAAGCTGATATCATCCCATACTACCAGACCGTAGTAGAAAGGATTCGTAAGCACCCGCTCAACAGTACGCGCTTCAAACGGACAGCCGCGCCGTGTAAGATACCCCATATTATTGAGTTTACGTGCAATAGCAGTAAAATCAACGTCATATTTGTCAAATTGTTCGGCCATAAAAGCTACGATTTCATATTCTTTCTCATTGATAACAAAAGGTCTGCCGCCGCCCGCCGCCTGGTAGCCGAGGGGAGGGACCATCTGGTAACCTTCCTGTTGGGCCTTTTCTTTCATTCCCCGCAGAACTTCTCCGGACAGCCGGATAGAGTAGTATTCGTCCATCCATTCTATGATCCGTTCGATCAGGCTGCCGAAAGGTCCTTCAATCAGAGGCTCTGATATACTTATTACGTCTACATTGTGCTGCTTTTTCAGGAGAGACTTGTACACGATAGACTCTTCCTGATTTCTGGCAAATCGGCTGTATTTCCAGACGAGAATCAGATCGACAGGATGTTCGTCGGCTTTGCACATGCTAATCATCTTTTGAAACTCCGGACGCTTATCCGCTTTCCGGCCGGATATACCCAGTTCATAGAATGTCTTTAAAATTATAATATCATTTTTCTTGGCGTATTCCCAAAGCAGTTTTTTTTGAGATTCAGGAGATACTTCTTCCTGATCGTGAGTGCTGACGCGGACATATCCGTATGCGTAGCGTTGTGGCATGGTATCACCTTCCTTTTGTTAATGTATGTGAAAAAGGGTATAAAAATAACAGGAGTTTAGAGCTTCCCGGCGTTCATTGATTTTACAATCAGAACAGCCATATATTTCAAATGTCTCTTTCCCGACAGCCCTTTTTTACATAGTCAAAATAGAATTCAAATCCGAAAAAGAAATTAAAATATGGAAGTTTTTGCGGAATATCAGTAAGGAATATTGATTGTACGGAAGTTTTTGGATACACTAATGGTAAAGGAGGCAATATTATGATCGTTAGACCCCATTATTTAGATTTACTGAAAACCTACCGTGATGTACCGCTGGTAAAAATCCTTGCAGGGATTCGCCGCTGCGGGAAATCCACAATTTTAGATATGCTGCAGGACGATTTGATAAAAAGCGGCGTTCCTGCCGATCACATTATCTGTATGCGCTATACCTCGGAAGATTTTGACGACGGCATGACCGATAAGGATATCTATAACGGCATTAAAAAGAAAATGACAGACGGCGAGCGTTACTATCTTCTGCTTGATGAAGTGCAGGAAATTACTTGCTGGGAAAAAGCCGTTAACAGTCTGCTTGAAAACGCCAACACAGATATCTATGTGACCGGCTCCAATTCCAAGCATCAACGGTGTAAAGATCGTGCATTTGACGGATTTTTTATTAGCTGAGGATTATTCAAATCTCCAGCTCAAGAAGAGGGGCCGGAATCTGAATAAATACCATCGTTTTTCTATGGAAAACTGAAAAAATATGAGCCAAAGAACGATAAAACGCAGCTTAACAAAAGTGCGGTTCCCTAAATAAGAACAAAGGAGATATTATGCGCTCAAATAAGGGAGACAAAGAGAAAGAACACCCTTGATAGAAAATCAAATGTTGAAAGACATTGATTCTATCAAGGGTGTTCTAATTATACTATTGTTCCATGTCGGATGAATTTGCAGTACTAATTACTTCTCCGCTTTCTGCATTTATAAAGGTGACGGAAACATTATCAATAGTTTCTCCGCTAAATGCACTATACACACCGCCGAACATATAAAATGCCATTGTAGAGAACGACTCATTCATATCCAATTCTGTAGAATTGGTGGTTATTGTAAATTTAGTAAAATTATCATTCGCTTCTATTTTTGTAATATTTGGATATTCTTCTGAGCCGATCATCTCGTTAAGGCTGTTATTGATCTGTGTCCGATATTCTTCCAGGAAATCCTTATGCTGTTTCTTGGTCATCGTATACGTTGCACTGCCGTCTGCATTCAGGACAATGGATTTAAAACCATGTTCTTCTGCAAGCTTATCCAGATCCTCCTGTGTCTGCTCTCCGATATAATCAGCCGGAATGGTTAGTTCAACATTGAATATTCCTTCATCAACATCTACGTCTCCAAGAGCGTCCAGATCGTCAGTAGTTTCTTCAGATTCTTTTGAAGTTTCTTCTTTCTTTTCCGGTTCGGAAGATTTTTCTTTGCTATCACTACCGCAAGCTGTCGCAGAGACAGCAAGTGACAATGCCAGGATTAACATTGCAAGTTTTCTTTTCATAATACGTTTCCTCTCTTTCACTTTTGTTCAATCTTACTATTGAGAAACTTATATAAACGCCGAAGCGGTTATATCTTAATATGGCTGTCCGAAGATGATACAATGATTTCTGTTAAACTATTATTGTACACCTTTGGATGTGCTTTTATGTGAAACAGTCTCTGTTGGGGCGGTTTTTACTATAATAGGTCGGAGATCTTAATAATTAAATCGTTAAATACAAAGGATGTTATCTCATCGTTAAATGAGAATTGATTAGAAGTCTCTTCATCGCCAAAAGAATAAACCTGTACATTCTGCATGATTGGGTTTATAATCCAGTATTCACGAACACCAGCATTTTGATATAACCATAGTTTTTTTAAATAATCCCGGCTTTGTGTACTTGGTGAGGTGACTTCAATTACCCAATCCGGCGCACCTTTGCACTCTTTCTCCGTTATTTTTGTTTTATCGCAGATAATGGAAATATCAGGTTCTATCCATGTCTTATCGTTGGCATCCAGATTGACTGCAAAAGGGGCGGGAACAACTTCACAATTTCCTTTATTGAAATCTATATAGTCTGCGATTTTACGAGAGAGAGAAAAACTAATTTTTTGGTGTGTAAAGCTGGGCGGCGCCATGGCGTACAGTTTCCCGTCGATCAGCTCCGCGCGTTGTCCTTCCGGGAGGTTCCAGTAGTCTTCGGATGTGTAAGTGCGTTCCTGTGGCATTGGCATATGGTCACGTCCTTTCTAAATTGTTAATATCATTTTTTACATGGTTCAATGCTATGATATTTTGATCCTGTTTGTGGAATCCATACCACGTTACTCTGCGCTTGTTGCTGCGCGGCATCGATTTGAGCAGCTGCCTGGGATTCGGTTTGAGCTTGTCCGGCGGCAATGCGTTCAGTTTCTGCTTCCAAATGAAGAAAATAGGAACCGGGCAAATCTTTTCATCTAAGGTAGATGGCGTTCGGTGTTTTTTATAATAGTTGTGGTTATTTGGAAAGTCAATAGAAATATCAGTATTTCCAAAATATTCATTGTGAATGGAGGAACCATATCAAATTTCGTGACGTGGACGGAGTATGAATGAAAACACTAATCCCCCAGCTATGCTGGGGAGAATAGAGTAAGCCGTAGC
>CAJUFA010000064.1:4790-7010 GCA_910585725.1 uncultured Dorea sp. | reverse complement strand
GATTGATGAAAAGAGGCTGAAGGAGGAGCGCCCGGAGGTGTATGAGCAGTACCGGAAGACACTCAGCTTCCGCAGGTTTACAGTAAAGGCGGCATAAGCTGATAAATTTACATGCGAATCTGCATTGTTATTTTCTGTGGGAGGTGATATACTATGGAAAAAGGAAAGGAACGACTGATTATGCCGAATATCAAACCAATTTCAGATTTAAGAAATTATACAGAGGTTTTAAACGAAGCAACGGAAGGTTCGCCCGTATTTCTGACCAGGAATGGACGGGGGGAATATGTCATTTTAAATATGGCCGAGTATGACCGTATGAAGGCAATGCTGACGCTGATGTCAAAGCTGGAGGAAGGAGAGCGCTCTGCAGGTGAGGGAGGCTTCCTGCCTGCAGACGAAGTAGAGGCGGAACTGGGGTTATGATGGAACTGGAATATACGCCAAAGGCGAAAGAAGATCTGAAAAATGTGAAGGCTTCCATTCTGGATTCCTGCGGCAGTGAGAAAACAGCTGTAAAAGTTCTGAAGGATATTACGGGCACTATCAGAAATCTGATGGTGTTTCCTTATATGGGGACAGAACTTGTAAAGGCAACAGGAATACTGACGGATTACCGCAGCCTGTTCTGCAGGCAGAATTATGTGTTTTACAGGATTGAAGGGAACCGTATACTGGTCATCAGAATCCTGAATGAGAAGCAGGATTATATGAGGATTCTTTTCGGAATCAGGGAAACAGAAGAATAGCAGGATAACCGGAACATGGGAGAGGCAGAAAGCCTCTCCTTATTTGATTGGAGGAGAAAATGACAGTAAAACAGGAACTGGCAAAGAAGGCAGGAAATTTAAGGGAAAAAGATACAAAGGAAAATAGGCAGCAGGAAATGAAAACAGAAGACAGCGTTCTGCAGGGCAGGAAGGATGGGTTTTCGGCGGGAGGACAGCCCTTGCTCCGCCTGCAGCGTGCAGATGAGATTGAGTGCCGGGTCGGGACGGTGAATGAAAAGGGCTTAAGCATTCTCCTGTTTAAAGATGCCCGTGTAGACCAGAAGATTTTAGACGAGACATTTACGCCCTTCGGATGGAAGAGGACGCACCAGAGCATTGACGGAAACCTGTACTGCACGGTGGAAATCTGGGATAAGGAAAAGTGCCAGTGGATTGCAAAGCAGGACGTAGGAACGACCAGTTACTCCGAGAAGGAGAAAGGGCAGGCATCCGATTCCTTTAAACGTGCCTGTTTTAACTGGGGGCTTGGAAGGGAACTGTATACCGCCCCGTTCATCTGGATTCCGACAGGGACTGCCAGTATTCAGAAGAATGGGGACCGGTACACAACCACAGACCGTTTTTCTGTAGATTCCATTTCCTATAATGAAGAGCGTGAAATTACTGGACTTGTGATTCTGAACGGAAAGAAGAATAAAGTGTATGAATTGAAGCAGAAGGCAGAACCACGGAAAAAGAGGGAAGCAGCAATGGAAACAGGAACAAAAGGGATAGCGGAGATACAGAGAAAAGCCCTGGAAAAAGAGCTAGACCGTACCGGGGTCACCATGGAGGCGGTCATGGAGAGATACCGGATTGGATGCCCAGAGGATATGACGCCGGAGATTTATGAAAAAGCACTCCAGGGGCTTAAGAAAACAAAGACAAAAGAAGCCGCATAGCAGGAAAACCCCTGGATGCACATAAAGAATAGGGAATATGTGACGGGGATAAAAATTATAGAGTCAGGAGGATAAAAAAGTGAGAATGATGGAATACCGTGAGTTTGTGGGAGTGTTTCAGAGAAGGGTACAGGAGAAGATGGGAAATGATATAAGAATTGAGACCGTTAAAGTCTCCAAAAATAATCAGGCGGACAGGGAGGAGCTGACCTGTAAAAGCAGGGAGAGCAACATGAACCCTGGGATTATGCTGGAGGAATTTTATGGGATTTTCCAGAAAGCCGGGATGGAGGAGTGCGTGGAGAAAGCCGTGGAGATTTTCGGGTGCAGGGAGCGGGTCAGCAACCGGGAGCTGTTCGGGATATGGGAAAGTGCAGGATGCAGGGTGATGCCGGAGCTCGTGAATGAGAAGTGGAACCACGAGGGCCTGGAGAAAATCCCCCACACCCTGTTTCTGGATCTGGCGGTAATCTTCCGTTTCCGCATAAGGGAATCCGAAAGCATGGATGTAGTCATTACGGTAACGGAAAGCATTATGAAATACTGGG
>CAJUFA010000064.1:2330-4780 GCA_910585725.1 uncultured Dorea sp. | reverse complement strand
CACAGGCGAAGACACTCTTTCCCTACACGACGCTCTTCCGATCTTTCCGGAATCTCAGGAAGGAACCCTATAAAATCGAGAGGCTGTCAGATGTCCTGTCAGAGCTGCTCGGGATGGAGGGGATGGAGATGCCGGAAATGGAGGAGGAAGAAAAAAAGCTCCCCATGTTTGTGCTCACAAACATGAAAAAAGTGAAGGGGTCTTCTGGGATGCTCCGGACGGGACTCCTTCAGGAATTTGCGGAAAAGAAAAATAGCAGCTTCTTTATCCTGCCATCGTCCGTGCATGAGCTGCTGCTGATTCCAGATGATGGCAGAATATCAGCAGGGGAGCTCCGGGTGATGGTGCATGATATTAACCGGGAGATAGTCAGGAAGGATGAGTGGTTGTCGGACGAGGTGTATTACTTTAGGAGAAGCACAGGGGCGGTTGAGGTGATTAAGAAGTAGGGAATGAGGACAGATGGTCATGTAATGAAGGGGTGACAGAAGGTTGTTTCGTAATGTACTAGATAAAAAAATTTTCCATAAAATATCATAAAAATAAGCCTTATATAGTGGTAAATCCAGAAAAAATTTTAAAGCTAGTACAGCAGTACACAATTAGATACTTGTGTGATATCGGGATGGTGGTGGGAAATAGAATACAGGTCTGCGCAATAGCTGCACAGACCTGTCAGATTATGATAGACTATATATTTTTTAATGGCGTCGGAATACAGAACTAGCATCTGTCTTTTTCCGAATAATATAATACGTCCTTATATGTTTTCGCTATGCATTCTTTCTCTGTATCGGATAGAAATGGCAGTGCAATCATAGCATTGCATGTGTCTGACCAGGCAGCATTTATATGGCTTATTTCAGGATGATTTGCTGGTAACAGAAAACACATAAGCATACTGCAGTAATAAAATAGACGCATCGTATGATAAGATGTTATTCGGTCATGAACTTCATGATACAGCTGATAATATTCTGTTATGTATGATTCAATCTGCTCGGTGCTGATGGAACTTCCGGACGGCTCGAAATTTTTTATCAAAGGTTCAATTGTGTAATACAGTTTCCAAATTCTGGCACGTAATTGTATATTCGAATCCTCGTCAATATTATTGAAATAGATTCCCGCATTTTTGGAATCTTCAGAAAGATAGGCAGATAGCATACGATAATAGGAAAGAACGGGGTATTCAATAATTGTTAAATCTTGATTTTTAAGGGTTTCTGATTTGCCGTTGGAGGAAGTCTTAACTAGGGAAGAAACTTTGATTGTTAAGTTATTAAAAATGCTAGACAGCGTTTTCAAGAGGTTATCTGTAAGCTTTTGAAACACTTCTGGCATCTCATCTTCTGAAGTGGACAGCCGTATTAATAATGCTTCATCCAGTATATACATGATGAAGCTGTATATTCTTTGGAATAGCAGAATATAGTGCGTACCTTTCGCAGAGGAATCGTACTCTTTCTTCTTTTTTTTGATTATCTCCAAAGCGTTGTTCAGTACAAGGAGAGGATTTTCCCTTTTTGCAAAATCAATATGCAGCTGAAAAATATCACGTTCCCAAAACTGAGGAAGTGAAGATAAATCATGATACAGGCCAGTATTATTCTCATAAATATATAAGCGGGTCAGAAGACTTTGGGCAGCATGCATATTTCCTAGTCTTATAAAATAGAGGACAAGGTCACTTAGCATCTGATTCCACTCTGTAAATGATTTTTTTTTCGGTGCACCCTTAGTATTTGTCTTTGTGAGCTGAAAATGGAACCGGTATACGGTTGTTAAAACATGGTCAGAAAGAGTATCATATGGCATAAGCCTTGTCTGCCTAAAAGACAGCTTGTTAAGGAATTTAAAAATATATTCTTTGTAGTCTTTGTAAGACAGGGGATGTTTCTGCCAGATAATATCAGCTATTATTGACGGCATCTGCAGAAGCGAGTTGTCTATATCTGTATAATGCATGATGCCCAAATTAATTGCTGTTTGTATATCAGAAGACGAAATACCGTTATCATCTAACAACAAGGATTCCGGGATTTCATTCTTTGCAAGAATAGACAGCAGGGAGCCTTTGGTTTTAATAAAGTTACGGTCCTTATTCTCATAGTGCTTTAGGATGTCTTCTGCAATGGTTTTTAGGGACAGCTGAGTCTTAGGTCCATCATGGTAATAGCCGGAATGAACTTTAGGGTATGATTTACAATCCATATGCCAGGAATGAGTATCAAGCATTGTGTTTATAGCTTCTTTATTCAACTTTCCAGATAGCAGAACTTTGGAAAGCATTTCCATAAAGAACGGGCTATAAGAGGTTATCTTACATAATTCACTAAATGCTTCCATGCTAAAATATTTTTCAGAAGTGCAGTTATATTCAGCAGCATGTGCATCAAATAATCGTTTTAGATTTTCGACAGGACGGTTATCCATAGATCGGAAGAGCG
>CAJUFA010000064.1:0-2320 GCA_910585725.1 uncultured Dorea sp. | reverse complement strand
AGGTGGGCAGGTCTGTTGTTCTTGTAATAATTATAATCTTCAGGTCAATATCCCCAAAATACCGCTCTATTAATCTGCAATCATCTGATTCCATAAGGGATATGGTTATTATTAATAAAGAGGATGAAGTTTTGTATTGAAGAAATTGAATGATTTTTTCAGTATTTGAAGGTTTGTCAGTCTCTTCACAGAGGAATTGGATATTACTGAGTTGTTCCTCCAAAGAAAGATCTGGATAGTGGTCCAACCAGAATATATCAGTTCCGTTAAAATTTGAACTTATATAGTGCTTGACCAGCTGCTTCTTTCCAGAAGCAGGAAGTCCTGTAATAAAAACGGGAAAATTTGGTTCCTGTTCAAGAAGCCGTTGTAATTCTTCCTCTTTTTCATCCCATGGAATGTAATGCATACAGGGGGTGAATTTTTGTGGATTATATGGAATAAGAAGATCCTCTATGGCTTCCGTGCCAAAAAAATGCAGACGTACGAGCGAGCATACCATATCGCTAAGTTCCAGATTTCCATTAGCGTCGGGCAAATGCCTGAAATATAATTCCCGGATACATTTTTCCAGATGCTGTTTATCTTCTTTGAAAAACAAAGGTTTATTCTCTGTTAATCGTTCAAGAGTCCAGTCTTCAGAGGTTGCAAGCTTAATAAGTTTGTCAGATGAGAGGGCTTGGCGCTCCCCTTTGTAGAGCATTCTCAAGAATCTTTCGCTTAATCCATTGCTATCCATCTCTTTCGCATGAGGAGAGTTCTGTTTTTCTGTTTTGCGGATTTCCTCTTCCAACTTTTCACCCAAAAAATAGGTCATAAGCTGTTTCTGGGAAAATCGACAGGATGGTTTGAAGTTTTTAATACATTCACCCAACTCTTCTAGAATATTGCAGTTTGTCATATTGCGTATACTCCTTCCATTTTTCTCCATCATACCACAAAATAGTATTTGTCGCACCCCCCTGTTCCTTGGCAAAAATTTGGGGTGCTATAATGTCACTGTGCACAAAAGATGGAATTATATTTGCAGATTGCAAAAATATGAACTTGAAGAAAAGGTAGAAAGCATAGGAAAAGGCTATGTAATGAGGACGCAAACGCGTATATGGCAGTTTCCAAAGATTAGTGAGGCTCACTTTGTGGAAAACAAGGAGGATATGTAATGGAAGACACAAGTTATTTAAGAGGAATGACCTATGAACCTGATCCAGCACAGATTATGGATTCGGTTAGAAATGTGGGGTATATGGTTGGTGTGGCTGATAACCGCATACAGAAGATGCACGGTGACATACAGAACCTGCAAAAAGAAGTGCGGGGCACATCCAGGAAACCGAAACCGAAGAGGGTGGACAGGAAACTGGAAATTCTGCAGACAGGCGAGATGGCTCTGGTTGATTATTACAGCGATGGAAAAAGAACTCTTGCAACGTGTGTATTCGGATTGAGGGGACCGTGGAAAACCTACCGGCTAGAAATCGAGGAGGAGAATCTGGAAATGCCCATTTTTGGAATACACTTCCAAGGGTCTAACACCTGGGTGATTGGTCTGATAGAGAAGATGAAGGCCTCATATCTCTATGACCTTTTTATCCGGCAGGGCATTTGCTTTGAAACGGAAATTCCACGGAACGTTGTAAAAACAGCTCTCTATGAAGGTCTTGCAGGGGATATATTCGGAACAGAAAATACAATAAAAATTTCTGCGCTGGCAGGCTGGTGGAATGGCCGTCTGCAGCATAAGGAAATGTTTATGCTGGGGATTCGGGAGGATATTTGTTCCTTCCCGGTACAAAAAAAGACTTTCAGACATCTGGAATACACAAAAGAGACGGCCAGACAGTACTTCCGGGAAATGCATTGTATCAAAAATGAAAAGGACAGACTGATAGTTATGACGTATCCATTTATAGCAATGTTATCAAGCATATTTTCCCAAAACGGGAATGACGTTAGTTTTGTGTTAAATTTCATAAGGCTCTCTGATATGGATAAAGGAAGAATTGGCTGCTGGCTTAAAATATTCAACCGTGCGTCCTTCGCACCTTTAAGTGGAAATATGACGGAGAAACAGCTGGTACGTGAAATAAGCAGAATGAAGGATGAAGTGCTTCTGCTGGATGCTACATATAATGAGGAGGCATATTATGAAAAGCGAAAAAAGCAGGGCTCGTTTAAAAAGGCGTTGCAACTTATTATGGGAAAGGAACAGTTGGTAATGCGTTCAAATGGAAGAGTTTATGGCGGACTTGCAGCAATTTCAAGCGAGTTTGAGCCGGGAAAAGAGGTCTATAATATATTTTGCACCCCGGACTGGTAT
>CAJUFA010000063.1 GCA_910585725.1 uncultured Dorea sp. | reverse complement strand
CGCACTCCTGGACTGCCTGCATGGATTTCTGCGTAAATTTATTTATATTCATAGTTCAGCCTCCTTTTGAACATGCTAAATGAGTTATTGTTCTATTCACGATATAACAATAACTCATTTTGTTAGCACTGTCAATAGTTGAGTGCTAATTTGTCTATAATATTTTATAAATTCCGCGCTTTACGATTATACTCCTCGATTTCATCCCGGATGTTTCAGTTCCGATCCATCTTTGAACAGGAATATATCTATTTCCTTCCGACCCAGACCGTCATCTCGCCGGCTCCCCTGTTATTCCACATATAATACGGAACAAATATCAACCTCTGTTCCTCATAGACCTCATCTACATCCGATGTATAAAGGGCGCCATTCCATCCCTCATCAGAAAGTCTCCTGCCCCATCCTTTAAGCTCTATTGATCCTTCGAACGCCGCTCCCGGAAGCACCTCTATCTCCTGATCCATGCAAAGCGAAAGCCTGTGCAGCTCCTTTCCGTTATCGATCTCCTCAAGACAGTAGACCAGCGGTCCTCTGGACACGGCAACTTTCCCGATATTTTCTTTCACAGACGGATTCGCCCGATTAACACGTACCGGCATATCAAATGAAAGCTTTATAACGTCGCCCTGCTTCCATTCCCTCTGGAAATGAATATATCCGTCTGCTTCAACAAACTTAGACTCCTCTTCCCCGTTCAGACAAACGCTCGCCTGATCTGCCCATCCCGGCATCCGAAGAGCCAGATCATAGGATTCCTCCCGGCATTCTTCTACTGTGACAGCAACCTCTCCGTTCCACGGCAAACCGCTTTCTATTCGAAGAACCATATCATTCACCGGATTCTTCATCCTGCCTCCCACATAAAGATGCAGGTACATAGCACTCTCATTGACGGTAACCGCGTAACTTCCAAGAGATGTAATTAATCTTGCCAGATTCGGCGGACAGCAGGCACATTCAAACCACGGCTGACGTTCATATTCCACATGCTTCTTCAACTGATCTTTCCTGCAGGCTTCCGGATTGACTTCCAGCGGATTTACATAGAAGAACTTTCTGCCGTCCAGCGACATCCCGCTTAAACAAGTATTAAAAAGCGCCCTCTCCATCACGTCCGCATATTCGCGCTTTGGCTCCATCTCCAGCATCCGCCTTGCCCAAAAGATCAGGCCGATCGACGCGCAGGTCTCCCCGTACGCAGTATCATTAGGCAGATCATAGTCGAAAGTAAATGCCTCGCCGTAATCCGACGAACCGATCGCACCAGTGATATACATCTGCTTACGCGCCACATTATCCCATAGTCCTGTACATGCTTCCCACAGGGACTCATCACCGGTCTCCTTTGCCGCCGACGCCATCCCGGAATAAAGATATACCGCGCGGACGGCGTGTCCTTCTGCTTCCTTCTGCTCTCGTACCGGCTTTCCCGCCTGAAAATACTGCTCCTGGAACAAACTATCCTCCCAGTAATATGTATTGCCGTATTTCTCACGTTCTTGCTTAAAATAAAGAGGTTCCTGCCCACGTTCATCGATAAAATACTTCGCCAGATTCAGATATTTCTCTTCATTCGTCTGATGATACAGCCGCACCAACGCCATCTCGATAATCTCATGCCCCGGATAAGCATGCATCTTCCCCTCTTCCGGTCCGAACGTCCTGTCTATACAGTCCGCAAGCCGGATAACCACATCCAGAAGTTTACGTTTCCCGGTTCCTTCATAATAGGCAATTCCCGCCTCGATCATATGCCCGGCACAGTAAAGCTCATGGTTATTCATCAGGTTCGTCCACCGTTTATCAAGACCATTAATGATATAATAAGTATCCAAATATCCATCCGGCTGCTGTGCCGCCGCGATAATATCAATCACTTCGTCCGCTGTGCGCTCCAGTTCTTCATCCTTGTGCCAGGATAAGGAATACCCTACTGCCTCCAGCCATTTGGCAACATCGCTGTCCTGGAACACACGCCCCTCAAATCTTCCCTCTTCCAACCCCGCCGCAATCTTAAAATTCTTGATACAATGGCTTGGAGCAGCCCCTTCTATCCGGTCGTTCAGAGCTTTCCACTGGTATGGAATCATCTGTGTACGAACCGTCTCCCTCTTCTTAGACCAGAACGGATCGTCAATCTGGTATAATCCCGCCTGAATCGGTACTGTGTATAATTTACTATTCATCTCTTTCCCTTCCTCTCCTGTCTGACTGTTCGAAAACTCATTTCCGTAGATTCACTATATCAAAAAACACAAATCTCTACAATAGTATTATTTATACTCCTCACAAAAACATGCAAAAGAGGCCGCTCCAAGATTTGCCGCCTCACAAAAAAAACCGCTGCACTGAGGTTCTTCAAATCAATCCTCAATACAGCGGCCTTCTATTTTCTTATTTATCTGTAATCCCGAAGCCGGAATCTCTGAACGGAAACCTTTAATTCCTGCGCCTGCCCATGCAATTCCTCTGCAGAAGTTGCCGATCTCTCTGCCGTCGTTGCATTGGTCTGCACTACGCTGGAAATCTGTTCCATACCAAGCGTAAGCTGGCGAAGAGCTTCTACCTGCTGTGTCGCAGAATTTGCAATCCTCTCAACCAGTTCTGTAGAATTACGAGCGCCGGTAACCCCTACCGCAAGCGCTTCTGTCGTATCTACCGTTAACGCCGTACCTTGTTCTACCAGACGCATAGATTCTTCAATCAACGCCGTAATATTCTTTGCAGACGCCGCGCTCTTATTTGCCAGACTCTGCACTTCATCTGCTACTACGGCAAAGCCCTTCCCTCTGTCGCCGGCGCGGGCTGCTTCAACAGCCGCATTTAATGCCAGGATATTGGTCTGGAAAGAAATATCTTCGATCGTCTTAATAATACCTCCGATCTCATGAGAAGATTTAGAAATATTCTCCATAGAAGCAGTCAATTCCCTCATCTTGGTATTGCAAAGCTCCAACTGAGCCGCCGCGTCTATCGTACTCGTTCTGGCATTATCAGCATCGGACGACGTACTATCCACCTGCTCCGCCAACTTCTGAATACTGGCAGTCAATTCCTCTACAGCCGAAGCCTGATCTACAGTGCCTCTGGAAAGGCTCTGAGCGCCGGTCGCCACCTGTTGAGATTCTATCGTCACTCTCTCCGCAGTCCGGTTGATCTGTGAAAGAGCTTCGTTGAACGCATCCAGGATCTGTTTCATAGCTCTCTGGATCGGCTGGAATTCTCCGCGGTAATCGTTCCCGATCGACAGATCCATATTTCCCTGCGCCATCTCAGCCAGCTTATGATCTATATCCTGAATAATTTTTTTCAATTCTCCCTTCGTCTCATGGATAGATTCTATCAGTCTTCCAATCTCAGATGTATCTGATTCCAAGGCAAAATCTGCCGAAAGATTTCCAATAGCGATCTCTCCCATCTGATCTTTCACTGCAATCACCGGAGTAAGGACACGTTTTCTGGTGAGCACCAGATTCGTCACCTGCAGAACGCCAACCGCAAATAGCGCGACCACCATGGCAAAAAGCAGATTATTCGCTTTCCTTTCCAGACGCTCCACTTCTTCCCAGCTTCTTTGATCAATAGATTCCAAAAATTCTTCTTTTATAGTGTTGGTTTTCGCAATCGCCGTACTGTATTCCTCGCCATACACGAAATTAATAGCCTCTTCTATCTGCCCTAACTCCACCCTTTTCATAGCTCCCTCTTCCAGAGGAACCAATGAATCGGAAATCTCAGACATCTGATCAATCATCAACTGTTCTTCTTCCGTAATCCCAATCTCCTGCATCGCAGCTATGCCGCCTTCACGGTTCTTCTGATTATTAAGTTCATCCTGATAAGCGTCATAATACTCTATATTTCCCGTCGCAGCATATGCCCGCACCTCGTTCGAAAGAAAGGACGACGCATTCATAAATCGATTTGCAGCATATGTAAGATTAAACCTATCCGTATTCGCGCTATTAAGCTCCCGGCTCACCCAAACCTGAAAAAACAAAAAGATGATGACGATACATAATGCAAAAATAGACGCCCCATTCAAAATTAGCGTCAATGTAGATTGATTCATTCTTTTTTTCATTTTGACCACTCCTTCTGGTATATATCGGCGCAGGATTATGTCCTACCGCCTCTCTTTCCAAAATACTCCCTCACCAGGAAATCGCCAAAATCCTTATCTCAAGTGAAACAGTATTTTCAAAAAGTCACCATCTTTATTTTACATAAATTCATCGGAAATTTCAACATTATTATTGAAAATACTCCCTCAATTTTAGTAATTAGTTACAGTCAACAGATGAAAAAAGAGACTGGGGAAATAATCCATTTCCTCCGGTCCCTCATTAATTCCCGAATCATTATTAATTCTTTATTTTCTCGAAGAATTCATCAATCTTATTCTTGATCTCACTCGGCTTTAAGTATTTTGCCAAATATCCGTCCGGCCTCATCGCTGTCAGCTTTCTGACAGTATCCGGATCCGTCCGGCCGGTCAAAAAGATTACCGGTATTCCCTTAAAGGCGTCCTCCGATCGAATCATCTCCAGTACCTGCTTCCCGTCGCAGACCGGCATCTCATAATCCAGCAGCACCAGATCCGGCCGATCCAGGATAATACTCCTAAGCGCCGCTACCCCTGAGTTTGCCAGCATTACTTCATATGTCTCCTCCAGAAGTTTTTTCATCCCCTCGCGTATAGTCAAAGAATCGTCTACCAGAAGAATCTTAGGCTTTGCGGGTTCTTTCTTCTTCTCCATAAGATATTTCTCAATCTCTGCCACCGCGTTCTCTGCCCCTATGGGCGCCGCAATCTCCTTGTCCAACAGATGGGGCGCAATCGTACTATATGCGAAATATCCCCCTCCCGTATCGATCAGCAGGCTGACCTGTAGCTTTTCTTTCTCAAATACCTTCTTAAATTGTTCATATGTAAGAAGATTCTCCTCCTTTAGTTCGTAGCCGTCCATCTCCGACAAATGCTCCATGATCCGGCCCACAAACTGGCGCGCCATAAATCTTGTGGCATTGAGCAGCATAGTATCCAGCTTATCCGTCTTTACCCCCATAATCTTTCCTACCGTATTGATCAGCAGCCTGTCTTCAAAGACCATGAAAATCTCACATTTTTCCTCCACCTGCTCCTTGCCATAGACCAGACGGTAATACACCCCTTTTCCAAACTTCTCTCCGCCGTAGATATCGCTGATCACATGAGACTCCAGACTAAACATGTCATAGATGAGCTGAATGATCACCTTCTTCATGGCCTCCTGCTCCTCTTTCGGAAGAAGACCGCTCCATCTGTCAACGCCGCCATTCACGATGGCACGGTCTTCCGTCAAAGTGTGACCGACCAGCCATCCGGCGCAGACTCCAAGAAAATGATTGACCGAATTAGCCGAATAATCCATCTGCTCCAATTCCTTTTCAAGCGCCGGCAGAGTTTCTTCCCGAAATACCTGATGGATATGCTTGTGTGTCTTAAGCCCTTCGTAATTAACAGACTCCATGTATTCCTCTTCTTCATCAAAATGATTCATCGCATGATCTTTAAAAAACTTGATTCCCTCCTGGCATGCCCACTGACTCTTCTTCTCTTCATCACTGAACACCAATAATTTGTTAATAATCTTAAAAAGTCTTTGATGCTCTTTATCAAGTATATCTACTCCAATATTATACTCATCCTTCCACACCAACTTACTCTCCATTTATAGGCCTCCTTTTAACACTATTTGATTATCCTTAAATATTATAATAGCAAGTACCAAAGAAAATATCAATTACTCCGCCAATTTTTCAACAAAATTTACCACTTATTACTGCACGTCTTTTCATTCGTCTATTTGAAAGCTTTTGTTTACTGTCAGTTGACTTTTATACAAAAAAGTCGCATAAGGTTCGATTGATAGGGTATCCTTTTTTTATTATAATGAAGAAAAGACACAAAAAGATTACAAACATATAGATTACACAAGGAGAGCGACAGCATGGATGATTTAAGATTACCCAATAACATTATCAGACTTCGGCACGAACGGAAAATTACACAGGAAGAGCTGGCAGATTTCCTCGGAGTGACCAAGGCGTCCGTATCCAAATGGGAAAATGCACAGAGTACGCCGGATCTTCTGGTTTTACTCCAACTCGCCGCCTATTTTGACATGACCATCGATGAACTGATCGGGTATGAAGCGCAGCTCACACAGGAACAGATTCGCCGTTTCTATGCGAAACTTTCAGCAGATTTTGCAGAACGTCCTTTTGATGAGACTTTGGAGAAAATACGTTCTCTTGCTCATCGGTACTATTCCTGCTACCCCTTCCTGCTGCAGCTTTGCGTCCTGTACCTGAACCATTTTATGCTGGCAGGAACAGAAACGGCTCAGATACAGATCCTGGAGGAAGCCGTCTTGTGGTGTAGCCATATTATAGACAACTGCGGCGACGTAAATATCTGCGGCGACGCTTTGACTTTGAAAGCCAAAATATCCCTCTGTCTTGGGAACGCAAAGGAGGTCGTCGGTATACTTGAACCGGCTGAAGATCCCATCCGTCTCTCCGGCCAGAAAGGCTTGATTCTGGTTCAGGCTTATCAGATGACCGGGGAGTACGAAAAGGCCAAAAGTCATGTTCAGATCAGGGAATACTTAGACCTGCTCAATCTGATGTCCGACGCAATGACGTCCCTGGCTCTGTACACAGATGACTTCGAAAGATGCAGGATAACTATATGCCGGATAAAAAATATAATGGAATTGTATCAGTTAGATCAACTCCACCCTAATCTTGCGGCACAGTTCCATTACCAGGCAGCGGCATTATATGCGGCGAACGGTGAAGTAAAAGAATCTTTGGAGGCTCTCCGTCTTTTTGAGCAGTGCGTCCTCCGCCTTCTGCACTCTGAAAAAGTGCTGCTTCAGGGAGATTCTTACTTCGATCGGTTAGATGAATGGATCGCACGCCTTCCGCTGGGGAATATGGCGCCAAGAAGCAAAGAATTCATTCCCCGGAACATACGTGATTCCCTATGTTGCCCTGCCTTTGAAAGCATCAAAGAAACTTCTGAATTCCAGAGAATTCTGAACCACTTTTCACGTTAGAAGCTCGGAATCTCTTTTTGCCCTATTTTGTTAAGACGATTTATGTGCATCCGACAGATAATCAACTGCAAGGACAGGTTCAAGAGATCTCCAAGAATACATAACAATAGGCTCTCGGAATCTTGAGCCTGCCGACCAGGCTTCATCGGTCGGATGAACC
>CAJUFA010000062.1 GCA_910585725.1 uncultured Dorea sp. | reverse complement strand
TGAGGACGATTCCGGGAATGGTTGTAATCAATCCTTCCGACGATGTGGAAGCAAAGGCGGCTGTGAAAGCGGCTTATGAGCATGCAGGGCCGGTATATCTTCGATTTGGAAGACTTGCGGTTCCGGTGATCAACGATAATGACGATTATAAGTTTGAGCTTGGAAAAGCTATCACTCTGAGAGAAGGGACGGACGTAACGATTATCGCTTCCGGCCTTCCGGTATCAGAATCTCTGGCAGCGGCCGAGAAACTGGCGGCCGAGGGTATCCAGGCGGAAGTAATCAATATCCATACGATCAAACCTCTGGATGAGGAGGCAGTGATCAAGGCGGCCGAGAAGACAGGCAAGATCGTCACTGTAGAAGAGCATTCGGTTATAGGCGGACTTGGAAGCGCAGTCTGCGACGTTGTTGCGCAGAAAGCTCCCGCAAAAGTTCTGAAGATCGGTGTTAATGATGTCTTCGGCGAGTCTGGTCCCGCCGTACAACTGATCAAAAAGTACGGCCTGGATGCAGACAGTATTTACGAAAAAGTGAAAGCTTTCTTGTAGGCGAAGAAAAGTTATAAGACAGGTATAATGTAATTAAAAAAGTTATGCGGCGTAAGACCAGGCAGAGAGTTCTGCTTGGAGTCTTACGCCGTATTTATTTTCACGAAGTCTTTGTGACCTTTCCGGACAAGGAATGTAACGTATGTGAAACAACCCGTCGAAACCCGAAGTAATGTGCCGTAAATTTCCAGAGACAAGCTTCATCAATTGATAAAATATGCGGAAATCATATGCTATCATTATCAAAAATATACAAAATGAGGTGAATGTATATGGAAAGACAATTTCCGAAGAATGTAAGACAGATAGGGAACGTAAGTGATGAACCCAAGATATACATAGAAGATTATGTGGATATCTACCTGAATCAGTTAAGGGAGCAGGCGGCGGAAACGGTTATTGGAGTTGCGCTTGTCGGAGAGATATTGACTTTGGAGGGACAAGATATAGTTTGTATCTTCGGGGCGATGCAGATAAAATCATTAGAGATAGAAGGTACGGAGATTGTCATAAAAGAAGAGACTTTTAACGAAATAGAGGAAGAGCGGAAACATTTCTTTGGTTCTGCCGAAACCATAGGATGGTGCCTGATTGAAAACGGACAACCTATGGGACGGCTCAAAGAAGTCATAAGGATACATACTCTTAAGTTTCCGCGGGATCATACTATATTTATCTGGAAAAACGCTATGGATAAGGAGGAGGATTTTTATTCTTATAAATATGGAGATTTAATGAAGATGGGCGGTCACTATATTTATTATGAAAAGAACCCTTCTATGCAGAATTATATGATCAGCACGCGTAAAAAGAATGGCGTTACACCCTGTGAAATGGTTGAGGATCGAGCTGCAAAGGATTTTCGTAGTACCGTAAGGACGAGGATGGAGGAGAAAGATCATCAGAATTCCAAGCTTGTGTATGTGACAAGCGCGTTACTTGTGGTGGTGGTAATGGCAATTGGTATCTCAACCGTTAATAATTTTGACAAAATGGAAGCTGTGCAAGATTCTTTGGAGACACTCTCGCAGTCAGTAAATAAGAGCAAGAGCCAAACGGAGAGCGTTAGCGAAGGCGAGGCAATGATCGAAGTAGGCGACGACATGGGAAATCAGGAGGCAGGAGAAGGAGACTCGGACGGGACGGTTCCGGAAGTCTCTACGGTTCAGGAACAGTTAGGAGAAGAGGAGTATTATATTGTCCAGAAGGGAGATACTCTGGATAGTATCAGTATAAAAATATACGGAGATACGAGTCATGTGAAGGCAATTTGCAAGATGAATGGCCTCTCTGACGGAAACTTCATTTATATAGGAGAAAAATTACTATTACCATAAAGAAAAATATGGTACAATAGTAGAAAAATATGACGAAAGAGCAGCGATGACGAAGAGACGGATGATATATCGGAGAAGGAAGGATCTTCATGTTGTAAGAGAGCAGGAGGATCCGACAGATAAGATTGTAAGAGAGATATTAGATGAATTGAATAGTGAAGACGGTATGCAGTTCAAAAAGCGTTCAGGACAGAAGAAGCCGGCGAAGCGGCGTATTACCGTCGGGTTTGTGGCGTTGGCTGCGGCGGTGGCGGGTATCTATCTTCTTATCAGCTTGCAGACGTACAGCCAGGTGAGAGTGACGGAGATTTACAAGAATAAAGGCGCGGTGAATAATAGCTATGAGGAATTTGCAGGAGGAGTTTTGAAGTACAGCAGAGATGGGGTTTCTTATCTGAATCAAAAAGGAGAGGAACGATGGAATCATTCATATCAGATTAAAAATCCTTTTATAGAGGCTGGGAAAGAATCGGCTGTTCTTGCAGACAAAGGCGGGAACAGTATTCTGGTTATCCAAAAGGACGGGGTGAAAGGTGAGATACAGACGTCCATGCCGATTGAGAAGATTGCGGTATCTGAACAGGGTATTGTCGGGGCAATACTGAAAAGTGGTTCCAGGATGGAAGTACTGTGTTATGATATGGCGGGAAATGTTCTGGTTGAACATAAGACGTCTTCAGCAGGAATTGGATGTCCGTTGGATATTGCCTTATCAGAAGACGGACAGATTATGCAGACGCTGTATGTGTATACTCAGGAAGGGAAGCTTGTGTCGAGGGTCGGCTATTATAATTTCGGAGAGCGCGGAGAGAAAGAAACAGATAATCAAGTGAATCTTAAGGAATACAAAGATACGCTCATGGCGACAGGATTCTTCATGAATCCATCAACATCTGCGGCCGTGGGTGATAATTGTCTTGCGATTTATCAAGGCAAGGAGGTTCCGGAAGAAGCGTATCAGATTAAGATCGATAAGGAAATCAAAAGTGTGTTCCATAACGAAAGATATATAGGGTTGATTCTTCGGAACGAGGGAAAAGAAGGATATGAGCTTCGGTTATATAATACCGGAGGAAAGATGGTGATGTCCCAGGATTTCACGGGTGATTACAGCAACGCAAAGCTCTGCGGAGGACAAGTGATTCTGTACGACGGTAAGAAATGCAGTATATTTATGAGGAACGGAATACAGAAATTTTCCGGAGAGACCAGCAATAATATTATGGAGATATTTCCTATAGCGGGTGTCAATAAATACATAGTGATGAGTGCAAACGGGATGGAGAAGATCCGGCTTGTAAAATAAGGAGAACATATGAACTGGTTGTTGATTGTTGTTATTATTATTTTTTTGATAAGCGTGATAGTAGGAGCGTACAGAGGAGCGATTAAGATTGCGGTATCATTGTTGACGGCATTGATTACATATGTAATCGTATTCTTTGCGGCGCCGCATGTTACAAAGGCAATTACGGAATTTACTCCGCTGGATGATGTGATTAAGGAGCAGGTAAGCAGTACGATTACGGAAGCCGCGGCCGCCCAGTTTGCGGACGGAGCGGAGAGCGGGAACGGTATGACGCAGGAGAATGTCAGGCGGGTTCTGAAAGCGGCGGGAGTAGATGAAGACACTCTTTCTGAATATGGTATCACGATTGAAGATATCGTGAGTGGGAATGTAAGCAAAGAAGATCTTGCAAAATTCGGTATATCGGGTAGTGTCTTGGACGGGCTTAAAACAAAAAAAAGTAAAGCGGATGCAGAGACTGTTGAAGGAGCAGAGATTCCAAGGGATTTGCAGATGGCGGCGATCAAAAATGCGGATCTTCCGGAAGTTTTCAAGAGTCTGCTGTTGGAAAATAATAACAAAGAGATCTATAAACAATTGGGAGTGGAAACTTTTGCTCAGTATGTAGGGAGTTATCTGGCAAAACTGATCATTCATATCGTTGCATTTTTGGGTACGTTTCTGCTGGTTACGATTATCATACGGGCGATTGTTCTTGCTCTGGATATCGTGGCGGATCTTCCGGGTGTAGGCGCGATTAATCATCTGATTGGCGCTGTGATTGGCGTCGTGGGCGCGCTGATCGTTGTGTGGACGTTTTATCTTTTGATTACGTTGTTGTTCGCGACCACTATTGGGAAAGAATTATTCCAAATGATTCAGGCAAGTGATTTTCTGAGTACACTGTATGAATATAATCCGGTAATGGGATTGGCGATTATCTTTAAATAATAAAAAAATAATACATAAAATATGATCGAACGGGCATAATAGCCATGTAACCCAAAGAGTACTTCTTAATAATCATTATGTATTTAAAGAAATGATTTTCCGGGGAGTATTCAAAATAGATTTAGGAGGATTTGACATGGCTAAGAATTATAACTCATCTAATCAGAATGCATCTAATCAGAATTCAAGCAACAAGAACGCATCTAACCAGAATTCAAGCAACAAGAATGCATCTAACACAACTTCAAAGAATAAGAACTCCAATAGTTCTAATTCTAACAGTTCCAATTCAGGAACATCCAGCTCTAACTTCAGCGATAACTACTAAACGGGAGTTATTTGAGCGCCGGGAAGAGACTGGAAAGTCTGATTGATAGAGAGTGTGGAAAGAGAGCGCCGCAGGGGGACATCCTATGCGGCGCTTTGTTGTTCATGGCAGCCGGTTTTGTTACTATTCACGTTTTTCATAGATTTTGTATAAGTGAGTTGACAACAACGGGGGAGAGCAAGTAAGATGGAAAGGTAAATATATAGGAAACAAGGATGCACTTGGAGATGCTTTTATGGTTAGAGTAGAATTAATCGCGCCTTGCCATTTTGGGTTGGAGGCAGTATTAAAAAGAGAAATTCTGGATTTGGGATATGAGATTGCAGAGGTGGAGGACGGAAGAGTTACGTTCTATGGAGATGCGGATGCAGTGTGTTATGCCAATATCTTTCTGAGAACGGCGGAAAGAATTTTGTGGAAAGTAGGGAGCTTCAAGGCAGAGACATTTGAAGAATTGTTTGAGAATACCCGTAGTCTGCCATGGGAAGATTACATACCAAGGGATGGTAAATTCTGGGTGGCAAAAGCGGCGTCGGTAAAAAGTAAACTGTTCAGTCCCTCGGATATACAGTCTATTATGAAAAAAGCGATGGTTAGACGGCTGCAGGAACGTTATCATGCAGAATGGTTTCAGGAGGACGGAGCATCTTATCCGGTCAGAGTTTTTCTGATGAAGGATGTTGTCACTATCGGAATCGATACATCCGGGGTATCGCTTCATAAAAGGGGATACAGGGAGATGTCGGGCCAGGCTCCGATTGCGGAGACGCTTGCGGCGGCGTTGATCATGCTCACTCCGTGGAAGAGAGACCGGATATTGGTAGATCCCTTCTGCGGGAGCGGAACATTTCCCATCGAGGCGGCTATGATGGCTGCGGATATCGCGCCCGGAATGAATCGGTCGTTCACGGCGGAAGAGTGGACTAATCTGATTCCAAGAAAGACGTGGTATGATGTGGTAGATGAAGCGAATGAGCGGATAGATGATAATATTGAGTTGGATATCCAAGGGTATGATATTGACAATTCTGTGCTTAAAATAGCAAGAAGAAATGCTGAAGAAGCAGGAGTAGATCATCTGATTCATTTTCAAAAGAGGGATGTGAAAGAATTAAGGCATCCGAAGAAATATGGATTTGTAATTACGAATCCGCCATATGGAGAAAGGCTTCAGGATAAAGCGGATCTTCCGCAGCTCTATCAGGCGTTCGGCGCTAGTTTTCGTGAATTGGATTCCTGGTCTGCTTATATGATTACATCTTATGAAGAGGCAGAGAAATATTTTGGACGGAAGGCAGATAAAAATCGGAAGATATATAATGGAATGCTGAAGACATATTTCTATCAGTTCTTAGGACCGAAACCGCCAAAGAAAGAAAAGAAGTAAATATAAGAACAAACTTCTCATCATATAAACTTGCGGGTGTTGAGGCCGCGGAAGTATGGAAGAGAATGATATCTGCCGGGAATGGTATGAAAGGAAGAGTAATATGGACAAGATCATATTTGCAACAGGAAATGAACATAAAATGGAGGAGATCAGGATGATCCTTAAGGATCTGGATGTGGAGATTCTGTCGCAGAAGGAAGCGGGGATTACGGCAGATGTCGTGGAAGACGGGACGACCTTTGAGGAGAATGCATTGATTAAGGCGGCCGAGATCGCAAGAGCGGCAAGGAATATGCCGGGATATGAAGATGCGGTTGTTCTTGCGGATGATTCGGGGTTGGAGATCGATTATCTGAATAAGGAACCGGGGATCTACTCTGCCCGTTATATGGGGGAAGATACTTCTTATGATATTAAGAATCAGACGCTGATCGACCGCTTGGAAGGTGTGGAGAACGACCGCCGGACAGCAAGGTTTGTGTGTGCCATTGCGGCAGTATTTCCGGATGGAGGTAAAACGGTAGTCAGAGGTACGATGGAAGGTATGATCGGGTATGAAATCAAAGGGGAGAATGGATTTGGTTATGATCCGATCTTCTATCTTCCGGAATATGGCTGTACAAGCGCACAACTTGCGCCGGAGAAGAAGAATGAACTGAGTCATCGGGGCGAGGGTCTGAGGAAAATGCGGACAATATTAGAGAAGAAGGTGCAGTCGGAACATCTTGACGCATAGCGGGTCAGGCTTGAACGGTATAATACCGGAATGGAAGGATACAAAGGTAAGAGCAGAGAGGTTTTTATGAAAATACTAATTGTAAGTGATACCCACAAATCACATAGAAATCTGGAGAAAGTATTAGAGAAGGTACGCCCGGTCGATATGCTGATCCATTTGGGGGATACGGAAGGCGGAGAAGATTATATTGCGGATCTGGCGGGATGCCCGGTTCATATAGTGAGAGGAAATAATGATTTCTTTTCTGATCTTCCGCGAGAGGAAGAATTTGATCTTGAGGGGCATCATATATTTATTACACATGGACATTATTATTATGTGGCTTTAAACGAGGAAAGGCTGAGGGAAGAAGCCAGGGAGAGAGGGGCGGACATTGTGATGTACGGGCATACTCATAAACCGGCATTGACACGGGAGGATGACCTGATTACTCTGAATCCGGGAAGTGTGTCATATCCGCGCCAACAGGGACGCAGGCCCAGCTATATGATTATGGAACTGAAATCGGAGGGGGAGGTTGAGATATTCCAGGAATGGTTGTAGGAATAAAGAAGAGAAAGTATTGAAAGAGTAAAAATGTGTGTAAAGATTGTATGTGAAAATGAAAAGTGTATGTGAAAAATATATGTAAAAAATATATGTAAAAAATATATGTAAAAAGTATATGTAAAAAGTATATGTAAAAAGTATATGTAAAAAGTATATGTAAAAATAGGAAAAAGTGTTGACAAGTAGGATGCTTTGCTATATAATAATTCTTGCGTCGTGAGGCTGATAGAACTAAGACGTAGGACAAATAGTGTGACGGGGTGTGGCTCAGCTTGGCTAGAGCGCCTGGTTTGGGACCAGGAGGTCGCAGGTTCGAATCCTGTCACCCCGATGCTTATCTGCGGGTGTAGTTCAATGGTAGAACACTAGCCTTCCAAGCTAGATACGTGGGTTCGATTCCCATCACCCGCTTTCTTAAAGCCTTGGATAGAGATGAGACCAGAGGTTTTGGGAGAGCTATATGAGTCTGTAGCTCAGCTGGATAGAGCAACGGCCTTCTAAGCCGTAGGTCGAGGGTTCGAATCCCCCCAGGCTCGTTGGAACCACAAAAATTGAATAAGGTGATACTTAGTTGGACGCAAATAGTTCGATAAGTAGTATATATGGTGGGTATGGTGCAGTTGGTTAGCGCGCCAGATTGTGGTTCTGGATATCATGGGTTCGAGTCCCATTACCCACCTTTTTTTCTTTTATTGGGCTATCGCCAAGCGGTAAGGCACAGGACTTTGACTCCTGCATTCGTTGGTTCGAATCCAACTAGCCCAGTTAATTATGGGCGTGTAGCTCAGGTGGTAGAGCACTTGACTTTTAATCAAGTTGTCCGGGGTTCGAATCCCCGCACGCTCAGTAAGATAGAATCCCCGCATGCCTTTTGAAATAAGGTGTTGAGGGGATTTTATAAAAAGTGCAAATATGATAATTTATAGCTGCAAGCGGATGTGGCGGAATTGGCAGACGCGCCAGACTTAGGATCTGGTGGGCTTCCCGTGCAGGTTCAAGTCCTGTCATCCGCATTGAATCGAAATCCCGAAGACCTTTAAAATAAGGGCTTGCGGGATTTTTTCTTTGCTATAAATTTCAAAATGGGGCAGAAATGGGGCAAA
>CAJUFA010000061.1 GCA_910585725.1 uncultured Dorea sp. | reverse complement strand
TTAGAAATTTTCAGGGATTGTTGTCTATTGTTTAATTTTCAAGGTTCTGTGTTGTCTCTCGCGACAGCTATATTAGATTATCACATCTTTCGCTGTTTGTCAACAACTTTTTTAAATTATTTTTTCTGTCTTTTTTACAATTTCTTGTTTTTTCGACATCTCATTAAGATTACCATATTTGTCATTTCCTGTCAATATATATTTTTAATTATTTTCAAATATTTTTATCTGCCTATCGGACACAGGATTTCTTCTCCTGATTTTGAGTATAAAATCCCCTCTACACTACTATAATATGGATTATTTTCCGATACTTCAATGTACATCAAATCTTGAAAATATCGAAATGCTCCCGCCTCAATATCATGAATATTCGCAGGAATATAAATCTCTGTCACAAATCCTTCTATATCAGAAAATGCGTTCTCCCTGATCCCTACACATCTTTGATCTGCCGAAATTATTAAAATCTCGTCCAATAACACTAAGCTATCCGTAATCCCCGTAATGTATCCTTGCGTATCAACAGAAAATCCATCACTGATAATCAGGTCGTTAACCTCTGTTTCTTCTTCCGGTTCCTTTATATCTGTACCCGGCTCTGCCGCCTCTATACTGCTGTCTGAAAAATCCGGCGTCGTTATAATCTCCGGCACATTATTTTCAATCATAACCAGCTCAGACCTTCTGTCAACGTTCTCTTTTGGATAAATATTTTCATTACTTACAAAATTCACAGGTTCCGGCTTTTCTACCGCTCTCTCCTGCTCCCTCCTTATCTTCGTCGTCTCTGCCTCTGCTGCTCTTACCGATTTCTTTATCTCTCCCGGATTTGTCGCCACCAGGCTCGTACCCTGCTCCCGGAATCCCATGAAAATATGTTCTCTACTATCATAAACATTTTCAGATTCTATACCCGTGATCTCATTCACCCTTCTATTTACTGCAATACCCCCGCGTTTTACCTCATCCATCGCTGGACAGGCTCTTACGTAAAAATATAGAATCCCGAAAAATATAAGGAGAACGCATCCCCTTACACTTTTCTCCCATGACAATGCAAATAACCTCCGATACCTTAGATCAAAAACCATTTCCATATCTATCTTACTCCTCTAAAATCTTATCACAATCCTGCGCTGATCGCCTCGCCGACACTTTTTACACCGATGATTGTAACTCCTTCAACCTTTCCTAATGATTTTACAGAAACTTCCGGAATCACACAAGTCTTAAATCCGAGCTTCTTTGCCTCAATCACTCTCTGTTCAGGCATAGTGACGGCACGTACTTCTCCGCTCAGTCCTACCTCTCCGAATACAATCACATCTTCTGCGATAGGACGATTCTTATAGCTGGAGGCAATCGCTAAGACAATTCCCAGATCTGCCGCCGGTTCATTTAAACGGATTCCTCCGGCAATATTTACATAAGCATCATAGCCAGACAACGGCATCCCAAGCCGTTTTTCCAATACGGCCATTAAAAGATTCACTCTGTTGTAATCCAGTCCAGCCGCCGTTCTCCTTGGCATTCCAAAATTCGTCTTGCATACCAGAGCCTGGATCTCCATCAGCATAGGCCGCGTTCCTTCCATTGCACATGCAACCACAGAGCCTGACGCATGCTCAGGTTTCCCGCTCAGCATGAATTCCGACGGATTCTTCACTTCCACAAGTCCTTCTTTACGCATCTCAAAGACGCCGATCTCGTTGGTTGAACCAAACCTGTTCTTCACACCTCTGAGAATTCGGTAAGACGCATGGCGGTCTCCTTCAAAATACAGTACCGTGTCTACCATATGTTCCAACACCCTCGGTCCCGCAACAGTCCCTTCTTTGGTCACATGACCGACGATAAAAATCGCAATATTCAATCCTTTTGCAAGCTGCATAAGTATATTGGTCGATTCTCTCACCTGAGAGACGCTCCCCGGCGCAGATCCCACATCTTCATGATACATTGTCTGAATTGAATCAATCACCACCATATCCGGCTTCTGCCGTTCAATGATCCCCCGGATAATACCAAGACTTGTCTCGCACAGCAGGAAAAGATTCTCCGAGAAATCTCCCATACGATTTGCTCTCAGCTTGATCTGCTTCAGCGACTCCTCGCCGGATATATATAACAGTTTCCTTCCCTCTGCCGACAACCGCCGGCAGACCTGTAAAAGCAAAGTAGATTTACCGATTCCCGGATCTCCCCCGACTAATACCAAAGAACCTTTAACAATCCCGCCGCCTAATACCCGATCTAATTCCGCAATCGTAGTCAGCATACGGTCGTCTTCCTCCGTCTCTATGCTTGACAAGGTTACAACCTGCGCCTCTTTCCTCTCCTTCACCGTCTTTGACATGGCAGACGTTACTTTTTCTTCTACAAATGTATTCCACTCCCTGCAGGCGGGGCACTGTCCCAGCCACTTTGTCTCTTCATGCCCGCAATTCTGGCAGAAATATACGCTTTTCTTTGCTTTCGCCATATTTACACTCCTCAAAAAAGGGCCGCTGCTGCAGCCCTGTTCTACTTATTTATTTTATACAATTATTTTCTGATTACCCTTACCTCTACGCTTCTATCCGCTCCCAGTTCAGCGCTGACGCTCAGCTTCCCGCTTAAGTTCGTCTTCATATCCCCGACGTTCATATCGTCCATATACACTTCATACTCACTGTCGGCTTCCAGCTCCAGTGTAAACTGTGCATCCCTCATACCGGACACCCTGAATGACACGACATTCTCATCTGCCTTAAAATTCTCAACAGCGGTTCCCGGAACAGACTCATATACAAACATACCATTCTTCTCAAGCTTAGTAATCTCAGCAAAAGTCTTAACCTTGTATATGTCTCCCTGAAATTCGAATCCATCAAGCTTGGTCTTGCTGTCCAGAGTATAGTCTCCAAAACTAAGGGTTCCGTCTGCTTCAGTTTTCAACAATTCTTTCACTGCTGCCATATTTCTCTCTCCTCCTGAAGTTCTTTTAAACTTTTGAAACTTTTTTAATATACACGATATCCAAAAGTCCTTCGTCTGCACACTTATTATATCGCAAATTGATTTCAATTTGTAGTCTTTGGAATAAATTTTATTTCTTTTTTAGACAGTCCGATCATGACTTCCGAATCTCTCGTAACCTCTCCGTTCAGAATTGCTTCCGCAAGTCCGTCCTCCAGCTGATTCTGAACCGCTCTTCTTAAGGGACGGGCTCCGTATTTCTGATCCGTACCTGTCTCCACAATATGCTTCTTCACGGAATCCCTGATGGTAAGGCGGATTCCAAGCTGATCCTCCGCACGCTTTACGAACTCTCTGCACAGCAATCCCACGATCTTCTTCATCTGATCGCCGTTCAACGGATGGAATACCAGGATCTCGTCGATCCTGTTCAGGAACTCCGGACGGAAGATTAATTTAATCTCCTTCATCACATTTCCCTTCATCCGTTTATAATCCCCCGCCTCATCTTCTCTGGCGTTAAATCCCAGCTTCTTCGGGTCAATGATCGTCTGCGCTCCCGCATTGGACGTCATGATGATGACTGTATTGCGAAAATCCGCTTTACGCCCCTGGGAATCCGTAATATGCCCGTCATCTAAGACCTGAAGCAGAATATTAAATACATCCGGATGCGCCTTCTCAATCTCATCAAACAGAATTACCGAATACGGTCTGCGGCGTACACGTTCGCTCAACTGCCCTCCGTCGTCATGTCCGATATATCCCGGAGGCGCCCCGATCATCTTGGCCACGCTGTGCTTCTCCATATATTCAGACATATCTACACGGATCATAGATTCTTCATTTCCGAACAAAGCTTCCGCCAGAGCCTTGGATAACTCTGTCTTCCCCACTCCGGTAGGTCCCAGGAATAAAAATGATCCAATCGGACGCTTCGGGTCTTTCAAACCAATTCTTCCTCGCTTAACTGCTTTAGCTACGGCTGTTACCGCTTCATCCTGTCCGATCACTCTCTGATGCAGTATCTTCTCAAGATTATTAAGCCTCGTGCTCTCCGATTCCGCCAGCCTCTGCACCGGAATCTTCGTCCACTGTGACACAACCTCCGCAATATCCTCTTCCGTTACGACAATTTTTCGATCTGCGTTCTTCTTATCAAAACGTTTCTTCACCTGCTCCAGCTTCTTCTCCGCCGCCTCTTGCTCCTTACGAATCAGTGACGCCTCCGGAATATCTCCCCGGCGGATAGCCTCTTCCATATCCTCCGCCAGCTCTGTCACCGTCTTATCCAGTCCGACCATATTCTCCGGAATCCTGAATCCCCGAAGACTTACCTTTGAACAGGTTTCATCCAACACGTCAATGGCTTTATCAGGCAGAAATCTGTCGTTCACATATCTGCTCGCCAGTTTTACAGCCGCAGCCAGAGCATCTTCCTCGATGTCCACATGATGATGGTTCTCATAATGCTTCCGCAATCCATGCAATATCTCCAGACAATGTTCTTCCGTTGGTTCCTCCACGGTAATCGGCTGAAAACGGCGTTCCAAAGCGGCGTCTTTCTCCAGATATTTTCGATATTCGGTAATCGTCGTCGCACCGATCAACTGTATCTCGCCCCTGGCAAGAGACGGCTTCAGGATATTCGACGCATTGATCGCTCCTTCCGCACCGCCGGCGCCAATAATTGTATGCACCTCGTCCAGAAACAAGATAACATTTCCCGAAGCCTTAACCTCCTGGATCAGGCGCTTCATCCTCTCTTCAAACTCTCCTCGGTACTTAGACCCTGCAATCATACCTGCAAGATCCATAGTAAGGATTCTCTTATCCTTCATTCCTTCCGGAACGATTCCCGCGGCGATCTGTGCCGCCAAACCCTCGATCACCGCCGTCTTCCCCACGCCAGGTTCTCCCACAAGACACGGATTATTCTTCGTCCTTCTGCTCAGAACCTGTATCAGACGGCTGATTTCAGATTCCCGCCCAATCACCGGATCTAACTTTCCTTCTTCCGCCTGTGCGGTCAGGTCCGTTCCATACTGCTCAAGGACTCCCTCTCTCTTTCTTCCGCCTTCCTGCTGTATCAGTTCCTCCTGATATGCCTTAAAATCAGCTCCCAGAACTCCGAGAATATCCTGATATAACTTCTGGATATTGATACTCAACGTCTGCAATATTCTGGCGGCCACAGAACCCATATCATGCAGGAGAGCCAGAAGCATATGCTCTGTTCCAACCTGATCCGAATGAAAACGGGATGCTTCCATCTTACTTTCTTCCAAAATATAGGCAAGTCTCGGACTGAACTCCAGGTGGTTCGCAACCATCGTTGCCCCAACCGGCGTCACCAGTTCATCTACAACTTTCCGGATCTTATCTTCATCCACTCCGTTTGCAGCCAGAACCTGTCCCGCAACGCCGGTATATACTTCTCTCAATCCCAA
Organism: uncultured Dorea sp.; assembly: GCA_910585725.1. Lineage (GTDB taxonomy): Bacteria > Bacillota > Clostridia > Lachnospirales > Lachnospiraceae > Sporofaciens. The sequence continues at coordinate 3,983 of CAJUFA010000061.1, read as the reverse complement.
AAGAAGATGTTCTGTCCCTATATATGGATGCTGCAGCTTCCTGGCTGTATCTTTCGCGATTTTCAAAACCTGGTTTGCCTGTTTCGTATATTTCATCTAAGTCCTTTCCTTTCCTGTCTTTTCTGATTTCCTATTACTTCCGAGTTATAGTTCTTTTACAAATTCTCATATTCATCATAGATTTCTTCAACCAAAGCATACACTTCTTCTTTAGAAATATTCTTGCATCTTCCCCGCGCCAACAATACACGGAGCTGCTCCTTCATCTCAAAAAGTTCCCGCGCCTTATCCATATCGACGGCAATCACCGCGCCCTTTCTCCTGTCCAGCCGGATAAACCCCTCCTGCTTTAGTATAGAATACGCTTTATTAACTGTGTGCATATTGATACCCACCGTATTCGCAAGCTGTCTTACCGACGGCAGAGAATCACCTTCCTGAATCAGATTCATAGCGATCCCCATAATGATCTGATTCTGAAGCTGAACATAGATCGCCTCATCACTGTTAAAATCAATCTCTATCAGCATTGTATCACCTTTTCTCAGCTCGTTTCTTTTGTGCTAGATCTACTATAACATAATTAGAAGACGCTTACAAGTATCATGTCAAGAACAAAGATAACAAACAAAAACTGCCTGGACGATTGGATCTTCGTACAGGCAGAAAACTGTCTTTTACGCTTCATCGATTGCTTTTCCGATGTCATGACGCATATATTTATTATCAAAATGTACCCATTCAGTCGCCGCGTACGCATTGACCCTGGCTTCTTTCAGATCTGTCCCTTTCGCCGTAACGCCGAGCACACGGCCGCCGTTTGTCACAATCTGTTCCCCTTCGAACTTCGTTCCCGCATGGAAGCAATAATATCCTTCATGCTTCTTGAATTCATCCAGACCGCTGACAGGAAGTCCCTTGTCGTATGCCACCGGATATCCGTCGCTTGCCAGCACCACACAGACTGCCGCGTTGTCTTCAAACTGAAGATCTACTTTGTCGAGTGTTCCGTCGATACAGGCTTCCGCCACCTCAATGATATCGTTCTTCATTCTCGGCAATACTACCTGCGCCTCCGGATCTCCAAACCTCGCGTTATATTCCAGCACCTTCGGTCCTTCCTCGGTCAGCATCAATCCGAAGAAAATAACTCCTTTGAACGGTCTCCCCTCGGCTTTCATAGCGTCTACCGTCGGCTGATAGATATATTTATTACAGAAATCTTCCACTTCCTTTGTGTAGAACGGACTCGGCGAGAAGGTTCCCATACCGCCTGTATTGAGTCCCGTATCCCCGTCGCCGGCACGTTTATGATCCTGCGCCGACGTCATTGTCTTGATCGTATTTCCGTCCACAAAGGAAAGCACGGATACCTCGCGTCCCGTCATGAATTCTTCGATTACCATCTCGTTACCGGCGTCTCCGAATTTCTTATCCAGCATAATGCTTTTAACGCCTTCTTTTGCTTCCTCAAGAGAATTGCAGATCAACACTCCTTTACCCAGCGCCAGCCCGTCCGCTTTCAGAACAATGGGGAACTTTGCCGTCTCAAGATAAGCAAGCGCCTTATCCGGATCCGTAAAATTCTCATATGCCGCCGTCGGAATATTATATTTCTTCATCAGATCCTTGGAAAACGCCTTGGAACCTTCCAGAATCGCTGCATTTTTCCGCGGTCCGAAAGTTCGGATACCAGCCGCTTCCAGCTCGTCTACCAAACCGCCCACCAATGGATCGTCCATACCTACGATTACGAGATCAACCTCTTTCTCCTTAGCAAACGCAACGATCTTGTCAAATTCCATCGCGCCGATTGGCGCACATTCCGCATACTCCGCAATTCCCGCGTTTCCCGGAGTGCAATAGATCTTATCCGCCTTTTCGCTCTTCGCCGCACAATACGCAATCGCATGCTCTCTTCCGCCGCTTCCGACAATTAATACTCTCATTTTCTAACCTCCTGCATAATAATCAACAATAGCTCATTTCCTATCGGCTGACAACCGCCCTGCCGCCGCAAACCGACACCTTCCCGTTCGCTATCAGATCGATTGCTTTAGGCAGGATCTTCCACTCTGCCTGCTCCATCACACGTCTCTGCAAGATCTCCGGAGTGTCCTGAGGCTCTACTTCCACCGCCTTTTGCAGGATGATCGGCCCCGTATCCGTCCCTTCGTCTACGAAATGAACCGTTGCGCCAACTACCTTTACCCCTCTATTAAGAGCCGCTTCATGCACCTTCAATCCATAGAAACCTGTTCCGCAGAATGCCGGGATCAAGGACGGATGGATGTTAATAATACGGTTCCTGTAACGCTCTATCATTGACGGAGGAATCACCACAAGAAATCCCGCCAGAACGATCAGATCAGGTCCCAATTCCTCCACTGCTTCCTGAAACTTCTCATTGAACTCTTCTCTGGACGTGAAATCCTTCGGCGAAACACACCGGCTCTCAATCCCATGCTTCTTCGCCCTCTCAAGGGCGTATGCATTCTTATTATTACTGATGACTCCGGCGATTCTTGTATTCGTAATATCCCCGGATTCTACCGCATCGATAATCGCCTGCAGATTCGTCCCTCCGCCGGACACAAGTACAACGACGTCTAACATAATGTTACTCCTTTTTCTCCCGCCTCTATACGTCCGACAATATAGGGGCGTTCGCCTGAAGCTTTGATCGCCTCCAACGTCTTATCCGCATCGGCGGAATCAACCGCAACCACCATGCCAAGCCCCATGTTGAAGGTATTATACATCATCTCCTCGGCAATCTCTCCCTTTTGGGCAAGAAGCTTAAAGATGGCAGGAACTTCATAGCTGTCCTTCTCAATGACCGCCCTCGCTCCTTCCGGAAGCATTCTCGGGATATTCTCGTAAAAACCTCCGCCTGTAATATGACTGCATCCTTTAATCTTCACACCGTTCCCGCGAATACTTTTCAGAGCCTCCACATAGATCCTTGTAGGCATGATCAGCGCCTCTCCCAGCGTCTTCCCCAGCTCTTCGTAATATGTATTAAGCGACTCCTTCGTCATCTCAAACACTTTGCGTACCAACGAAAATCCATTACTGTGAACGCCGCTTGACGCCATACCGATCAATACGTCTCCCGGCCTGATATCTTTTCCGTCTACGATCTCCTTCTTATCGGCCACTCCGACCGCGAACCCGGCAAGGTCATATTCATCTTCCGGCATAAGCCCCGGATGTTCCGCAGTCTCTCCTCCTACAAGCGCGCAGCCTGACTGCTTACACCCCTCCGCGACGCCGCTTACGATCGCCGCGATCTTTTCCGGATAATTTTTCCCGCACGCGATATAATCCAGGAAGAATAACGGCTCGCCGCCCGAGCATGCGATATCATTCACACACATGGCAACCGCGTCAATTCCAATGGTATCATGCTTGTCCATGATAAACGCCAGTTTTACTTTCGTTCCGCATCCGTCTGTTCCTGACAGAAGAACCGGTTCATCCATCTGCTTAATACCGCTTAAGTCAAATGCCCCCGCGAATCCGCCGAGTCCCCCCAACACTTCCGGACGCATCGTTTCTTTCACATGCTTTTTCATCAATTCTACCGACTTATAACCTGCTTCGATATCAACTCCAGCATTCTTGTAATCCATACTTGTATCTCCTTATCGATAATCTGCCTCATTAAAGTGTGCTTCTATATATCCATACGATTACTTACTTCGCCAGATATGCCTCATATCCAATCTCATCCAATTTTGCCGCTTTCGCCTGAACAGTTTCCTTCATCTCTTTAGAATAGTCCTTAAGTTTATTCAATAACTCCTCATCCGACGTTGCCAGGATCTTTGCCGCAAGGATCGCCGCATTCATACCTCCGTCGATAGCGACCGTTGCTACCGGTATTCCGGGCGGCATCTGAACAATAGAAAACAGAGCGTCCTCTCCCGCCAGATTCTTGCCTGACATCGGCACGCCGATTACCGGCATCGGGAATAATG
>CAJUFA010000060.1 GCA_910585725.1 uncultured Dorea sp. | reverse complement strand
CGTGCGAATGCTTTAGAGAAGCTGTCAGGAGAATCATATCCATACTTCATCGCAAGTTCAGTGATCGTAATACTACTGGAGATTAACTCCTGGCCTGCAAGTGACAGCCTGCGATTCCGGACATATTCCATCAGGGAATATCCGCACAGCATGCCGAACCCCTTATGGAAATAAAAAGGGGAGACACAGACATGCCCGGCCACATCCTCTACGGTGATCTGCTCCATTATATGTTCTTCCATGTAGTCAATCGCTTCTTTGATAATCGTCATCCATTCCATGCTTACAGCCTCCGGTCATAATCTATTTGAGTACTCGAATATAGTATAGCATTTTGTATGTGAGGATTCTCGCTTTTGCTTGTTTTTTTCTGTCTGCTTTTCTCATTCTGCTTAACAGTATTTCAAAAGCACTGCTAAAGTATTTAGATAATTTATTGTAAAGGACGTATGCAGATGTTAGAATAAGAGCTAAGAGCTGTTATTCACGGATTTGTTTAAAGAGATTGATCAGTATTCGAATCGACTTGAAACAGGAGAGCAGTACGAATCTATAAAAACGAGGTAAAAACATGAAGCTTAAGCCAGTAAAATTGAATATAGAAATATATCCTGAGGCAGTAATAAATTACATGAAAGATTCTGCTCTTTACGACAGCAGTTGTTCGCCTCAGGCCAGAGTGACTTTTATTAATAAGGACGACGGCTATTTCTTGAAGGAAGCCGCTGAGGGAACGCTTAAGACAGAAGCATTGATGACAGGGTATATGCATTCTTTGAAATTATCTGAGGAAGTGCTGTATTATGGTTCATTCCATGGAAGGGATTATCTGTTAAGCAGAAAAATTCAAGGAGAAGATTGTACACATCCGGATTATTTGTCAGATCCTAAAAGGCTTTGTGATACCATAGCCTCGCTGCTTCGGGAATTACATGAAATGGATGGAAAAGGCTGTCCTGTGCAGGATAGAATCATGACATATACCAAATCGGTAAAACGTGGATTTGATATGAGAAGTTATGAGCCGGATCTGTTCAAAGGGATTTGGGAATTCGAGTCTTTTTCAGATGCAAAATGTGCGGCAGAAGAGGGGCTGCCGCTGCTAAAAAAGGAGGTTCTTCTTCACGGTGATTATTGTCTGCCCAATGTCGTCCTGAATAATTGGAAATTATCGGGTTATATTGATCTTGACTGCGGTGGAATTGGAGACCGTCATATCGACGTAGTCTGGGGAATCTGGACACTTAATTATAATCTTGGAACTGTCGAGTATACGAGCCGTTTTATAGACGTTTATGGGAAAGATATAATAGAATTTGAAAAGCTGCGGATGATTGCGGCCATGGAGATGATTGGCGGGTAATGAAGTTTTGAATATAAGTATAATCCTACAAAATTGTAGGATTATTGTAATATTGCAGTAAGGTTGGCGTGATAGGATATTCGTACATTGAAAGTGAAACTCCTGATTCATTTTCGATGTGCGAATTTTTGTATAAAGAGAGAGGTGTTTTTATCTATGAATTTGTTGGAAGTAAAATCAATTTCCAAAGTATATGGAGAGGGGGACACAGCCGTGCATGCCCTTAAGAAGGTGAGTTTTTCTGTACCGAAAGGGGAATTTGTCGCGGTCGTTGGGGAGTCAGGTTCAGGAAAGAGTACGCTCCTTAATATGATCGGCGCGCTGGATACGCCTTCCTTTGGCAAGGTATATATTGACAGCAAGGACATCTTTGCGATGAAGGAGAGAAACCTCACGGTTTTCCGCCGCAGGAATATCGGATTTATATTCCAGAGCTTTAATCTGATTCCTGAACTGACGGTTGAGCAGAATATTATCTTTCCGGTACTGCTCGATTACCAGAAGCCAAACAGAAAATATCTGGAGGAGCTGTTAGCGGTGTTAAATCTTGAAGAACGGCGGCATCATCTGCCAAGCCAGCTTTCGGGCGGACAGCAGCAGAGAGTGGCGATCGGGCGGGCGCTGATCACCCGTCCTGCGCTTATCCTTGCCGATGAGCCGACGGGAAATCTGGATACACAGAACAGCAGAGAGGTGATCGACCTTTTGAAAGAAGCTTCAAAAAAGTACGAGCAGACGATTATTATGATTACCCATAGCCGGGGTATTGCACAGACGGCGGATCGTATCTTGCAGGTATCAGATGGAGAGTTGACAGATTTTGGGAGGTGCAGAGAATGAAAAGTTATCTAAGTCTTATTCCGGTTTCGGCTCGAGTACACAGACGTCAGAACCGTATGACCCTTCTGTGTATTATCATTTCAGTATTTCTCGTCACGGCCATTTTCAGTGTGGCGGACATGTTTGTCCGGGCAAACAGCGATTCCTTGCAGGAGAAACACGGCAATTGGCATATCCGGTTTGATAACATTTCTCAGGATGGCGGAGAAGAGATTGGACGGCGGTCTGACGTTACGGCTGTCGGCTGGTCAGATTCTTTTAACACGGATGCGGATCAGCCCTGTTATATCGGTGAGAAAAAGGCCGCATTGTACGGTGTGGATAAGACCTATATCACACAGCTTGTAAATGCTCTTGAAGAAGGAAGTGTCCCGCAGAATGATAATGAAGTGATGTTGAGCGATAATGCAAAGCTTGCGTTGGATGTACAGCCAGGCGATCATGTGACGGTGAGTACTCCCGCAGGGGATTCGGATTTTATTGTATCCGGTTTTGGCTCTGATGATAAAGCGTATTATCGGGGACAGACGTATATGGTTGCCGTGTATATGACAAGAGATGCATTTCATACAATCATGAATTCAAACATGGTAGAAGAACATCCGTCTTGCTATGTGCAGTTTAAAAAAGTATCAGGCGCGTCCGGCGCCGCTGCGGATATTCAGAAGCAATATGGCCTGGCGGATGAAAATATCTCTGAAAATACTGCTGTGTTGGGTCTCTCGGGGCAAAGCAGAAATAAGTCTTTTCAAACGATATATGGTATAGCGGCGATGTTGTTTGTCTTGGTATTATTGGCAGGAGCGCTGATGATTTCCGGCAGTCTGAACAGTAATATCTCCCAGCGGATAAAATTCTTCGGTATGATGCGATGTATCGGAGCAAGCCGCGGGCAGATCATATGGTTTGTGCGGTTGGAAGCGCTGAACTGGTGTAAGACGGCGGTTCCTGTGGGAGTGGTCTCAGGTACGTTTGTCAGTTGGGGAATATGTGCATATATGCGTTACGGTATCGGAGGAGAATTTGCCGCCATGCAGGTATTCGGTTTGAGTCCCGCCGGACTGTTGAGCGGAGCGCTGGTCGGCATCGTTACCGTTTTGTTAGCGGCACAGTGGCCGGCAAAACAGGCGGCAAAGGTGTCTCCTATGACGGCAGTTTCCGGGAATTCAGAGGCGGCGGCAGTGAGGCGGCGGGCAATCAAGCATAAAGTTGGAAGAATAGAAAGAACCCTTGGTATCCATCATGCGATAGACTCCAGGAAGAACTGGTTCCTGATGACGGCCTCCTTTGCACTCACGATTATCCTGATTCTATGTTTTTCGATCGGCATGGATTTTGCCCGGGGGCTGGTGCCTTCGCTGAAATCCTGGCAGCCGGATATTACGCTCAACGGTTATGCCAATGCACTGGTGATTGAGCAGAACGTCAAAGATGAGATTAATGAGATCTCAGGTGTTAAGAGTGTGTTTGGTACTGCATATCTGAAGGATATTCCTGCGGTTTCTTCACGGCAGGGAATCGACTATATCAATCTGGAATCTTATGATGAATTCTTGATGGAAAGTGCAGAAGATGAGGTGGTTGAGGGGAAGATATCGGATATTTACGGGGAAAGTAATAAGGTTATGACTGTCTACAATAAAGATAATCCTCTGAAAGTCGGAGACACGGTTCAGATCTCCGGACAAGAGGTTGAGATCACATGCTCCGTATCCGGCAGCCTGTTTCCGAGCGAGCAGCTTGTAATCTGTTCTCAGGAGACATTTGAAAGACTGACAGGGGAGCAGAGACTAACGATGGTAGGCGTGCGGCTTAGCAAGGACGCAGATGATGAGACGATACGGCAGATCAGTAAATTTGGCGGGAGTGACGTGATCTTTGCGGATGACAGAGAAAGTAGCCGGGAGAGTAATACCACTGTTATGGCAACGCAGGTTGGTGTATACGGTTTTTTGACGGTCATAGGAATGGTTACCATGTTCTATATTATCAACAGTATTTCTATCAGTGTGGCGGCACGTACAAAACAGTATGGCGCTATGCGTGCCGTGGGTATGGACGGTGAGCAGCTTACCAGGATGATAACCGCAGAGACATTTACTTATGCCGTATCCGGCCTTGCGGTTGGCTGTGGAATAGGACTTCCTCTTAATTATATCCTGCATACCCTGTTGATCACACGGTATTTCGGAACGATTTGGCATCTGCCGGCAGCGCTGCTGTGTATGATCGTCATGTTTGTAGCGGCCTGCGCAATTGCCGCGGTATACGCTCCGGCAAAACGGATTCGGAATATGGCGATCACGGATACGATCAACGAATTGTAAATTAGCTGTTCTGATAAATAACAGAGCGGATAAATGATAACTTTTAAGAAATTGTGTATATATTTTCTTGAAAATGTGAGATGAGAATTGGTATGTTTTCTACTTGAATCTAAAAAGAAATTTGATTATAATGTGTTGACGAGATGAACTGATAAAATTTTCACAAAGTTATTTTGAAAGAGTGAAAGTGTTACGGTGAGGAAAAGGGGGAAAAAATATGTCGACACCACTATGGCTCTGTATTCCGTTTGCAGGGCTTTTATTCTGCATTGCGGTACTTCCGCTGGTAAAAGGCGAGTGGTGGGAAGCGAATCAGCCGCTGGTCGTTGCGGGCTGGTCGATTCTTTTTATCTTGCCTTTTGGCTTCTTGTTCGGAGCCGGGACGGCGTTAGAAACCGTGCTGGAATGTCTGGTCAATGATTATCTGACGTTTATCGTATTACTGTTCGGGCTCTTCTGCGTGGCCGGAAATATCACGATGGAGGGAGATCTGGCAGGTTCTCCCCGGGTAAATATCATCTTGCTTACGATCGGCACGCTGCTGTCAAGCTGGATCGGGACTACGGGGGCAAGCATGCTGATGGTCCGTCCAGTTATCAAGATGAACGCGTGGCGCCGGAATCGCTCTCATATATTAGTGTTTTTCATCTTCCTGGTTTCCAATATCGGAGGCTGTCTGACACCAATCGGGGATCCGCCGCTTCTGATGGGGTTCTCCAGAGGAGTTCCGTTTTTTTGGAGCCTGCATTTATTTCCTATTATGTTGTTTAACATGGTTGTGCTTCTGACGATATTCTATTTTATAGACAGGAAGAGATATTGCCGGGATATGGCGAGAGGGCGCAAACCAGATATCAGCAAACCGGGAACAAAAATCCAGATTCGCGGACTTCATAATCTGATTTTTCTGGTTATGATTGTATCGGCGGTTGTTCTAAGCGGGATACTGCCGGATCAGCCGATCTTCCAGGATGCGGAAGGGCATGTGCGGGGAATACACATTTTCGGGGAAGTGGTCTTAAGTTTTCCGGCGGTTATCGAGATTGCGGTCATACTGTTTGCAGCCTTTCTTTCATTTAAGACGACGGATCCGGTGATCCGTAAGAAGAACCATTTTACATGGGGAGCGATACAGGAGGTCGGGGTATTATTTATCGGAATATTCATTACTATGCAGCCGGCGTTGGCAATTCTTAAGGGCATGGGAGCCGACCTTGGGCTTACGAAGCCTTATCAGATGTTCTGGACTACAGGAATGCTTTCAAGTTTTCTTGATAATACGCCGACCTATCTGGTATTCCTGACGACATCCGGGGCGATCGGGTATGCCGACGGACTTGCGACGACTCTTGGGATGGTTCCTGTGAAGATACTGACGGCTATTTCCTGCGGGGCGGTGTTCATGGGAGCGAATACTTATATTGGAAATGCGCCGAATTTCATGGTAAAGGCGATCGCGGATGAGAACGGTATCCACATGCCGTCGTTTTTCCGTTACATAGGGTGGTCGATGATGGTTCTTGTTCCTGTATTTCTGCTGGATACGTTATTATTTTTCAGGTAAGGAGGGGCTTTAGAGATGGCAAATGAAGAGAAGAACTTGAGAGAGCTTGCCGGACGGATCTATGATCTGGACGAAGAGGTTTACAGAGAGCTGGGCTCCTCTTTGGGACGCGTTTTCAATGGAAAGAAAGAGGATTGTATCGAAGAGACTGTAAGGATGATGCATGAGCGGAATCAGGCTCATATCCTGCGAAACGAACTGGCGTTGATCAGTAATATGGCGCGGACCATCACGGAGCACGAAAGCAGACATCGAATCATGGTAAAGTATGACGAGATCCTGAAGGAAGTGACAGAGCTTCCTACAAGCTTCATTAAGGGCGATATCCTGGATCAGAGGATGGCGCAGCTAAACGCGTTAAACCTGCGGTCCCGTTTCGGAAAAAAGGATCATCTGATCATCTGTATCGGGCGGACTTACGGCTGCGGGGGCAGTGAGATCGGGTTCACGCTGGCTGATACACTGAAGATCAATTATTATGATGTGGAGATTTTTGATGAGGTATTGAAGCGGCTGGAGGCTGAAAAAACTTCCGTGCGCGACAAAGGAGGCTACCCTTATAAGAAGGGGGAAGCGGACAACCGGCAGCATGTGGACGAGATTTCTGCGTTTGCGCCTGCGCCGAAGTCAACGCTTAGGGAGAAGTTCCGGGAATTTAACAGATATCATGGTCTGCCGAAGAAGGATGCCGTATTCTTCAATCAGAGCGATCTGCTGTGTGATATGGCGAAGAAGGAAGATTTCGTGGTGATGGGACGGTGCGCAGACGCGATCCTTACCAATAACCGGATTCCTCATATCAGCATCTTTATTACGGCGCCGTTGGAGCAGCGGGTCCACCGGGTTATGGAGGTGCGCGGCGTGGAGAATGAGAAGAAGGCGCAGCGGTTCCTGACGAGGCTTGATAAGGCGCACATCAAGTATTATAAATATTATACCGGGCGTAACTGGGGGAAGGCAAGAAACTATGATCTCTGTATCAACAGCGCGAGTTATGGAATACAGGGGTCTGTGGATTTGATTATGAGGATGATCAGCAGAGAGAGCTGAAGAATTCACATTGTTCCAAGCTGGTTCTTGACATTTCTTTTCGGAGAGTGTAGACTGAAAGACGTACAGAGAGACGTGCTGTACGAAAGCTTTGAAAACTGAATGATGAAGAGAGGGGCTGGCGGCAAGCCGGCTGAGATAAAGAATAGAGAGCTTCTTTGACTCTTATACCTGATCTGGGTAATGCCAGCGTAGGAACTTACAGAAGTATTGTGTTTTTTGCACAGTGGAATATAAAGCCCTGCCGGCGTTTCGGCAGGGCTTTTATGATATGGGAAATTCGTTCTGATATGTAGGGCTTCCAAAGATGCGGGGATCAGTTTTCTGAAAAATAATTTTATAACAGGAGGAAGGAAAAATGAACGCAAGTGTAGCTATTCAGTCATTGCCGGAGGCGGCAAACGATGAAGAATTAATCAGGATTGTAGACGAGGTAATTGATTATATCAAAAGTACAGGCCTGAATTATTATGTGGGTTCCTTTGAGACGGCAATCGAGGGAGATTATGATGAATTGATGGATATTGTAAAGGAATGTCAGCACATCGCCGTCAGGGCGGGAGCGCCGTCGGTTGCGGCTTATATCAAGGTTACCTACAGACCGGAAGGAGACGTGCTGACCATTGAAAAGAAAGTTACAAAGCATCACCAGTAAGCTTCTGCCGGTTACGGCCGTTCTTTTGCTTCTGGCTCTTTGGCAGACAGCCAGCGCGGCCGGATTGATTTCCAGGTTTTTGCTGCCGTCGCCGCTTGATGTGGCGGCGGCATTTGCAGCGGATTTCCCGTTACTTATGGAGAATGCGAAGGTGACGCTTCTGGAGGCTTTGATCGGACTGGCGGTGGGCGTCCTGGTTGGGTTTGTGACGGCGGTGATGATGGATTGCTTTGAGTGGTTATACAGGGCGGTTTACCCGTTGATTGTGCTGACGCAGACGGTACCGACTGTGGCCGTCGCTCCTCTTTTGGTGTTATGGTTCGGATATGAGATGCTTCCAAAAGTAATTCTCATCGTAATTGTTACATTTTTTCCCATCACGGTGAGCCTTCTGGACGGATTCCGTGCGTCAGATCAGGATACCATCAGCCTGCTTCGTTCCATGGGAGCTTCAAAGACACAGATTTTCTGGTATGTAAAGTTTCCGGGGGCGCTTGGAGCTTTTTTCGCCAGTCTGAGGATATCTGTGTCTTATGCGGTTGTGGGAGCTGTGATTTCGGAATGGCTGGGGGGATTTAACGGATTAGGTGTTTATATGACAAGAGTGAAGAAGGCATTTTCTTTTGATAAAATGTTTGCGGTGATATTTCTGATATCTGTCATCAGTCTGTTTTTGATGCGGGCCGTAAACATACTTCAGAGAATAAGTATGCCGTGGGAGGAGGAAAATAGATGAAACAGAGACTATTGACAGTGGTTTTTGCAGCGGCCCTGATTGGAACCATGACCGGATGTACAGTGAATAAGGAAGAAAAGGCGGGCAGTACAGGGGATCAGGTATCAGATGACAGAAACAATGATACGGGCGACGAGAATGAAGGGGGCGCTTTGGAGGAGATTACGGTGGTTCTTGACTGGACGCCCAATACGAACCATACGGGACTATATGTGGCTCAGGAGAAAGGATATTTTCAAGAGGCAGGTCTTAAGGCAGAGATTGTACAGCCGCCGGAAGACGGCGCGGAGGTGCTGGTGGCTTCTGGAAAAGCTCAGTTCGGAATTTCTTTTCAGGATACTATGATGCCGGCAGTGACAGGAGAGGACGCGCTTCCGATTGAAGCTGTTGCGGCAGTCCTCCAGCATAATACATCAGGGATCGTGTCACGCAAAGGAGAGGGGATAGATAAGCCGAAGGGACTGGAAGGGAAGAAATATGCCACATGGGATCTGGATATTGAAAAGGCGGCGTTAAAGCAGGTGGTAGAGAAAGACGGAGGAGATTTCAGTAAGGTGGAGTTAATCCCAAGCACAGTGACGGACGAGGTGTCGGCGCTGCAGAGTAAATCGGTGGACGCAATCTGGATTTTCTATGGATGGGCCGGAATCGCAACAGAAGTTGCAGGTCTCGAGACGGATTATTTCGCTTTTCGGGATATAGACCCTGTGTTTGACTATTATACGCCTGTGATTATCGGGAATAAGGAATGGCTTAAGGAGAATCCGGAGACGGCAAAAGCCTTTTTGGCCAGTGTGAAAAAGGGCTACGAATTTGCGATAGAGAATGCCGGGGAAGCAGCAGAGATTCTATGTCAGGCAGCTCCGGAGCTGGATGAGGAGATGGTATTGGCAAGTCAGGAATATATGGCCGGACAGTATCAGGCAGAGGCGGACCAATGGGGATACATAGATCCGGAGAGGTGGAATGCATTCTACGGCTGGATCAGTGAAAAAGGATTATCAGAAGCCGAGATACCGGAAAATACCGGATTCACGAATGAATATTTGGAGTAGGAATTATGGCTGAACTAGAAGTATCAGGAATCACTTTTGCATATGAAGAGACGCCGGTTCTTGCGGATGTGAGTTTACAGCTCCATGAACATGAACTGGTGAGTATTCTTGGAGCCAGCGGATGCGGAAAGACGACCCTGTTCCATATTATTTCCGGGCTTCGTAAGCCGCAGCAGGGAAAGGTAGAGTTAAACGGAAAAGACATCACAGGCTGTCCGGGGCAGGTTAGCTATATGATGCAAAAGGATCTGCTGCTGCCGTACCGAACCATAGAGGATAATGTGATTCTGCCGCTTTTGCTCAACGGAGAGAAGAAAAAGGAGGCCCGGAAGAAAGTGCCGCTCTATTTTGAAGAGTTCGGACTGGAGGGTACGCAGAAGAAATACCCGCGCCAGCTTTCCGGAGGTATGCGTCAAAGGGCGGCGCTGCTTAGAACCTATATGTTTTCGAGAGATGTAGCTTTGCTGGACGAGCCGTTCAGCGCTTTGGATACATTGACAAAAAGTGAGATGCACAGATGGTATCTGGATGTTATGGATAAGATTCATCTGTCTACCCTTTTTATCACCCATGATATTGACGAGGCGATTCTTCTGTCAGATAGGATTTACCTCCTGGCAGGGAAACCGGGCCGGGTGACGGAGGAGATTGTAATAAAGGAGCCGAGACCCAGAAAAAGAGGGTTTAATCTGACAGAAGAATTTTTGGAATATAAGCGTCGGATCTTGGAAAGGCTTTAGCTGGATGCTTTGAAGGATTATGATGTTCCGGCTTATCCGTGACAGTTTTGACTACGTTCAAGAAGAGGAGACAACAGATATGGAAATTATAGTTGCCAATTTAGCACATGCAGATATAATCGGAAAGATACACGCAAGAGCATGGAAACAAGCATATAGAGATTTATTCCCGGCAGAATATTTAAACCAGGAATCTGAACAAAAAAGAAAAGAAGAATTTCTTAACAGTCGAAACAGGAATAATCATTATTATGTGATGTTAGAAGAAGACACTTATGTTGGGATGTTTAAAATTACGCTTTTTGGTGATACCTGTGAGATTTCCAGTATCTATATATTAGACGAATACTGCCATAAGGGTTATGGCAGTATTTGTATGAATTATATAAAGAGCAAATATTCCAAATATAAGATCGTATTATGGACATTGGAAATGAATTGGAACGCGAGGAATTTCTATGAAAAGCATCATTTCTATGACACGGGTGAAAGAAGGATTATTTATAGGGGGCGTCAGTATATACAAGTGCAATATGCGTTATGAGATAGATGATTTAACTCTAGTGTGCTGACCGAATTATATTCAGCCAAACCTCCTTGCCTATTCACCCATCTGCCGCGTTGGATTTTCTATCCGTAGTCACCGCTACGCCGTCGAAAATCCGCCTTGCAGATGAGCGAATATTCTGCGGAGTT
>CAJUFA010000059.1 GCA_910585725.1 uncultured Dorea sp. | reverse complement strand
AAGGGGTTTTGGAAGCCGCATAAAATAAGGCTTTGAGATTCCGAGAGTCTATTATAATACTAAGGGAGGAATATTTATTATGAAACGAAAGATTTTGTCACGTATTGTGGCTGTAACTATGTGTTCGGCGCTCCTGCTTGCGGGCTGCGGAAGTTCCGGCTCAGGCTCAGGAGATTCTAAGGATTCAGGCGCTCCAAAAGAGGACGGCGCGGCTGCGTCAGAGCTTCATGTCGCGCTTGCCGCTAATCCGCCGTCACTGGATCCGCCGTCTGTGAATTCCAATATCGTAGGCGGGATCGGAGTCCACGTATATGAGTCGCTGTTTGCGATGAATCAGGATTATGAGCCGACGCCGGTATTGGCAGAGTCTTATGAAGTAAGTGAGGACGGGATGGTTTACACGATCAAGCTTCGTAAGGGAGTGAAGTTCAATAACGGAGAAGAGATGACGGCAGAAGATGTTGTTGCTTCTATGAACCGTTGGCTTGAAGTTTCGGCTAAGGCAAATACACTGATCGGCGGTTCTGTTTTTGAGAAAGTCGACGATGATACGGTTTCTCTGACTGTAAATGAAGCTTCATCCGATATTATTATGATTCTGGCAAGCCCGATTCAATTTGCGGCAATCTATCCGGCTGAGATAGTGGAAGGGGCGACTCCGGAAGGTGTGGATGAATATATCGGAACGGGTCCTTATAAAGTTGCCGAGTGGAAACAGGATCAATATGTGAAGCTTGAGAAGAATGCGGATTATCAGCCGTCGGAGGGCGGGGCAAGCGGACTTGCAGGAGATAAGACAGGAGTATGCGACGTAATATACTTTGACGTAGTTGCAGATACTTCAACACGTATCGCAGGGATTAAGAATGGTCAGTACGATGTAGCGGAAGAGATTCCTCTTGATAATTATGAGGAGCTTTCACAGGAGTCCGGCGTAACATTAAGAGCTGAACGAGGCGGCACGCTTAATTTGTTCCTGAATACGACCGAGGGTATTATGGCAGATAAGAACATGAGGCAGGCAGTCCTTGCGGCTTTGAACTGTGACGATATTCTTATGGCAAGTTACGGAAATGAAGAGTTATATGAATTGAACGCCGGATGGTGTGTCCCGACAGATACACAGTGGGGAACAGACGCCGGTTCGGAATATTATAACCAGCAGGATCCTGAGAAAGCAAAGAAGCTGATGAAAGAGGCAGGGTATAATAACGAGAAGCTGGTTCTGGTAACGACAGAAGATTATGCAGAGATGTACAATGCTACCCTGGTAGTTCAGGAGCAGTTAAAACAGGCCGGGTTTAATGCGGAAGTAGAGACATATGATTTTAGTACGTTCATGGAACACCGGGCAGATCCGAAGCAATTCAGCATGTATATTACCAGCAACAGTTATAACATGCTGCCGATTCAGTTGTCTGTATTAGACAACGGATGGGCAGGATTAGACGCTCCGGAGGTTGCGGAAGGAATTACAGCGATTCGTCAGGCAGAGTCCGATGAAGCAGCGGCCGCTGCCTGGGAAGAACTTCAGACATTCCTGTATGAGTACGGCGCAGCGACTGTTCTTGGACATTATACTGGCGTGACTGCGATGAAGGAAGGCGTAGAGGGAGTTAATTACTTGAGATTCAACACCTATTGGGGCGCCAGCAGTTCAAAATAGTTAGTGGAATTATGAGGCTGTTGCAGAATTATTGCATTTTGCAGCGGTCTCTTTTTTGGCATAAATTTCTAACGGAGCCCGCCGGTACGGCAGGCGTCTGATCGGATATGTTTTATTAAGGAAGGAGTATTGCCTATATGTTATCTTATATTGCAAAACGAATACTATCCTTGATACCGGTAATGTTCGTAGTATCTTGCGTGGTCTTTCTGGTAGTTTACCTGATCCCGGGAGGACCGGCCACGGCGCTTCTGGGTATGGAAGCGACTCCAGAGCAGATAGAAGCGTTAAATACGGATCTTGGATTTAACCGTCCGTTTCTGGTTCAGTATGCGGATTGGTTTACAGGGATTTTCAGGGGCGACTGGGGAGAGTCTTATTTCCTTCACCAGTCGGTATTGGAGGCAATTGCAGAGTATTTTACACCGACGTTGAGTCTTGCGATTCTGGCGCAGCTTTTTGCACTTTTGCTGTCGGTTCCTCTTGGAATTCTGGCGGCATACCGAAGAGGGACCGTGCTGGATGTGGCTTCGGTATCCATCTCTCTTCTGGGGGCTGCTTTACCCGGATTTCTGCTTAGTATGTTTCTGATGCTGTTTTTTGGCGTTTACCATCAGTGGTTTCCGGTTGCCGGATATGCCAGTCTGGCGGAGGGTATCGGAGAACATTTGAAATACCTGTTTGTACCGGCTTTGTCTCTTGGGATCGTGCAGGCGGCGTATATTACCCGAATGACACGGTCTTCACTTCTGGAGACGCTTTATAAGAACTATATTCGGACTGCCAGATCCAAAGGTCTCAAAGAGGTCAAGGTAGTACTTAGATATGCTCTGAAGAATGCGGCGCCGGCGATTCTGACGGCAGTCGGACAATCCTTTGGAAGTCTGATAACGGGAACGATTGTAACCGAGACTCTCTTTAATATTCCCGGAATTGGTATGCTGACTATGGGATCTATTGATCGTCGGGATGTATTTGTGATTCAGGGCGTGGTACTTTTTGTGACGTTTTTGTACGTTCTGGTGAATCTGATCGTAGATATTTTGTACGGCTTTGTGGATCCGAGACTCCAGCCGGGACGAAAGTAGGAGGTGGAAAGATGAATTTAATAAATAAAAATGTTTCCGCAGTCAGTGAAGCGATTTTTAAAGAACAGCGTCAGTTAAGAAAAGAGCGCCTTTTGGCCAGTCCGGGATTAATCATCGGGTTTGCGGGATTTGTGATCATTTTGATTCTCGCCATCTTAGCGCCGGCGCTTAGCAGTGCGGATCCGAATGCAATGGTAGTCGTGGAAAGACTGAAGCCGCCAAGCGCCGAACATTTGTTGGGGACGGATGAATTCGGGAGGGATCTGTTCGTCCGGTTAATGTACGGCGCCAGAGTTTCACTGTGGGTTGGCGGCTGTGTCGCGATATTTTCCTGTGTATTTGGAGTGGTGATCGGTATTTATGCCAGCTATTTTAAGGCGCTGGATCATATATTGATGAGAATCTGCGACGGGTTGATAGCCATACCGGGAATTCTTTTGGCGATTGCATTGATAGCGGCTCTTGGAACTTCAAGCTGGAATGTGGTGGTTGCTCTTACGATTGTCTATACGCCCAGTGTGGCGAGAACGGTTCGAGCAAGCGCGATGGTAGTTCGGGAGCAGCCCTATGTGGAAGCGGCGAAGGTGCAGGGATTTAGTGATTTTCGCATTTTGTGGAAATTGATCTTGCCGGGAGTTATCTCGCCGTTGACGGTTCAGGCGTCGTTTATATTTGCTCAGGCGATTATATCAGAAGCTTCCTTAAGTTTTTTGGGAGCGGGGGTCCCGGCGCCCGCCGCAAGCTGGGGCAACATGCTGCAGGCCAGTAAGCTGGTGTTCTCGAAAGCGCCGTGGACTATGATCTGTCCTGGCGCGGCGGTAGTCGTCTGTGTATTAAGTCTGAATCTAATGGGCGACGGACTGAGAGACTTTATGGATCCGCGGACAAAGGGAGGGGCGAAGAAGTGATGACAGAGAAAAATAAGACGGAGAAGAACAAGCATAACAGCGTGAAACCGATGCTTGAAATTAAGGATCTTCGAGTATTGTTTCCGGTTCATAAGAAATGGTTTCCCGCCGTGGACGGTGTGAGCTTAAAAGTTAATTCTGGGGAGATTACCGGAGTGGTAGGAGAATCCGGATCTGGAAAAAGTGTAATGTCCCAATCTATTCTGAGGTTAAGGGATCATGATACGGCAGTACGGTATGAGGGAGAAATTATTTTTGAAGAGGAGAACCTACTGGCTAAGCCTCTGGGAGATATGCGCGATATCAGGGGAAATCAGATTTCTATCATTTTCCAGGATCCGCTGAATTCTCTGAGTCCGGTGCATACGGTGGAGATGCAGCTCAGTGAAATCTTGATGCTCCATAGAAATATGCCGAAAAAAGAAGCGAGGGAGAGGTCGGTTCAGATGCTGAAACTGACCGGTATCCCGAATCCGGAGAATTGTATTAAAAAATATCCATATGAATTGTCCGGCGGTATGCAGCAGAGAGTAATGATTGCCATGGCTTTAGCCTGCGAGCCAAAGCTTCTGATCGCGGATGAACCGACGACGGCTCTGGACGTGACGATTCAGGAGCAGATCCTGCATTTGATTCGGGAACTGAATGAAAAACTGGGAATGTCGGTTCTGTTTATCACACATGACATGGGGGCGGTGGCGCAGTTGTGTCATAGTGTAAAAGTGATGTATCTGGGGCAGGTTGTAGAGAGCGCGGCGACAGAAAAGTTATTTGACGAGCCGCTTCATCCATATACAAAAGGACTCTTGGCTTGTATTCCGCATTTGAATGTGGAGAGAGGGAAGAATCTGCCGGTGATCACCGGAACGGTCCCTCCGCTCTCGAAGATACCGGAGGGATGTCATTTTTGTACCAGATGCATGGATAAGAAGGATAGATGCGAGAAACAGCAGCCGCCGCTGATCGAAGTAGAACCCGGCCATTTTGTGAAATGTTGGAAGTATGCGGCCGACGAGCGGCAGGAAAGAGAGGTGTAGGGTATGGATCCACATTTGCTTGAAGTCAGGAATCTGAAGAAGACCTATCCAATCTATGGAAATATGGGAAAGTTGTTTGCGCCGAAGAGACGGATGTGCGCCGTAGATGATATGTCCTTTTATATTGATGAAGGGGAAACATATGGTCTTGTGGGTGAATCCGGCTGCGGAAAATCTACGACCGGCCGTGCCATTGTGGGATTGAATAAAGCGGACGGTGGTTCTATTCTCTATGAGGGAAAGGAACTGCGCGGACTCAGTGATCGGGAATTTCGCCCGCTGAGAAGAGAGCTGCAGATGGTGTTCCAGGATACGCTTTCGGCTTTGAATCCTCGAAAAAGAATCGGAGATATTCTGGAGGAGACACTGAAAATTCATGGTATAAGTGATGCAATGGCGCGGAGAGAGCAGGTAATCACTACGCTGAAGCGAGTAGGATTATCGGAAGAGCATTATTTTCGATATCCTCATGAATTGTCCGGCGGACAGGTACAGCGCCTGGGTATTGCAGGCGCGTTGATCATTGAACCCAAACTGATAATCTGCGATGAGCCGGTATCGGCGTTAGATGTATCGATTCAGGCCCAGATCCTGAATATGCTGACGGAGTTGAAGAAAGAGCTGCGTATCAGCCTGCTTTTTATCTCTCATGATATCGGCGTCGTACGTTTCATATCTGACAGGGTAGGAGTGATGTACCTGGGAACGTTGGTGGAGGAAACAGATACGGAGGAGTTGTTTGAACATCCCGATCATCCTTATACGCAGGCGCTCTTTGCGGCGGCTCCGGATATCTCGGTCAGGAACAGGGAGTTTTCGGCTTTAAAAGGGGAGCAGCCGGTGCGCACGGAGGATTTTGCCGGATGCGTATTCTGCAGCCGGTGTCCCTACGCGGCGGAACGGTGCAGGAAGGAAGCGCCGGAGCTTAGGGAAATACGGAAAGGACATAAGGCGGCTTGCCATAGAATATCATAGGGAAAACGAGTGAGTAAAATGAACGAGACTGCCGCAAAGTTAAATACTCATTGCGGCAGTCTCGTTATTGATTTTACGAAAAGCAGCTTAACTGAATAATCCCCCAAACAGCCCCTTTTTCTTAGATTTTTTGGATGTTCTTATTGAATAATTATCATCGTCCCTCATACGGCGTTGGTTAACCGCCTTATATAGTTGGCAGACGACTTCCTTACTGGTGCACCAGACAAGCGGGACGTCGATATCCCGGAATCTCTCGCGAAGCCTTTCGTATTCAAGGTCGCTGAGAGACTGCGCTCCGTTGAGGGTGCGGCCCTCGAACATCTCGTCGAAGGTATCTCTGATTTTTATAAATTTTGCGGGATTGTCTGAAAGTAATTTCCCTATTTGTGTCGACATTTCTTTTTGATCCATATTAACTCCTCTCTTGAACGATATATTTTCAGGGCATACCAAAATTCATGTCTGATCGAACGAAAATTTTGTCTGATAAGGCATGATGTTCGAAAAAACCGATTTTCTGTAGTGTAATATAAAATTTGGATTATTGCAATAGTTAAAAGCAAATTAAAGTATTTAAAGTAGATTTGAAGTAGAATGTAGAAATATTCAGAATATTCTGTTATAATAATTGAAATAAAACATATGTCAGAAAGGAGCCGATTGATATGTCAAAACGGATTATTACGATAAACCGTATGTATGGTAGTAACGGAAGAAAGATAGGAAAAGCGTTGTCGGAGGAATTGGGGATCCACTGTTATGACAGGGAATTGATTCGAATTGCCAGTGATAAAGCGGGTTTGCCCTATGAAGAATTATTAAAAGTCGATGAGAAGCGCGCCAGCAAGTGGCGTTATCCTCTGGAGGAGCCGGCGCAGATGGCTCCGCAGTACCGTCTCTATCCGATGAACGACGTACTTTTTCACACAGAAAGCGAGATAATAGAGTCGATCGCCAACCAGGAAGACTGTGTTATTATCGGCCGCTGCGCCGGACAGATTCTGCAGGAGAAATGTTTGAAAGTATTCATCCAGGCGCCTTTTGAATACAGGGTGAAAGTCGTTACCGACCGTATGGAGATTCTGGAGAGGGACGCGAGAGCATTTGTAAAGAAGATGGACAAGGAACGGCGCAGTTATTACGAATACTTTACGGATGAGAAATGGATGGATATGAGTTCTTATGATCTGTGTATCGACAGCAGCCGTTTTACACAGGAGCGTATTGTTAAGATGTTGAAGACGGCATATGAGGATATGTAGCAGGAGAAGGTAAATGAATCGTTTGAAATTAGTAAGGCCGACCAAAGAGTATGAAGATCAGGTAATGGCTTACAAAGAAGCATTTGAGAAAAACCAGGACAGTTTTGACGGCTGCGCGGGTTTGGAAGAAGTGGAAGATTATGAGGAATGGCTTGATTTTGAAGTCAGGTTGTCGGCTAAATATAAGGAATCATATGTCCCGTCGACTGTTTGTCTGGCAGTCAGGACAGAAGACAATAAGGTAATCGGGATAATTGATTACAGACACTGGCTGTCGGATTTTCTGCTGCAGTACGGCGGGCATATCGGATATAGCGTATTACCATCTGAACGCGGCAAAGGATATGCGAAAGAGATGCTGTGCCTGATGATAGAAAAGTGCAAAGAGGAGGGGGAGAAGAAGCTGCTGTTAACCTGTGATAAATCGAATACTGCGTCTGCCGAAACAATTATTGCTAACGGAGGAATACTGGAAAACGAAGTATATGATCCGGCGGGATCAGATGAAGGCGGGGTGACCCAGCGGTATTGGATACATATTAAGCCGGGTAAGCAGATATATCGGCAGAAGCAGGAGTTATATGCGAAGTTTGAATTCAGGAATATCCGCCTGGAGGAAGCCGAACAGGCGGCGGAGATTGAGCGTATCTGTTTTCCGCCGAACGAGGCGTGTTCGAGGGAGATGATGTTCAGGCGTGTCGCTAAGGCGCCGGAGTTGTTTCTTGCGGCGGTCGCTAAGGATACGGGTAAGATAGCAGGATTCTTGAACGGACTTTCCACGGATGAGAATTCCTTCCGGGACGAGTTTTTTACAGACGCAGAGCTTTATGACCCGGAGGGCAGGAACGTTATGCTGCTGGGGCTTGACGTAATGCCGCAGTACCGCGGACGAGGACTGGCCCGGGAACTCATGAACTGTTATCTTAAGCGGGAACGTAAGAGGGGAAGGGAACTTATTCTGCTGACGTGTCTTGAGTCTAAGGTAGAGATGTATGAAAAGATGGGATTCCGGGATAGGGGAATTTCAAGGTCGGCCTGGGGCGGGGAGCAATGGCACGAAATGTGCTTCAGAATGGACTGACAAATAATGCGGAATAAAATTAAAATCGGGCCGGCTGCAAGTTTGATTTGCATGACCGGCCCAAATTATGCTGTGTCTTAATAGAATTGGTTGGAGTTAAGCAGTTTTTCCTTTTGTACGGAGGTGAGGGTGTCGGTGACATCTTTCAGGAATACATAGAACAGACGTTGTTCTTCTCCCCATTTGGAGGTTTCAAGATGTCCAAAATCATCTACCCAGCGGATTTCTCCATCTTTGCGTATGATCCGATATTGCACGAAATCATCCATGCTGCCGGAAGGAACGTGGATCTGATCCTGGATTTCCCATTCTACACGTTTCAGATCTTCCGGATGAACCAGACCGCGGAAAGAGTAGTTTACATGTTCCATAAATTCCGACATGGAAGTACAGCCAAAAAGCTCCATAAGCGCCGGGTTAGCGTATAGGATGTGTTCTTCTTTTACGGCGCGGTATATGAAGAAGGCATCAGACATATTAGCAAGGGATTCTGCCATACGGACTTGCCGGTGTTCTGTCTCTTCTTTCATGATCTTGTCTATACTTTGGATTGTGATTACAGCGGTCTTCGGTTTTCCTTTTTCGCGTTCGCTTACGGTTACGGTTGTAAGGCACCATTCGTCCGGAATGTCAAGGGCGCTTCTGCGGTAACGGAAGTCTATGGAATTCTGAGTCTTAAGAGCTTCGCGCAGATTTTCCAGCGACAGGAATCGAGCTACATTTTCTTTATCGTATTCCAGAATCTTCCCGCTGGCAAAATGCCGAGCCACCATAGCCTCATAGTTGCCTCGTTCTGTGATCAATGTATCGTCGGGATAGATCATCCTGCAGTAATTGTCCCGAATATTCAAAAAGTATACTTCCCTGTAGTTCAATACCATGCCGTTAAAGGCTCCTTCGTAGAGCTGCAGATAAGTTACGTCCCGCAGAAGGCAGGCTGCATAACCATACTCATACTGGAACAAGGTAAGCTGGAGATAGTGGCTGGAGATAGAGCTGTAAGCATAATGAGTCAGAGTTTCTCCCCAATACGCCGCCTTATAAGCCTTTCTCAGCAGTTTTTCGCTGTCGTCGCCGAATGATTTCATAATGAGATGTCGTATGTGGTTCAGGTCGCTGCCGCACATTTGCTCCATCTCGCGGTTTATGTACAGGATATCATAGTCGACGGGATCCCCCGCCTGATTCAGTACGACTTTGGACAGTCCGTAGCCGCAGGGCAGCGAGCCGCAGTATTGTTCCAGTTGCCTTCTTTCCTGATCGTTAAAATCAGCCACCGGAAGGTTTTCTCTGGTCTGTTCTTTTCTATGTTCACGCAGAGAAGTGATATCTGACAGAGAGAGGAAGAAGAACCGGTGGCCATCTCTTTCACGCATGAAGAAGACCCGGGCCTGTACCCATAATACTTTGCCGTCCACCCTAAGGTAGTGGATATTGCCTTCTGAAGCGGCGGGACGCCGTTCGTATGCCTGTTCAAAAAGCGATAAGAAGACTGCCCGGTCGTCGTCGCGGACGCAGTTCCAGATCTTTTTGCCGAGTTCCTTGTTGTTGGCCGCATTCAGACCGGATAACCGGTAATACTGTTCATTGACCCGGCTGATCTCTATCTGCCGGTCATAGACGTCATAGATGGCAGAGGGTCCTAAGATGTTGTTGATCATAGTGTCGGTAAACAGATTGCCGTCCATCAATTCCCGAATATGGAAGGATTCTACCTGCTTGCAGTGAAGCCCGGAAAAATCCAGACTCCGCTCATCGGCAAGAAGAGTCTCAAACTTGTCGATGGGGAGAGGCTTATAGTAATAATATCCTTGTGTATACCGGCAGCCCATGCTCCATAGAACGTTTTCCTGCTGCTGTGTTTCCACTCCTTCCACGATAATGGGCATTCCCAGCAGACGAGCCATATTGACGATAGATTCCAGGATACTGATGCCTTTTTCTTCTTCGGATTCTTCGATTTCAAGGAAACGCATGTCAATCTTTATCACGTCTACCGGAATACTTTTCAGCATATTCAAAGAGGAATAGCCGCTGCCAAAGTCGTCCATCATCACAAGAAATCCGGCGTCGCGCAGTTGATTTACGGTGTCGTTGATGGTTTTGTCCTCTTCGGCATAGGCGCTCTCTGTGATCTCCGCCTTGATGTATTTAGCGGACAGATCGTATTTTTCAAGCAGATGCATAAGATATGCAGGGACATCCATAGACATGATGTCGATGCGGGAAATATTAATCGAGATAGGGACGGGCCGATATCCCCGGTCAATCCAGCTTCGTAGCCACTGGCATACCTTCTCCCAGACTTGCTGGTCCAGTAGATAGATAGCGCCGGTGCGTTCCAGGATCGGAACGAATTTTCCGGGGGGAATCAATCCTTTCGTGCGGTGCCGCCAACGAACCAGAGATTCTGCTCCGACGATTTTGTTGGTTCCTATATCGCATTGAGGCTGGACAAAGAAGGTAAATTCGCCTTGACTCAGCGCTTCATTAGCCTCTATTAACAATTGCATCTCTTCGTCCAGATATTTTTCCATTTTGGGATCGTAACAGACAGTGTGTCTGCGTATGGTTGCGTATGTTAACGCCAAAGTTGCCCGATCATAGAATGTTTCTGGGATAAGGGAGTTGTCGTCGATAGGGCATATGCCCAAGACAGGAATTACACCGACGGCGCTGCTGAGAGTGGGAATGCGAGATGAGATATCGCTGCGCAGTTTTTGAATTAATTCCATCTGCCAGGGAATAACGGTACAAAAAGTGTCTCCTTCAAAATATCCGATAATACTGTCGTGTTGTTTTTTCAACAAAAGCAGAGAGTCTGCAATATGATCTAAAAGTTCCTCGCCCGCGCCGCGTCCGTTCAGCTTGTTAAACAGCCGGAAATGCAGAATGTTGATGACGGCTATACAGTAAGTATCGGAGGTAGTCTGTGGAATGAACTGTCGGAACTCGTCCATAAAATTTCTAAAATTACAGATTCCTGGCACAGGTCCTTCAGTCAGACTTTCCTGATGCCGATCAG
>CAJUFA010000058.1:11243-11490 GCA_910585725.1 uncultured Dorea sp. | reverse complement strand
GAAGTAGACGAAATGGCGAAAGCGATTGAGGAAGCAGTTGCGGCGTTGGAATACAAGGGAGCAGATTACGGAAAAGTGGACGAAGCTATTGAAAAGGCAGCCGCCTTGAACAAGGATGAATATAAGGACTTTTCCAAAGTAGAAGAGGCAATAGGGGGAGTGGTTCGGGATAAAAATATTACGGAGCAGTGGGAAGTAGACGAAATGGCGAAAGCGATTGAGGAAGCAGTTGCGGCGTTGGAATACA
>CAJUFA010000058.1:0-11143 GCA_910585725.1 uncultured Dorea sp. | reverse complement strand
GGGGAGTGGTTCGGGATAAAAATATTACGGAGCAGTGGGAAGTAGACGAAATGGCAAAGGCAATTGAAGATGCTATTAAAGGATTGGAAAAGAAAGAGTCTGAAAAACCGACTGCTCCGGTAAAACTGATTGCTCCTGTGAAAAACAGTCCGAATACCGTAAGTTCACCGCAAACGGGAGATGATACGGACTTAGGCATATGGATGGCGCTCATTGCGCTCTCTGCCCTAGTGATGGCGTCTGCCATTATTGAAAATCAGAAACAAAGGACATATTCTGCAAAACGCAAAAGAGGATGATAGGTATTTCGTCAGAAACTCCCCGATAACGTCGATTGCGTCAGAATATGTTGGTAGCGTTCGGGGAGCGGATATCAATTTGACGCGCCTGTGTAGGGGAATAAAAGAGATTTGGTGGCTGTCGCACTAAGTAATTAGTGCGCAGCTCCTTTTCTATGAAAAATTACTACCAGACCTCGAAAGAATCTGGCAGCAGGTATAAAATTAATTATTCTACTTACGAAAGAATCAATTCAGTATCCTCAAGAACTTTTAGAAGCATTCATTTTGCGCCATGCGTCAAACGCATTCTTGCAGAAATGTCAAACGCACTTTTTGACCTGGGAAAATTTCAAATATCCAACTCTGCCACCATAAGCTCCTGGCGAATGTAATATGTTGAAGGAACGAAACGGGAAGTTTTGAATAGCATATAATCGTGCAGACAAAAATAATTTAAAAAAATGAAGAAAAATGTAAAAAAGTACTTGCTTATTTTCCATATCTTTGCTATACTACATAAGCGCGGTACAGAGAGCGTATGATGTGGCTCCGTGGTCAAGCGGTCAAGACGCTAGCCTCTCACGCTGGAATCAGGGGTTCGATTCCCCTCGGAGTCATTAAAAAACTTCTTAAAGAATATTCTTTAAGAAGTTTTTTTATTGTTTTTTTGAGTGATATGATATATAATAAGGAAAGTGAAATAAATAACATGCTAAAGAGATGTAGCAACATCTTAAATGGCAGGAGGAATTGGAGGAATTAAAACATGTTAGTATCAGCAAAAGAGATGCTTGAAAAAGCAGTAGCTGGCCATTACGCAGTGGGACAGTTTAACATCAACAACCTTGAGTGGACGAAAGCTATCTTGACAGCAGCCGAGGAGACAAAGTCACCTGTAATCTTAGGTGTATCTGAAGGCGCCGGAAAGTATATGACCGGATTTAAGACTGTACAGGACATGGTAGCAGCTATGGTAGATGAGATGGGAATCACTGTTCCGGTAGCTACGCATCTTGACCACGGTTCCTACGATGGATGTAAGAAATGTATCGAAGCAGGATTTACATCTATCATGTTCGACGGTTCAAAGTATCCGATCGAAGAGAATGTTGCTAAGACAAAAGAGCTGATTGAGATCTGCAGAGAGAAGGGAATGTCCCTGGAAGCAGAAGTAGGCTCAATCGGAGGAGAAGAAGACGGTGTAGTTGGACAGGGCGAGTGCGCCGACCCGAATGAGTGTAAGATGATCGCTGATCTCGGCGTGGACATGCTGGCGGCAGGTATCGGTAACATCCATGGAAAATATCCGGAGAATTGGGCAGGACTTAGCTTCGAGACTTTGGATGCGATCCAGAAGCTGACGGGAGATATGCCGTTAGTTCTCCATGGCGGTACAGGTATTCCGGATGATATGATCAAGAAGGCGATTGATCTGGGTGTTGCTAAGATCAACGTTAATACAGAGTGTCAGTTAGTATTTGCGGATGCTACACGTAAGTATATCGAAGCCGGAAAGGATCTTGAAGGAAAGGGATTTGATCCTCGTAAATTACTGAAACCAGGATATGAAGCAATCATCGACAAAGTTAAAGAGAAAATGGAATTATTCGGCTCTGTAGGAAAAGCGTAAATTTTTGCTTGCTTTTTTCGATGGATTGAGGTATACTAGCAAACGTAGACAGAACAAAGGCGTTCCGACGAAGGTCGGGATGCCTTTTTCAATGCGGCATTTCCTTAATTGGAGTCAATGCAATGCCGTATAGGTAAGAAAATCATCTTAAAGAAAGGATGCAGAGAAGATATGAGTGAATTAGTAAATGTAGCGGCCGTTTTTGGGGAAGACGTGTTCAATGATACCGTGATGCAGGAACGTCTGCCTAAGAAGGTATATAAGGATCTGAAGAAAGCGATTGGGGAAGGTAAGGAACTGGATCCGTCGACGGCAGACGTCATCGCGCACGAGATGAAGGAATGGGCGATTGAGAAAGGAGCTACTCATTATACGCACTGGTTTCAACCGCTTACAGGTGTTACGGCCGAAAAACATGATTCATTTATCTCTGCGCCGCTGTCCAGCGGGAAAGTACTGA
Organism: uncultured Dorea sp.; assembly: GCA_910585725.1. Lineage (GTDB taxonomy): Bacteria > Bacillota > Clostridia > Lachnospirales > Lachnospiraceae > Sporofaciens. The sequence goes on along the minus strand of CAJUFA010000058.1, from coordinate 8,772 downwards.
TGAGCTTTTCTGGGAAGGAATTGATCAAGGGAGAGCCGGATGCATCTTCATTTCCCTCCGGAGGACTGCGGGCGACTTTCGAGGCGAGAGGTTATACGGCTTGGGACTGCACGTCGCCGGCCTTCGTAAGGCATGACGCCGCGGGGGCGACTCTCTGTATCCCGACGGCTTTTTGCTCTTATACAGGGGAGGCGCTGGATCAGAAGACGCCGCTGCTTCGTTCTATGGAAGCGGTCAATACACAGGCTTTGAGGCTGATCCGCTTATTCGGAAATACGACGTCGAAGAAGGTGACGCCGTCGGTAGGACCGGAGCAGGAATATTTTCTTGTAGATGCAGAGAAGTTCAAACAGAGAAAGGACCTGATCTATACAGGACGCACATTATTCGGGGCTATGCCGCCGAAGGGACAGGAATTAGACGATCACTACTTCGGAACGATCCGCCAGAGAATCGCCGGATTCATGAAGGATGTGAACGAGCAGTTGTGGAAGGTTGGCGTGACTTCCAAGACGCAGCACAATGAAGTGGCGCCTGCGCAGCATGAGCTTGCGCCCATCTATGCGGAAGCAAACGTTGCCGTCGACCATAATCATATTGTCATGCAGACATTGAAAAGGGTGGCATGTCAGCATGGGATGAAGTGCCTGCTGCATGAGAAACCCTTTGCGGGAGTGAATGGTTCCGGTAAACATAACAACTGGTCGCTTACGACGGATGACGGTAAGAACCTGCTTGATCCGGGGAAGACGCCTCATGAGAATATCCAGTTCCTGCTTGTGCTTACGTGTATCTTGAAAGCGGTGGATGAACACGCGGACTTGCTTCGCGAATCGGCAGCGGATCCGGGTAATGACCACAGACTTGGGGCGAATGAAGCTCCGCCGGCGATTATATCTATTTTCCTGGGAGAGCAGTTGGAGGATGTGTTAGAACAGCTTGTCAACACAGGAGAGGCGACTCATAGTCTGAAGGGCGGTAAGCTGGAGACGGGAGTCAGGACGCTGCCGGAGCTTGCAAAAGACGCTACGGACCGTAACCGTACCTCGCCTTTTGCATTCACGGGAAATAAATTTGAATTCCGTATGGTTGGTTCCCGGGATTCCGTCGCGGGACCGAATGTCGTATTGAATACGATTGTCGCCGAGGCATTTGCCGAGGCGTGCGACGCCATTGAGGGAGCGGAAGATTTCCAGAAAGCGGTTCATGATCAGATCAAAAAATACGCGGTAGAGCATCAGAAGATTGTGTTTAACGGCAACGGTTATTCAGACGAGTGGATAGAAGAGGCTAAGCGCCGCGGCCTTCCGAACATAAAGTCAATGGTGGATGCGATTCCTGCTCTTACGACGGAGAAATCCATAGAGATGTTCGAGAAATTCAAAGTATTTACAAAGGCGGAGCTGGAATCTCGTGCGGAGATTAAGTTTGAGAATTATGCGAAGGCAATCAATATAGAGGCGCGTACGATGATTGATATGGCGAGCAAGCAGTTTATACCGGCGGTCATCAAGTATACGAAGGAGCTTGCGGATACGGTGGTAGCGGTTAAGGCTGCTGGGGCAGAGGCGGATGTACAGTCAGATCTGTTACAAGAGGTGTCGGTATTGCTTGGAAAGACGAGAAAGGCGCTTACACAGCTTATTCAGGCGACGGACCAGGCGGCGGCAATGGAGGAGGGAGAAGCACAGGCAAGGTATTATCATCTCGATGTGGTGCCTGCGATGGAAGCTCTGCGCGCGCCGGTGGATGAGCTGGAGATGATCGTGGATAAGGAGGCATGGCCGATGCCGTCTTATGGGGATTTGCTCTTTGAGGTATAGTCTTTAGAAATGTATTAGGAAATTTTAAGAACCTTGGACTTGGAATAGCCGGGAGTATGTGCTATTCTAAGTCTAGGGTTTTTTGTATGACTGATGAAAGGATATTAATTGTAAGAGACAGAGCTGCCCGGCAGACTGGATATACAGGAGGTTATCTATGACAAAATACGAATTTTTAGAAAAGATGCGGCATGCCCTGGCGAATGACCTGAGTGGTCCTGTAGTGCAGGAGAATGTGAATTATTATGATAACTATATAAGCGACGAAGTAAGGAACGGCAGGAGCGAGACTGCGGTGATTGAGGAGCTTGGAGATCCGTGGGCGCTTGCCAGGACGATTATTGAGTCCTTAGGAAAAGGAGAAAGTACAGGAAATGTACAGGAGGAATACACGTATGGGTCCGGACATCAGGCTTATAGACAGCGGCAGGGAGGTAGGCAGATACGTGTGTTTAGCCTGGGGTCCTGGTGGAAGCGTCTGCTGCTGGTGTTGGGAATTGTGGGCGTTATCATGGTGGTGGCGGCGGTGATAGGCGGAATCTTCTCACTTCTGGCGCCGATTCTGGTTCCGTTCCTTATTATAGTATTTGTGCTGCGTATTATAGACAGGAACCGATGGCGATGAAGAACTGCTGCCCCGGGGAAGTCAAAATCCCCTCTGCAAGCATGTCCGGCAGGCTCGTGCTTACAAGAATAAAGTAAAAGACCGATGGGGGAGCCATCGGTCTTTTGAGGGGAGTATAAATAATTAATAAGGGGTTGTAGAAAGTATCCTTTCTACATGCATTAGTATAATATACTACGGATTAAATTGCAAGATAAAATTTGCATTTTTATAAAAAAATATCAGAATGATATACTATATTTTGATAGAGAATGTGAAAATGCGGCATATATGGTGACAAAGAATCCGAAAGTTACGAAAGAGGTTGTTTTAAGATGGGGACAGTTATGAAAAAAGATTCATTTTACAGACAGATATTCAAATTAGTGATGCCGATTGTGATTCAGAATTTATTGAGCGCCGCGGTCAGTTCAGCCGACGTGATCATGCTGAATTATGTCGGACAGTCGTCTATATCGGCAGTATCCCTTGCTTCCCAGTATGCGAATATCCTGTTTATGGTATTCTATGGTCTGGGAACCGGAGCTACGATGCTGAGCGCTCAGTATTACGGGAAGGGAGATATGAAAGCAATCCAGTTAATCGAAGGGATTGCACTTCGGTTTTCCATTGCGATTGCGGCGGCTTTTGCTTGTTCCGCGCTGTTTGTCCCGGAGCAGATGATGCGTTTGTTTACAAACGATACGGAGTTGATCACGATAGGCGCGTCTTATCTTAAATTCATGAGCGTCAGTTATCTGTGCTGGGGGATTACGGAGGTGTATCTTGCGGTTCTCCGCAGTATCGGCAGGGTCATGATCAGTACGGCGATGAATGTGCTTGCGTTCTCGCTGAATATATTTCTGAATGCGGTATTTATCTTTGGGTTATTTGGGGCGCCGAAACTGGGAGCGATGGGCGTAGCTATTGCAACGTCCATGTCCAGGTTGATTGAGCTGGCGGCATGTTTTATCGTTTCGTTTTTAAGCAAAGATATCAAGTTGGATTTTCGATATCTTTTCATGAAGAATAAGAAACTATTTTCGGATTTTGTCAGGCTGTCCCTTCCTGCCCTTGGAAATGATATCTCATGGAGCGTCGCGTTCTCCATGTATTCCGTAATCATCGGGCATCTTGGGACAGATGCCGTGGCGGCGAATTCTTTCGTTATCGTTGTGCGGAATTTCGGAACGATCCTGTGCTTTGGAACAGCGAGCGCCGGCGGAATCTTGTTGGGCAATATCATCGGTATGAATAAACTGGAGGAGGCAAAAGAAGGCGCGAAGAAGGATATGAAGCTTACGGTGATTACCGGTGCAGTCGGCGGCCTGATTGTTCTTGCGGCTATGCCTGTCGTGCTGCGCTATGCCTCTTTAACGGATCAGGCGATGCATTATCTGAAATACATGATGCTGATCAATACTTATTATGTAATGGGTGCGGCGGTGAATACGACGCTGATTGCCGGAGTCTTCCGGGCGGGAGGAGACAGCAGGTTTGGATTTGTCTGTGATACGATCGATATGTGGTGCTATGCAGTGCCTCTTGGATTCATAGCGGCATTTGTTTTAAAACTTCCGGTATTGTGGGTGTATTTCCTGCTCTGCACGGATGAATTTGCCAAGTGGCCATGGGTTCTGGGGCATTACCGCAGCATGAAATGGCTGAATAATATTACCAGAGACGATCTTTTTGAGGAAACGTAATATTATGGCGAATGTAGCATGACATTTGATTGAGAAAGAAGAATATAAAAATGATAGAAGATAAGAAATTATATTTATTTGAAAAAGCGCCGGTGTCAAAAGCGGTTATGGCGATGTCGGTTCCGACGATTATCAGTTCGCTGGTGATGGTGATCTATAATCTGGCGGATACATATTTTGTCGGTATGCTGAATGATCCCATACAGAACGCGGCGGTCACGCTGTCAGCGCCGGTTCTGCTGGCGTTCAATGCAGTCAATAATCTGTTTGGCATAGGAACGTCCAGTATGATGAGCCGGGCGCTTGGGAGAAAGGAGTATGATACGGTACGTAAGGCGTCTGCGGTTGGGTTCTACTGTACGGTTCTTTTCAGTTTCTTGTTCTCCGTGATCTATATTACGGGCAGGGAGCCTTTGCTCGTACTCCTTGGTACGGCCGAGGATACGGTGGCTGCTACTGCAGAATACATGAAATGGACGGTTGCCTTTGGTGCTATGCCTGCAATCTTGAATGTAGTCATGGCATATATGGTACGGTCGGAAGGAAGTACGATGCATGCAAGTATCGGCACGATGAGCGGCTGTGTGCTGAATATCCTGCTGGATCCCATATTTATTCTGCCATGGGGGTTCAATATGGGAGCGGCAGGAGCCGGATTTGCCACATTTATTTCAAATTGCGCCGCGTGCCTGTATTTTTTCTGCCTGCTATTTGTAAGACGAAAAAAGACGTATGTTTGCGTAGATCCGCGTATGCTCCGGCCGACCAGAGAGATTATGAGAGAGATCTGCGGGGTCGGTATACCGGCGGCGATTCAAAACCTTCTGAACGTAGTGGGGATGACTGTGCTGAATAATTTTACATCTTTTTATGGTTCGTCTGCAGTAGCGGCTATGGGAATCGCTCAGAAGATTGATATGGTGCCGATGAATGTGGCTTTTGGATTCTCTCAGGGGATTATGCCTCTGATCAGTTATAATTATGCGTCCGGCGACAGAGACAGGATGAAGCGGACGATTGTTTTCTCCGCGAAACTTACGATAGCTGTCCTGACGATAGTAGCGGCATCCTTTTTCATAGGTTCAGATTTCTGGATGGGGATGTTTATACAGAATAAGGAGATTATTCAGTATGGAGCGAGCTTCCTTCGGGGACTATGTCTTGCGCTTCCGTTTTTTAATATGGATTTCCTTGCAATCGGAGTATTTCAGGCGGTGGGTATGGGTAAGAAAGCATTCTTCTTTGCGATTCTGCGAAAGATCATCATGGAGATACCGGCGATATATCTGTTGAATATGTGTGTGCCGCTCTATGGAATGGCGTACGCGCAGTTGGTGACGGAGGTGATCCTGGCGGCGGCTGCGGTACTGGTACTAAGAAAGATGTTCAGAAAGAATTGACTGGTGTAGTGTCTCGTTCGTTTTCAGCCAAATAACGCAACAGACGGAAATATTCTAGAGAGTGTTTGAATCAAAAATAGATTGTCAATATTATGAAAAATGGGTATAATGTAGACTAGTATTTTTTAGATAAAGATTTAGAAAGCAAAGGAGCGTATCAGATATGCTTGAAGTGAAAAACCTTACATTCAAGGTGAATGAGAATGGAATAGAGAGAAGCATCGTAAAAAATATCAGTTTTCAGGTAGAGAACGGGGAGATGCTTGTAATCACAGGGCCGAACGGCGGCGGAAAATCTACGCTTGCAAAGGTGCTTATAGGAATAGAGGACGCGGACGAAGGGCAGATCATACTGGATGGAGAGGATATTACATCCTATGATATTAATCATCGGGCAAATGCCGGGATTGGTTTTGCATTCCAGCAGCCGCCCAGATTTAAAGGGATGACGGTCAGCAGACTGTTATCTTTAGCCGCGGGACGACAGCTGAAGGAGTCAGAATGCTGCGGTCTGTTAAGCAGAGTAGGGTTGTGCGCGCAGGAGTATATTATGAGGGAAGTAGATTCTACACTTTCCGGCGGTGAGATGAAGCGGATTGAGATTGCGACTGTATTGGCAAAGCGTCATAAACTTTGTATTTTTGACGAGCCGGAGGCGGGGATTGATCTGTGGAGTTTCTCTATGTTGATACAGCAGTTTGAGAAAATTCATAACAGGAAAGAAGAGAGTCTGATATTGATCTCGCATCAGGAGCGGATCATCCGTATGGCGGACAGAATTATGGTGATTGAAGACGGTAAGATAGGAGCAGTCGGGCCGAAGGAAGAGATTCTTCCGCAATTATTGGACAAAGACGGCGGTTGTACCTGCATGAACTGTGAGGAGCGGTAAATAGACGCGAAGAGATACGAGCGGGATGCGCGGCATTCTAATGAACCGGAAGGAGAGGCAAGAGATGTCAGAAATATTAGATAGGATTACAGAGAAGATACTGCGGCAGATAGATGGAGAAGGATTCAGGCAAAAGGGAGCGTTTAATCTCAGACACAACGGGATCGCACTTTGTCATGGAGACAGTGAGCATATTAAGATTAAGAAGAAAGAAGACAGGCAGGGAATCGATATTTTTATAGACGGCGAGACAAAGGGAGAACAGGTTCATATTCCTGTTGTTGTGGATGCATCCGGTATGAAGGATGAAGTTTACAATGATTTCTATATTGAAGAAGGCGCGGATGTTACTATTATCGCGGGCTGCGGAATTCATAACAGCGGATGTAATGATAGCCGTCATGACGGAATTCATTCGTTTCATGTGGGAAAAGGGGCGAATGTCCGTTATGAAGAGAAGCATTACGGCGAGGGTGAGGGTACTGGCGCGAAAGTGCTTAATCCAGTGACGAAGATTTATCTGGAGAAGGATGCGGTATTTACTTTGGACACAGTGCAGATAAAAGGAGTTGATTCTACCGTCCGTAAGACGGATGTTGAGCTGGGGGAAAATGCAAAGTTATATGTGATAGAGAAATTGATGACTCACGACAGCCAGACAGCGCAGTCGGATATGGAAGTGCAGATGAACGGTTCAGGAAGTTCGGCGCAGATTATATCAAGATCAGTGGCAAAGGGAGAATCTAGACAGGTGTTCCATCCGAAGGCAGTAGGGAATGCCGGATGTCATGCGCATGTACAATGTGATTCGATTATCATGGATCATGCTGAGGTAAGTTCAATTCCGGAGATCAATGCGAGGCACCTGGATGCGGCAATTATCCACGAAGCTGCAATCGGGAGGATTAATGACGAGCAATTAGTGAAGCTTCGCACATTGGGGATGACAGAGGAAGAGGCGGAAAACATTATTATCGATAATTTCCTGAATTGATGTCGTTTGTGGGGATTGCCGCTTATTGGTTTGGGTTAAAAAAGAAGAGTTTTCAATACTCTAAGAAGTTTTTCTTTGAAATAATACGCTTAACGACGCGAAACCTGAACCGTTTTTGTTCGATTTTACATCGTTAAGTATGAAGAGAGGGAATGGCCGTATTCCGGATTTGTACGGAACATCTTTCTATTTTTGTATATGGGTAAAGTGGTAAAAATTGAATGGATAGATGATAAAAAGAAAGGGCTGCTTGACGGCTCTTTTTTGCTTTCCGCTCCTGAAAAATAGTCGTTTCATGCAATAAAGCAAAAAACAGATAATTTTTTTGGTATAATTCAGCGGATGCTTTTTCATTAACAGGAACGGTATTCTGCCGAAGTAATAGGAAAGTATGAATTAGAATTTTTGGCAGTATACCATCGGTGGGGATAAAAAGGCCTGCTTTACTCAATTCTACCGTTGGTAGGTGTTCATTTTTGCGCCGGATTTATATAATATATCGCAGGCAGGAGGGCTGAATAATGAATCAAATTAAGATTGGAGCTTTTATTTCCGAACGCCGGAAAGCAAAAGGCTGGACGCAAACCCAGTTAGCAGAAAAACTGGAAATAACTGATAAGGCGGTTTCAAAATGGGAAACAGGACGGTCTATGCCGGATTTATCTTTGTTTATACCATTGTGTACTCTTTTAGAAGTCACTTTGAATGAACTATTTGCGGGTGAGTGCATTACAGAAGAAAAGTTGAAAGAAAAAGCAGACGAGGTACTTATGGACGTAATTACAAATTGGCTAGGACACGATAAATGGGAATCAAAAGAAAGTGATACAGTGTCCCGAAATGTTTTGGAAGTTGAAAATGTTTCCAAACTCTATGAAAATGTCTCGACGGGGTATGAAACAGAAAATAATTCTGTATTAGCTGTAAATGACGTAAGTTTTCAGATACCGCACGGCAGCTTTGTTGGGATTATGGGGGCTTCCGGTTCTGGGAAGACAACGCTGCTTAATTTAATAGCCACAATAGACAAACCAACGAATGGGACGATACGGATCAGCGGGCAGAACATTGTGAATATACCAGACGATGCTGCCGCAGAATTTCGTCGCAGACATTTAGGCTTTGTTTTCCAGGAATACAATCTGCTTGAAACCTTGACTATCTATGAAAATATCGCTCTTGCGTTGACAATTAAAGAGGTTTCCAAAGAAAGTATTCGTCCAATGATTCAAAACTTATCTGAAAAGCTGGATATATCGGCGATATTAGATAAATTTCCATATGAGGTGTCGGGAGGGCAACGGCAACGCTGCGCCTGCGCCCGTGCTATTGTGGTAAATCCAGATATTATAC
>CAJUFA010000057.1 GCA_910585725.1 uncultured Dorea sp. | reverse complement strand
TTCGGCAGTTTCTTCTCCAACAGATAAGCCTTTTTGCTCTCTTTCCCCGGAACCTCGTAGCCATTCTCAAGAAGAAGCATAACGATCCGTTCAAACCCGATGGAGAATCCGCATGCCGGCGTATCCTGTCCGGTAAACTTACCGATCATCTTATCGTAACGCCCGCCGCCTGCCACGGAACCGCCGAAATCATCCATCCTGACTTCAAATATCGTTCCGGTATAATAAGACTGCCCTCTTACCAATGTCGGATCAAAACAGATATTGAATTCGCAGTCCTTCGCCGCATCCACGCTGGAAATGATCATCTCAAGACCCTCCGCCGCCGCGCCGCTCAGACAATCTCCAAGCTTTTCCTTCAGATAACGGATTCCTTCCACATCTGCCGCCGTCTCTTCAAAAAGGCGCAGATAAGCGTCCGCCTGTTCCCTGCCGTATCCCATCTCCTGAAGTTCCGCCGCTACTCCTTCTGCTCCGATCTTATCCATCTTATCCAATGCGATGAATACCTCGTCATAGTCTTCCTCTTTGAAGCCGCTGTATGCCGCCATCGCTTTCAGAATATTACGGTCGTTGACACATACGGTAAAATTCCTGAAATCTAACTTTCCAAGCATGGCCGTGGTAGCCAGGATCAGTTCGATCTCCGCCAGATTAGAGGGCTCTCCCAGGATATCGATATCACATTGCATGAACTGACGGAAACGTCCCTTCTGCGGCCTGTCCGCCCGCCACACATTACCGATCTGCATTGCTTTGAAAGGCGACGGCAGTTCATTTGCATGATTCGCATAATATCTTGCAAGAGGCACCGTCAGATCATAACGCAGCCCTCCGTCCACCAGGTCGTCCTCTGTCCGGGCTGTTTCAAGCTTCAGTTTCTCGCCGCGCTTCAGGATCTTGAAGATCAGCTTCTCGTTATCTCCGCCCTGTTTGCTGCAAAGATTCTCGATATGCTCCACGCAAGGGGTTTCCATAGACTGAAACCCATAGGTCTTGTAAGTATCCTTCACCAACTGTATCACATAGTCCCGGATCTCCATCTCTCTGGGGAGCATGTCCTTCATTCCGGTGACCGGTTTCTTCTTTAACGCCATAACCATTCTCCTTTTCGCTCAATCATCTCATCAATACGTTCAATATAAGCGTCGATCGCTTTCACGTTCTCCACACGTATCAGATGTGTCATCTTTCTCTTCTTACTGCCGGGCATAGGAATCGGCTCCTTCAACACAATCTTGGTAGACGCTCCCGCTCCCGCGGCAATTATAGACTGCTTTTCCTCCATAATAAGTATATTGTATATTCCTGCTTTGTCAACCTTGGCATAACCGACATTTTCAAAATTTCCGGCGATATTCTTCTGTCTGTACAGATAATACGGCGTCATATCCATCTGCGACGCAGCGTCCGAAGACATCCGTATCATCTCCGAAAGGGTCGTGTATATCTCGTCCGCGTCTGTCTTAAGATCCGCCCACTCCATCTTCGCCGCCCTTTTGATCGCCAGTGAATGGACCGTCAGGCTATCCGGCGAAAGTTCCTTAATCTGCCGCAGCGTATCTTCCATATCTTTTGCATCCTCTCCCGGAAGCCCTGCGATCAGGTCCATATTAATATTATCAAACCCCATCCCACGGGCCAGACTGAACGCTTCCAGGATCTCCTCCACCCTATGCTTCCGTCCGATGGCATCCAGGGTTTTCTGCTGCATGCTCTGAGGATTGACGGATAAACGGGTAATACCGTGCTTTCGCAAGACTTCCAGCTTGTCTCTGGTTATACTGTCCGGACGCCCTGCCTCCACCGTATATTCCAACAAATAATCTCTGCTGAAATGCGTATCGATACAGTCAAGGAGTCTTTCTAATTGAGACGCCGTCAGAGTCGTCGGCGTCCCTCCGCCGATATAGATGGTATTCAGCCTTTTCTTCACCGACTTCTCTGCAATATATACGAGTTCCTTCGTCAGGGCGGCAAGATAATCCTCCACCCGGTCCGCCCAGTCGGCCAATGCCCCGGAGCTAAAGGAACAGTAAGTACAGACAGTCGGGCAAAAAGGTATCCCTATATACAGGCTGTATCCTTCTTCACAATCCAGACTTTGAAGCAGCGCCTGCTCACGCCTCGCAATCTCCCAGGAAAGTTCGGCCTTCTTACCGCTTACCAGACAATCCTGCTGAAACCATGGGACAAACTGTTCCTTCGTCCATCCTTCCTCCGCCTTTTCCATGGCAATCTTGGTCGGCCTGACTCCCGTCAGAATCCCCCATGCCAGAGTTCTTCCGGTTATCCTCTTAAGTTCATGATAGAGCCTGACGTCGATCCGGTACTTAAGATCTTTTCCTTCTTTGTCCTGCGCCGACTCCTCATATAGCGGTTTTGAAAAATCTTCCGTATTCTTATCTTCATTTCCGATTACAATCTCTTTCGCGTCCGGTAATTGCACCATAACATAATGAGAGGCTTTCTCCTCCACCCTGCCGATCATCTCTTCAGATGGGAAAAAAGCCTTCACGATATGATACACATTATACGTATACGCTTCACTCTTACATATAATCTGAATCATTCCTGCTCTGCTCCATTCTTAGAAACCCCTTAGGAACCAACCGCCTCTTTACTGTCAGTTCCTAAATATACGGATTATGCTTTCTCTCATGTCCGATAGCCGTCTCCCCCATATGCCCCGGATACACCCGCGTCTCGTCCGGCAGCGGCAGTAATTTCTCGCGGATGGAACGAATCAAAGCCTCCGTGCTGCTCCCCGGGAAATCTGTGCGGCCCACGGAATTCGCAAACAAAGTATCCCCGCTGAACAACACGCCTTCCGTCCTCACATAGAAACAACAGCACCCCGGCGTATGTCCCGGCGTATGGAATACTTCAAAATCATATCCTGCAAGATGAAGCGTCTGGCCGTCCCGGATACTTTCCGCACCTGAAAATGTATATCCCGCCGTGTAAGTCGAAGACTGGTTCAGCTTCGGATCTCCCATCATCTCCTGGTCGTCCTCATGCACATATACCGGCGCGTCATATTTCTTAAGGAATCCGTCAATTCCCATAATATGGTCAAAATGTCCATGGGTCAGGAGAATCGCTTCTATCTTAAGACCTTCCTCTTCTATATAGCCCATAAGCTTCGGCGAACTGGCGGCCGGGTCGATCACCACCGTCTGTTTCGTCTCTTCGTTGATTGCCAGATAACAATTCGTACTGATAATTCCTGTCAAAAACCTCTCTACTCTCATCTTCCGCTAACCTGTCGTCCTTTCAATATCTATTACGTCCTCTACTTGCAGAAGCTTATTCACGATCCATTCCAGCTCATCCCGTCCATGCACGATAAATCCTGCTTCTATCGTAGCCGTCCCCTGCTTCTTACTGGTGCGCACATTCATAGACTTAACGTCTACATTCGCCTCCGTGAATATCCTGGACATCTCCATCAGCAGACCTTTCCTGTCATAAGCATACATCTTGATCTCCGCAAGATATTGCCCGCCTGCTTTCTCCGCGACATCGTTCTCCCATTCCGCGTCTATAAGCCTCGCCCGCTCCACTTCGGTGAGATGGATCATATTCACACAATCGGTCCGATGAATGGACAATCCTCTTCCCCGCGTCACGAAACCGACGATCTCATCTCCCGGAACCGGATTACAGCACCTTGAGAACCGCACAGCCATATCATCGATTCCTTTTACGACGATTCCGCTCTTTGACTTGGCGATGTGAACCTTATTCTTCGCCGCTTCCGCAATCTTCTCAAGCACTCCTTCGTCCGTAAGCTCCTGCTTGTGCTCCTTACTGTACTCTTCTACCAGACGGTTCACCACCTGGCCTTCCTTCAGGCCGCCGTGTCCGATCGCCGCAAGAACAGAGTCCCAATCCTTGAATCCATATTTCTTCTGGACGATCTCCTGATATCTGGAAATCAGAATCTGGCTTGGAACGATAGATTTCGTTCTGCAGTAATTGCTTACCAGTTCTTTACCTCTGATAATATTCTCTTCTTTGAATTCCTTCTTGAACCATTGATTGATCTTGTTCTTAGCCTGCGTACTCTTGACAATACTCAGCCAGTCGCGGCTGGGACCTTTGGAATTCTGCGAAGTCAGAATCTCTATCCTGTCGCCGTTCTGGATCTTATAATCAATATTCACCAGTTTCCCATTCACCCTGGCTCCTACCATCTTATTGCCCACCGCACTGTGAATCGCATAGGCGAAATCAATCGGCGTAGAACCGTTCGGAAGATTCTTGACGTCTCCCTGGGGAGTAAAACAGTATACATCCTCCGCAAAAAGATCCAGATCCCCCTTAATCAGACTCATAAACTCCCGGTTATCCGACATATCTCTCTGCCATTCCAGTATCTGCCGAAGCCAGCTTAATTTCTCTTCTTCCTGAGCCTTAATACTCTTCTTTCCGTCGTTAGATTCCTTATATTTCCAATGGGCGGCGATTCCATACTCCGCCGTCTTATGCATCTCTTCCGTACGAATCTGGATCTCGAAAGGCTGACCCACGGAACTCATCAGCGTCGTATGCAAAGACTGGTACATATTGGGCTTCGGCATCGCGATATAATCTTTAAACCGGCCCGGGATGGGCGTATACAGCTCATGGATAACCCCCAGCGCGGCATAACAATCCCTCACGGACTGCACGATAATACGGACCGCAAAGAGGTCATAGACCTGGTCCACCGTCTTATCCTGGTTGACCATCTTCTTATAGATACTAAAGAAATGCTTTACGCGGCCGCTGACTTCTGCCTCGATCCCTGCATTCTCCATGTGCGCCTGTACTTCTTCTACGATCTGCTGAACGAATTCCTCCCGCTCTGTCTTCCTGTCGTTGATCTGATTTACAAGATCAAAAAAAACCTCCGGCTGGGAATACTTAAGAGCCAGATCGTCAAGCTCCGTCTTTATCCTGGAGATACCGAGACGCTGGGCAATAGGCGCGTAGATATCCATCGTCTCTTTCGCTTTCTCCCTCTGCTTCACCGGCTTCGTAAATTGCAGCGTCCTTAAATTATGAAGACGGTCGGCGAGCTTGATGATGATCACGCGGATATCCTTCGCCATGGCAAGAAACATCTTACGCAAATTCTCTGCCTGAACGTCTAATTTATCCGAAGAATAGGACAATCTTCCCAGCTTCGTGACGCCGTCCACCAGAAGCGCCACTTCTTCCCCAAACTCTTCCGCTATCTCTTCCTTCGTGACCTCGGTATCCTCTACCACATCATGAAGCAGTCCTGCGGCAATAGTCTCCTTATCCATCTCAAGATCCGCCAGTATGATACCCACCCATAGCGGGTGAATAATATATGGTTCTCCCGACTTACGACACTGATCCCCATGCGCTTCTGTCGCAAGTCGGTACGCTTTCTTAATCATCGTCACGTCCGTAGACGGATGGTACTTACGAATACGGGCGATTAACACGTCATACAGCCGGTCGGGATCCTCATAATCCCCCGGCGCCTTTACCGCATGGCCGTCTACAATCTCGAGTCCCTGAGAATGATCCTTCATGATCGCTTCCGCCGCAATCCGATTATCAATTGCTTCATAAGTCATTGCTCCTGACATATTAACGCCTCCTTCCTGTCTCATTTCCTATATAACACCGCATTATTTCCCCGGATACGAGATTACAGATTCCACGTCATATCCTTTCAGTTTATCCCGTCCATTCAGACCTGCCAGCTCCATAAGAAATACGGTCTTAACCACTTCTCCGCCCAGACTTTCAATCAACTTGACGATCGCTTCGTTCGTCCCTCCCGTCGCCATCAGGTCATCTATAATAACTACCTTCTGTCCCGGTTTGAGCGCATCCCGGTGAATCTCAAGTTCCGCCGTCCCATACTCCAACTCGTACTTCACGGAAGCCGTCTCACAGGGAAGCTTTCCTTTCTTACGAATCGGAATAAACGGCTTATGCAGATTGTAAGCAATCGGTACGCCAAATATAAAACCTCTGGATTCCGGACCCACAACCAGATCAAACTCCACGCCTCTAAGCTTCTCCTGCATAAGGTCAATGGCAAGCGCAAGACCGTCCGCGTCCTGCAAAATGCTGGTTACATCACGGAATATAATTCCCGGCTCCGGAAAATCCGGAATACTTCTCACGTACTCTTCAATCTTTTTCATATGAACCTCTCCATTCCTTTTTCAATACTTTTTTTAGTATAGCATTAGTTTCGGTGATTTTCAAGACTGAGCAATTCTAAAATGCGTCAGTATGATCTGCGGTGTTCTCCTTCCCATGTATTCGTTGATATCCGGATAGAAAGTAACAGAAATCATCATACGTTCTCCTCTTCCTCCCAGCATATTCGTCGTCGTTTCTTTTCCATATTTTTCTTCCAGCATATGCAGGAGTTTTTCCGATTCCCGAAAACACATGGCGTCTATCGCCGTCCCGGCAGAATCCTTTACCCTCAATTTCAGGACATTGCGATTCTTTCCCAGAAGCTTCCCGTTTAATATCTCGACATTCCGCGCCGCGAATACCGGTTTGGTATTCCCGTTGCCAAAAGGTTCCAAAAGAGACAATTCCTGAACGAAATCTTCTGTTATACAGGAAAACGGAAGTTCCATGTCGATAGCCACTTTCTCCGACATATCCTCTTCTGTGAGATTACAGTTCTCATTGAGCATCCGACCAAACTTCTCCAGGTTCTCCTTCTTCAGAGATAAGCCGGCAGCCAGCTTATGTCCGCCGTATCGGGTCAGCAGGTCTTTACATTTGGTGATTTCCTCATACATATGGTATGCGTCGATGGACCGCCCGGAACCTTTGATACCTTCCTTCGCGTCCGTCAGAACAAAAGTCGGTTTATAACAGCTCTCCCGAATCCGTCCTGCCACGATTCCTGCCAGACTCTCATGACACTCCGGGAGATAGAGCACCAGAACTTTATCTCTTCCGGCCTCCGTGCATTCCAATAATTCTTTCGCCTGTGCCACCGCTTTTTCTGTCATATCCTTCCTGCTTTCATTCAACGCTTTCAGATCTCCCGCCAGCACATCTGCTTCTTTCTTATTCTTCGCTCTCAGAAGCCCCAGCGCTCTCTTCGCCGTGTCGAGCCTTCCGGTGGCGTTCATACACGGCCCCAGAACAAAGCCGATATGATAAGCGCGGATCTTATCCCGCTCAATTCCCGTACACTCTATCAGGGCGCGAAGTCCGGGACTATTGGTGCGTCCAAGCATCCGAAGACCTTCCTTCACAAAGATACGGTTCTCATCTGACAGCTCCATCACGTCTCCCACCGTCGCAATCGCCACATTCTCTATCAAATAATTCAATTCACCCATGTCTCTTCCCATCGTCTCACAGAGAGACTTCACCAACTTATAGGCAACCGCCGCGCCGCATAAGCCCTTGAAAGGATATCCACATCCCGGCTGCTTCGGATCGACCACCGCGTCTGCAGGCGGAAGCCGGTACGAACGCTCTTCACCGTTCTCGTCATACGGCGCCTCATGATGGTCTGTCACGATGATCGTCATTCCCAGACTCTTCCCGAAAGCGATCTCCTCGGCCGCCGCAATTCCGTTGTCACAAGTGACGACCGTATCTACCCCTTCCTGGTGCGCTTTCTCGATCAACTCTGCATTCAATCCGTATCCGTCTTTCACACGATCGGGGATATCACTGTCCACATCACCGCCGAGAGCCCCTATTCCTTCCAGTAATATGTATGTCGCATTGATTCCGTCGATATCATAATCTCCGATTATACGGATCTTCTCCCTGCTCTCTATTTTCTCTCTCAAGATGCACACTGCCTGAGCCATTCCCTTCATCTGCATCCCGTCGTGCAGATCCGCAATTGTCCCGTTCAGATATCGGTCTATCTCTTCATCTCCCATCACTTCTCTGTTCCTGATCAGAGAAGCCAGCCTCCGGCTGATCCCAAACTTCCTGCTGATCGCCTCAAAATCCGCGCCTTTCCGTAAAAGCACCCAACGTTCCATCCTGTCTTCCTCCATTATTATCTGATATACTCTCGAATTTCCTCTTACACTCTGTCCGCTGCTTTGCGGAAACACACTGAAAAGCAGCCGACTTATAAGGCCGGCTGCTTATATTCTCTGCTATTTCGTTTTGTTTCCCTCTGCTGTCTTTCCGATCTTCATCCGCATCACATACCACAATGCTCCGGTTATACATACAGAAGAATAAGCTCCGCATATTACACCCATCATCAGAGGCGCCGCAAATTCACGGACAGAGCTGACGCCCATAATAAAGAGCAGCGCCACCATCACAAATGTTGTCAGCGACGTATAGATACTTCTCGTAAGCGTCTGGGTAATACTCTTATTCACCAATGACATCAATTCTGTCTTCTTCGACTGATAATGTAATTCCTCACGGATACGGTCGAAGATAACGATCGTCGCGTTGATGGAGTAACCTACGATCGTCAGCATACACGCAATGAATGTGTTGCCCACAGAAATTCTTGCAATCGCATAGAATCCCATTACAACCAGTACGTCGTGCAAAAGCGCAAGGATCGCGCTTGCCGCGAACCGGATATCCTTGAACCGGAACCAGATATAGAGCAGCATACAGATCGTCGCTATGATAACCGCTACCACCGCGTCCTGACGCATCTCGTTACTTACGGTAGAACTGATATTCTCAGCCGTAATCTTTGATTCGTCTACACCGAATTCATCCGCCATAGCTTTATTAAGCTCTTCACGCTTATCAAGCTCTAAGGTCACCGTCTTAATAACCACCTGGTTGGTTCCCGCTACCTTCTGGGTCTGAACATTGTTGTCGCCTGTAATATCTTCTACTATAGGTACGATCTTCTCGTCAATCTCCTCGATGGAGTAATCTTCATTAAACGTTACGTTCGTAGAAGTACCGCCTTCAAATTCCAGACTGTAAGCAAACGCTCCTTTTCCTCTGGAAGAATTCACTCCCATAACGGCAAGTCCCGCTACGATCAACGCGATAGAAATAAAGAAGAATACGCCGCGCTTTTCCACGAAATGGATCGGCTCTCTCTCTTTTCTTGGACGATAGTACAGACTCTCCTTACGAAGTCCTACCGCATAGAACGCGAACACGATCAGCCTGGTTACAACCAACGCCGTGAACATAGATACGATAATACCGATCGCCAGCGTCTGAGCGAATCCCTTTACCGAACCGGATCCTCTGAACCACAGAACCGCCGCCGCGATCAGAGTCGTTACATTACCGTCCACAATAGCAGACATCGCCTTTTGGAAACCGGTTTTCAGAGAATTCTTCACACTCTTTCCCCTGGTCATCTCTTCCCGTACACGCGCGAAGATAATAACATTCGCGTCCACCGCCATACCGATACCCAGGATAATACCTGCAATACCCGGCAGCGTCAGCGTAATGTTGAATCCGTTCAGGATTAACATTACCAGCTCCGTATAGATCAACAGAGCGAGCCCTGACGCAAGTCCCGGAAGATAATATACAAAGATCATAAAGATAATAATCAGAGCCAGACCGATCGCTCCCGCTTTCAAACTGGTACTGATCGCCTGTTCTCCAAGCTGAGCCCCTACGACATTCGAACGCAGCTCCTCTAATTCAAGCTTCAATCCTCCGATACGGATCGTAGAAGCCAGATTATCTGCTTCTTCAAATGTAAAATTACCCGTAATATATGCCTGTCCGCCTGTAATCGCTTCATTTACCCGGGGACTGCTGATGGTATTATTATCATAGATAATGGAAATAGTCTTTCCCACATTTTCCTCTGTAGCTTTTGCGAATTTCTCCTTTCCGCTATCATTCAGGTTCAATTCTACGGAATACTCACGGTTCCCCATACTGTCCTCGCCCGCTTTCGCAGATGCCGTCTCCACATCGGAACCGGTGATTACAGTCTCTCCGTCCTGCGTCTTGAATTCCAGGGCCCCAGGTTTTCCCAATTCATCCAGGATCTTGTTGGCATCCGTCACACCCGGAATCTCAATATTGATCCTGTCACTTCCCTCCTGATAGACGCTTGCTTCCGTGCTGTACTGCTCCACACGTTTCTGAAGCTTATAGATCGTATCGCTCATCTCTTCCTCAGTCGGGTTCTTGTCTTTTACCTGGTACGTGATGCTGACGCCGCCGGCAAGATCCAGACCAAGCTTGATGTTCTTCATCGCGCCGGTTCCCGTCTTACCAAATCCCACCAGTACCGTAAAGCCCATCAGGGCGATCAGCGCCACTGTCACCACAAGACTGAGTATACCTCTGTTCTTCTTCATGATTTACATTCCTTTCTACGCTTCTGCCAAAGCTGCTTTTATCATAATTGCGCACTCAACGCGCTTTCGCTGCATCTCGCATCCTATATCATAGGTATCGTGAATCGTACCATGGAAATTCCAGGCGTTCGCCATACATCCGCCGCTGCAGTAAAACTTCGCGAAACAATCCCTGCATTTTTCTTTCGAATATACATTACAGCTTCTGAAATCATCTGCAATCTCAGGCTTCTTAATTCCTTCCTCCACGTTTCCCATCAGAAATTCTTCCTGCCCCACAAACTGATGACACGGATACAGGTCGCCCCAGGGCGTGACCGCCAGATACTCCGTTCCCGAACCGCATCCCGACAGTCTCTTGGCCACACAGGGTCCACCGTCTAAGTCTATCATAAAATGAAAGAAATTAAAACCTTTTCCTTCTTTTTCCCGTTCTATCATAATCCTTGCCAATCTATCGTACTCTTCCATAATAACCGGAAGGTCTTCCCGGCGAATCGCATAAGGATCGCTTTCATCCCCCACCACCGGCTCAATCGACATCTGTTTAAACCCCAAATCTGCAAAATGCAGGATATCTTCTGAAAAATCCAGATTCTCACGGGTAAATGTCCCGCGTATGTAATACTTTTCCTGGTTACGGCTCTCGGCAAGTTTCTGAAACTTTGGGACAATCAGGTCATAACTTCCCTTTCCGCTGCGAAACGGCCGCATTCTATCGTTGACTTCCTTCCTTCCGTCCAGGCTCAGCACCACATTATCCATCTCTCTGTTCACAAATTCCTGTACCTCGTCGTTCAAAAGCACGCCGTTCGTCGTGAGAGTAAACCGAAAATGTTTATCATGAAGCTTCTCCTGCGCCCTCCCATAAGCTACCAGGTCTTTTACCACCTGCCAGTTCATAAGCGGCTCGCCGCCGAAAAAATCAACTTCGAGATTCCGTCTGCTTCCCGAACCCGCGATCAGAAAATCAAGCGCTTTTTTCCCGGTCTCATAACTCATCAGAGCACGCCGGCCGTGATACTCTCCTTCTTCCGCAAAGCAGTATTTACAGGCCAGATTGCAGTCATGAGCAATATGCAGACAGAGAGCTTTCACCACCGTCTTGCGTTTCTTCACCTCGTCAATAATATCCTCATAGGTATCTCTTACAAATAACTGGCCGGCTTCTGTCAATTCTGTCACATCCGAAAGCGCGTCTTTGATCTCGTCTTCATCATATCGGCCGTCAAGCTCTCGGATAAGCTTTGCCAACGTGCGCGGAGCCTCCAACACCACTATCGGAATCTCTGACTCTCCCTGCCGGGACTCAGATGGACCGCTTTGCGGCCAATCCGCCGTCTCCCCCAGAGAATGGTCTTCCTTGAGTTTACAGATACCGGCGATCACATCATAGCAGAGCTGATCCACCACATGAACCGCGCCGCTTACAACATCCATCACGATATTATATCCATTACTCTGATACTGATGAACCAAGATTCTATACCCCTTTCCCATAATTCCTTATCTATCTGCAGATACATTATTGAAATAATCTTAAAGAAAATATCAATAAGATCCATCCTTTAAAATCCTTCCCATGGCATACCATGAGACAATAAGAAACAGCGACCATAAGACCGCTGTCCCGGGTGTTCCGCTATAAATCAGAATTATTTCTTCTGTTCACATGTCTGGTTTCCTACCGTGCAGGATGTCTTGCATGCCGACTGGCAGGATGTCTGACACTCGCCGCATCCGCCCTTTTTCAGGCTGTTGTTCATCGTCTGTGTATTTAATGTCTTTACATGTTTCATGATCGTGACCCTCCTTCGCTTTACTTGACTTCTGCTATTATAGCATCTCGTCTTCATTTTCGCAATAGGTTTCTTACGCGATGTCTGTAAGAGTCAGATTCTTCCGATCAGCGTTCTCAAACGGAGCGCTACGACAGCATACCGCCTGCCATTCCGCCGCCCGCGCAGAGGACGAAAGTTGTCACCATGTTTGCCGCGTCTCCATTCAACGTACGGTATACTCCCAGCGTGATCAGCAAAAGGAGCGCAAAATAACCGATCCCCAGACCCAGGCCCCACAGATAACGCCTGACCCGTGCAAACTTGCCTATGATGATCCCTCCGATCA
>CAJUFA010000056.1 GCA_910585725.1 uncultured Dorea sp. | reverse complement strand
CCCTACACGAAATGGTTTGACTATGATATAATTAAGAATACTGTAAAAATAAGGCACAGGGAACCGGGCGATTATATTACGATAACGAAAAGCGGAGGAACCCAGAAGCTGAAACAGTATTTTATTAATGAGAAAGTGCCGGGCGAGATAAGAGACAGGATATGGCTGGCAGCAGACGGACAGCATATAATGTGGATAGCCGGGTACAGGCAGAATCAGATGTATCAGATTACGGATAAGACCAGGAGGATCCTGGAGATAGAATTTGACGGAGGATAAGGCGATGGCGGAAAATATCAAAGTTTTGGTTCCGGAGGAAGAGGTTGCGAAGCGGATTGAAGAATTGGGCAGGCAGATCAGCGAGGACTATGCGGGAAAACAGGTGCACATGATCTGTGTATTAAAAGGCGGAGTGTTCTTTATGTGTGAACTGGCGAAAAGGATCAGCGTGCCGGTATCTTTGGATTTCATGAGCGTCAGCAGTTATGGAGACGGAACGTCTTCAAGCGGAGTGGTCAAGATCGCCAAAGACCTGGATGAGGCGCTGGAAGGCAAGGATGTGCTTGTGGTAGAAGACATTATTGATTCAGGGAGAACTCTTTACTATCTGTTGGATATCCTGGAGAAGAGACGACCGAACAGTATGAGATTATGCACGCTTCTGGATAAGCCGGACAGAAGGGTCAGAGATGTGAAGGTAGATTATGTGGGATTTGAGATCCCGGATGAATTCGTAGTAGGGTACGGGCTTGATTATGCCCAGAGATACAGGAACCTGCCGTTCATCGGAGTGGTAGAAGGCGTGGAATAGAAAGGGGTTTTAAGGCATTGAATGATAAGAAGGTGAGAGGACTGAGCGGAGCCACACTATTGACTTTTGTCGTATTTTTATTTGTGATGTTGTGGTTTACCAATCAGTTAGACCAGAAGGAAGAAGAGATAACCTGGAAAGAATTCGAGGAGATATCTACAGGCAAGAATGTAGAGAAGATCGTGATTACGCAGAATAAAAATGTTCCGACAGGAAGAGTAGAACTTACGATCAAAGATAAATTTGACGAGGAGAGAGTGAAATACCTGTACGTATCAGATGTCAATGAGGTTCAGGATTATTTTAAGGAGAAGGAACTTGAGTATGAGATGCCGGACGTCAGGGAGGACGGATGGTTTGTTACAATAGTGATGCCGGTGCTTCTGACTCTCTTGGGAGTGATGCTTCTCTTCGCATTCATGAACCGCCAGAGCGGCGGAGCGAACGCTAAGGCAATGAATTTCGGAAAGAGCCGGGCAAGGCTGAGCATGGGAGGAGATAAGAAGATTACGTTTTCTCAGGTTGCAGGTCTTAAAGAAGAGAAGGAAGAGCTGGAAGAGATTGTTGATTTCCTGAAGGCGCCGAAGAAATATATTCAGGTGGGGGCGCGGATTCCGAAGGGCGTTTTGTTGGTAGGACCTCCTGGGACAGGAAAGACGCTGCTTGCGAAGGCGGTTGCAGGCGAAGCAGGCGTGCCGTTCTTCACTATATCGGGTTCGGACTTCGTTGAGATGTTCGTCGGCGTAGGAGCTTCTCGTGTCAGAGATCTGTTTGAAGAGGCGAAGAAGAATTCGCCGTGTATCGTCTTCATTGATGAGATTGACGCGGTGGCCAGACGCCGGGGAACAGGTATGGGCGGAGGCCATGATGAGAGAGAACAGACGTTGAATCAGCTCTTGGTAGAGATGGACGGATTCGGGGTGAATGAAGGTGTGATCGTAATGGCGGCCACGAACCGTGTGGATATTCTTGATCCCGCGATTCTGCGGCCGGGACGTTTCGACCGTCGTGTGATGGTGGGAAGACCGGATGTACAGGGAAGAGAAGAGATCCTGAAAGTACACGCGAAGGGGAAACCGCTAAGCGAGGAGATTGATTTGAAGCAGATCGCTCAGACAACCGCTGGATTTACAGGAGCAGATCTTGAGAATCTCCTGAATGAAGCGGCGATTCTGGCGGCGAAAGAAAACAGGGTCTTTCTGATGCAGGAAGATATTAAGAAAGCGTTTGTTAAGGTAGGCATCGGAGCGGAGAAGAAGAGTCGTGTTATCTCGGATAAGGAGAAGCGGATTACTGCGTTCCACGAGGCGGGGCATGCGATACTCTTCCATGTGTTGCCTGATGTAGGACCCGTTTACAGTGTGTCTATCATTCCTACCGGAGGAGCGGGGGGTTATACGATGCCGCTGCCGGAGAATGATGAGATGTTTAATTCCAAAGGAAAGATGCTGCAGGATATCACGGTCGCACTGGGGGGCCGTGTTGCGGAAGAGGAGGTGTTTGACGATATAACAACGGGAGCGTCGCAGGATATCAAGCAGGCGACCAGCCTGGCGAAATCCATGGTGACTAAGTTTGGCATGTCTGAGACGGTTGGCTTGATTAATTACGACAATGACAGCGACGAGGTTTTCATCGGTCGTGATCTGGCGCATGCTTCAAGAGGATATGGAGAGAGCGTGGCGACGACGATCGATCAGGAAGTAAAGAGAATTATCGATGAATGTTATAACAGAGCGAAGAAAGTGATCCGGGAATATGACGGTGTGCTGCATTCGTGTGCAGAGTTATTGTTAGAAAAAGAAAAGATCTCCAGAGAAGAATTCGAGTCATTATTTACAGGAGAGGTAGTAGAAGCATAATAGAAGATGATGAATTAAGGGGGATTACAGCGTGAAAGAGCAGGCTTTATTTTGTGATGGTACTTTGAGTTATGTTATACCACAGGAACCCCAGGAGAATGAGGTTGTGAGACTGCGTTTTCGCACTGCGAAGAACGACGTCAAAAGGGTACGTTTGATGACGGCTGTGGGCGGATATGAGATGAAAAAAGAGCCGGGCAGGGAAAACGGGGAATTTGATTATTATGAGATTAGATGGCGGTTGAATGAGAAGCCGTTCCGTTATTGCTTTGAGATTCAGGATGAGAATGAAATCCGTTATTACAGCAGATGTGGTGTTTCGAAGGAGATTGTGGAGTTTTATCATTTTGTGATTGTCCCGGGGTTTTCTACACCGAATTGGGCAAAAGGGGCGGTTATGTATCAGATATTTACAGATCGTTTTTATAATGGCGACCCGTCTAACGATGTTGAGACGAACGAGTATTATTACATTGGCGGATACAGCAGGAAAGTGACAGACTGGAATAAATATCCGGATACCATGGGCGTCCGGGAGTTCTATGGCGGGGATCTTCAGGGGGTAATTGACAAATTAGATTATCTCCAGGAGCTTGGAGTAGAAGTATTGTATTTCAATCCGTTATTTGTCTCACCGTCGAATCACAAATATGACATCCAGGATTATGATTATATTGATCCGCATTTTGGTATAATTGTAGAGGATGGGGGAGAAGTCCTGTCGGAAGGCGAGACGGAGAATTGTAAGGCGACGAAATATAAGCAAAGAGTGGCGGATCTTAAGAATCTGGAGGCAAGTAATCAGTTGTTTATCACGCTTGTGGAAGAGCTGCACAGACGCGGTATGAAGATTATATTGGATGGAGTGTTTAACCACTGCGGTTCCTTTAACAAGTGGATGGATCGGGAACGTATCTATGAGAATCAGCCGGGGTTTGAGCCGGGCGCCTTTGTATCGGCAGACAGCCCATATAGAAGTTATTTCTATTTCTCGAGGAAAGAAGACGAGAACTGGCCGTATAATACCGGTTATGACGGTTGGTGGGGGCACGATACGCTGCCGAAGCTAAACTATGAAGACTCGGTAAAGCTTGAGAATTATATCCTATATATCGGAAGAAAGTGGGTGTCTCCGCCGTATAATGTGGATGGATGGAGACTCGATGTGGCGGCGGATCTGGGGCAGACCAATGAGTATAATCATGAATTTTGGAAAAAATTTCGTACGGCTGTGAAAGCGGCGAATCCGGATGCATTGATTCTTGCGGAGCATTACGGTGATCCCAGCGAATGGCTTCAAGGAGACGAGTGGGATTCGGTAATGAATTATGATGCGTTCATGGAGCCTGTTACCTGGTTTCTTACAGGGATGGAGAAGCACAGCGACGAATCAAGAGAAGAGCTTCGAGGGAATACAGATAATTTTGTGGGATCTATTATGCATCATATGGCGAATATGCTGACGCCGTCGCTTCAGGTGGCGATGAATGAATTATCTAATCATGATCATTCTCGATTTCTGACCCGAACAAATTATATGGTTGGACGAGTGGAGCATTTAGGGCCGGAAGCAGCGAATGAATATGTGAATCAGGGTATCATGCGAGAGGCTGTCGTTATACAGATGACATGGGTCGGAGCTCCGACCGTCTACTATGGCGATGAGGCCGGAGTTTGCGGATTTACGGATCCGGATAACCGACGGACATATCCGTGGGGGCATGAGGATCATGAACTTATCGCATTCCACAAAGAAATGATACGAATTCATAAAGAGCATCAGGCGCTTAAGACGGGATCTCTGAATATTCTGAATGGATATTTACAAGTGCCGAATGAGGATGAGTATAATATATTGGCTTACGGGCGGTTTGAGGGAAACGACAGAATAGTCGTAATCATCAATAACCGTAGCGAGCTGACTGAGATAACCGTACCTGTGTGGATGGTAGAAGTTCCGAGAAAATGCAGGATGAAGAAGCTGCTCTATTCTTATCACGATGGATATTCGGTGGATGAAGAAGAATATCTGGTGGAAGACGGAGAGGTAGTTGTGAATATGGGAGCTTATTCCGCGCTGGTTTTGTGTGGTTAAAGCGATAGAGAAAGAAAGCGCTTTGCGATCGGGCTGTCGAGCCGGTCGAGCAAGCGCTTTCTTGTTATATTTAGGAAATGTTTTCTTTGGTTTTGTCGGTAAAATGCAGATTACATAACTTATTTGGATAAGACCTCGACGCCGGTCTCGGTCACGAGGACCATGTATTCTATCTGGGCGGAGAGGCTGTCGTCGATGGTGTATACGGTCCAGTCGTCGTCTTCATCGACGAAGAAGTCGGGGCTTCCCTCGTTGACCATAGGTTCGATGGTGAACATCATGCCGGGAACCAGAATCATCTCGCTGCCCTTTGGGGTTACATAGCTGACAAACGGTTCTTCGTGAAAATCGAGCCCGATGCCGTGACCGCCGATGTCCTCGACTACGGAGTAACCGTGTTTTTTGGCATGGGAATTAATGGCGTATGCGATATCGCCGAGATGTCCCCAGGGTTTTGCGGCTTTTAAGCCCAGATCTACACATTCCTGGGTTACTCGGACGAGTCTGGCGGCTTCAGGGGAGATGTCGCCGATGGTAAACATGCGAGAGGCGTCGGAATAATAACCGTTCAGAATGGTTGATACGTCTACATTAAGAATATCTCCTTCCTGAACAAATTCATGCTCGTCAGGAATTCCGTGGCAGATGACATTGTTGAGGGATGTGCACACGCTCTTGGGGAATCCTTCGTAATGGAGCGGAGCGGGAATACCGCCGTGTTTTGTGGTAAAGTCATAGACCAGGCGGTCGATCTCGGCCGTGCTCATTCCTTCATAGATGTGGGAAGCGACATGGTCAAGTACGGCAGTATTAAGCGCCGCGCTTTTTTTGATAGCTTCGATCTGGCGGGGGGTCTTAAGTAAAGAGCGTTTGGGGACGATCTGCCCTTTTGCGGCCAATTTCCAGAGTTTTATATCTAATTTATCCAAAGCATTAACCTCTTTTCTGGTGCCGGTACACCGTGGATATGTACAATGATGCGCCGAACATCTTCATTCATTCTAATTATACCACTCTTGTCAAGTGGAAAGATACTTATTA
The DNA here is from genome assembly GCA_910585725.1 of uncultured Dorea sp. Lineage (GTDB taxonomy): Bacteria > Bacillota > Clostridia > Lachnospirales > Lachnospiraceae > Sporofaciens. The sequence continues at coordinate 7,225 of CAJUFA010000056.1, read as the reverse complement.
TGTATTATCATTCTTTTGCGCGCCGGCGCAGGAGTGAAAGGCGGCGAATTGAATTGATACGAAAAACCGAACATTCCGCCTATTGTATGATGGTTAAAAATAGGGTATAATATAGAATATGTGTTCAGCACACCGGCTGAGAACAGCACCGGGAAGGAAAATTACACAGAGAAGAAAGGAGCGCCCATATGTTAAGAATAGGAATGCTTACGAGCGGAGGAGATTGTCAGGCTCTGAATGCGGCAATGCGGGGAGTGGTAAAGGGAATATATTCTAAGAAGGATGATGTTGAGATCTATGGATTTCAGGAGGGTTATAAGGGATTGATCTATTCAAATTTCAAGATGCTGACTTCCAGAGATTTCTCAGGAATATTGACCATAGGAGGAACGATCCTAGGAACATCCAGGCAGCCGTTCAAACTGATGCGTGTGCCGGACGAGAATGGACTTGATAAGGTTGAGGCGATGAAGCATACTTATCATAAGCTGAATATGGACTGTCTGGTAGTGCTTGGAGGAAACGGTACGCATAAAACGGCGAATATGCTAAGAGAAGAAGGATTACATGTTATCACGCTTCCTAAGACGATTGACAATGATTTGTGGGGAACGGATATGACGTTCGGCTTCCAGAGTGCGGTTGATATTGCGACGGATACCATCGATAAGATTCATACGACGGCGACGTCCCACAGTCGTGTATTTATCGTAGAGGTTATGGGGCATAAGGTAGGCTGGGTAACCCTGCATGCGGGAATTGCCGGCGGGGCGGATATTATCATGCTTCCGGAGATCCCATATGATATTAACGTGGTAGTTGACGCGATTGAAAAGAGAAAGGCGGCAGGCAAGAGATTTACGATCATTGCTGTTGCGGAAGGAGCTATTTCTAAAGAGGACGCGAAGTTATCCAAGAAGGAATTGAAAGCGAAGCTGGAGAAGGAGAAGAAAAAGTATCCGTCTGTTGCGTATGAGGTAGCTGAGAAGATCCAGAAGAGAACGGACCAGGAAGTGCGTATCACGGTTCCGGGACATACCCAGAGAGGAGGTTCTCCATGCCCGTACGACAGGGTGCTTGCGACGAGGCTTGGCGCGGCGGCAGCAGAAGCTATCCTGGACGGAGACTACGGTTATATGATGGGGTTAAGGAAGAATGAGATTGTGAGGGTTCCGCTTTCTGAGGTGGCGGGCAAGCTTAAGTATGTGGATCCGAAGTCTAATATTATAAAAGAAGCCGAGATGACGGGTATTAGTTTCGGAGTGAAATAAGGGAGTGTAGAAGGATGTCATATATGGCATTGTACCGGAAGTTCCGACCGGATGAATTTGAGGATGTAAAGGGGCAGGACGCCATCGTGAAGACTTTGAAGAATCAGATAAAGGCGGACCGGATCGGTCATGCATATCTGTTCTGCGGAACCAGAGGAACCGGGAAGACGACAGTGGCGAAGATATTTGCCAAAGCGGTGAACTGTGAACATACGGCGGACGGAAGTCCCTGCGGTGAATGTAACGTATGTAAGGCGATATCTTCCGGCGCTTCTATGAATGTGATTGAGATCGACGCGGCTTCTAACAACGGCGTGGATAATATCCGGGAGATTCGGGAGGAAGTGGCATACCGGCCGACGGAGGGGCGTTATAAGGTCTATATTATAGACGAAGTTCATATGCTTTCTATAGGAGCGTTCAATGCTCTCCTTAAGACGCTGGAAGAACCGCCGGAGTATGTGATATTCATACTTGCGACGACGGAAGCGCACAAGATTCCGGTTACGATTTTAAGCAGATGCCAGAGATATGATTTTAAGAGGATTACTATCGATACGATCTTTGCGAGGCTTCGGGAACTGATCGATAAGGAGCAGTGGGATGTAGAGGATAAGGCGGTCCGCTATATCGCGAAGATGGCGGACGGTTCCATGCGCGACAGCTTAAGTCTCCTTGACCAGTGCGTGTCGTTTTATATCGGCGAGAAGCTGACATATGATCACGTGCTGGAGGTATTGGGCGCGGTTGATACGGACGTATTCAGCCGTCTTCTCCGGGAATTGATTTCGATGGACGTGCGCCGTGTAATTAAGACGGTGGAAGATCTGGTAATGCAGGGGAGAGAGCTTTCGCAGCTTGCGGCAGATTTTACCTGGTATCTTAGAAATCTCCTTCTTGTCAAAGGGTCTGATCATATGGAGGATATACTGGACGTATCGACGGAGAATCTTGCGCAGCTTAAGGAAGAAGCGCAGATGATTGATAATGATACGCTGATCCGTTATATCAGAATCTTTTCTGAGCTTACGAACCAATTGAAGTATTCGGCTCAGAAGAGGGTGCTCCTGGAGGTGACGTTGATTAAATTGTGTTGTCCTGCGATGGAAACCACTCAGGACGCATTGCTGGATCGTATCCGGGCGGTGGAGAAGCAGTTGGAGGAAGGCTTGTCCGGGCGTCCGGCGCAGGATCAGAATATCTATGAAGAACGATACAAGGCGGCTCGGACTGAGTCGCCTAAACCGAAGATCCCGGCGGCTTTGAACGAGGATGTGAAGACGGTTGCGAAGAATTTTCGTTCAATGGTGAATGAGCTCTCGCCGATACTTAAGAGTTGTCTGAAGAACGCAAGATTAAGCGCGGGGGAAGGCAATCGGCTGCAGATTGTATGTCAGGACGAGATGGGGGCCAGCGTAGTCGGAACGGAGGCGCATAAGGCAGAGATAGAGAAAAAGATCGAAGAAAAGATCGGGAAAAAAGTAGAGGTAGAGGTGCGGCAAATAGAAGCCGGACGCAGGTTCGAAGATCAGTTTGTAGATATAGAGAATCTCGAAGGGCTGATTAATATGGAGATTACCGTGGAAGATTAATCAGACGGCGGGATGAGAGAACCAGAAGAATAGATGATCAGGAGGATTTATAATTATGGCAAAAAGAGGTGGATTCCCGGGTGGAGCAATGCCGGGGAATATGGCGAATCTGATGAAGCAGGCGCAGAAGATGCAGCGTCAGATGGAAGAACAGGCGAAGGAGATGGAGACGAAGGAATTTAGCGCGACGGCAGGCGGCGGCGCGGTTGAGGCGGTTGTCTCCGGGGCAAAGAAGCTTCTAAAGGTCAGTCTGGATGAAGAAGTGGTGGATCCGGAAGATGTTGAGATGTTAGAGGATCTGATCGTGGCTGCGGTAAACGAGGCGATGGATAAGGCAGATGAAGCGTCAGCGTCAGCGATGTCTAAGTTTACCGGCGGTATGGGCGGACAGATGCCGGGATTATTCTGACACAGGAGAGTAAGAGACAGATGGATTACTATAGTAACCAGATTAGCAGGTTAATTGAAGAGTTGTCATGCCTCCCAGGCATAGGATCAAAGTCAGCGGCAAGGCTGGCTTTTCATTTGATACATATGCCGTTGGAAGATGTGGACCGGTTGGCTTCGACTATTGTTGAAGCAAAGAAGAATGTCAGATATTGTAAAGAATGCTGTACGCTGACAGATCAGGAAGTGTGTCCGATCTGCAGTAACAGTAAGAGAGATCATAAGACGATTATGGTGGTGGAAAACACCAGGGACTTGGCTGCGTATGAGAAAACGGGAAAATATGGAGGAGTGTATCATGTTCTCCACGGCGCCATCTCCCCGATGCTGGGGATCGGCCCGGAAGATATCAGGCTTAAAGAGTTGATCGGACGGCTTGAGGGGGATGTGAACGAAGTGATTATAGCGACGAATTCCAGTCTGGAAGGAGAGACGACGGCCATGTATATCAGTAAGTTGATCAAACCTGCGGGAATAAAGGTCAGCAGGATTGCCAGCGGGGTGCCTGTGGGCGGCGATCTGGAATACATTGACGAGGTGACCCTCCTTCGAGCCCTGGAGGGGCGGACGGAACTCTAGAGCATGTCTGAAACTGGCGGGAAGGGAGAACGATGAAGAGAAAGGTTACATCGACGGATATTGCGAGGGCGGCGGGAGTATCGCAGTCTACGGTGTCTATGGTTTTGAATAAGAAGTATAATGTTTCTTTTTCGAAAGAAACGATAGAAAAGGTAGAAGCGACGGCGAAGGAACTGGGCTATACGCCGCCTAAGAGGAAGACCAGAAAAGGCGCAAAGAAGGAGAGGCTTCTGGTGGTATTCTGCTCAAACCTGACAAACCCGTACTATGTTATGCTGCTCCAGGGGATTGAATTGCGCGCCAAAGAGCAGGGTTTTGGGCTGTTCGTATGTAACACACAGAGGGATCTTAAGATGGAAGAACGGTATCTTAAGATGATGTGGGATTTGCGACCCCTGGGAATCATCTACACGTGTAACCCGAGCCATTGCTTCATGGGACTTGTACAGGAACTGGCGCTGAAGATACCTGTGGCGATTGTTAATAACCAGAATGAGAAGATGGATGTAGATGCTGTGGAGCTGGATAACTCTAAACTTGGCCGTATTATGGCAAGACATCTGCTGGAGCTTGGACACCGAAAGGTGGCTTATATTGCGCCTCCTTTGACGGCGCGTCAGAAACAGCGTTCTAAAAGGGTAGAAGGTTTCCTGAAAGAGTTTGAGAATGCGGGATTTAAGAATAATGTCGTCATTAAGGCGGCCAGGGAAGAGATCGATCTGGACGTTGCACATATAGATTCAGAATATAAGATCGGTTATGATTTGACCAGAGAGCTTCTGAAGGAAGAGATGGGGATTACCGCTATCGTAGGATTGAATGATATGATCGCGTTTGGAGTTCTGGACGCACTGCATGAAGCCAAGATCAGAGTGCCGGCTGATATGTCTGTTATGGGATGTGATAATACTCTGTTTGCGCGTATGCATAAGGTGGAGCTGACAACGATAGAACATTTTGTTATCTTTAAGGGGCGGGATGCCTGCGATATTATTATGAAGAAAATAGCGTCCCGGCAATCTTCGTATTCCGGTATAGAACCTATCAGCACCTATCATGTGGAGTATGAGCCGCAGTTGATTGTAAGGGGGACTACAGGTTATGCAAGAGTGGGGACGAGAAGAGGGAAGAAAAAATATAATTAATATATTTCTGAATATTATTATTAATTAGTGTAAGTCGTGATATGTAGATATTAGTGGTTAAAGCGATATAGCAGAAATGTGTTATGTTAATAATTTGGATTTATTAATGATAAAAATTACTAATAAAATTGAGCGCTATTGACCGAAAGGATTCGTATCAGTTATAATAAAATCAACCGATAAACAGTGATGAGTGTAGTGATTCACACAAGGAATTCACACAAGTAAGAAGGAGGAAGAAACATGAAATTTTTTATCGACACAGCGAAGGTTGAGGACATCAGGAAAGCGAATGACATGGGAGTCATCTGCGGAGTAACGACGAATCCATCCCTGATTGCTAAAGAAGGACGGGTATTTGAGGAAGTAATCGCAGAGATCGCTTCTATCGTGGACGGACCGATCAGCGGAGAAGTAAAAGCGACGACCACAGACGCCGAAGGTATGATTGCCGAAGGAAGGGAAATCTCAAAGATTCATCCAAACATGGTAGTTAAGATCCCTATGACTGCAGAAGGGCTGAAAGCGTGTAAACAGCTGTCTGCAGAAGGAATCAAGACGAATGTAACCTTGATCTTTACTGCAAACCAGGCGCTTCTCGCGGCAAGGGCAGGCGCGACATACGTATCGCCGTTCCTGGGACGTCTGGACGACATTTCAGTAAGGGGTACCGATCTGATCGCAGAGATTGCACAGATCTTTAATATTGCGGGAATTGAAACGGAGATCATCGCCGCAAGCGTACGCCACACGATGCACGTAACAGACTGTGCGTTGGCAGGAGCAGATATTGCGACGGTTCCTTATTCCGTTATAGAGCAGATGACAAAGCATCCTTTGACAGACGCGGGAATTGCAAAGTTCCAGGCAGATTATAAAGCGGTATTCGGAGAGTAACATCTGATTCATATTAGGAGGTTTGACATGAACAAATTAGAGTTAATGAAAACAGCGAATGAGATTCGCAAAGGCATTGTCACGGCAGTACACAGTGCCAAGTCCGGGCATCCGGGCGGGTCTTTATCCGCGGCAGATATCTATACCTATCTGTTCTTTGAAGAGATGAATATAGATCCGGCAGATCCGAAGAAAGCAGATCGCGATCGTTTCGTATTGTCTAAAGGACATACGGCGCCGGGATACTATTCTGCATTGGCGCACAGAGGATTCTTTCCGGTAGAAGACCTTACTACCTTGCGTAAGGTTGGAGCTTATCTGCAGGGACATCCGGATATGAAGCATATTCCGGGCGTGGATATGTCCAGCGGTTCTCTCGGGCAGGGAATCTCCGCGGCAGTAGGTATGGCCGTCTCCGCAAAGATATTCGGAGACGACTACAGAGTATATACTCTGCTTGGGGACGGCGAGATCCAGGAAGGTCAGGTATGGGAGGCTGCTATGCTTGCGGCTCACAGAAAACTGGACAACCTGGTTGTGATTGTCGATAATAATAATCTTCAGATTGACGGACCGATTACGGAGGTTAATTCACCTTATCCCATCGATAAGAAGTTCGAGGCATTTAATTTCAATGTAATTAATATTAACGGAAATGATTTTGACGAGATCGACGCGGCGTTCAAAGAAGCGAGAGAGACGAAGGGACAGCCGACGGCAATTATCGCGAAGACGATCAAGGGAAAAGACGTATCCTTCATGGAGAATCAGGCGTCATGGCACGGAGCCGCCCCAAATGACGAGCAGTATGCAGTTGCAATGGCAGATTTAGAGAAAGTAGGTGAAGCATTATGTCAGATGTAAAGAAGATCGCTACAAGAGAAAGTTACGGCAATGCTTTGGCCGAATTAGGAAAAGAGCATAAGGATGTAGTCGTACTGGACGCCGACCTGGCGGCTGCAACGAAGACAGGGGTATTCAAGAAAGCGTTCCCGGAGCGTCATATCGACTGTGGAATCGCGGAATGCAATATGATAGGTGTCGCGGCGGGTATCGCAACGACGGGAAAGGTTCCTTTTGCAAGTTCATTTGCCATGTTTGCGGCGGGACGTGCGTTCGAGCAGGTGCGTAATTCCATCGGATATCCTAAACTGAATGTTAAGATCGGCGCGACTCACGCCGGTATATCCGTAGGAGAAGACGGCGCGACTCATCAGTGTAATGAAGATATCGCTCTGATGAGGACGATTCCGGGAATGGTTGTAATCAATCCTTCCGACGATGTGGAAGCAAA
>CAJUFA010000055.1 GCA_910585725.1 uncultured Dorea sp. | reverse complement strand
ATGTATACACCATATCCAGAGAATATGATGGAATCCATCAAAAAGGTAGAGGCTACAAGAGCAGAACGTATGTCTACAGAGCCAAGACGTCTGACCGCCGATGAAAAAGACGCTCTCCTTAAGGAATTCCATCCGGATTATAATCCAGACGCGTTCGCAGAGATTAAGGTAGGCCCGAACAAAGGACAGAAAGCCCCTCTTGAGCTGGCTGAGATGCTTCACTCCACAAGCCGCCTGGTAAATGACAAGGTTGATATCACGAAGGTTGATTATGACGTAGACGTCCTTGTAATCGGCGGCGGCGGCGCGGGTTCTTCCTGTGCTATCGAAGCTCACAACGCAGGCGCCAACGTAATGATCGTAACGAAACTTCGTATCGGCGACGCCAATACGATGATGGCGGAAGGCGGTATCCAGGCGGCGGATAAGGAGAATGATTCTCCGGTTCAGCACTATCTGGACTGTTTCGGCGGCGGACACTTTGCCGCAAGGCCGGAATTGGTAAAACGTCTCGTTATGGAAGCTCCCGACGCGATCAAATGGCTGAACGAGCTTGGCGTTATGTTTGACAAGGATGCGGACGGGCGCATGGTAACGACCCACGGCGGCGGTACCTCCAGAAAGAGAATGCATGCATGTAAGGATTACTCCGGAGCAGAGATCATGCGTACTCTTCGTGACGAAGTGCTCAACCGTCAGATACCGGTGATCGAATTTACTTCCGCGGTAGAGATCATCAAAGACGAGAAGGGTCAGGCGGCAGGCGCTGTTCTTCTTAACATGGAGACGGGAGATTATTCTGTTGCAAGGGCAAAGACTGTTGTAATCGCAACGGGCGGCGCCGGAAGAATGCATTACCAGGGATTCCCGACATCAAACCATTACGGGGCAACCGCAGACGGGCTTATCCTGGGATACAGAGCAGGAGTACCGCTTCTCTATCAGGATTCCATTCAGTATCATCCGACAGGCGTTGCTCATCCGGTACAGATTCAGGGCGCTCTTGTTACGGAGAAGGTTCGTTCCGTGGGCGCACAGCTTGTTAACGCCGACGGCGAGGCTTATATTCATCCGCTGGAGACGCGCGACGTCAATGCTTCAGGAGTTATCCGCGAGTGCAGAGAAGGCCGCGGCGTAGAGGCGCCGAGCGGACAAAAAGGGGTATGGCTTGATACGCCTATGATCGAAATCCTTGGAGGAGAAGGAACCATCGAGAAGAGGATCCCGGCCATGTTCCGTATGTATATGAAATACGGTATCGATATGAGAAAAGTGCCGATCCTGATCTATCCTACGCTGCATTATCAGAACGGCGGTCTTGAGATCGACGGAGAAGGATTCACGAAGAACATTCCTAACCTTCTGGCAGCAGGAGAAGCCGCAGGCGGAATCCACGGAAGAAACAGATTGATGGGCAACTCACTTCTTGACGTTATTGTATTTGGCCGGAATGCAGGTAAGAAGGCCGCGGCAAAAGCAAAAGAAGTAGAACTTGGCACGATGAATCTTGATCATGTGGCAAGCTATGACGAGGAGTTAAAAGGAGCGTCTGTAGCTACAGAAGAAGTATCACCGAAGCTTCTTCCTAAATATGCCCGCCATGAGAGATAAGAGATAGAAGGAGATTAGACTATGCGTGAGATAGAAGTAAGCAAGATTACGGATGTCGTAGAGAAGCTTTGTATCGAAGCGAATGAGCATCTTCCTGAGGACGTAAAGTGCGCGATCAAGGATTGCCGCGCGTGCGAGGACGGAGAGATTGCAAAGGGAGTCCTGGATAATATTATTGAAAACTTCGAGATTGCGGATAAAGAGTGCGTGCCGATCTGCCAGGATACAGGAATGGCATGTGTATTCCTTGAGATCGGGCAGGATGTACATCTGACCGGAGGCAATCTTGCGGATGCCGTAGACGAGGGCGTACGCCGCGGGTATGACAAAGGATATCTCAGAAAGTCCGTTGTAAAGGATCCGGTACGCCGCGGGAATACAGGAGACAACACTCCGGCGATGCTCTATACGGAGATCGTTCCCGGCGAGCAGATCAAGGTTACTGTCGGACCAAAGGGATTCGGAAGCGAGAATATGAGCCAGATCCGTATGTTCAAGCCATCCCATGGATTACAGGGGATCAAGGACTTCATCCTCGAAGTCGTAGAGACGGCGGGACCGAACCCGTGTCCGCCGATGGTAGTGGGCGTCGGAATCGGCGGAACTTTTGACAAAGCGGCCCTTCTTGCGAAGAAAGCGCTGATGAGACCTATCGATTCCTCCAATCCGGACGCATTCTATGCGGATTTGGAGAAAGAGATGTTAGAGAAGATCAACCAGCTTGGAATCGGACCCCAGGGATTCGGCGGAAAGACTACGGCGATCGGATTAAATATTGAAACTCTGCCAACCCATATTGCAGGCATGCCATGTGCAGTCAATATTAACTGCCATGTGACACGCCATAAATCGGAGGTGATCTAGATGGCAGCGAAGAAGATTACATTACCATTGACAGAGGAGCTTGCAAAGACGCTGCACGCAGGCGACAGCGTACTTGTAACCGGAACGATCTATACTTCCCGTGACGCGGGGCACAAGAGAATGTGCGAGGCTCTTGCCAAGGGAGAGAAGATTCCATTTGACCCGACAGACGCTACGATCTATTATGTGGGACCGACTCCGGCGAAACCGGGACAGGTTATCGGTTCCGCGGGACCGACTACCAGCGGACGTATGGACGCTTACGCGCCGACTATGATGTCCGTAGGCGCCCGCGGAATGATCGGGAAAGGTGCCCGTCTTCCGGAAGTTATTGACGCGATGAAGAAGTATTCAGGAGTGTACTTCGGAGCTATCGGCGGAGCAGGAGCGCTTCTTGCAAAATGTATCAAGAAAGCAGAACTGATCGCTTATGAAGATCTGGGGGCAGAAGCCCTTCGGAAGCTGTATGTAGAGGATATGCCTCTTGTCGTTATCATTGACAGCGAGGGAAATAACCTGTATGAGAGCGGACGCGCCGCATATCTGAAGGAACATGAGGAGTAATATGATTCTATAAAATATTTAGAAACTGTTTGGAACAGCAGGCTTCAGATATTCCCGCTGTTCCAGGCAGCGCTTCTCTTGACAAGAGCACACATGGCCGGGAGGGAGCTGGATTACATGGCCTGGTACGTGTGTGCTCTTGTCAAGAGAGGAGATACATCTCATTTGATAGAAAGGAGTCATATGACATGGAGTTATTTGGAGGAATATTAGCAGTAAAAGCGGTAGTATTTCTGACATTTTCGGTCTTTGCGATTGCGGCTGTAGGATATGCGATCGGCAGGATTGAGGTAAAAGGGATAGACCTTGGAACTGCGGGAGTATTTATCGTCGCGCTGATCTATGGATGTCTGTTATATTCGAAACTTTCGGATAACCTGACTGTAGAAGAGGTGTCGTTTGCTACAGAGGCGCTGAAGATTGTAGAGAATCTGGGGTTGGTCTTCTTTGTGACCTCCGTTGGTTTCATTGCGGGACCGAACTTTTTCGGTAATCTGAAGCGGAATTTTAAATCCTATGTTCTGCTTGGAGCCGTAATCATACTTGCGGCGGCGGCAACCTGCGTGCTGTGTATCGTCATTGGCAGTAACTTTACAGATCTTGACCATGAACAGTTTAAGGCGATCCTGGTTGGTATCCTCTCAGGGGCGCTGACCAGTACGCCGGCATTCTCTGCGTCAAAGGCTGCGGTGGGCGCTGACCTGGAAGCGCTGGTATCCGTAGGATACGGTATCGCGTACCTGTTTGGTGTGATCGGAGTGGTGCTGTTTGTGCAGATCGTTCCGAAGATTACGAAAGCGGATATGAATGAAGAGGTGGCGAAGATCGCGGCAAAAGAAGGAGAAGGACGCAAGAAAAAGGATCTGATCCTGACGGAGATAGACGAATTCGGATTTATGGCATTTTCACTGGCGGTTGTAGTAGGAATCCTGGTGGGGAGTATCATATACCGGAATTTCTCGCTGACCACTACCGGAGGATGTCTTCTGACAGCCCTTGTGTTCGGACATTACGGACATATCGGAAAGATATCTATTGTGCCGAAGAATTCTACTCTTAAGATGCTGCGGGAGTTGGGACTGATGCTGTTCCTGATCGGAGCGGGAGTATCCGGCGGTGCGAAATTCGTACAATATTTCGAGCCTATCTACTTCCTCTATGGGGCGATCATGACGATCCTGCCGATGATCATAGGATTCGTTATCGCGAAGAATATACTGAAACTGCCTCTGCTTAATAATCTCGGATCACTGACCGGAGGTATGACCAGTACGCCGGCGCTCGGCACCCTGATCAATATGGCTGGGACAGAGGATATCGCGGCTGCGTACGCGGCAACTTATCCTATCGCGCTGATTGCGGTAGTGCTTGCTTCACAGTTGATTATATTATTCTGCTAGAAATAATATGCTCTAAAGGACTTCTTAATCATGTTTTCTCATGGTTAATGAAGAACCTTTAGAGCATATTTTATTTCGCTGTATCAAGTTTCACAGTTATTTTGTCTCGTTGTCCGTTGGAAACCAGCCAAGATCTGCGCATCTTCCGAAATCCCAACTGTCCCAACCGACCCATCCGGGGGTGTTCACCGTATCTGTCAGGAGCTTATAGCTCCAGTAGAAGTAACCGCTGCCTGTGTTCCATGCCGCAAGCTGGGCTTTTGCTACTGCCTGGTAGATCTTCTTTTTCTGTTCCAGACTTACGTTCTCCGCAGACATGCCTTCCTGTCCGTTAAGGACACTCTGGCCGCCTCTGGTATCACATCCTACGGCGAGGGAGTTAAACAGACACCATTCACCGCAGATTACGGGGAAGTATTGCTGCATTTTTCGGATCTCATCTTCGTAATGCTCTTTTATATAATTCTCATATCCCTCAATGGTTTGCTCGCATCCGTCCATCTCTGCGAACATCAAGTATTGATGGGTATCGAGCACCACATTTTTATACTTCTCTTCCTGCATAAAGTCCTTCCATGCATGAAGTTTAAATGCGTCGTGAATTACGATGTATTTTTCTTCGGGCAGATGTTTGCGGAGTCTGTCATATGCGTCCAGATAAAACCGACGGAGGAATTCCATCGTGTTGGGACCGCTTCCCTCTGCTTTTTTGGGATCTGCGGCAGGGTATCGTTCCGGTACGTTCACTATTTCCCACATATTATCAAGGATGGGTTCATTGATTACTTCGATTCCCCATAGCCCTTTCCGGTCTTTGTATCGCTGCGCAAGGCGCTCCAATACATTCAATACGAATTCTACTTCATCCGGCTGCTTTGACCATTTGCAGACCCCGCTGATACCTCCGTTATCGAAACCATTCTGGCTGTCCGGAGCCGTATGCAGATCTATAAGAATCTGGAGATCATATCTTTCTGCCCAGTTGAAGGCTTTGTCCAATTCATCTATGCACCCGATAAACGGAGGACGGTCTCCAAAGATAAAGTAGGGGACCGGGATGCGGACGGTATTAAGCCCCATGGCTTTGATTCGTACAAAATCCCTTTCTGTGATGTATTCTGCACGATGTATTTTGATTCTTGCTTCATATACTTCTTTTGAAAGCTGGGTGGGGAGATAATATTCATCTTCTGCCGTTGTTCCGTCGAACAGCGCCGGACTCATCCATTTTTCCAATACCAGCCAGTTTCCGAGATTTACACCTTTTACATGCATTTTCTTTTCTTCCTTTCCTTTTTTGATTGCCGTTTGTTGTTTTATGGGTTCAGTATAAAAGAAGAAAGCTGCTTTCTATATCGGTTTTCTCGGGACTTTATTACATTTCTCAGGTAAATGTGTTATATTGTACGTATGAAGAAAAGCGGAGGACATGAAGATGAACTATAGTTATCTGATGAAATATATTTCTTATCATTTACATACGTTTGTTCAAAGATATGCGGCAGATTTTAATCATATAGAAAGCTTCTGTGGGCGGCTGCAGTTTCAGGACCGTTTTGCGCCGGAGGAGTTAATGTCCCTGTTCATATCCCTGCAGGATATATCCTTTGAATATCCTACGCTTTTGTCTTTTGGCGGGGAGTTTTTGTATGCATTTGTTCCCGGGCCGGAATACCATTTTATTATTGGTCCGGTGCGCTTTTTGGAAGCAGTGTATCTGCGCTGTCAGGCAGAGATACCGACTGTGGATGAGATGTGGATTCAGACTGTTCCGGCGTGCAGTTTTAAGAAATTGGCGGCAGATGTATTGTTAATGTTTAATATGTGTCGGGAGAAAACTTTGGATGAAAATGATCTGTTGACTGCGAATTGCATCAGGCAGGAAACGGACGCACGGTTGAAGGCGCATTTTTCCGAGCTTATTTTTGAAAATCAGGAAAATGGCAGGAAGCACAATCCTTATGATCAGGAATTCAGGGAGTGCGCCAGTATTGAACAGGGGGATTTGGAGCAGTTAGAGGCGGCGATCAAGGAGGATTTTTTAGGTGAGTACGGAACTCTTGCGAAGAATCCTGTCCGTAATACGAAGAATCTGGGTATCGTCGTTGTCACACTGGCAAGCCGGGCGGCGATCCGGGGAGGGCTTCCCTATGAGATCGCCTATTCTCTCAGTGATTCCACGATTCAGAAACTTGAAGAGTGCAGCGATATTCCTACGCTTTTTCATATCTTCCGTTCTGTAGAGTTTCAGTATGCCCAGATGGTAAGAGATTTGAATGAGCAGAAATCGGGGAGAGATGAGAAAGACAGGAATCCTCACATTAACCGGTGCAAGGACTACATATTTTCTCATCTTCATGATAAAATCTATGTACAGGATATTGCAGACGAACTGAAGCTTAATGCCAATTACCTTTCGGAATTGTTTCACCAGTGTGAAAAGATCTCCCTGACAGATTTTATCCGCAGGGAGAAGATGAATCTGGTGAAGAATCTGTTAATCTATTCCCGGTATTCCTGCAGCGAGATAGCAAATTATCTGGGGTTTTCCTCACAGAGCCACATGGGGAAGCAGTTTAAAGAATGTGTAGGGATGACGCCGAACCAGTACCGGAGAGTGTACGGGGTGAGGGAGTTCGATATTTAATTCATGTAAGCTGTCAGTTTGAATTGTCGGGGAGATGATTGAATTGTTATACGATAAAGATATCCGTGAACCTCTTTTTGACTTTTTGGAGGCGTATTACGGTAAAGTACGAATATTAGAGGAGAAGCAGATCGGAAGATCCCGGGCGGATGTTGTTATGGTCATTCCGTCGCGTATCGTAGGAATTGAGATAAAGAGCGACGCGGACACTTACGCCAGGCTTAAGCGGCAGGTGAGGGATTATAATCAGTACTTTGATTATAATTATGTGGTGATCGGTTCCAGTCATGCCATGCATATTGAAGAACATGTGCCGGAGTGGTGGGGGATTATCACTGTAGAGCAGATAGAGGGAGAAGCGGACTTTTATATCCTTCGGAAGCCCAGGGAGAATCCGAAAGTCAATGAGAAGAAAAAGCTTGGTATTCTGTGGAGACCGGAACTGGCGCATATCCAGGAGTTGAACCGTCTTCCCGGATATCGGCAGCGAAGCAAGCAGTTTGTGATAGAGAAGATCCTTCTTGGCGTTCCGCAGGATGTTCTGCGTGAACAGATCAGCCAGGAATTATTTGAGCGGGACTATACGCGGATTGAGGATATGATCAGGGAGTATAAGAGCAGGTAATCTTTTATGCAGGGGAGAAGCGATAGCAGCCTTTTACAATAGGTAGATCAGAAAAGAAGAATTCTCACGGAATAGGGTGTTTTAAAATAACTGTTCCAGGAAGGATTCTTCTTTTTTTGTTTTCACGTGTAAATAACCATAAATAGTCATAAACAACCACAATTGTGCAATATTGCCAAAAAGAAAAATGGAAATTTGTGAAAAAGATTGATTGATTTTGAGCGAATATGGATATATAATATGATTACAAAATCAAACATGAGCAAAACAGATAGAGGGAAAGGAGAAAAGAAATATGATATATACGGTGACATGTAATCCTTCGCTGGATTACATTGTATCGGTGGAGGACTTCAGCCTTGGTCTTACAAACCGAACCAGTTCTGAACTCTTGCTTCCGGGAGGGAAGGGAATCAACGTATCGATCGTCTTGATGAATCTCGGGATACAAAGTACGGCGCTTGGGTTTATAGCAGGATTTACCGGAGAAGAGGTTGTAAGGAAGTTGGAGACTATGGGGGTAAGGAACGGCTTTATCCGCATTGAAGACGGATTTACAAGGATCAATCTCAAGCTTAAGTCTATCGACGGAACGGAGATTAACGGGCAGGGACCCGGGATCTGTGAAGAGAAGCTTGGGATGTTAATGGAACAGCTGGAGGGGCTTAAGAAGGGCGACGTGCTCTTTCTTTCGGGAAGCATCCCGGCGTCATTGCCGGATGACATGTACCAGAAGATCATGGAGAGGCTGCAGGGAAAAGGAGTTCAGATTGTTGTGGACGCTACGAAGGATCTGCTGACGAACGTGCTTTCCTATCAGCCGTTTCTGATCAAACCGAATAACCATGAGCTGGGCGAGATATTCGGCGTAGAACTGAAACGCAGGGAAGAAGTGATACCTTATGCCAGGAAGCTCCGGGAGCGGGGGGCGCAGAATGTGTTGGTTTCCATGGCGGGGGAAGGCGCGGTGCTGGCCGCGGCGGACGGGCGCGTATATGATGCCCCGGCGCCGGAAGGAATACTGGTGAACGGCGTAGGCGCCGGCGATTCCATGGTTGCAGGATTCATGGCAGGCTGGATGGAGCATGCGGATTATGAGCATGCGTTTCATATGGGAATCGCCGCAGGAAGCGCCAGTGCATTTTCCGAATATCTGGCATCCAGGAAAGAGATTGAAGCAGTATACAGACACGGATTTGCTGGATGTGAGAAGTATTTTGCTTGACGCGGCTCCGAATACGGAAGATAATGTACATTTAGACGTGTTGAGCAAATTGCCCTTGATGCTGATGGATGAGAATTTACCGCGAGTTTGCCCAGTGCAAAGACGCCGGAGGAATTCCTGGATATTATCGACATGGCGGACGAAGAGAAGAAGAGTGTGGATGGAAGGATTCAGCTGTCCGAAAGAGGAAATGATGGAGAAAAAGCATGAGAACATATGATGGTAAAAGTGTATTTAGCGGTATTGCAATCGGTAAGATCCGCGTATATAAAAAAGATGTGCAGCAGGTAAAGCGTACGAAAGCCGGGGATCCGGAGTCAGAGCTCGCGCGTTTCGCGTCGGCAAAAGAAGAGGCGGCCCGACAGCTTAAGAGTCTGTATGACAAAGCCTTGAAGGAAGTCGGAGAGGCGAATGCGGCTATCTTCGAGGTGCATCAGATGATGCTGGAAGATTTGGATTATAATGAATCCGTGGAGAATATTGTACGCGGCCAGGAAGTGAATGTGGAATATGCAGTTGCGGCGACGGGAGATAATTTCTCCCGGATGTTCTCAGCGATGGACGACGATTATATGCGGGAACGCGCGGCGGACGTTAAAGATATTTCCGAAAGGCTGCTCGCTATATTAAATGGCAGGAAAGCAAGTACGGCAGAGACAGAGGAACCTGTCATTATCGCGGCGGACGATCTGGCTCCTTCCGAAACCGTGCAGCTTGATAAGGATATGGTATTGTCTTTTGTTACCGTTCACGGTTCTGCGAACTCCCATACTGCCATTCTCGCAAGAATGATGGAGATCCCGGCTCTGGTCGGAGCCGGACTTCCTCTCGACGATTCGGTAGACGGGAAACTAGGGATCGTAGACGGGGCATCCGGAAAGATCTACGTTGAGCCGGATGAGGATACGTTGAATAAGATGCGGGAAAGACAGCGGGAAGAAGCCGAGAAGAAAGAGCTGCTCCAGAGACTGAAGGGGCGTGAGAATGTTACTCTTGACGGTCAGAAAGTGATGTTGTATGCTAACATTGGAAACATCAAAGACCTGGCTATGGTGATGCAGAATGATGCGGAGGGTATCGGTCTTTTCCGGAGCGAGTTCCTTTATCTGGAGAAGGAGGATTATCCTACCGAAGAAGAGCAGTTCCAGATCTATAAGCAGGCGGCGGAGACGATGGCGGGTAAAAGAGTCATTATCCGTACGCTGGATATCGGGGCGGATAAGCAGTGCGGTTATTTTAACATGGAGCATGAGGAGAATCCGGCTCTTGGGTATCGGGCGATCCGCATCTGCCTGACACGTCCGGAGGTGTTCAAAGCACAGCTTCGCGCCTTGTTCAGAGCCAGCGTCTTTGGGAATATAGCGATCATGTACCCTATGATCACCAGTATAGAAGAGATAAAGCGGATCAAAGAGATCGTCGGTGAAGTGAAAGCTGAGCTTGACGCGCATAAGATGCCTTACGGGGAGCCGGAACAGGGAATTATGATTGAGACGCCGGCGGCCGCCCTGATAAGTGATATACTCGCCCGGGAAGTAGATTTTTTCAGCATCGGAACCAACGACCTGACACAGTATACATTAGCTGTTGACCGTCAGAATCCGAGGCTTGACGAGTTCTATGACGCTCATCACCCGGCCGTTCTGCGTATGATATCCATGGTGGTGGAGAATGCGCACAGGGCAGGCATCTGGGCGGGCATCTGCGGAGAGCTGGGAGCGGATCAGACCCTGACAAGAGAATTTCTTGCTATGGGAGTAGACGAACTGTCCGTTTCGCCGGGAAGTATTCTGCCGATCCGTAAGATCGTGCTGGAGACGAATGTAGGGGAATATAAGGCGGGGAAATAAATGTTAACAAGACAGCGGCAGGATTTATTGCTTAAGCTTCTGGAAGAGAGAGGAAGCATTACGGTATCAGAAGTGAAGGATACGCTTTCTGCTTCGGCGTCTACGATCCGCAGGGACATTGCGGCGCTTGATCAGGAAGGAAAGCTTGTGAAAGTATTCGGCGGAGCCGTGGCGGCGGATCAGAAGGTTACGACCCATGAGTATACGGTGGCTCAGAAGAGCGAGTTGAACTTAGAGGAGAAGAGAATGATCGCAAAGTTCGCCGCTTCGCTGATCGAACCAGAAGATTTTGTGTATCTGGATGCAGGTACGACGACGGCGTATATGCTGGATTATATCGAGGATAGTCAGGTTACCTTTGTGACGAATGCCGTCGCCCACGCACAGCGGCTTGCCATGTGCGGGCTTAAAGTCATACTTGTAGGAGGGGAATTGAAAGCCTCCACAGAAGCGGTAGTAGGAAGCCAGGCGATGCAGACGCTTCAAAATTATCACTTTACGAAAGGCTTCTTCGGTACGAACGGTGTGACGAAGAAAAGCGGCTGCACGACGCCGGATATCAATGAAGCGATGATAAAGCGGACGGCTATGGGACAGTGCAGAGAGAGTTACGTGCTCTGTGACGGTTCTAAATTCGATCATGTGAGCGCGGTGACGTTCGCCCCGTTCTCCGGAGTGACGTTTCTGACAAATCAGAGGATTTCAGGATATGAGGATTGTGACAATGTGGAAGTGGCATATGACGCATCGAATCCTCCGGAGCTTACGCGGGAATAAAGACATATGGATATACGCGGGAATAAAGACATATGGATATGAGAAAAAGAAGAATCCTTCCGGTTCCGTTCCGCAGGGATTCTTCTTTTCTATGCTGCACCGTGCAGGGAAAATCGGCGTTGCCGAAAGTCCCTAGCTTTCCTTCTTCAGCGTCCGATAATTTTCTGCCTTATCGTATTCTTTTCCGGCGCCGTCATCCTCGTACAGTACATACTCCGCCCCTTCATATCCCAGCATAGACAGATGCTTCGTATCCAGCAAATCCACAGATTCCGCGGCGTCTGCAAGGGGGATGCACTTTCCGCTACGGATGAACATGGGAACTTCGTTCAGCGCGATCTCCACATAATGATGCCCCTTCTTTAGGTTCTCCTCCAGGACAGATCCGTCAGGCAGGAATTTCACGAATTTCATTTCTTCCGGCAGGTATACGTAACGTCCCCGGGCATTCTGGGTATATACCGGCGCGATCATGATTTCATTTCCAAGCATCATCTGATCTTCAACCTGAACAGCCATGGAATCCTCCGGATACACGAATGCCAGCGGCTTGAAATACAGATCGTCGTTCAGCGCGGCTTTCATATATTCGCTGTAAAGATAAGGGATCAGCCGATAACGAACGTTGATCACATGGCGGAAGTCCTGAAGGTCTTCAAACCGATAACATTCCTGGTCTCTGGTTCCTGCCGCGGCATGGTTGCGCATCAGCGGAGTAAATACGCCCAAAGCCAGCCAGCGAAGAAGCAGATCCCTTGTGGTATCGGCTCCAAAACCGCCCAGATCCGCTCCCGTATACAGAAAGCCGCACATATTCAGGGAGGGCAGCATCTTTAAATTCAGCAGGATGTGGGACCACCAGGACTTGTTGTCGCCCATCCATATTCCGCCGTAGCGGTGCATTCCGATATAAGAGGAGCGGGAGAACATGAGGAAACGTTTGCCGGGATCGATCCGTTCGAAAGCCTCGCCTGCAGCGCGGGTCATATTATACCCGAACAGGTTGTGTACTTTGTCGTGGCGGATCAGTTCGCCGTTGACCATATGGTAAAAACGGCGATAATCCTCTTTACTGTTGGCTAATCCGTTGATCTTTCCCATCAATGGCCAGATAGAGGTCCAATCGACATTATCTGCTTCGCCGCTGTCATTGGTATCTGACGTGGGGGCAACGGCCAGGGTTCCTGCGTTAATTCCGCTGTTATAATCTTCATTTTCCAGAAAATGCTTCAGCATCTCCTTTACCTCGTTGATACCTTCCGGCGAGTAGAAGATAGCGGGTTCATTCATATCGTTCCAGAATCCTTCTATACCCTGGTCTGTCAGGAACCGGTATTTATCTCCGAACCATGCGCGCGCCTCGGCGTTAAGCACATCCGGGAAATGAGTATCCCCCGGCCACACGGCCGCTATAAAGTCGCTTCCGTCCTCACGCTGGCAGAAGAAGCGTTTCTTGACGCCTTCCTCGTACACATCGTAGCCCTTTTCCACCTTGACGCCTGCGTCAATGATGGGGATCAAACGGATATTCTGATCTTTCATTTCTTGAACAAATTCCGGAAAATCCTGGAAGGTTTGAGGGCACTGAAAAACTCCCACTTTTTTTGTTGGGAGTTTTCTTATTCCTAT
>CAJUFA010000054.1 GCA_910585725.1 uncultured Dorea sp. | reverse complement strand
TGATCATGTATCCGTTCTTCCAGAAATATTTTGACAGCGGAATCATGGCAGGCGCAGTAAAGGGATAATCAGGGATAAACGGAATCGTATACTGTGGTTGCAGACAGTAGAAATAAGAAGGAGGCAGACGATGAGTAACAGATTTAGCAATAGATATGAAAACAGATACGGACTTAGGTTCGGACACAGGTATGGAAAGCGGATCGCGGCGGCTTTGATAGTATGTATGGTAGTTTCCCTTGCAGGCTGCGGCGGAAAGAGAAAGATTAATGACGGAACTTTCCGCCCGGTGGATGAGGCGACACTTCAGTTTCCTTTGAAGGAAAAAGCAACATTAACAGGCATGATCAGTTATCCGCCCAGTACGGAATCAGAGCCGAACAACCGGACGATCTTTAAACGTCTGCAGGAGCAGACCAATGTGGAGATTGAATGGATGGCGATACAGTCCGATCAATGGCCGGATAAGATCTCATTGAATATGTCAGATCCGAATAAGTTGACAGATTTTATTTTTACTGCTGGATTTACGGACAGTAATCTGTTAAGATATGGAGAGTATGGAGCAATTATTCCGTTAGAGGAATATATTGACGCTTATATGCCGAATCTGAAGTCTGTATTTGACAAATATCCAGAATATCGGATTATGTGTACGGATGTAAACGGGCATATCTGGTCATTACCCTGGATTGAACAGCTGGGTTCGGGCAAGACCGCCATTCAGACTGTTGATAATATGAGCTTTATTAATAAGAAGTGGCTGGATTTTCTGGATCTGGATATACCGGAGACAGTGGACGAATTTGAAGAAGTTTTGATCCAGTTCCGTGATCATGCGTCCGATCTTCAGAAGGAATTCGGAATTGACGGAAGTATTATCCCGATGTCCTGTATCGTAAATGACGGAGGTCAGGATCCGGCGATTTTGATCAATGGCTTCGGCGAAGGTTATGGCGATGCGGATAAAGACAGGCATATCGCGGTTACTGATGATCAGAAAGTGATCTGCAGTGCGACGCAGGAAGGTTATAAGGCCGGAATAGAGTGGCTGAACAAATTGTATGAAGAGGATCTGATTGATCCGGAAGCATTTACCCAGGAATGGTCTACTTATGTATCCAAAGGTAAGTCCGGACGTTACGGAGTATGTTTTAGCTGGGATGTAGGAAATGTTGATAATCTGAAGGATTGGGTTCCGCTTCCGGTTCTGACAGCAGACACAAGGAATCTGACGCCTACAAACGGTTCTTTCACCAGCGGATTTGACCGCGGACGCTGTGTAGTTACTTCGGTTGCAGAGAATCCTGCGCTGGTATGCGCGTGGCTTGACCAGATGTACGCGCCGATGCAGTCTCCTCAGAATAACTGGGGTACCTATGGAGAAGAAGATGATTTTGATATCTTCGAAATGGGCAAGAACGACAAGGGTGAAGATATGTTAAAGCACGCGCCGCTTGGCGATGCTTCGCCGGTAGAGGTCAGGGAGGCTGAGGCGGTGGGAGGACCGCTTGCAGTACTTGATGATTATTATGACGTGTATGTGACCTGCCCGGATGACGCCCAGTATCGTCTTGACTGGATAGAAGAAATCTATACACCCGATATGCATACCGAATATGTGTATCCGAATATTTTCATGAGCCGTGAGGACACGGAGCGGCTTTCTAATCTGCAAGCGGACATTGAGAAGACGATCAACGCGAAGAAAGCAGACTGGATCATGAACGGATTCTCTGATGCGGATTGGGATAAATACCTGAAAGACTTAGAAGCATACGGGCTGAGTGAATATTTGGAGTTGTTCCAGACATATCTGGATTCTTATAATGCGCAGACAGTGGATTCAGAATAATTGAGATGAGTGAACACATCGGTATTTTAAATTAGGAAAGGAAGAAATAGTTATGACAAGTCAGACACTACGTGAAGCGAGAAAATATGAAGAGACTTCCGAAAAATTAATCAGTAAAGAGGAGCGTCCCGACTTCCACCTGACTCCACGTGCGGGCTGGATGAATGACCCCAACGGTTTTTCTTATTATAAAGGCCAGTACCATATGTTTTACCAGTATTACCCATACGAATCCAAGTGGGGTCCCATGCATTGGGGGCATGCAGTGAGCAGCGACTTGCTTCATTGGGAAGCTCTTCCCTGCGCCCTTGCGCCGGACGAAGCATATGACAGGGACGGGTGTTTCTCGGGAAGCGCGGTGGTCCTTCCGGACGGAAGACATCTGCTGATGTATACCGGTGTGTTAAAAGAACACCAGGAGCGCGACGTCTACAGAGAAGTTCAGACACAGTGCATCGCCGTGGGCGACGGGATTGATTATGAGAAATATGAACAGAATCCTGTGCTGGATGAGGGGGATATTCCGGAGGGCGGCAGCAGATTCGACTTCCGTGATCCTAAGATATGGAAACAGTCTGACGGCACGTACGCCTGTGTCGTGGGAAACCGTCCGGCCGACGGCAGCGGACAGATCCTCTTATATACCAGCGCCGACGGATTCCGATGGAAGTTCAAGAGTATACTGGTTTCAAACCATGACCGGTTCGGAAAGATGTGGGAATGCCCGGATTTCTTTGAGTTGGACGGGAAATG
This sequence comes from uncultured Dorea sp., assembly GCA_910585725.1. GTDB lineage: Bacteria > Bacillota > Clostridia > Lachnospirales > Lachnospiraceae > Sporofaciens. Next base: position 10,956 of record CAJUFA010000054.1, on the reverse strand, counting down.
GGTGTTGCTTACAAGCCCGCAGGATATGCTCCCGGAAGGGTTTGAATATCATAACGGGAATGGGACGCTCTGTCTGATCGGTGATTATGATGAAGAGGCCGGTACGTTTAAGGAAATACATAATCAGTCCATCGATTACGGAATTGATTTTTATGCGACTCAGACCGTACTGGCGCCGGACGGCCGCCGGATTATGATCGGATGGATGCAGAACTGGGATGCCTGCGGTATTCGTTCTCCGGAAGAACCTTGGTTTGGGCAGATGAGCCTTCCGAGGGAATTGTCTCTGCAGAACGGCAGGCTGTACCAGAAGCCTGTCAGGGAACTTAACGCGATGCGGCGCAACAGGGTGGAATATACGGATGTGTCAGTTTCAGGACTGGCGGCGTTGGAGGGGTTGAAGGGCAGAAGAGTGGATATGGAGCTTAATATCCGTCCGGCCGACGGAGAAGAACTGTATCAGAAATTTGCCGTCCGGTTTGCCCAGGATGACAGATACTGGACTTCTTTAAGTTTTCGTCCGAGAGAGTCTATCCTGAAGGTGGACCGGAAGTTTTCCGGTTCCAGAAGAGCCATTATCCATCAGAGGCGCTGTCTGGTAAATCCTGTGGACGACGAATTAAGGCTGAGGATCATCCTGGACCGTTTCAGCGTGGAAGTCTTTGTGAACGACGGGGAGCAGGTATTGTCGGCTACCATGTATACTGATCAGGCGGCGGACGGAATCTCGTTTTTTGCAGACGGAACAGCGAAGATCGACGTCGTAAAGTATGATCTTGAATAGACGGCTTGGATAAAAGGCAGTGCAGAGATCATGTAGAAAAGGGACAAAAAATAGTATATATTTCTGGAGTGTATTAGAGAGCCGCAGTTTTAACAGTAAACTGCGGCTCTTTCGTACCATTAAAGACGAAAATAATACAGTTCATGCAGAAACGGAACAAAACTCCTTGATTTGTGCTATACTGTTGCCACCAAAGAAGGGAGATATACAGATGAGTTTAGAAGTAAGGAATTTGTCAAAGAAATACGGAGAGAAAACGGTAGTGGAGAATCTGAGCTTCGAGATGAAAACCCCGGGTGTATTTGCGCTCCTTGGAACAAATGGAGCCGGAAAGACTACTTCCATCCGTATGATGCTGAACATGCTTTCGCGGGATACAGGGGAAGTACTATGGAACGGCGCGGCTCTGGATACGTCTACCTGCAATGTGGGATACCTTGCGGAGGAGAGAGGATTATATCCGAAGTATACGCTGATGGACCAGTTGATTTATTTTGCCGCGCTTAGAGGGATATCTAAGGCGGAGGCAAAGAATAGAATCCGTTATTGGGCGCAGAGACTTGAGGTGGAAGAATATCTTTATCCCCAGGCGCCAAAATCAGAAGACGGAAAGAAGCGAGGGCGCGCGAAAGCGCAGGCGCCGAAGAAAGCGGATCAGCTTTCCAAAGGAAATCAGCAGAAGATTCAGTTTATGACGGCTCTTTTGCCTGATCCCGACTTGTTGATCTTAGACGAACCTCTTTCCGGTCTGGATCCTGTTAATACAGATCTGTTTAAGGGAATTATCCGCGACGAGATTGCCAAGGGGAAATATCTTATTATGTCCAGTCATCAGATGGCGACTGTGGAGGAATTCTGTACGGATATTATCATACTGAACCGTTCTAAAACGATTCTTTCGGGACATCTGAATGATATTAAGAAAAGCTATGGGCGTATTAACCTGCTGCTGAAAACGGAGACGGATGTGACGGATCTTATCAGAAAAGAGGGACTTACATTAATTTCGGCAAAGGAAACGGAGTATCAGATCAAAGTGTCCGGGGACGAGCAGGCGAACGGGTTCTTGAAGCTGTTAATTGAGAACGGAGCGCCTGTTGTTACATTCAGCCTGCGCGAGCCGTCTCTCCATGAGATTTTCGTGGAGAAAGTGGGTGATGCACATGAAGCTTAGCAAGAGTGATTTTAACGGAACGGGCAAGGTGTATCGCTTTACACTGGCGCAGATGGTAAAAGGGAAAGCGAATATTATTACCATGTTGGTTTTTTTCCTGTTTGCGGCTTTGAGTATTCCGATTATGACTCTGGTGATGGGCGGAGAGAAGACTGCGTCTTCGGATGAGACTTTGGATTCGGGTATTACGGCTGTGTATGTCAGGAATGATACCGGTTATGAACTGGATCTGGGAAGTATCCAAAAGAGAAACGAGATATTTGCATATACCGAATTTGTGGATACAGATACGATGGATATAGAGTGGTCGGAGGATACATATGAGTCTTTGATTAAATCGGCGGAGGTATACGTGCATCTTCAGAAAGATGTGGAGAAGATGTGTTTCTCGATCGGCGCTTATACGCTGGAGGATAAAACTTTCTCTGATGAGGCTGTTGATTCCTGTATCAGCATATTGTCGGGACTTTTGGATGAAGCGCGCTATATTCAGCAGAATGCGCGGCCGGAGCAGATTGCAGTCCTTACAGGTTCTTATGAAACGAATACGCAGAAGGTTTCGGAATATCTGAAAGGGGAAAAAGATGATTTTAACGCGCGGCTTGGCGTGCAGATGATATATTCTATGGCGCTCCTGTTCTTGTGTACGTTTGCCTCTACTTATATTATTCAGAAGGTGATTGAGGAGAAAGCGTCAAAACTTGTGGAATTGTTGATGGTGAGTGTCAGTCCGCTTGCGATGTTGGTTGGAAAGATCCTTGCCGTAATGACGTATATATTTGGTCTGATCGCCGGACTTGCGGCGGCGACGGGTCTTTCTTATATGATTACCGGACAGATTATGGATACTTCTGTTCTGCGGCAGCAGATTGCGTCGACCGGTATTCTTGGTGGAACGCTTCGAGTGTCGCCGGTTACGGCGCTGATCCTGGTGGTTTCATTGCTGCTTGGTTATCTGCAGGTGTCTCTGATCAGCGGCTTGATCGGGACGGGCTGCTCTTCTACGGAGGATGTGGAGCCGGCGAATCTTACCGTTGTGTTGATAATCATGGCGGGATATATGACCGGGACGATTACAGTGGGATTTGGCGGCAATCCGGCGCTGGCGGCTTTGGTGTCTCTGTGTCCGGTAACATCGATGTTCTGTGCGCCGGCGCGTTATATCGTCGGGGATATCGGATTTGGAATGCTGGCGTTTTCATGGGCGCTTCAGCTTGCGGTGATCATGGGGCTTGCCTATGTCTGTGCGAGAATCTACCGCGCTTTGATGATGTACCGTGGAAATCGTATGAAATTCGGCGGATGGATTAAGCTGCTGCGTCAGAATCGCGTAAAGGAGGCGGAGAGCAGATGAAAGGGATTGGAACTATATTTTCGTTTACATTTATCCAGCATGTGAAGCAAAAAGGATATCGGAACGTGACAATCATAGTAGCTGTTCTGTGTCTTCTGCTTCCGGCAGTGATCATGCCTGCCATCGAATATTTTAAAGAAGATGAGGCGTACGAAAGTAAGATTAATAAAGTGTTTGTAATTGAAACGGGCATCAAGTCGGATTTGGGAGCTGATTATGGAATTCTCAACGGAGCGGATCCCGGACGTTTTACGGATGTTGCCTATGAGATGGAAAGCAGCGTGGAAGACGCCGCGAAGAAAGCGGAAGCAGAAGGATATTCGGTCGTGCTTGTAGTCGATCATCAGGAGAAAGGGTATAAGCTTGACGTGCTCCTTCCGGATGAAACGAAGCTGAATAAGAAGGATGCGGAAGCATATGAAGCATTTCTTTTGGGGGCTTTCCGCCATATCCTGATCCAGAAATCAGAGCTTGAAGCCACTCAGATTGCGGAGATTACGATGCCGATTAAAACTATGGTACGGGACAACAGTGTTCCGGCAGATGAGAGTGATGAATATGCGGCGGCGAAAGGCGTGCTGGCAAAGCTGCTTCCGTATCTGAATATTATGGTCCTGTATTTTATGATTCTTGCATATGGACAGGGGACGGCGAATACTGCGATCATGGAAAAGTCGTCGAAGCTCATGGATTTGTTTCTGGTGTCCGTGAAGCCGAAGGCGATGCTGCTTGGAAAAGTGTTTGCGACGACGGCAACAGGGATACTGCAGATCTTTGTGTGGATCGGCGGATTGTTCGGCGGATTCGCGTTGGGCATTCATTTTACAAAGATGGTGAACCCGAAGACCAGCATGGCTTTGGTTCAGCTGGCGGATACGTTTGGCGAATTTTCGGGAATGTTTACGATTTTCGGGGTGGTTCTTGCGCTGTTTATGCTGGCGGCGGGACTGCTGCTTTACTGTTCTCTTGCGGCGATCGGCGGGTCCGTTGCGGAGAAGCCGGAAGATCTGTCTAATACGAATATACTGTTTGTGATGGTATTGATTATAAGCTTTTTTGCGACCTTATTTGCCGGAGGCGCAGGTTCGGACGTACCATGGGACGCCGTTACATGGCAGGTATGGATGCCGTTCACGGCAATCCTGGTCGCGCCGACGAAGATCCTTCTGGGAGCAATGAGCGTACCGGAGGCGATTGTCTCTCTGGGAATCGTCGTAGCGACGGCGACGCTGATTACGGTGATTGCCGGGAAGCTGTATAAAATGATGTCTCTTTATAAAGGAAATCCGCCGGGACCGAAGAAATTAATGGAAATGCTGCGGAGACGCGCATAATTTCCGTGGGCTATGCGTTCCGATATTTACGGTATCCAAGAAGTAAGCAGCCAATTCCTGCCGTCAGCGCAATGCCGAGATGGATTCCGATTTGACCTGCGGACAATGCAAACCCTGTGCTCATGGGAAGGTATACCGGCATGGATATCATAAAATGCGATATATTTTTTGTCATAGACATACCAAAGATTCCCATGGGCCCGAGGACCTTTAACCAGACGACAGGGAAAAGGAATATCACGAGCGACAGTACAAGCGCAAAAAAGGGCGTCCGGCACGAAGCCGAGACTGCGGCTGTGAGGCCGGTAAGGAGAATGGCGCCGGTCAGTCCAAGGAAAGCGAGCAATACGAGGAGTCCGGCGACGGTTTCCGGGCAGTAGCCGTAGAACGACGCGAAGCTTAGAAGGACTCCGGACGCGTCTAATCCCTGCGTACCGTACACGGATATATAGATACCCCATAGATAAGCGCTCATCAGGCAGATAAGAGCCGCGGCGAAGAATAATGCTGCAAGGAGCTTCATCCAGATGCCGCTCTGTCTGCCTCTTCGGGTGGTCCGGAGTATGTCGGCGGTCTTTAGTTGGTATTCTTCCGCAAAAAGCGGGGACAGTCCGACGATCAATATGACGAATGCTGCCAGCAAGGTCGTCATGTAGATCTCTGCAAAATCATTCCAACCATAGAAATAATCAAAATGTATTTTATTTTCCAGATATGGGGCGGTATTATTTGCGTGATCCTGACCTTTATAGAAATGAATCACAGTCGGATCATTACCGTCTGTCTGCATATAATCGGTGAATGTCTCTGTAACGAACCTGCTGCAGAAGTTTCCTCTGGCGCTGTCTGTTGTCTCGTCAAGATAATAGAAACCGTATTCTTCATAAATCTGTCGGACTTTGTCTTGGGTCAGTACGCCTGCGTAGCGGCTGGTCAGCTCCCTATCTTTCCTGATAGCTTCCTGACCGCGAAAAATCTGTCCGTCTATGGTCACGCTATAATGATCCCGCTCTGCAAATAAGCGGAAGGTTATAAATGCCAGAAACAGAAATACACTCAACCAGATAATTTTTCGAGATGCAATCTTATATAGTTCTTCTTTCCAGATGTTCCACATGTTCTGATACCTCCTCAAAATGATATAGATATACGTCTTCAAGACCCGGCGAAACCGGCGCGGCGCCTTTGCAGGGGCATGTGTCCGAGACGAGCCGCAGGCGTACTTTTTCCCCTTCGTTCTTTAGATTACTGATGGCAAAAGTGTCGTTCATGCGGTGAACCTCGTCTTGATCCGCCAGATATTCCCATACCTTTCCATGCATATTTTCGGTTACCTTTGCCGTGGTTCCCTGCTCTATAATCCGGCCTTGCTTCATAAGCAGGATCTCGTCCGCGATAAATTCTATATCAGAGACAATGTGTGTGGACAGGATGATTATCCTGCCTTTGGACAGGGAACTGACGATATTGCGGAAACGGATCCGTTCTTTTGGGTCAAGTCCGGAGGTGGGTTCGTCGAGAACCAGGATTCCGGGATCGTTCAGGAGAGCCTGTGCGATTCCGAGCCTTCTAAGCATTCCGCCGGAAAAAGTCTTGATCTTGCTTTTTTGCTCGCCCTCCAATCCTGTCAGGCAGAGAAGTTCCTGCACCTTTTCTTTCGAGATATTTGGAGGGAGAGCTTTGCATGCCGCCAGATATTCCAGGTACCGTCTGGCGGTAAAGTCCGGATAATATCCGAAATCCTGAGGCAGGTACCCCAGAATATAACGGTAATCACCGTCCAGTTTGTTAATTGGAATTCCGTTGTACCGGATCTCGCCGGCAGTGGGTTTCAGCACTCCGCAGATCATGCGCAGCAGGGTAGTCTTTCCGGCTCCGTTTGCGCCGAGAAATCCGTAGACCCCGTCCTGCAGGCAGATTGATACGTGATCTACGGCTATTTTGTTTTTAAAATGTTTTGTGATACGGTCTAGTGTTAATTCTGGCATATAATATTTCCTCCTGTTTTTATCTGGTTAGAATGATTGCCGCGTCTTCGCAGTCTATTTTTCCAAGAAGATTTACAATTTCCGCAGCCAGCAGAAATGCGCCGGCTATAGTCAGACCCTTCCAGATGATCAGGTGTTCCGGTCGGTATGCCGGTTCCCATAATACAGGGAAGAGCGCGGCGGCTCCGCAGAGCAGCCCGAGGGCAGACGAGAGAAAAACGGAACCGGTGTTCCGCAGGCAGGTCAGCATGTGCAGGTACAGGATATTCGACCATAGGAACGGGGCCAGCATATAGATAAGTGAAGTTCCGAGCCCGAAAGGATTCGTCTCGCCGGTGATACTAAGAATCGCCGTAAGGATAACCAGATTAGCTATTCCTGCCTCCAGCATCCGGATACATACCATTTGCCTGAGATTGAGATATAGAGTCTGTTCAAGTTCTGCCATATGACAGGAGAACAGACGAGCGACCTGGCTGAGGCAGATATTCCCTGCAAATACAAAAAATACGGAATAGACAGTGAGCATCTCCAGGTTCCCGCTGTTTTTCCGGCGAAACCAGAGCGCCAGCAGCATGGCGGACAGAAGGAGGATTCCCATGGTGAGCCAGTGGGTCAGGGGCTGAAAGCGCATCTGGTTCCATATATGTTCCGGGAAGGTTGGATAATATCTAATCTGTTTAAGGGACGCCTCCTGATAGATAATTGCAAGACTTCTGGATTTTTTCTCTTCGTTTATCGGGAATCGCCACTGGGACGTCGGAATATTTATCGGTTGTTTTCCTGTTTGATTTTTGGGCTGATTGTGAGGTGATGCGTGCGTATGGCGTGTCATAAGGATTAATTCTCCCTTCTGCATTAGATTTTATTTGTCTGAAAGATACTTCTTAATTGAAGTCGCTTTGTCGGAGCTGTCTGCTCAATTTTTCCAATCCCTGCCTGATGCGGGATTTGACCGCGTCGTAAGAGGCGCCTGTCATACGGGCGATCTCCCGGTTTTTATATCCGTAGAAATGATGAAGGAGGACCGCCTCGCGTTGCATATCCGGTAGTTTTGTCAGTGCGTCGGCAAGCAGCAGACTGTTTTCTGAGGCTTCGTTTTGGTCTGCGTAATAAGAAGAACCGGAGATTGGCGCGCCGTCTGCGGCATATATCGGTTCCGGGACGTAGGAATCTATAGGTTCGATCTTCGCGCGGGTATACGAGTCGGTCCGTATATAGTCTCGGCACAGATTCATGGCGATGGTCAGGAGATATCCTTTTAAATTCCGATATCGGTAATGATCTACATATTTTATGAACCGCAGAAATGTCTCCTGTGCCAGATCGTAGGCGTCTTCCCGGCTGCCGGTCTGATAGCGGCAGAAATAATAGACGTCGTCATAGTATCTGTCGGCAATCTCGTTCAGGTATTCAGTTTGTCCTTTATGAATCCGCCGGATTAGTTCCCTGTCTTCCAAGGCGAGCCTCCTTCCTGGAATTAGTACTGTAAAACGTATTACAATTAATATAACCTATTCTCATATAAAAAAGAGTCGTCAAATTGCATTTTATTTTGGTTTAAAGTTTGTTGAAATTTTATATGTCAAAGTGTATAGTGGAAACAGGACGGAAGAAGGAGGGGGCGCCATATGTTCCGCATATTTAAAAAACAAGAGGTTAACTCAGGCATAAGGCATTACGACCCGGTAAATCAGAAACCGATTCTTCGCTGCAGTATCTGCACCGGAGAACAGGTGGCGGGATTCAAGGATCTGCATACCGGAAAATTCACAGATATCATGCTGATCAGGAATGATCAGGATCTGCAGAATTTCAAAGATCAATACGGCGTAGCTGATATAACGAAAGAGTTTTAAGAAGAGAGGAGATTCTTATGAGTATTTTATTTAATAAACAGGCGGGTATCTTTAAGCTGGACGCTCTGGATACCAGTTATATCATCGGTATCTTCGACGATGAGAAGTTTGTATCACATTTATATTACGGGAAGAAAATCATAGATTCGGATGTCAATTATCTGTATGGTCCGTTATATCAGGTGCGGCCGTCGGTATTGCCGGGTCAGGCTGGACGGATTATGGATGCGATTCCTTTTGAGTATCCGACTTACGGCTGCGGAGATTATCGTGAACACTGTCTCGAAGTAGAAACCATTGACGGATATCACGCATGTGATCTGCGCTATGAATCGCATAGGATTTATCAGGGGAAACCAAGTCTTAACGGTTTGCCGTCTACCTTTGAAAAGGAAGACGGAGACTGCAGTACGTTGGAATTGGTATGTCGGGATAAGACGCTGAATCTTAAAGTGACGCTTTTGTATACTACGTTTGAACATCTGAATGTTATTACCCGTTCGGCGCTTATTACGAACGAGAATGAAGAGACTGTTTATATAAAGAGAGCGATGTCCGGATGTCTGGAATTTGATCGTCAGAACTTCGATGTGCTGACGCTTCACGGAAGCTGGGAACGAGAATGTGGTCCGGTTCGTACGCCGCTGCGTCAAGGCAAGGTTACGACAGGAAGCACCAGAGGAGAGTCGGGGCCGACGGATAATCCTTTTTTGGCGGCGCTTGCCCGGGATACAACAGAAGAGACGGGAGAGGTATTCGCCATGAATCTGGTATATTCCGGGAATTTTCTCGGAGTTGCGGAAGGGCATCATTTTCGCGGCTCACGGATCGTGATGGGAATCAATCCGGTTAATTTCAGTTGGAAGCTCGGTCAAGGCGAGACATTTACTGCTCCGGAGGTTGTGATGGTCTATTCTGACCAGGGACTTGGAAAGATGAGCAGAACTTTCCATGATCTATATAGAAGGCATCTGATTCGCGACGTCTATCCGGATATGCCGAGGCCGATTTTGATCAATAACTGGGAAGCAACGTATTTTAATTTTACATTTGAAAAGCTGACAGAGATTGCAGCAGAAGCCGCGAAGTGCGGGATTGAATTGTTTGTGTTGGACGACGGATGGTTCGGCGACAGGAATGACGAAAAAAGAGGGTTGGGAGACTGGTTTGTCAATGAGGAAAAATTGCCGGGAGGTATTGCGCGCCTTTCCAAGGAGATCAACAATCTTGGTATGAAATTTGGACTGTGGATCGAGCCGGAAATGGTCAGCCCTGAGTCGAAATTGTTTCGGGAGCATCCGGATTGGGCGATCCAGATTCCGGGACGGCATCGTTCATTGTTTCGTCATCAATATGTTCTGGACTGGTCCAGGAAGAAAGTACGCGATCATATCTATGGCATGATCCATCAGGTATTATCCGGCGCTAATGTGGAGTATATTAAATGGGATATGAACCGTACCCTGACGGAAACGGCGTCCGCTGCGCTTCCGGCAGACCGGCAGGGAGAGCTGTGCCACAGATATGTTTTGGGAGTATATGAGATTATGGGGAGGCTTAGGAATGATTTTCCTGCTCTTTTGCTGGAGAATTGTTCCGCTGGAGGTTCCCGGTTTGACCCGGGTGTTCTCTACTTTAGTCCTCAGATATGGGGATCGGATGATTCGGACGCCATAGAGAGGATCAAGATTGAGATGGGAGCCTCTATGTGTTATCCTCTTTCTACGATAGGAGCGCATGTGAGCGCTGTGCCTAATCATCAGACCGGAAGGATCACATCGCTTGAGACACGGGGATATGTGGCTATGGCAGGAACCTTTGGATATGAACTGAATATTGCCAGGATGAGTGAAACTGAGAAAGAAGTGATCCGCAAACAGGTGGATATCTATCATAAGTATAATCATATCGTGAAAGAAGGCGATCTTTATCGGATCGAAGATTCGTTTGAAGATCCGGATTATGCATGCTGGATGGTTGTATCCAAGGATAAAAAGGAAGCGTTAGCAACATATATCCAGATACACGCGCTGCCGGGATATTTTGGAGCGGCAAGGAAACTGCGCCTGAAAGGATTGGATGAGGAAGCGGTCTATACGGCAACGGTCATATCTGTTTCTGCCGAAATAAGGAACGACGAAGCGCATCTGGAAGGAGCGGAAGATACACAGAAGACATATGAGACGTTGGAAATAACAGGCTCTGCGTTGATGAATGCAGGGTACTGGATGGAGCGTTTGAGCGGCGACTATATGGGAATGATGATCTATCTGAAAGCAGAATAGGAGGATTTTGCTCCTGAGAGTAAAAACGCCGGAATGAGGCAGGATATATGATCAAAAGAACAATAGATAACTTTGATATAGGACAAATATGCGATTGCGGACAATGCTTTCGGATGATGCAGAAGGATAAGAATACATACAGTGTTATCGCGTCGGGGAGATATCTGGAAGTGGAACA
>CAJUFA010000053.1 GCA_910585725.1 uncultured Dorea sp. | reverse complement strand
AGTAATTCACTATAATTCATATGCGATTTTTGATAGATTGGAGTTTTTCACTCCACGGTGCCAGTTCCGCCAGCTGTTCATCGGTCATATCTTTACTTGGCCGATGCTCCAGCAGAAATTTGAGATATTCGTAAATATTCAGGCCGTTCGCTTTTGCCATCTCAACCATTGTATAGACTACTGCACTGGCATTCGCTCCTTCTACGGAACTGCTGAACAGCCAGTTCTTCCGGCCTACTGCGAATGGACGGATTGCATTCTCACTGAGATTATTGGTAAAGCTGCAGCGTCCGTCTTCCAGATAGGTCTCCGCTGTATCTCGCCGATTGAGAACATAATTAACCGCTTTATGAAGCCCATTGGCATACTTCTGATACATAGTCCATGCAACAGTGGATGCTGAGGCAGGACCCTTCCCAACCAGAGCCGCCGGAACCTGAGACTTTACGATCACGGGTTTTTCCGTATCGCCGAGTCCTTCCTTGCAGGAGGGGCATCCGTAACTCTGGCTGTAGTATTCAATCACTTTACAGGTAGCAGGAATGAATTCCAGTTCCCGGCGGACATACTCCTCGCCGATCCGGACCATCTGCGTACCGCAGACCGGGCAGATCCGGTCTTATTCCGGAAGAGGGATCACTACTTTTTCAACCTTCAGGCCTTTGAAAAGATCCTCATGAGCTGCCTTCTTTTTACGGGTATGCTCCCGGATCACAGTATCTTCTTCCAGCAAAGAGGAATCCTGTTCTATTTCCGCTTCATCAAAGAGATTCTGTTGTCCCGGAATGTCATCGGATCTTCTTTCACTGGATAAGCCGAAAAGCTTTTTGGTCAGATAATCCACCTGTTCCTGAAGCGCTTTCTCGTGACTGGATTTTTCATCAATCATAAGACGGAGAGATCTGATCAGCTCAGTCTGTTCAGATACCATTGTTTTCAGTTGTGACACTGTATCTTTCAGCTCTCTGAACTGGATATCTTTTGCACTGGAAGCCATCGTTTCTCTCCTCGGATTTGATACCTTTATTATACCAGAAACGGGGCTTTTACGAAAGGAAAACAGCTCCTGAAAAATGCCGGATTTACAAGGAATTTCCGCATTCTTCTGTGCAGGATTTCTGCTGAAATCCAGATGCTTTTTACTCTGCTTTGAGAGCTTTTGGCTGGTCAATATCAATCCCCGACATCAGCCAGTCAAACTCCCGCCAGGAAAGATTCCGGACCTTCGACTGCTCCCTGGGCCATTGATAGCCGCCGCGGACAGATAACCGCTTATAGATTAGAACGAAGCCGTCCGGTTCCCGGAACAAGGCTTTGATCCTGTCCCGTTTTCTTCCGCAGAAAAGGAAGAGAGCACTGGACGACGGATCCATCTTAAGTTGGTCTTCGATAACGGCGCAGAGTCCATCAATGGATTTTCGCATATCGGTATAGCCGCAGACAATATAGATCTTTTCAAGTCCGGAGATGCCGCCTAACATGAGAGTTCCTCAAGCAGACGGAATGTCCTGGTAAGCAGGGCCGGATCCGCATCATTGCTGATACGGATTGTGATATCCTTCATATCAACTTCAATCGTATGTGAACTGTCAAGGTACGAGTTCTGTATCTGTGATGCTGTATGCTGTTTGGGAATGTAATCCGGCACAATGTCAATGGGGACCACGTCCTGTTTCGGGCGGGGAACCTCAAGATGACCGTAATTCGCTGCTGGGATCTGTTCCGCTGCCGTTTTCCGACAGCGGCTGACCCAGTTGTAAAAGGTGCTTACTGCAATGTCGTTTTCACGACACCAGTCAGCATCTGTCATGCCGCTCTGGCGGCATTCATTGATAAGCCGGATCTGTTCCGCCATCGGAACATGGGCTTTGCGAGTACCTGCCATAACCTATCCTCCATAATTGTAGTGAAATAGTCTAAATATCTATCGACTACAATTATAGGTGATACTTGAGGATCAGGAAATCCGCAGGAATATTGGTAAACAGGCCCTTGGCCTAACAACGCAAAAAAGAGTTCCCGGTTACCCGGAAACCCTTTCTCTGTCTTGATTAGTCCTGAGGAATGATTTCTTTTTTGTTGTATGATCCACAAGCCTTGCAAACTCTGTGAGGCATCATTAACTCGCCGCATTTGCTGCACTTAACCAGATTCGGCGCGCTCATCTTCCAGTTTGCTCTTCTCTTGTCTCTTCTTGCTTTAGAAGATTTATTCTTTGGACAAATTGACATAGGTTACACCTCCTTAAAATTCTTAAACACATCGCGGATAACTGACATTCTCGGGTCAAGCCCTGTATCTTCACAATCACAGGTTCCTTCATTCAGATTCTGACCACATACATTGCAAATTCCTTTACAGTCTTCGCTACACAGAATTTTCGTCGGCCACCCTACTAATAACTCGTTGTAGATCAACTGTTCTACGTCAAAGCTATATCCGTCAATATAATTTGCTTCGTCTAACTCTTCTGTCTCATCAGCGGCGCCCTCTGGGTCAACACTCGCTTTCTTATGAAAGTCAAGCGGTATCTCCACCTGAACATCTGCAAGACAGCGGTCACACGGAATCACTGCCGTAACTTCTCCTCTGCCTCTGATCTCAAGCTTCTTGTCTCCCGCATAGACTATACTAAGCGACAACGGAGACTTCCTGACAAGATCAAAACTTCCCATCTCACAACGAAACACATTCGCCTCAATAGGTACAGACTGTTCAATCGGTTCATGCTGTTCTGACAGAACACGGGATAGGTCTAATATCATAACTAAACTCCTATTCACACCTAGACTATTATACCATGTAAAATGAATTTGTCAACACTATCTTCTAAACTTAATTTAAACCAACGCAACTGTTTCGCGGGCGATTGCCAGCTCCTCGTTGGTCGGAATCACCATAACCTGAACCTTAGAATCCGGCGTAGAGATTGTTATCTCTTCTCCGCGCTTCTTATTAGCGTCTTCATTGATCTCGATTCCAAGATATCCAAGATATTTCGCTGCTGCCGAACGTACAGTTCCGGAATTCTCGCCGATTCCTGCGGTAAATGCAATCACATCTACACCGTTCATTGCGGCCGCATAACTACCTACATATTTGGCTACACGGTAAGCAAATACTTCAAGGGCGATCCTTGCCTCGTTATTGCCGGAATTCGCACCTTCCTCCAGATCACGGAAGTCACTGGAAAGATTGTTGGACAGTCCGAATACACCCGACTTCTTATTCAACATATTCATAAGTCCGGAAATATCCAATCCTTCTTTCTTGGAGATAAACTCTAAGATCGCCGGGTCAATATCTCCTGACCGGGTTCCCATCACAAGACCTTCCAATGGTGTAAGTCCCATAGATGTGTCTACAGATTTTCCATTCTCTACCGCACAAATACTTGCACCGTTACCTAAGTGACATACGATCGTCTTTATCTGATCATATGGTTTGCCCGCCAGCTCTGCCGCTCTCTTGGATACAAAACTATGGCTTGTTCCATGGAACCCATATCTTCTTACTTTATACTTATCATAATACTCATATGGAAGTCCATACATATATGCTTTCTCCGGCATTGTCTGATGAAAAGCTGTGTCAAATACCGCTACCATCGGTGTGCCCGGCATTAATTTTTCACATGCATTGATACCGATCAGGTTTGCAGGATTGTGAAGAGGCGCAAGATCGTTACACTCCTCAATTGCCGCTTTTACCTCGTCTGTGATCACTACGGAGCTTGCAAACTTCTCGCCGCCATGTACGACACGGTGTCCAACCGCGCCAATCTCGCTTAAGCTCTTCACCACGCCCGTCTTTTCATCTGTCAGAGCGTCGATTACAAACTGAATCGCTTCGGTATGAGTAGGCATAGCCTTGTCAGACTTTACCTTCTCTCCGCCTTCCGGCTGATAAGTAAGGCTTCCGTCTATTCCGATTCTTTCACACAGTCCCTTTGCCAGAACCTGCTCCGACTCAGAATTAATCAATTGAAATTTTAAAGAAGAACTTCCGCAGTTAATAACTAATACATTCATTTTATTTTCCCTCTCTTTATTCATTATTAATAGTCGATATGACCTCGCTAAGTGTCTCCCTCGGATGTTCGAGGTCTTCGCCTCGAACAAGCTAAACACTAACCTCGGCAGGACCTCGCTAAGTGTTTAGCTTTCTGCCATGCACTGAACTGCAGTAATTGCTACGACGCCTTCAATATCCTGGGGGCTGCATCCGCGGGACAAATCATTTACTGGAGCCGCAATACCCTGTGTAAGCGGTCCGTATGCCTCTGCTTTAGCAAGTCTCTGCACCAGTTTGTAGCCGATATTGCCCGCATCTAAGTCTGGGAATACCAGTACGTTCGCTTTTCCTGCAACCGGGCTTCCCGGAGCCTTGGATGCACCGATCTCCGGTACAATTGCCGCATCTAACTGGAATTCACCGTCAAGCAGCAATCCTTCCGGCGCATTCTCTTTCGCGATCCTCGTCGCTTCTAATACCTTGTCCACATCTGCATGTTTCGCGCTTCCCTTCGTAGAATGAGAAAGCATCGCCACAACCGGTTCCTTACCTGTCAGGGTACGGAATGATTCTGCGGATGAAAGTGCAATCGCCGCTAATTTCTCCGGATCCGGATTCTGTTCCAAACCAGAATCTGCGAAGATAAAGGTTCCGTCTGCTCCCATATCACAATCCGGCACTACCATTACGAAGAACGCGGATACCAGCTTGGTTCCCGGTTTCGTCTTCAGGATCTGAAGGCACGGCCTTAAGGTATCTGCCGTAGAATGACATGCCCCTGAAACCATACCGTCGGCGTCCTTCATCTTTACCATCATAACGCCATAATACAGATAATTATTCAGCAAAAGTTCTCTTGCCTGCTCTTCTGTCATTCCCTTCTTCTGTCTCAGTTCAACAAGTTTCGCGATGTAAGCATCCGTCTTTTCGCTGGTCGCAGGATCAACGATCTTAGCGCCGCTGATGTCAAAAGAGCCTTTGTTCCTTGTGATCTCTTCTTCACTTCCTACCAGGACCAGATTAGCCGTTCCTTCTCTCAAAACTGCTTCTGCCGCTTCATATGTTCTGATATCCTCTGTCTCCGGCAGCACGATCGTCTTCTTGTTTGTCTTTGCTTTTGCTTTGATCTCATCTATGAATCCCATGATTGATAGACTCCTTTCCATATATTCTCAATATTTCTTATTATAATACAAAGAGACCCTGCGGACAAGGTCTCTTCTAAGAATCTTATGTGTATTTTTCCATACAAACTAAATTCAATAATTCATGGAACACATGAAGCCGCGCCAAATCTAAAATATACTTTCACATAACTGTCAAATTCTGCTGTACCTAAAAGATTACATCTAAGTACATACTGTCACAGAAGAAACGTCCGTATTATTCATACTCTTTTTCTGACTGCGCATTGTACTCCTCAATATATGGCATCCAACGCATCAGACATTCAGACTGCATCCGTCTCCCGGCGCAGATCACAACGCGAATACCGCGCTCACAATCGCAAAATAGACGCTGATCGTGCTGATATCCACCAATGTAGAGATCAGCGGCGTAGCCATAATCGCCGGATCAAGCCCAACCTTCTCCGCTATCAAAGGCAGGGTACATCCTACCACCTTCGCAATAATAATCGTACATGCCATCGTCGCCCCGATTGTAAACGCCATCGTCGCATCTCCCTGACCCATCAGCATGATACGCACTCCGTTAACAACAGAAAGGACTACACTGATGCAGACTGCAATCCGAACTTCTTTCCAGATAACTTTGATCACATCTGCAAACTCAATCTCTCCTACTGCAAGCCCGCGAATCACCAGCGTAGAGCTCTGAGAACCACAGTTACCGCCCGTACCGGTCAGCATAGGAATGAATCCTGCAAGCTGCGGCATAACTGCAAGGGCGCTTTCGTAACTGTTCATAATCATCTGTGTCACCGTAGCAGAAAGCATCAAAAACAACAGCCAGGGGATACGGCTTTTCACATGTTCAAACACGGTTGTTCCAAAATAAGACTCGTCGCTGGGATTGACGCCGGCCATAATACTGATATCCTCCGTCTCCTCTTCCTGTAATACCAGCATGGCATCGTCGACCGTTACGATACCCACCATACACATCTCATGATCCACGATAGGCAGTGCAATCAGGCCATACTTGGTGATCGTTCTCGCCACGTCCTCCTGATCGTCTGTCGTCTGTGCATAGAGCATATTCGTATCCATGATTTCTTCAATCAGCTTGGATTCACTGGTAGTAAGAAGTTCCTTGACATCCACCGCTCCGATCAGTTTCTTCTTCTCCGTCACATAACAGGTATAGATCGTCTCACGGTTCAGACCAATCTGCCGGATCCTCAAGATGGCGTCCGCAACCGTCATTTCTCTTCTAAGTGCGATATAATCCACATTCATCACACTGCCGGCGCTGTCCTCCGGATACTGCAGAAGCTGATTAATCTGCTTACGCTTCTCTTCGTCAGTCACTAAAAGGAGCCTGTCCACCACATTCGCAGGAAGTTCCTCTAAGACATCCACCGTATCGTCCAGATACATCTCCTCCATGACCTCTTCAAGCTCCGAATCCGTCAGCGCATTGATCAGTATCTCACGCATATCACTGTTCATATACGTAAATGTCTCCGCCGCTTCCTCTTTTGCCAGAAGACGGAATACTATGACCATCTGCTTCTGGTCAAACTCTTCCAATATGTCAGCCAGGTCAACCGGATACATATTATTTTCTAATTCCTCTCTTAACTCCTTATATCGACGTCCCTCCAACATCTCTAAGATGCGTTCTTCCGTCAGTTCTTCCTTCTGCTCTTCTACCCATTCTTCACTCAACATGTATCCCTCCTTCCTGACATAAAGTTACTGTTCACGGACTAACCGTCCGCCCATATGAACGACATAAATACCGCGGGTACTTGCTTATCCCCAATATACATTTGCACCCGTAACTTTAATATAGTATAATCAATTTCAGAAGGATATACAAGGAGATTCTCATGAAAATAGTAGGACTGATCACAGAATATAACCCTTTTCACAACGGACATCTATACCATATTAAGAAAGCAAAGGAGATTACCGGCGCCGATTATGCCATTGTCGTCATGAGCGGAAATTACGTACAAAGAGGCGCTCCCGCTATTATGCCGAAGCATCTGCGAGCCGAGGTGGCGCTCGAAGCAGGAGCTGATATTATATTCGAACTGCCTGTTTGTTATGCCTGTTCAAGCGCGGAATACTTCGCTGCAGGCGCCGTCTCTTTATTCGAACAGCTTAACTGTGTGGACTCCCTTTGCTTCGGCAGCGAATGCGGTAATTATGAATTACTGGAACGCCTTGCCCGTATTATTGCCGATGAACCTGAAGAATACCGTACTGTTCTGACGGCTTCTCTAAAGAAAGGCAAGTCTTTTCCCCGGGCGCGCCAGGAAGCCCTTATAGAGTACCTGGGAGACGAATCTCTTAATATTGTCCTGGAACAGCCGAATAATATTCTGGGAATCGAATACATCAAAGCCCTTTATCAAAAACACAGCCCAATCCATACTTATACGATCAAGCGTATGGTTTCCGGATATCATGACACGCATCTTACAGGACCTTACAGTTCGGCTTCCGCCATCCGCAAGCTCTTAAGCTATGCCAGCCATTCCGTCTGCATAGAACAGGACGGTATGTTCGATGAACCCTCCATGTCCGAGGTACTGACCCGCCTTGAAGACATGGTTCCCCCTTCCTGTATCCGTATGCTGGAGGATACCCATAGAAACCGCTATCCTATCTATGCAAATGATTTCTCCCTCCCGCTGAGGTATCAGCTTCTGAAGGAGACCTATACTTCCCTGTCGGAATATGCCGATATTTCCGAAGACCTGGCCAATCGCATTTTGAACTACGCAAACGATTTCATTACTTTTGACCAGTTCTGCGACCTTCTAAAGACACGGGATATAACCTATACACGTTTAAGCCGGAGCCTGCTGCATATCCTCCTTGGTATTAAGACAAAAGACCTACTTACTTTCCGCGAAGAAGGTTACTGCCAATATGCGCGTATCCTTGGATTTCGCAAAGATGCAAAGAAACTCCTATCTCATATAAAGAAAAGCTCAAACGTACCACTCGTCACAAAGCTCACGCAGATCGACGAATTAACGCCTGCCGGGCTTGCGATGTTAAGACAGGATGTCTTTGCATCCAATCTCTACGAAAGTATCATCACAAATAAATTTAAGATCCCCTTTATAAATGAATACCGGCATCAGATCCTGAAAATCTGATGCCGACACAACACACGGCTGTTTCATCTTTCCGGCTCGCTGCCCGCGGAAATCAATACTCCGCTTTCTTCATACAGGCAACCGCCCTTGAACCTGCGCCGATATGACAGGACACGCTGAGGGACAGACAGTCCATATAAACATCGTATCCTGGAAAACGCTCTTCAATTTCTTTCTTCCACGCCTGGGCTTCATCCTCAGTACAGGTATACGCCGCGCGGATATAGACCTCTTTTCCCTTAAACCGTCCGTCCAGGTCTTTTTGGATTGCATCCAGCATCGTCTTCTTGGCTGCTTTCCATCCTCGTACTTTCGCATAAGAATCCAACTTCTCTCCCTGGATCTGTAATACCGGTTTTAGATTCAGAACCGTGCCGAGAGCCGCGGCAGCCGGAGTCACACGACCGCCTTTTTTCAGATATTTCAGGGTATCTACCGTAATATAGATACTCGCCTCAAGCTTTTCTCTCATCAAGACATCCTCAATCTCCTGGGCGCTCATCCCCTTTTCCGCCATCTCGATCGCCTCCAGGACAGACTGTCTCTGAGTTATCGAAATCCTCTGATTGTCGATTACGTGCACCTTTCCGTCATAATCCCGCGCTAATCCTATGGCAGTCTCGCAGGAACTGCTAAGACCGCTGGACATCGGAATGTGAACAATCTCGTCATATTCCTTAAGAAGCTCTTCCCAAAGATCTATCACATCCCCCGGAGACGGCTGAGACGTAGAGATATCCGCATCTTCCGCAAGTCTCTGATAGAATTCTTCCTGCGTTAAAGTAATATCTTCAAAGAATAATTCCTCATTAATATAAAAAGGCATCGGCAATACCCTTATTCCAAGTTCTTTTGCTTCTTTCTGTGTAATTCCACTGTTACTGTCTGTTACAATCGCTACTTTTCCCATTCTACTGCCTCTCTTTCTCTTACTACAAACTGACAACTTCCGATATCGCGTCTCTGTCGGCCACCATCATCGGAATATCTTCTCCCTTGTAAGGATTATCGCCAAAACTGATCTCCAATTTCACCGTTTCATACGCAAGCTTTGCATAATTGTTCTCCTTGCTCAGATGTCCCAGAATGACGTACTGCAGATCATCATGGAGAATATCGCTTAGAAGCCTTCCTGAAAGTTCATTGGACAAATGCCCTCTGTCCCCCATCACTCTTTGCTTCAAAGGATAAGGATAAGGTCCCACTTCCAGCATATGAATGTCATGGTTCGCCTCTAATACGATAGCATTCAACCCTCTTAAGTTTTCTACGATATAGTCGTCATATTTACCAAGATCCGTTGCAACCGCAATTGTCTTCCTGGAATTCCCGATCCGGTATCCGGAAGGTTCCCTTGCGTCGTGAGAGATCGCAAACGGACAGATCTCCATATCCCCTAAAGTAAACGACTCATCCACCTGAATCTCATGCAGCAGCCCTTCCGGCATCTTTCCAAGAGAATTACAACAACGGATTCCCTCTATCGTCCCTTTCGTTCCATAGATCGGTATCTTATACTTTCTGCTGAATACGCCAAGTCCCTGAATATGATCGATATGCTCATGTGTGATCAATATTCCGCTCAGCTCTTCTCCTTTTACCCCTAATGTGCATAATCCCTGCTCAACCTTCTTCCTGCTGATCCCTGTATCCACCAGAAGATGCGTCCTGTCGTCTCCCACGTAGATACAGTTGCCGCTGCTTCCGCTGGCAATACTGCATAACCTCATAATGTTTTAATCTGCCTTTCTGCCGCCGCTTATTCTTTTCGGAAATCTTCTCCTTACAGATCTGCTATAATCCTGTCAAGCTGCATCTGCGTCTCTTCAAAAATATTACTGTTGTCGATCACCCTGTCGCAATGCTTCATAAACTCTTCCTTAGGAAGCTGCGCCGCGATAATATCATCTACTTTCCTCGGATCATATCCTCTGGCATAGACCAGCCGTTTCTTCCGCGTCTTGGCATCCACATGGACATACCATACCTCGTCGCACATCTGATCATAATGCGACTCAATCAACAGCGCCGATTCTATTATAAAAAGATTCGTATTCTTCCTCTTTTCTTTCGCAACCTTTTTCTCCACTTCTTCCCAGACCGCCGGATGAACGATTGCATTCAGTTTCGCAAGCTGGTCGTTGTCTGTAAATACAATACTCCCCAGTTTCTCCCTGTCTAGCTCTCCCTTCTCATCCAAGATTCCCGTCCCAAAGCACTCCACAATATCCTCAAAGCACTTTGTTCCTTTCTTCTGAAGTTTCCTACCTACCGCATCTGTCTGGCAGATCGTCGCTCCATACCTGTTATTCAAGTACTCCAGTATCTGTGTCTTTCCCGCTCCGACTCCGCCTGTAATTCCTATAATCTTCATGTTCTTACACCTCTACTTTGCCTCGTACCAGTTTTCTCCCATATGCATATCTACTTCTAACGGCACATCCAAAGAAGCCGCCCGTTCCATCTCTTCTTTAAGAATCAACCGAACTTCTTCTAACTCCGGTTGATATGCTTCGATCAAAAGCTCGTCGTGGACCTGCAGCACAAGCCTTGACTTCATTTGCCTCTCTTTAAGCTTTTGGTTCACCCCGATCATCGCTATCTTGATGATATCCGCCGCCGTTCCCTGAATCGGGGCGTTCATAGCTACTCGTTCCCCGAAAGACCTCTGCATAAAGTTACTCGACTTAAGCTCCGGTACCGGACGCCGTCTTCCAAACAGCGTAACCACGTAGCCCATCTCTTTTGCATGTTTTACCGTATCGTCCAGGAATATCTTGATCCCTGGATAGGTCTTAAAATAATCTTCAATATACTGCGCGGCTTCTTTCTTCGTAATACTCAGATCCTGACTTAGACCGAAAGAGCTTATCCCATACACGATCCCGAAATTCACCGCCTTGGCATTGCGCCGCTGCTGATCCGTCACCTCTTCAAACGGCACATGGAATACCTGGGACGCCGTGATCCTGTGGATGTCTTCCGCCTCTTTATACGCCTCGATCAGATGACTGTCCCCAGAACAGTGGGCCAACACTCTCAGTTCAATCTGTGAATAGTCGGCATCTACAAATACATACCCTTCTTCCGGTATGAATACCTTGCGTATCAGCCTACCCAGTTCCATACGCACCGGTATATTCTGAAGATTCGGCTCCGTACTGCTAAGTCTCCCTGTCGCCGTAATCGTCTGGTTGAATTTGCTGCGAATCCTGCCGTCCTCACAGATATAATTGGCAAGCCCGTCGGCATAGGTAGATTTAAGCTTCGAATACTGCCTGTATTCCAATATCTTAGACACAACCGGATAATCCGGCGCAAGTTTCTCCAATACATCCGCCGCCGTAGAATACCCTGTCTTCGTCTTCTTCCCTCCCGGCAGCTTCATGTTTTCAAATAGTACTACGCCAAGCTGCTTCGGAGAATTGATATTAAACCTCTCCCCGGCGTCCTCATAGATCTCCTGCTCCAGTTCCACAATCTTTGCGCCTAACTGGTCGCCATAATACTTAAGGGCCTCCGCTTCCACCTTCACACCATTTTGTTCCATGTCATAAAGCGTGAACACCAAAGGCATCTCGATCTCGGCAAAAAGCCTGTCCATCCCGCATTCTTTAAGCTTCTCCCAGAGAATGCCGGACGCGGCATATGCCGTATATGCTTCATAGCATACCTTAATATAAGGTTCTGCCTTATCTTCTATTATAATATCCAGCTGCTCCCTTGCAACGTCATCGTACGTATAGTTATTTTTCAAAGGATTCAGCAAATACGCGGCTACCGTCGCATCAAAGCAATTCCCGGTATCCGAAAGCCGCAGATCCGAAAGAGCCTGCTTCAAATCAAACATCACATAACGCCCGGCAGATCTTGCAATATCCTCAAGCCCTGCCAATAGCCACTCTGCCGTAATCCCCTCTCCCGTTCGAATACAATAGGCGCCCTCCTTCGAGAAACATAACCCAATCCCGCCGACTCCGGCCTGATCGGCAAAAAGCGGCAGCACATCCTGCGTATTTTTGAAAATGCACGCGCCGACACACTCTGCTCCTATAGCCGCCTTAAATATCTTCTTTGCTTCTTCTTCCCGCGTAATCTCCTGAAACGACGTCTCCGCCTGACTCACCGGCGCCGCAATATTGAACCTGGACAGAAGATTCTTGAATTGAAGACGCTGAAAATACGCGTACGCCTCTTCCGTATACAGATTGCCAAGTTTTGCTTCCTCCATCACAAATGGGAAATCCGCCGTCACATTGATTGTTGCAAGTTCCTTACTCATAACAGCCATATCCCAGTGCTCTTTCAGCGCTTTAGAGGCTCGCGGCGGTTTTATCTCATCCACATGGGCATACGCTTCCTCGATAGAATGGTATTCTATGATAATCTTCGTCGCCGTCTTCTCCCCGATACTCGGAACCCCCGGTATATTATCTGACGCGTCTCCCATCAGCGCTTTCAGGTCAATAAATTCCCTGGGAGTAACCTGATACCGTTCCTTAACATCCTCCGCGTAATAATCCTCTATCTCTGTCTTCCCCTGCTTCGTCTTTGGAATCCTTACCTTCACACGCTCGGTCGCCAACTGCAGCAGATCCCGATCACCCGAAATGATCGACACATCTATCCCCTCTGCTTCACATCTTGCTGCCAATGTACCCAGAAGGTCGTCAGCCTCCAGCCCAGCCTGCTCAATCGTCTTTACTCCCATAGCGCCAAGGACTTCTTTGATAACCGGAACCTGTTGGCGAAGTTCTTCAGCCATCGGTTTCCTGGTTCCCTTATATTCCGCGTACATCATATGCCGAAACGTAGGCGCATGGACGTCGAAAGCCACTGTCAGGTATTCCGGTTCCTCTTCTTCTAGTATTTTCAACATAATCGTCAGGAAGCCATAGACTGCATTCGTATGAAGCCCCTCCGAATTCGTCAGATCCGGCAGACCATAAAAGGCGCGGTTCAGAATACTGTGCCCGTCTATCAACACCATCTTACTACCCATATCAGACTCTCCATTCATATTTTGAAACTACTTTATTACTATACACCAAAATCAACACTTTTAAAAGACATTCTTTGCGTGTTCTCCATATTATGAATATCTATTTTGTAATTTGTCCCATTTCCGCCCCATTTTTGAATTTAAGGCAAGAAAAAATCCCGCAAGTCCTTATTTTAAAGGTCTTCGGGATTTTGATTCAATGCGGATGGTGGGACTTGAACCCACACGAGGTCGCCCCCGCAAGATTTTGAGTCTTGTGCGTCTGCCATTCCGCCACATCCGCTTCTTGTCAACATTTGCCGACAACATGTTAAATTATAACTGTAAACATCCTTTCTGTCAATCCTTTTAGCCAAAATATTTTTGCAAAAATTAAAAAGCTGATATTGCAAAAAGAGCTAACAGACTTTCTCAATCAAAATCTGTTAGCTCTTTATCTTAAAATGGGGTCAAACTGTTTTTATAAGGGCCTTTCTACTTAATACAATAACTCCGTTTTAAATAAATATTATTTTACAATTCCTACTACTTTCTCTCCGTCTTTCACATCTCTTAAAACCAGGCTATTCGCTCCGACAAGCACGTTATTTCCAATCTTAACTCCTTGTCTCACAGTGCTGCCCGCTCCTA
>CAJUFA010000052.1 GCA_910585725.1 uncultured Dorea sp. | reverse complement strand
CTACTGTTTCCACGGACCTTAATTGATTCATATCCAAATCGTCAAGTGTCTGTATGTAGTACGTATTCAAACATTCATCCTTACATATTTCAAATAACTTCTGAGTATTCGAACTGCGCCTGTCTCCGATCACCAGCATCGCGTCGACCCTCGCTGCAATCCGCTTCGCTTCTTCTTGGCGTTCCTTCGTCGCATTGCAAATCGTATTTAAAACAATTATATCATACCTCTTTTTAGAGATAATTTCAACTAAATCTTTGAATTTCTTGTAATTAAATGTCGTCTGGGATACGACACACACTTTCTGGCCTGCATTTTCAAGCTGAAACCCGTGTGCTTCCTCCTCCGTCTGTATCACGCTGACCTGATCCCCCGCCCATCCTCTGGTACCTTCCACCTCAGGATGCATGCCGTCTCCGATAATTACAATATAGGCTCCTTTCCTGCTCTCTTCATCCACAATATTATGAATCTTCTTTACAAACGGACAGGTAGCGTCGACGTAAGCAAGCCCCTGCGCCTCCATTCGTTCATAGATCTTTCTGGCAACGCCGTGAGAACGAATGATAACCGTTCCCTCATGGATTTCTTTCAGTTCTTCCTCGGAATGGATGATCTCCACTCCCTGTCCGGCAAGATCCTTGATCACTTCCTCGTTATGGATGATGGGGCCGTAGGTATATATCTTCTGATTCTGATGCAGGCGGACTTGTTCATACACCGTTTCCATCGCGCGTTTCACACCGGGACAAAACCCCGCCCTCTTCGATAATTCAATCTTCATCTTCTCTCCTATTCGCATAATCCGGCAATTTTCTCTACAACTTCTTCAATCGTCATATCCGAACTGTCAATCAGGACCGCGTCTTTTGCCCGCTTAAGCGGCGCCGTCTCACGGTTCATATCTCGTTCGTCCCGCTCCTCGATATCTTTCTCTATCTCATTAAGGTCACATGCCTCACCCCTTGCAATCAACTCGTCATAACGGCGCTTCGCGCGGGTTCCGACACTCGCTGTCAGGTAGATCTTTACATCCGCGTCCGGCAGCACGCAAGTACCGATATCTCTTCCGTCCATGATCACATCCTGCGTCCTGGCAAGCCCTTTTTGGAGATCCAGAAGCTTGGCGCGAACCTCAGGAATCACGGAACACTTTGAAGTCATCCGCCCGACCGCCTCGTCGCGAAGTCTTCCCGTCACATTCACACCGTTCAGATAGACCTGCTGTACGCCGTCTTCATATTGAATCTTCACGTCCGCGTCCTTACATGCGTCGATGATCTTCGTCGTATCCTCCGCCTTAATCCCTCTGTTCAGAAAATGTATTGCAAGCCCCCGGTACATAGCTCCCGTATCCACATAGATATAACCCTTCTTCTCTGCCACCAGTTTAGCGATCGTACTCTTTCCCGCACCCGCCGGTCCGTCAATCGCAACGTTGTATCCCATCGTCTCTTCTCCTTTTCTACTTTATATACTGTCGGAATCTCTTTGTGCCTGATTTGTGAAATAAATTTACCGTCCTATACTGCTTCCGGCCGCATAAGCCGTAGACCATGCAATCTGCAGATTAAAACCGCCGGTCAGCGCGTCCAGGTCCAGTACTTCCCCCGCGAAGTAAAGCCCCCTCACCAGCTTCGACTCCATCGTCCCCGGATCGATCTCTTTTGTCCTCACGCCGCCTTTGGTAATGATCGCCTCATCATAATCCCGCAGCCCTGTCACAGTCAAAGTAAGGCGCTTGATCAGGCGCACAAATCCCAAACGCTCTTCCCTGGAAATAACATTGACCTTTTTCTCCGGATTGATCCCGCTTAATTCTACCATAACCGGAATCAATTTGGAAGGGAACAGTTTCCCAAGGGCATTCTTAAACTGACGGTTATGGTTCTCTTCAAAATCTCTTTGCACCCTCAGATCTAACTGTTCCTCATCTAACGCCGGCTTCAAATCAATCTCAATCTTTAATTCCTGTTTCTTAAGCTTCGGACCCACATAACTGCTGGCGCTGATGACCAACGGTCCGCTGACGCCATAGTGGGTGAACAGCATCTCGCCAAAATCTTCATACAATCGCTTTTTTCCCTGATAAACCGACAATCTCACGTTACGAAGAGAAAGCCCCATAAGACTGCCGGCCCATGACTCCTTAACCTCCATAGGAACCAGCGACGGCATACAAGAAGTAACGCCATGTCCGCATTCGACGGCAAAACGATATCCGTCTCCAGTCGAACCGGTTAGGGGATAGGATAATCCGCCCGTGGCGACGATGCAGGCGTCTCCTTTTATTTCTTTTCTATCTTCTCTGCTTTCTTTCCCGAATTTCACAAACTCCGCCCCGGAAAATCCCCCGTTCTCTGTCAATATTTTTTCTGCCTTTGTATTCAGATATATCTTGACGCCAAGCCGCTTTATCTCGCGCTCCATTGCCCGGATAACATCAGAGGAATGATCCGATTCCGGAAATACCCGGTCTCCCCGCTCTGTTTTCGTCTTCACTCCCAGTTCCTCAAAAAAACGAATCACATCCTGGTTCGTATATCCGTAGAAACTGCTGTATAAGAATTTAGAATTGCTGACCACCGACGAGAAAAGTGTCTCCATGTCACAGGCATTCGTAATATTGCATCTCCCTTTTCCTGTGATAAAAAGCTTCTTCCCCAATTTTTCATTCTTTTCAAAGATACTGACCTCATGCCCGTTCCTTGCGGCTGTAATCGCCGCAAACATCCCTGCGGCGCCTCCTCCTACGACCAGAACCTTACTCATCTTTCTCCTCCTCAGTTCCGTTCGCATCCTCCTGCACGCCTGACAGTTCCCGCGCTCCCGGCATCTCCATCTTATCTCCCACCATGTTCAGTTCATCCTTATTATATACTTGATATTCGTCCCAGATCTCTTCCAGAGTCTCAAGCGTCGTGATAACTTCCTTCTGCTTCTTCATACAGAGCGCCACCACCAGCGCATTCACCACGCTTAGCGGAGCCACCAGTGAATCTACGATAGACGCCATATCACTCCTCGCGATCAGATTACAGGAAGAATAAATGGTCATGGGCGAATGGACACTGTCCGTCAGCGTAATCACCTTCGCCTTGCGGTTGCCGGCATATTCAAGCGCCTTTAATGTACGCATAGAATATCTAGGGAAACTGATTCCGATTATTACATCCTCCTCATTGATCCTGATCATCTGCTCAAATATCTCACTCGGGCTTGAAGTGTTCACTTCAATCACATTGTCGCATACCAGGTGCAGATAGAAACACAAGAAACTTGCAAGGGGCGCACAGCTTCTGATGCCGATCACATAGATTCTTCTCGCGTTTAAAATCGCATTCACCGCCGTCTCAAAGGTCTCGCGGTCAATCGCTTCCATTGTCAGTTTAATCTTCTCAATATCTGAATGCAGCACCGTTGCGAGAATCTCTCCCTGGCTGATTCTTCCATAAGTCACTTCCATACGCTGGATGGAATTCAGCTTCATCCGGATCATCTCGCCAAGCGCCCGCTGAAATTCCGGATATCCGTCATAACCAAGGGCCATGGCAAAACGTACCACTGTAGACTCGCTGACTCCAACCTCTTCTCCCATCCTTGCCGCCGTAAGGAACGCTGCTTTATCATAATCCAGCCGAATAAAATCCGCCAGTTTTTTCTGACCTTTACTGAATTTCGGATAACCATCCTCAATCTTCTTCAATAACTCATTCTTGCTTCCCATAATATAAAAGCCTCTTTCCTTCTTCTCTCACACCGATACTATTATAAAGCCGAAATCCAAAATATTCAAGACGCGTAAGAAGAAGAGGCTGTATCAGCCTCTTCTTACTTCTTTAAATGATTATACCGGATAATTGCCGTTCTTTGTATCCGCCATCACCGGGTCGATCTTTGTCTGCTGAGCCTCTCTGTACTTAAAGAAATCAGTAGCAACTTGCGGGAACAATGCGTAAGACAGCACGTCCTCGTCCTGCTGGCTCCACTGTTCGCACTCTTTACGCAGAGTATCCAGCTCATCCGGAATCATATCCGCCGGACGGCAGGTAATAACTTCCGGATTTTCACCCAGAACTTTCTTCTTTACTTCTTCATTAAATGGTTTTACAGTCGCACCGTATTTGCCGCTCAAGATATCCTTGGTCTCTTTGGTCGCCATCTTATAACGCTCGCCCATCAATACATTGAATACGGCCTGCGTGCCGACAATCTGGGATGAAGGCGTAACAAGCGGCGGTTCTCCAAGATCCTGACGCACTCTCGGAACTTCCTCAAGCACCTCGTAATACTTGTCTTCCGCATTCTGCTCCTTCAGCTGGGAAGTCAGGTTGGATAACATGCCTCCCGGAACCTGGTAAAGCAGAGTCTTGATATTTACACCCATGTTCTTCGGATTCAGAAGACCGCTCTCCAACGCGGCGTCACGGATCGGACGGAAATGATCTGCGATCTCCGCGAGAAGATTCTGATCAAATCCGGTATCATACGGCGTACCCTTGAACGTCTCGACCATAACTTCTGTGGCCGGCTGTGAAGTACCCAGGGCAAACGGCGACATCGCCGTATCGATCACATCTACGCCTGCCTCGACCGCTTTCAAGTATGTCATGGACGCAACGCCCGACGTATAATGCGTATGAAGCTGAATCGGAAGGCTGGTCGCCTCTTTCAGGGCCTCGATCATCTCCGTTGCTTTATACGGAACCAAAAGTCCCGCCATATCCTTGAGACAGATAGAAGTCGCTCCCATATCCTCGATCTTTTTCGCGATATCAACCCAGTATTCCAATGTATAGGCATCCCCCAATGTATAGGACAATGCAACCTGCGCGTCCGCTTTCTCTTTTACCGCCGCCGTAACCGCTGTCTGCAGGTTGCGAAGATCGTTCAGACAGTCGAAGATACGGATGACGTCGATTCCGTTTGCTACAGATTTCTGCACAAAATACTCTACCACATCATCCGCATAAGGACGATATCCCAGGATGTTCTGTCCCCGGAAAAGCATCTGAAGCTTCGTATTCTTGAATCCGTCGCGAAATTTACGTAACCTCTCCCACGGATCCTCCTTTAAGAATCTAAGGGAAGCGTCAAAAGTCGCGCCGCCCCAGCACTCTACGGAATGATAACCGACTTTATCCATCTTCTCGACGATGGGAAGCATCTGCTCCGTTGTCATACGTGTGGCAATCAGAGACTGATGTGCGTCACGCAGAATAGTCTCTGTTATTTTAATTGGTTTTTTCTCTGCCATTTTATATCCTCCATAATGATCTATTAATCTTAGCAATCATAGTTAATTCCTTTACAAGCTTACATAACCCCGAAAATAGCCATAAACGTTCCGGCCGCCACCGCTGTTCCGATAACTCCGGCTACGTTGGGTCCCATCGCATGCATCAGCAGGAAATTCGTCGGATCAGCCTCTGCGCCGACCTTCTGGGATACACGTGCCGCCATAGGAACCGCAGACACACCTGCAGAACCAATCAACGGATTCACCTTACGGCCTGTGGCAACGCACATAATCTTTCCGAAGATGACTCCGGCCGCCGTACCAAACATAAACGCCACCAGTCCCAGAGCCACGATATAAAGGGTCTGCCTGTTCAGAAACGCCTCAGCGCTGGTCGTCGCTCCTACAGATGTACCAAGCAAGATAACAACGATATACATAAGCGCATTAGACGCCGTCTCAGTAAGCTGTCTTACCACTCCGGACTCACGGAAGAGATTCCCCAGCATCAACATACCGACAAGCGGAGCCGTCGTCGGAAGAATCACACATACTACAATCGTAACGATAATCGGGAAGAGAATTCTCTCAAGCTTGGATACCGGTCTTAACTGCTCCATCTTGATCTTACGTTCCTCTTCTGTCGTGAGAAGCTTCATAATCGGCGGCTGAATGATCGGTACCAGCGACATATACGAATATGCCGCCACTGCAATCGGTCCCATGATAGCCGTCTGCTGAAGCTTACCTGCAAGGAAGATGGATGTCGGTCCGTCCGCGCCGCCGATGATAGAAATCGCCGCCGCCGCTTTATCCGAGAAGCCCAACGCCATCGCTCCAAGATACGCCGCAAAGATACCAAACTGTGCCGCCGCGCCCAGAAGGAAACTCTTCGGGTTCGCAATCAACGGACCAAAGTCTGTCATCGCGCCTACTCCCAGGAAGATCAGGGAAGGCAGAATCGCCCATTCGTCCAGCATAAAGAAGTAATAAAGCAATCCTCCGGTTCCGTTCGCGGATTCCTCTGCATGAAGCATAATATCCGGATAGATATTTACAAGCAGCATACCAAATGCAATCGGTACAAGAAGCAGAGGCTCGAATTCATGCCTGATCGCCAGATACAGAAAGAAACACGCCACGGCGATCATAACCACATTCCCCCATGTGAGACTAAAAAAAGCAGTCTGCTGCACGAGGTTTCCTAATGTTGTTGATATATATTCCATTTCTTAACCTCCAGTCGTATTCAGATAGGAACAGGATTAGCTTAATGTAGCTAATACTGCACCGGATTCGATTGCATCGCCGACGGCAACATCAATACTCGCTACGGTTCCGTCTTCCGGTGCTACAACTGGAATCTCCATCTTCATCGCTTCGATAATTACTACGGCGTCGCCCTTCTTCACGCTCTGTCCGACATTCGCCTCGATCTTGAATACCTTACCGGCCGCTCCCGCTTTCACTTCGATGGACCCTGCTGATGACGCCGCCGGTTTTGCAGCAGGTTTTGCCGGAGCTGCCGCCGGTCTCGCTGCCGGAGCCGCTGCCCTTGCTGCCGGAGCCGCGCCTGCTCCTGCTTCTTCTACGGTTACATCATATACATTTCCGTTCACTGTGATGGTATAATTTTTCATCTTCTATATCCTCCTTATTGTCTCCTTATGAATTCCATCTGTTTGCCGACCGGCGTCTGATACTGCGGACAACAAATCCATCCGTACTCGTTCCTTCCGCCGCCGCAATCGCCGCTGATATAACTGCGATCAATTCCAGATCGTCAGTCTCCTCCACCGTCTCTTCCACAACCGGTACAGTCTCTGCTTTCACAGGCGCCGCCTGCGCAGGTTTCTTATTCCCGGAAGGAATAAATCTAAATAAAGATATGATAATTGATATAAATATCAATACTGCAAATACAGTGCCCATACCTAACAAAGTATTGAGTCCTGCCTTCTTTAAAATCTCGCCAGTACTAAACTCCGCATTTACATTCACACTTTCCAGATAAAGCTTCTCATCGAATTCAAATACGACTTCTGCTTCTCTGTCCTCATATTCAACATGCGTCGAAACTTCTAATCCGTCTCCCGACGCCGTATACTTAAAATCACCATGCCCGATATACGCGCCGCATTCTTCCACGCCGGCTTTCCAGCTGTCTACCGCCGCCGAGAAATTCTCCGGGGTAAATCGGAGTCCTGACTGCATGAACTGATAGTTCTGCGTATACTCCGAAAGATTGTTCCACTCCTTGAGCGTCTCATCGTCCACATCCTCGCAGTATTGTATCAGAAAATCTATTAGCTGCCCGACAGCAGTCTCATTATATTCGATCGGTTCTTCTGTCTTGGCACATCCGGTAAAGCTAAAAACCAGGACGAGCAGACCGAGCAGTAAACTAATTTTTTTCTTCACTTCGCCTCACCTCTCTAAACCGATCCGTGCTTCTTCATCGGACGATCTTCTCTTTTTGTGAACAACATCTCGAACGCCCCGATCACATACTTTCTGGTCTGATCAGGCTCAATAATGGAATCCACATAACCTCTTCTCGCAGCAGACAACGGGCTTGACTGCAATTCTTTATATTCTGCGGCTTTCTCCTTCTGAGTAGCGGCGTCTGCATCCGCGTACATAATCTTTGCCGCAAGATTCGCCTCCATCATACCGATCTCCGCCGACGGCCATGCGTAGACCATATCTGCGCCGATCGATTTGCTGTTCATCGCTACATATGCGCTGCCAAACGCCTTACCGATCACTACGTTCACCTTCGGAACAGTCGCATCCGCAAACGCATAGGTAAGACGCGCCGTCTCTTTCGCCAGGCTCTTCTCTTCACATTCTCCCGCCTTAAATCCAGTCACATTGGTCAGAGTAAGTACCGGAATATTGAACGCGTCGCAGAATTTCACAAACTCCGCCGCTTTCTTTGCTCCGTCAGCAGACAGAGAACCGTCAAATTCAGCCACTGCTTCCGCTTCCTCATTGTATACTTTGGAGCGGTTCGCAACTGCTCCCACCGTCATCCCGTTCAGACGAATGAATCCGGTCACCATATC
Organism: uncultured Dorea sp.; assembly: GCA_910585725.1. Lineage (GTDB taxonomy): Bacteria > Bacillota > Clostridia > Lachnospirales > Lachnospiraceae > Sporofaciens. The sequence continues at coordinate 6,014 of CAJUFA010000052.1, read as the reverse complement.
TTTTGCATAATTTCTCTTTGTCTCGAAAAATACACTGTCGTCAGAGAGCATGGTAAGAGCGATCGCCGTATCTTCCGCCGCGTTCTCAATACTGTCGCACAGACGGTTCAAATCGTCAGTACACTCGTCGTAAGAAGTATTCTCCTCGTTATTGCCCGGAAGGATGCATACCAGAGAACGAATCTCCTCAAGGATCTCATCCTCTGTTCCGATACTGTCTACAAGGCCGGATTTACTGCTCTGATATTCCGGTGAAGACGTGTCAAGCTTCGCCATACTGCTTCCGGGAATCGCATTCGGAGAATTTACAAATAATCTTGCTTTCGAAGCTTCCATAAATGTAAAATCTGTTAAAGCCGGAACCACGGAAAGTCCGCCGCCGCATGTCCCAAAAATCGCCGTAATCTGAGGAATTACTCCGGAAGCCATCGCCTGCTTCAGATAGAGATTACCGAACGCGTTCAGCGCGTCTGTCGCCTCCTGAAGACGGAATCCGGCACAATCCACGAGACCGATCACAGGAGCTCCCATCTTCATCGCCATATCATAGATATTGGCGATCTTCCTGGCATGCATCTCGCCGACCGCACCATTCAATACGGATGCGTCCTGGCTGTATACATACACCAGATTCCCATCGATCACTCCATAACCGGTAATCACGCCATCAGCCGGAGTCTCTTTTTCCTGCATGTTGAAATCTGTGCTTCTGGCCGTAACGGCGCCGCCGATTTCAACAAAGCTTCCTGCGTCAAGCAAGGAAATAATCCTGTCGCTTGCCGCACTTTTTGTTGCCATGTTGCCCATAGTCAAGCCCTCCATTTTCTTACATATTAAAAGTAGGTTGTACTTCTTCCACAAAAAATATGAATATAAAGTAGAACCAAATTTTTGCCAATTATATTATAGTCCTTTTGTTTCTTTCCTGCAATACTTTTCTATTCCGATCCCCGCTATTTTTGATTCCGAAACTGCATCGGCGTGGTATCATATGCTTTCTTAAACATCCGGTTAAAATGCTCTACATTCTGATACCCTACGGACAGCGCAATATTCTCTACCGTCATATTGCTGCTCTTTAAGAGCGCTTTCGCTTTCTTCATCCTTATTTTCTTTACCAGTTCGCCAAAGGTCAGACCTGATTTTTCCTTAATATATTTCGAAATATACGGTTTAGACAGATAGAACTTCTCCGCCAGGCTGTCCAGCGTAATGTCGATATAATTTGACTGAATATAATTCATGATCTCAATCATCCGCTCATCTTTGCAGCCGTCGGCATTTCCGATTTCCTCGATCTTATTCACCGCAACGGTAAGCGCCTCGATAGACGACTTTATAATATCCGCGTCGATTCCGACGCCCCAAAATATTCTGCCGTTGCAGACGATCCCCACATATGAAACTGCTTTGGATGAGGAACCTCTGGTAAGTGAATGCTCTTCGTAGAACCGGAGTTCATAACTGATATTAAAGTACTGTTTGATGGCATTGCTGACCGCGTCCAGACGGCCGTTTCCCATGGCCGTAATCACTCTGGTATCTCCGCCGTGATTGATCGTTACCTCAGACGTAATGCCGTCTACCTGTTTAAAATGACACTCATCTATATGGAACACCGGCTTCGTATTAATATAATGGTCTGAGAAGATCTGGTATATCCAATCCGGATTCAATTCCTTATGCGCCTTGTCGGATACGTTTTTCACCAGATAGCCGACTTCTTCCCGCATCTTCTGCGGCAGATTGATTCCATGACTCTGCTTCAGGATGTAATTGACGCCGCCTTTACCGGACTGACTGTTAATGCGGATAACGTCCGAATCATATTTCCTTCCCACATCCTGAGGATCAATCGGCAGGTACGGAACCGTCCAGGTATCGCACTTCTTCTCATCTCTCCAGGTCATGCCTTTGGCGATCGCGTCCTGATGAGAACCGGAGAACGCCGTAAATACCAGATCCCCCGCATAGGGCTGACGGTCGTACACCTGCATCCTCGTCAAACGCTCATAGGTTTCACGGATATGTTTCATATCAGAGAAGTCAAGCCCCGGATCTACGCCATGAGAATACATATTCATTCCCATAGTCACAATGTCTACATTACCGGTTCGTTCTCCGTTTCCAAACAAGGTTCCTTCAATACGGTCCGCCCCCGCAAGGATTCCAAGCTCCGCCGTCGCTACGCCGCAGCCTCTGTCATTATGCGGATGCAGGCAGAGAATTACATTATCTCTGTAATTCAGATGTTTATTCACATATTCCAACTGACAGGCGAATACATGGGGCATCGCATTCTCCACCGTCGTAGGGATGTTAATGATCGCTTTCTTATCTGCCGTCGGCTTCCATACGTCCAGCACCGCATTGCAGACTTCCACCGCATAGTCTACTTCCGTCCCGGGAAAACTCTCCGGGCTGTACTGGAAAGTAAAGTTTCCGTCCGTCTCTGACGCCAGCTTAAGGAGAAGCTTCGCCCCGTCGATGGCAATCTGCTTGATCTCCTCTTTGCTCTTTCTGAATACCTGCTCTCTCTGCGCAACGGAAGTCGAGTTATACAGATGAACTACTGCATGAGGCGCGCCCTTCACCGCCTCGAATGTCTTCTTAATGATATGCTCTCTTGCCTGGGTCAGCACCTGCACCGTCACGTCATCCGGAATCATATCCTTCTCGATCAGTGTCCGCATAAACTGATACTCCGTTTCCGACGCTGCCGGAAATCCCACCTCAATCTCTTTAAAGCCGATATCCACCAGCATCTGGAAAAACTCAAGCTTCTCTTCCAGACTCATAGGTTCGATAAGCGCCTGGTTCCCGTCACGCAGGTCGACGCTGCACCAGATCGGCGGTTTGTCAATATACTCCTTCTTTACCCAGTCATATGTGACCTCGGGCGGCATAAAATATGTTCTTTCATATTTGTTACAATTTCTCATAATCTACATCCTCTCTTTCTATATTTATTACGTACTTTCGAAATCTTTCCTGCGCCTGCATTCCTTCCTCCGGATTCTATTCTATTCGCAGGAATAATAATCATCAATTTTATTGCTCTTTTTTAACCCTCCTTATCCTACCATATGTATAAGAAAAAGGGAAGTGATAATTTTAATCACTTCCCTTGATGTATTTTATTCTTTTTTTAATTGTGCCGGCGATCATGCAGACGGATAAGCAGACGGCTGACAAATTCACCCTTTTATTCCTGCAGAGAGGATTTCTTTGTAATCGTTACCTTCTCTTCGTAACAGGAGAATATCTTCTGAAGCTCACTCTCATTTTGCTTCTTTGTGAATAAACTGATAACCGGTACGATGATCAAACCGCCGACCATGGCGATCACGCCGGAATTAATAGATGATTTGAAGACGTATCCAAGGATCGCTCCCCATCCCGTCACATCAACTCCTCCCAGTGTCACGAACAACTGAAACAACGCAATCACGCATCCCCATACAAAGCATACGACAACGGAGATCCTCGTAATTCCTTTCCAGTATAAACCGTACAGGAACGGCGCCAGAAAAGCTCCTGCAAGCGCTCCCCAGGACACACCCATCATCTGCGCGATAAACGTCACCTCCGGATGCGCGTCCTTGAAGATAGCAATCACTGCCGATACCAGAATAAAGAACACGATAAAAAGCCGCATGACGGATACTTGTTTCTGATCCGACATCCCCTGTTTAGACGCCGGCTTAATCACATCCAATGTAAATGTAGAACTGGACGTAAGCACCAGAGAAGACAGTGTCGACATGGATGCCGACAGTACCAGAACGATTACTACCGCTATAATGACGGAAGGAAGCGTCGACAGCATTGTGGGAACTATTGTATCAAATAACGGTTTCCCCGTCGCTTCGTTGACGACTACTTTATCACTGTAAAGTCTTCCGAAACCACCCAGGAAATAACATCCCCCGGCAACAATGATCGCAAATACTGTTGAAATCACCGTCCCCTTATGTATGTCTTTCTCACTCTTAATCGCGTAGAACTTTCCGACCATCTGCGGAAGCCCCCATGTTCCAAGCGATGTCAGCATAACAACAAAGAGAAGCGCCAGCGGATCCGGACCAAGGAAAGCCGAATATGCGCCCTCCCATCCCGCGTCGCCTGTGATTGACGCAAGCGTTTTCGTCGCCTCCACTAAACCGCCGTTCTCAGACAAGACGGCTCCTATTACCGCACAGATACCAAACAACATGATAATCCCCTGGATAAAATCGTTGATCGCCGTCGCCATATAACCGCCGAAAATAACATAGAATCCTGTTAACACCGCCATAATAGCGATAACCACCCAATAAGGAATATCAAACACCAGGCCAAACAGACTGGATAATCCGTTATAAAGCGACGCCGTATATGGAATCAGAAAGATAAATACGATTATAGAAGCAGCTACCTTAAGAGGGACGGAATCAAAACGCTTCCCAAAAAAGTCCGGCATAGTCTTCGCATCCAGATGCTGCGTCATAACACGGGTTCTTCTTCCGAGTATATTCCACGCAAGCAAGGAACCGATAAATGCATTGCCCAAACCCGCCCATGTGGCGGACATACCAAAGTTCCAACCGAACTGCCCCGCATAACCTACAAAAATAACCGCTGAAAAATATGACGTTCCAAATGCAAACGCAGTAAGCCATGGACCGACCCCTCTGCCGCCCAGCACGAAACCGTCAACATCCGCCGCGTTTTTCCTGGAATAAAATCCCACGTAGATCATAACCGCGAAAAACACAATCAGCATAATTACACACAATATTTCTTTTGACATCTCTCATTTCCTCCAAGCACCTTTAATTAAGTCCAGACCATTGCAAGAATTCGCTTTAAAGCGTAACACTTTAAAGCGTAACACTTTAAATCGCTAAATTGTCTTTGGTTATAGTATCACACCTGTATATATATGTCAACATATTTTTTGTGAAGGACGAATCATAAAGACGATTCATAAAGAACGGTTTATTTATAGAATCTGACATGATGTGAATTGCCGCCTGGGAATACTATCATCCCACACATTCATGTGGATATCAGATTATAATCAACTTTATTTCAGATAGGAAGAAATCAATTATCTTCAGATAATTGCAGATTGGCAATAAGATACATATAAATAGGATACATATAGACGTGATTATTCAAACTAAATTATACAGACTATCAAACAGAAGGCTAATCTTTATCCGATCAGCCTCCAAAAGTCGGGTTTGACAAGGCTTCCATAATAATTATGCGCCTCCTCAATCTAAATTTATATTTCCGCCGTAAACTCTCTGTAATACTGCTCTGCTTTTTCTTTCGTAATATGATAATGCCTTTGAAGCTTTACAAGAGTTCTCTCTTCTGGAATATCATCCTCCAGGCTGCTCAGAATCAATATCCTGATTCCTTCTTTTGTGATTTGATCCGTAATATCTTTTGTGACTTCTTTTGTGACTTGTTCCGTGACTTCTTTTGTGACTTGTTCCGTGACTTCTTTTGTGATTTCTTCCGTGAGTTTCTCCTTCATCCCTTCATACTTGATCTGCTCTACGGTACTCACATCGGTTACCTCCTTCCACAGCTCTTCGTTATCAGAGTAATCAATATACTCTGACACATTCACCATAAAATCATCCTTATGCGGATACATAATCAGGTTCAGAAAGCGAAAAAGCACGTATTCTTTCTCTTCCTTGTCCCCATTATACACCTCATCGCCTAATTTGATAACTATTAATGTCATCAAATCATAATTTTCTCTGGCAACTGCATTCTGAGCCGTGTTTTTTTGTATTTCTGATTCTATAATGATATAAAAATGAAGGGCTGTCAATTTAAATCGTTCGACAAATTAGATATGAAAAGTAATCGTGAATGAAAAGCATACGCTTATTTTACAATTCCTACTACTTTCTCTCCGTCTTTCACATCTCTCAAGACCAAACTATTCGCTCCCACAAGCACGTTATTTCCAATCTTAACTCCTTGTCTCACAGTGCTGCCCGCTCCTA
>CAJUFA010000051.1 GCA_910585725.1 uncultured Dorea sp. | reverse complement strand
CTGTTACGAATAAAAAACTGCAGTACCTGTTCGTACTGCAGCGCATGGTAGGTGGTAATGAGTTTTAGAAGACGCTCACCTTCCCCTCTGTAAATTTGGTTTCTTGATTTCATGACGTTCTCCTTTGTTACATGGATTGACAGGTCTTTACATAAACTGTACGTGCTATGTACGCATTATATGCATATGATGTATGTACAGTATACGGGTTGCGCTCGTATTGTACTGATCTTTAATAATGGTATGCATAGTGTACGTACAGTCTATGTATCAGCCTGCGGTCAATCATCGGTTTACGGGGTACAAAAAAAGCACCGGCGAGGGTGCTGTAAAAAAGTATAACTTTAACCAATATCAATTATAACACGCATGGATATACGCTTCAATCGCAGAACTGTGCCAATAAATGTCAATTCTGTGCCAATTCTAAATATTACATAAAATCAGCCTGCAATCTGCATTAAAAACAGCATAAAAGCGTGTTTTATCTTGAAACTTTATCTTGAAACTAGTAAAGGGTTCAAACTATCTGGAAATTCTCTCCCAGACCAAGTATGTTGTTTTTGACAAAACCGGAACCATGACAAAAGGTGTCTTTGAAGTAGACGGGATCCATCATTCTACTATAGGGAATGAAAAATTGTTAGAGTATGATGCTTTTGCAAAAAAGCGCATCTTCCCATCCGATCAGCAAGAGTTTACAACGGGCATATGGGAAAGAAATTGACAGGACTCGTGTATCGGATATACAGGAAATCAGCGGGGCATATCGTAATTTCCGATATTATCAAACCTCATTCTAAGGCGGCGATTGCGGAATTAAAGAAAGCAGGTGTAGATAAGACTGTCATGCTGACAGGCGATGCAAAGAAAGTGGCAAATCAGGTCGCATCCTCTCTTGGGATTGACAAGATTTACAGTGAGCTTCTGCCGGCAGATAAGGTGAATAAGGTAGAAGAACTTTTGCGGGTGAAGCTTGGCAAGGCAAAATTGGCATTTGTGGGTGACGGTATCAATGACGCGCCAGTGCTTTCCAGAGCAGATATTGGTATCGCTATGGGAGTAATGGGTTCCGATGCGGCAATCGAAGCAGCAGATATTGTTCTGATGGATGATGATCCGATTAAGATTGCAAAAGCAATCAAGATTTCAAGGAAGTGTCTGAGGATTGTATACCAGAATATTACGATGGCGCTTGTTGTGAAATTTGCTTGTCTTGCATTAGGGGCTGTGGGCATTGCGAATATGTATCTGACGATTTTTGCAGATGTAGGCGTTATGATCCTTGCTGTGCTGAACGCAATCCGTTGTCTGTTTGTAAATGAAGAAATATCATGAATTTGATATTTTTTTCATTCATGTAATATAATAAAGAATAAAAATATTCTATAATCTTTTCGGATTATCAGAAAGAAATGATACGAAAGGGGATAATACTATGGGATATCAGGATGAATGGCTTCTCTTGGAAGCGGAAGATGATATCGATGAAGTAGAGCATAGACAACCAACAGAAGAATTTTTATTCTATCAGGCAGTAACCAACGGCGACATGGAAGCAGTCAGGAAGAACTGTGAGCAAGAAAGGTTTCTGGACAGCGACGGAGTCGGCGTGTTATCGAGGAATCCGGTTACGAATTTAAAATATCATTTTGTTATTACAACAGCGATGATCACCCGTCTATGCAAACAAAAAGGCATGGAATTAGAACAGGCTTTCAGAATGAGTGATTTTTATATCCAGAGACTGGATGACATACACACGGTACAAGGGGTACGGAACCTTCATGACGCTATGGTTCTGGATTATACGGAGAAGATGTGTAAGATATGCCATAGTGATACGAATTCCAAACATATCAGTGTTTGTAAGGAATATATTTATTCTCATATAAAAGAACGTATTACGATTGAAGATTTAGCTGATGAGCTTGGAGTATCTGCGAGCTATCTGTCTCGATTGTTCAAGAAAGAAACTGGTGATTCGGTCAGCGCTTATATACGCAGACATAAAATTGAGATGGCAAAAAATCTGTTACAGTACAGTGAATATTCAATGATTGATATTGCAAACCGTTTGTCTTTTTCTTCACAGAGCCATTTTATACAACAATTTCGGGAATATGTCGGCATGACTCCGAAGAAATACCGGGATCTAAATCATACGATCCAATGGGATACTGAGTAAAAAACAAAAGATAAAATAAATAAAAGGACGCAGTGTATAGAATGCTGCGTCCTTTATTTGGGTATTCGCTTATATAGGTTAGAGGATCATCTGAATATGATTTCTATCCTTAAGGCAATCGGCCGGGATATAATTACTGTCAAGTTCTGTTCCATTTAGAATAAGCTTTTCGTAACCGGTTTCCCGCTTGTTCGGATTTTCGATAAGAATATGCAGATGTTTTCCGCGAAAATCCTTCTCTATTTCCAAATGTGTCCAGCTTTTTGGAATAGCCGGAGATAGGCTTATACCATTCAGATCAGGACGGAGTCCCAGAATCCCCTCCACACATCCAACCATCATGGTCGAGGCAGTTCCGGTCAGCCAGTGGACATGAGAACGTCCGTGATGTTTGCTGGCACGTCCTTCTGTAAATTGTCCGTAACAGTAAGGCTCCAAACAACGGAGTTCCGCCTGGTTGTTCCAAGCGGCAGGTGCGTTTTCTATGAAATAGGTAAAGGCACGTTCTCCATGTCCGCATAGAGCTTCTGCCAGGATCAGCCAGCCCTGAGATTGCGAGAAGATACCGGCATTCTCTTTTGTTCCCTGATTATATATGACGGCAAGAGCGCCGTCGAAAGCATTGGCATGATAGGGCGGATTCATCAGAAGGGCTCCATATTCCGTATTTAATTGTTTATAGACATTTGTAAGCGCCGTATCGGCCTGATCGGCGGCGGCAAGTCCGCTGATGACAGACCAGCTCTGTGGATTCAGCCACAGATTAGCTTCCGGGTCTTTCGCAGCGCCGATCCGATCTCCGGCTTCTTTATATCCGCGAATAAAGCGGTCCTGATCCCAGCATAATTTTTGAATTATATCGCCTGTCTCTTCCTGTCTTTTTTCGAGGTATTTTTCATATTCCGTATCCTTCATGTACCCGGCAAATTGCTTTAAAACAGTCATTGCGTAGTAGAACTGCATCGCAACGAATGAGGACTCTCCGTTTGCGCCCAGACGAAGGCAGTCATTCCAATCCGCATAAAGTCCTGCGGGCATACCATGGGGACCAAGGTGATCAAATGAGAATGTAACCGCACGTTTCAGGTGTTCGTAAACAGCGGCTTCCCCTTTATCTGCGAAAGGTATGACTTCATTTAGAAATTCCGTATTTCCGGTCTCGGCAATATATTTGTATACGGTTGGAAAAAGCCACAGCGCGTCATCGGCGCGATAGGCAGGGTGGCCGGTTTCCTGCCTGTAGGAAGCGTCGTCCGGCGTATCCTCATGTCCTGGATTGTGTGTGAATTTAACAAGGGGAAGTCCGCCGCCGTTACTTACCTGTGCCGAGAGCATGAAACGGAGCTTCTCTGCCGCCATCTCTGGCGCAAGATGAATGATTCCCTGTATATCCTGTACGGTGTCACGGTAACCATAGCCATTGCGAAGACCGCAGTAAATGAAGGAAGCGGCACGGGACCAGATAAATGTCATGAAGCAGTTATAAGCATTCCAAGTATTTATCATCGTGTTAAATTCCGGGCTGGGCGTATTTACCTTCAGGCGGTTTAATTTTTCATTCCAGTAGTTTTTCAGTTCCAGTAATTCCTTATTTATCATTTCTGCCGGATTTATATAAGCGTCAAGAAGAGCGGACGATTCATGAAAGCCGCCTGTTCCAAGCAGAAAAGCAATGTCTTTCGTTTCTCCCGGAGCCAGAGTAACGCTGCAGGAAAGAGCGCCGCAGGAATTTTCGTTGTAGCTGGTTACATTTCCAAGATTGCCTGACAGGATTCCCTGTGGATTGCTATAGCTGTGATATCTGCCAAGGAAATGTTCTTTTTCCCCGCAATAGGAGGATATTGGAGCGCCTGCAAGGCCAAAGAAGCGTTCTGTTACATTTTTGTCATCTACTTGCTCGTCTTCTGGCAGGACGTCCAGATTGCCATGAATCTGCTGAATGATCTGGTTCTTTTCAAATAATGTTTTTGTAATGAACAGAGAATACTGTAGATTCACTTGATCCTGCTCATAATTACTATGATTTGTAAATTCGGCATAGCCGCTCAAGGTAAGGCTTCTGGTACGTGCAGAATTATTTTTTACAGAAAGTCCCCACACTTCGTAGGATTTACCCAGAGGAACATAGTAGCGGGCTTCCGAGCTGATCCCGTCATAACTGGAGGTCATCTTGGTATAGCCCATGCCGTGATGACATTTGCTTTCATAATTGTTAAGGTCTTTGCCCACCGGCTGCCAGGAAGCAGACCAGTAATCCTTAGACTCGTTATCACGGATATAAAGATATCTGCCGGGCTGGTCAAAGCTGTTGAAAATGTAACGCAGAATCCTTCCATTTGCGCCTGACTTTGCAAAACTGTAACCGCCTGCATTATTGGAAATAATTGCTCCATATTCCGGAGAACCCAGATAGTTTACCCAGGGAGCGGGGGTATCCGGCCGGTCTATAACATATTCCCGTTCTGTGTCGTCAAAATGTCCATATTTCATATTTTTCTTCCTTTCTTTTCAGGAGCTTACAGCAGATTTATGATAATGGTGTGCATGCAGTCTGATAATGCAGTAAGCATATTTCGGGAAAGACTAACAAAAGAATCTTCATTTACTGCAAGTTTATTCCCATCACATGAAGCAGAATCAATAATATAAGCTCCAAAGTCTTTGCCGTTTTTATTTTTATAAATAATAGTAAAATTTTTCCCTGCAAAAGGAATGGTAATAAAAGCGGAGGCATTTTCATCAAACTGGCTGGCCAGAAGTTTTGGATACAGGATAAGGTCTCCGGCTTCGCCCCGGACACCGAAGACTTCTGTGATCATCGTCAGCATAAACCAACTTGCGGCGCCTGTCAGATACTGGTACATTCCCCGTCCGTCAGAACGGAAATATTCCGGAATCCCCGGATAGATATGGCTGGTATTAAAATCCAGGGCTGTATCGGCAAGTGTCTTAAGCGCTTTCCATCCTTCTTTTACAAATCCTCTGTGATACAGGGCGTTGGCATACATAACCGCCATATGGGAGAATACCGCTCCGTTTTCTTTTTCACCATATGCAAATCCAAACATACGCCCCATATCAAATTTCAGTTCATGGAAATCGGTATTCAGGCGGTAACCGCCGATTTCTTTTTGATAAAGATAGCGATCGGCGCTTCTTGTAATCTTTTCAATCTGGCTGTCTTCCGCGGTTCCGCTCATAATAGCAAAAACTTGTCCGGTCAGCATCATACGCACATGGTCTTTGAACACCCCTTCAACGGCGCGGCCATGGTTATCATAATAGCTGTTAAACCATCCTTCTTCACCCGGACCGTCGATCCATTCCTGGGATCTCAGACGCTCCATGAGCCAGTTTGCTTTTTGAATCAGATTTACAGCAAGAGCCGAGAGTGAGATGCTGATACGTTTACCGCTGACGGTATGTCTGCAGCACCCCATGTATTCGGCTATTATTTTGTGCTTTTTTCCGATATCGTCAAAGACATTTACATCGTTTTCCAATAAAATCTTTATTTCTTCCAACAATTCTACCGTATGCGTGGAGGAATGGCTGTCCAATAGACGGATCATTGACGCTAGATTCAACAGGTTACCGGCATAGGCACAGGTAAAGGCAACGCTTTCGCCGTGTTCTGACGCCATATCCAGTGCATCGTTCCAATCGGCTCCGCGGAGTCGGTAGATGTTATGGTCTCCTACTTCATAAAATGCAGTCAGCTGCTGGATGAGAAGATGCTCTAAAATACTTCCGGTATAGATGTCATTTTGGGCAGTACGTTGTTTGTCTCCCTGTTCTGAATTCCACAGAACATCAACTTCAGTTCCGCGCATAGTCTGAGCGTCTTTAAAATAGGAAATAGATTTATTTAGTATTTGGGCGTCTCCTGTTTGGTCTATATAAAGTTTTGTCGTCATTAACGGCCAAAGTGCATGATCCATCCATACCCTGGAGATTCCATTTCGATCTGCAAGGAAATTACCATCTCCATTTCCGATAATTGTTGCGTTGGTTCCGTCAATGCGGACGCCCCCATAATTCATGGCAATCATATGACTGACGTTTTCAGGTTCTATCAGCAGCAAAGAAAGACAATCCTGCCACAGATCTCTCCATCCCCGGCCGCCTCGTCCGTAGTCATGATGCGGAAGGAAAGAACAGCCGAATAATCGGCGGAGAAACGGCTGAAAGCAGATCCATTTCATTAGATGGTCAAAATCCGCTTCCTTCGTATGGAACTTCACGTTTACTTTATTTTGCCAGTAAGATTTTGTATCCGAAAAAGCCTTTTGTACTTTGCCGGCGGTATTATATTTCTCAAACAGGTCAAGAATCTTTTTTTCATTGTCTTCCACGCCAATAAGAAGAATATAATCTGCTTTTTCCCCGGGAGCAAGAGAGACGGTTTCAAAGCGGAAGGCGCCCATTGCTTCCTTTCCGGCCGCATGCCCGGGCGCTGTAACCCCAGGGAGTTTTTCATATATGGCGCGGGGATGCGTAAAGGTTCCCCCTTCGCCGACGAAATCTTCGACAGTGGGATAGAAACTCTTCGGCGCATTGCCGTTACCCATACACCCCATAACATAATAAATATGTTTATTGAGACGGTGCCCTTTTTCATCAAAGGACATGGTGGGGCAGACAAGGACTCCGTTTTTATTCGTATCAATCCTGTGCAGCATGGATGTGACATTCCTGTGGTCGCGGATGTTGTCTGCACTGCGCCCATAGATCGGAATCGCGGCATAAGGAGTTAATTCCTGCGTAACTTCCGATTGATTCTGCACGGTTACATACATGATTTCTACATTGTAATCTTTTGGAATAAAAGAGGTAATCGTAGACTTTAATTGGTGGACTTTGGACAATCTTGACAGTGTTTGCCACATAAATCCTGCTTTCAGTTCACTTTCATCCTGCATTGCAGTAAATTTGACGCTTTCCTGCTTGGCGGACGCTCCAGCAGCTGAATATGCATCTGCGCCGTCTTTTAACAGCCAGAAGTTACGGGTGGAACGATTATTATGTAAGTTTTCAGAACTTACTGGTTCTAAAAGGAAGGTTTCCTGATCAATCTTGGCATCGCCCCCAAGATTTGGCGTTACGGCGCTCTTCAGCCCTGTTTCTGACGCCAGAGGAAAGTATAAATAACTTGTATTTTCCGGTTGCCTTATTGAAAAGCTGCCGTGCTCATCGATAAATTTTAAATGCTCCAATCTTTATACTCCTTTCATTTATATATTTAGATAGAGAACATCATAGAGGAAATCGCGTATGAAAAAAATAAAAAACATGTGAAAAATATCAGATTCATGACCTAAAATAAGCGAGGCAGTCCCCATTGTTTCGCTGAAAATTTAAAATGTGTCATGAATCTGATATTTTGGTAAGAACTCTAATATAACTGAAAAAAATTATATATTATAATCCATCCATCAATAAACGTGAAGCTAGCGCTTCACAAATATAAAAGGAGGGTTTTTTAATGAAAAAGAGAGTAGTCAGTATCATGTTAATTGCGGCGATGGCGGCAAGTCTGGCAGCAGGCTGCGGGAAGTCGTCTGGTTCTGATTCTGGAAACGGCGGCGCGTCAAGCGGCGGTGCGTCAAGCGGCGGTTCGTCAAGCGGCGGTGCGTCAAGTGGCGAGGAAGGAAAGGTTATTAATATTTATAGCTGGAATGACGAATTTCGTGAACGTGTGGAGGCAGTTTATCCGGAAGTAAAGGAAACTTCTAAGGACGGTACGGTAACTGTTTTAAACGACGGTACGGAGATTCACTGGATTATCAATCCCAATCAGGACGGCGTCTATCAGCAAAAGCTTGACGAGGCGCTGATGCAGCAGGCAGACGCCTCAGCCGACGACAAAGTCGATATCTTCTTATCAGAGACGGATTATGTCAATAAATATACGGATGCAGATGCGGATGCGGCTATACCGCTTAAGGATCTTGGAATTGACCCTGATAAGGATCTGGCAGATCAGTATGATTTTACGAAAGTTACAGCTTCTGATGTAGACGGCGTTCAGAGGGGCTCTACATGGCAGTGCTGTCCGGGACTGTTAGTATATCGCCGTGATATCGCCAAAGAAGTATTTGGAACAGATGATCCGGAAGAAATCGGTCAGAAAGTAAAAGACTGGGATACTATAAAAACAACGGCAGAAGAGCTAAAAGCAAAAGGATATTATACATTTGCTTCTTATGCAGATACATTCCGTCTGTATGGCAACAGCATTGAACAATCATGGGTAAGTCCTGGTGAAACGACGATAAAAGTTGACCAGAAAATCATGGATTGGGTAAATAGTTCGAAAGAGTGGCTGGATGCAGGTTATCTGGATAAGAATGTAAAAGGCCAGTGGAACGATGACTGGAATAAAGCAATGGGTTCTGCTTCTAAAGTATTCGCATTCCTGTTCCCGGCATGGGGAATTGATTTTACTTTGAATCCAAACTGGGACGGTGAAGACGGCGTATGGGCTGTTACCAATCCTCCGCAGGAATATAACTGGGGCGGTTCTTATGTACATGCATGTACGGGTACAGATAATCCGGAGCACGTAAAAGACATTATTCTTGCGGTAACGGTAGACAAAGATAATCTGCTGAAAATTTCAAAAGACTATTCGGATTTCACGAATACAACAAGCGGTATGAAAGAAGCGGCAGAAGACGATTCTTTCGCTTCAGAATTCCTTGGAGGGCAGAATGCATTTCAATATTTTGCACCGGTTGCAGAAAATATTGAGATTGCTCCGCTTTCCGCATATGATCAGGGATGTGTGGAATTAATCCAGAATTCGTTCAGTGATTACCTGCAGGGGAAGGTTGACTATGATAAGGCGAAAAAGAATTTTGAGACGGCGATCATAGAGCGTTATCCTGATATTACCGAGATTCAATGGCCGGAATAGATAAAATGACCGCGGGGCATTGATTGCCCTGCGTCATATGGAGCAGAAAGGAATGATAGTTTATGAAATCAAAACATAAAAAAGTTGACTATTCAAAATGGGGATATATTTTTATTCTCCCATTTTTTGTAAGTTTCTTCATTTTTTCCTTTATTCCTTTGGTGGATACCATCCGGTATAGTTTCTATGAATATTACCGTTCAGGAATTAAAGAGATCGGACCGAATTTTGTCGGAATGGAAAATTATATCAGCCTTCTGGGTTCGGATATGCTGAAATATGCAGCGAATACTCTGATTTTATGGATTATAGGATTTATTCCGCAGATTGTGATCGCATTGGTACTTGCGGAGTGGTTCGTAGATGCAAGGTTAAAGATTCACGGGACACAGTTTTTTAAGGTTGTTATCTATCTGCCGAACCTCATCATGGCGTCTGCATTTGCGATGTTATTTTTTACGATGTTCTCAACTAACGGACCGGTTAATTCTATTCTTATGTCCATAGGGCTTACCAGTCAGCCTATTGATTTCCTGGGTTCCGCGCTGGGAACAAGATCATTGGTTGGGTTTATGAATTTCCTGATGTGGTTTGGGAATTCAACGATTATGTTGATGGCTGCAATTATGGGAATCAGTCCTGATGTATTTGAGGCGTCTGAGTTGGACGGATGCAACAGTTTCCAGCGGTTCTTCTACATTACGCTGCCGCAGATACGGCCGATTCTTGCATATACGCTGATCACAGCGATCATTGGCGGCCTGCAGATGTTTGATGTGCCGCAGATTCTGACAAATGGACAGGGTACTCCGGACCGTACCTCCATGACTTTGATCATGTTCCTGAACAGCCATTTGAAGAGCAGAAATTATGGTATGGCAGGTGCGTTGTCCGTCTATCTGTTTATCGTCAGCGGTATTCTGTGCTTCTTTGTATATCGGATGACAAATAATGATGATCCGGACGGTTCGAAGGCAGCAGCGAAAAAAGCGAAAAAACAGCAAAGGAGGGGATAGATTTATGAAATCAAAACAGCCAAGTCATTTACGGAGTATAGTTGCGCATATTGTACTGATCATCCTGTCATTCATGTGTTTGTTTTTCTTCTATATCCTGTTCATCAACGCGACACGGTCGCATGCAGACCTGCAGAAAGGTTTTTCTGCATTGCCAGGAAACTATTTGTTAAAAAATCTATCTAATGTCGCCAATGACGGAACCTTTCCGATGTTGAGGGGGATCTTAAACAGTCTGATCGTTTCTGGCTGCTCTGCGGCAATCTGTACATATTTTTCAGCATTAACGGCGTATGGCCTGTATGCGTATAATTTTAAACTAAAGAAGGTTGCATTTACATTTATTATGGCAATTCTTGTAATGCCTACACAGGTGACTGCAATGGGATTCCTGCGGTTGATCACGAATATGGGAATGTATGATTCTCTGCTCCCGTTGATCATACCTTCGATCGCGTCTCCGGCTGTGTTCTATTTTATGTACAGCTATCTGCAGTCATCACTTCCGCTGTCACTTGTGGAGGCGTCAAGAATTGACGGCTGCGGAGAGTTCAGGACTTTTAACCAGATTGTACTTCCGATTATGAAACCGGCGATTGCGGTGCAGGCGATTTTTAGTTTTGTAGGATCTTGGAATAATTACTTCGTTCCGGCTCTGGTTATTCAATCGAAAGACAAGATGACCGTTCCGATTCTGATCGCGACACTTCGAGGCGCCGATTATATGAACTTTGATATGGGTAAGATCTATACAATGATCCTGGTGGCAATTGTACCGATCATTATCGTATACCTGTGTCTTTCCAAGTTTATCATTGCAGGTGTTACACTTGGCGGCGTAAAGGAGTAATAAAACAGGTTAAAAAAGACTGCTATATGTAAGCCTTTTGAATTACAAAAAGCTGGCTGTGGCAGTCTTTCTTATTATATTACTTTTCAACTTTGAAACGTAATAGTAGATTTTATGATTACATAAAGGAGTGTATATTAAAAGGAGGATAAAAGTAAAAACTATGAATCATAGCGGTACACTGAAAACAAAGCTTTCCAAACGGGAGCTTGATCATGCAAGATTAGCAAGAAAAGCGTCAGCCGAAGGTATGGTTTTATTAAAAAATGAAAACTTGCTTCCGCTTAAGGTTCCAATGTCCATTGCATTGTTTGGCGGAGGCGCTGTCTGTACGGTTAAGGGAGGAATCGGTTCAGGCGATGTTAATAACCGAGAGAATATATCAATATATAGAGGTTTAAAGACAGCAGGCGCAGTGATTACAAGCGAAGACTGGATTGCAGATTATAAGAATCGTTACGAAGCGACCAGAACTGCATGGAAGGAAAGAGTTTTAGAAGATGCCAGGCATGTAGAAAATCCATTTGACGCTTATTCAGCCAATCCATTTTCTATGCCGGACGGACGAAAAATTATGTTAAAAGATTTAGAAGATGCTTCAGCAGCAGTATATGTGATCAGCCGTATTGCTGGAGAAGGTAAAGACCGCCGGAAGATAGAAGGAGACTATTATTTAAGTAAAAAAGAGCGGGAAGATATTTTATATCTGGATCAAACGGATATACCGATTATACTACTCTTAAATGTCGGATCACCGATAGAGCTAACCGATGTTTTACAAGAAGCCGGAAATATTAAAGCGGTTTTAAATATTTCTCTTCCCGGGCAAGAGGGAGGTCATGCAGTTGCGGATGTTTTGTTTGGCCGCGCGGCTCCAGGAGGCAGATTGACTGCCACTTGGGCAAAGCATTATGAAGATTATCCTTCGGCAGACAGTTTTGGTTATTTGAATGGAAATTTAGAAACGGAGAAATACAGGGAAGGAATTTATGTTGGATATCGGTATTTTGACAGCTTCGGTATACAGCCATTGTTTCCATTTGGTTATGGCCTGTCCTATACGGATTTTTCTATAAGATATGAAGGGCTTCAGAGAACAGCGAGAGGTATGGATATCATGGTTTCTGTGACAAATACTGGAAAATCATATTCCGGACGAGAAGTCGTACAAGTATATGTGACATTACCGCAGACAATTTGTGCAAAAGAATATCAAAGGTTAGTTGGGTTTGCAAAGACAAACACTTTAAAGCCGCAGGAAAAACAAAAACTTGTGATATCTATTGACCAGTCAAATCTTGCCAGTTTTTCAGAACAGCTGCATGCATGGTTCATGGAAGCCGGAACATATGGTATATGGATTGGGAATCATTCCGCGTCATTGCAGCTTGCAGAATTGTTTACTGTTCATCAGCAGACGATATTAGAACATACAAAGGGAGTTTGTTCCCCAAAAGAATCTGTTGAAGAACTTGGCATAGCTAAATTTGCCAAGAATAGAGCTGGGGAATGGCTTAAGAAGACAGAGGAACAAAAGATTCCGATTTCTTCATTTATACCGCAGGAAGAAAAGAATAATACATATCAGATAACTTTTGCAAAAGAACAGCCTGTTACAGAACTGATACCACTCTTGTATGGAAATATTACTCAGGGCGCCAGCACTCTTGGATCGGCCGGAATTCGAGTGCCTGGTTCTGCCGGAGAAACAACAGAAACCCTGGAAGAAAAGTATGGCATACGTTCTTTGATTATGGCGGATGGTCCGGCAGGGCTTCGTTTAAGGCAGAGCTATGAAGTAGATTGTGATACGAATTCCGTATATGGCGCCGGTGTTTTAGGAGCTTTAGAGAACGGTTTTTTGGAAGAAACAAAACATCATGAAAATGCAGATACTTATTATCAATATTGTACTGCATTTCCGGTAGGAACAGCATTGGCGCAGTCATGGGACACAGGTTTAATGCGGGAATTTGGAGAGGCTGTTGCCGTAGAGATGGAAGAATTCCATGTTGATCTGTGGTTAGCGCCCGGTATGAACATTCACAGGAATCCATTATGCGGACGTAATTTTGAATATTATTCGGAAGATCCTTTTCTGTCAGGGGTCATGGCAGCATCTGTGACGGATGGAGTACAGAGTCACAGAGGATGTGGCGTAACAATCAAACATTTTGTCTGCAATAATCAGGAGGATAATAGAATGGGGGTGGATGTTTGTGTTTCTGAGCGGGCTCTCAGAGAGATTTATCTGCGTGGATTTGAAATTGCAGTAAAGAAAAGTAAGCCGATTGCTATGATGTCTTCTTATAATTTAATCAATGGTATTCATGCGGCTAATAGTAGAGAGCTTTGTACGATAATTGCACGTGAAGAATGGGGATTTGAAGGCGTAATTATGTCTGATTGGAATACTACTGTTCCAGAAGATGGAAGCGTGCCATGGCAATGCGTTGCTGCTGGAAATGATATCATTATGCCCGGAAATCAGAAAGATGCTGCAAATATCCGTGAGGCCTATGAACAAGGAAAATTATCGGAAGAAATGATACGGTGCAGTGCGGGGCGGATATTTAAAATGATTCAAAGATTGTCAAATTAAAAATTCATTGGAAGAATACTGATACCAAGTCCCTCTTCAACCATGGACATAATGGCATAATCATCCCATGTTGTAAATCTTATATTTGGTTCCAGATAATTATTTCTGAAAATGTCGGAGACAACAATATTCTTATCCTTTTCAAGCAAAAGGAAAGGATCACGGCAAAATGCATCCATAGGAAAAACATCACAATCTGTCAGAGGATGGTTTTCTGGCAGCATAGCCATGAGCTTATCCTGAGCAAGAAACAGCGTTTCAAACAGCGGCAGGGTAGGCAGTCTTAAGATTGTTTTTTAGAGAAGGTGAGAACAGGCGCAGCTCTTTTCTGTGAAACCATAGATCAGACTAGTACATCATTGCATTAATCTTGAAGTAATAGTGCTTGATATTCGTGTCAGCTGTGCGTCTACGAACCGACGGTGTAGCGGGCTACATCTAGGTTCGTAGGCGTGCAGATGGCATGGATAGCAAGTGCTTATTACTCAAGAATTAATGCAATGATGTACTAGTGGTTCAGGCAAATCATCTGCAAGGCGGCGGGTGCTCTGCTTCTGTTGGAAGAGCAGGTCATTCCATTGTGTTTTTGCCGCCCAGCCACGCTCAGATCGTTTGCTTTTTCGACAGGATTGCTGGAATTCCTGAGGCCGAGCTTTGCCCTTAACGCATAACAGGTGATGGCATCGCCTTTTTTCTCGAAGTATCTGAGGAGATCATCAAGCCATTTTCTGTTTTTGATGTCGGCAGAATCCAAGGATGAAAGGTGTTCTGAAGCATTTGTCACATCGTCTGCCCAAAGGTAACGCAGCACCTTTTCAAGAATGGCATTCCGTCTGTCTTTTCTGCGGATTGCTATACTGAGCCATTCCTGACATCTTTTCTTGAGATGGAACCAGTCAAGGATGACCATATAGGGATGGAATTGAAAGACTGACTGGATATGGCTCCTGAGATCCTGTGCACCATCGGTCAGGAAGACGAGTTCCCGGGAGAAAAGATTGTTTACCAGCAGAAATGTGCTCAGTAACATTGGAAAGCTCTTCGGAAATCTCAGCGCCAATTCGGCATATGCTATCTGATAATGTACGGAGTTTGATAGTATTTATGTCTGTTCTTCCGAGAAACCGGTTAGGAATAGCGGTGGCATCCCGGTAGCTTGTTTTGGTACATTTCCTCATAATCTTCAGAAGCCTCATAAGCAGAGATGATAGAAATCTGATCCTGCAGGGATACCTGGGAATAAGGAACA
>CAJUFA010000050.1 GCA_910585725.1 uncultured Dorea sp. | reverse complement strand
GACAAACGGTTTTCAAGACCGCCTCGTTATGACCACTTCGATACCTCTCCATATACTTCATTATTCTTCCGCTTTTCGCGACATGAATTATATTACCACAGAACATTTACAGCGTCAACAACTATTTTCCATTTTACCCATCTTTTTCAAAAACTATTCATAAAGTGACAATTTATAAGTAAAAACTTGTCTATTCTTTACCTAAAAACACCTTTGCAATGCTGAGATCTTCCGGCGTAGTGATCTTAATGTTCTCATAAGACCCCCGAAACATCTTTATCGGAACCCCCATCATCCGTTCCACTGCCATAGCATCGTCCGTCACATCCGCATGCTCTGCATTCATCAATCTGGAATAAGCTTCTATAATCAGCTCTTTCTCAAAGATCTGAGGAGTCTGTATCACCCATACATATTTACGTTCCGGCGTATGGACTGCAAAATCATCTTCATCCGCCAGCTTAACCGTATCTTTACTCGGCATTCCGGCGACGCATGCTTTGAATCGCTCTACAGATTCATAGCCCCGTCTAAGGATTGCCTCATTCACAAAAGGTCTCGCTCCGTCATGGATAAATATATAAGAAATATTTCGGCTCTCATCTATTGCCTGCAGTCCCTTCCAGACCGAATCATAGCGCTCTTCTCCTCCTTCTATAACGGCGTTCACTTTCGAAAAATGATACTTGCCGACAATCTCCTCCTGCGCATAAGAGATCTCTTCCTTCCCGACGACAAGCAGAACCGTATCAATAATCTCCGACTCCTGAAACGCCCGCAGGGTATAGTAAATCAAAGGTTTCCCATTCAGCTCGATATATTGCTTTTGAACAGAGGTACCCATTCTCTTCCCTTGTCCGGCTGCAAGAACAATTGCAGCGCATTGCTTCCTATTCTCTATTCCCTGCATCTTATTATTTCTCCTTGATTTTAGAATTCCCACTATGCACGCGCCGCGCTTATCTTTCTCCAAGTTTTAAATTCGGAATTGCATTCAGATCCCATCCATGCCTCGTCCCGCCGATATATTCATAATACGCCGCCGCCCCGATCATCGCCGCATTATCTGTGCAGTAGACCGGCGACGGATAATAGAATCTTACGCCGCGTTCCTCGCACGCTGCTTTCATGGCTGCACGCAGCGCGCTGTTTGACGCTACGCCTCCCGCGATCGCAAATGTTTCAATATGATATTCCTCTACCGCATGCATCGCACGATCCACAAGCACATCTATAACCGCTTTTTGAAAGGATGCCGCCACATCCGCCTGACTATATTCCTGCCCTTTCATCCGGCACCCGTTGATATAATTCAACACGGCAGATTTCAAACCGCTGAAGCTAAAGTCATAAGGCGCGTCTGCTACATGTGCCCGTGGAAATACGATCGCATCCGGATCTCCTTCTTTAGACACCTTATCAATCTTCGGTCCGCCGGGATATCCAAGCCCGATCGCCCGCGCCACCTTATCAAACGCTTCCCCCGCCGCATCATCTCTGGTCCGTCCGATGATATCGAACTTCCCGTAATCTTTTACCCGGACAAGATGCGTATGTCCTCCTGACACTACCAGTGAGAAAAACGGTGGTTCAAGCTCCTGGTGTTCGATAAAATTCGCCGCAATATGTCCCTCAATATGATGAACTCCAACCAGAGGCTTCTTAGCCGCGTACGCAATGGCTTTCGCTTCCGCGACCCCTACAAGCAGCGCCCCCACCAGCCCCGGACCATAAGTAACTCCGACAGCATCTATATCTTCAATAGAAACTCCCGCCTCGGCAAGCGCCGCCTCAATCACCTGGTTGATCTTCTCAATATGCTTCCTGGAAGCTATCTCCGGTACTACGCCCCCATATAATGTATGCAGGGCAATCTGGGAAGATATCACATTAGACTTTACCTCGCGTCCGTTCTTCACAACTGCCGCCGCCGTCTCATCACAGGAACTTTCAATCGCCAAAATCCATATATCCTCTTTTTTTATTATATCTTCTTTCATGCACATATTATCTGTTTTCATCCTCTCGTCAATCAGAAAACACCAGTTCCACCGACTGTTTGTCCTTCGCCGCGACCGCCCGGGGAAAAATCGTCCTTACTTCATCCATGTATTCCTCCGGTCTTGAGAGCGACGGGCTGTAATGCGTAAGCCACATCTCTCCTACTTCTGCTTCTTTCGCAAGCTGCGCCGCCTCATAGAATGTCATATGCTTATATTCCTTCGCCTTTTTGAGCTTATCCTTCTCTCCGTACATTCCTTCACAGACAAAGAGATCTGAACCGGCCGCATTCTTTTTAATAGATTCCGTCGGCCTCGTATCCGTACAGTACGCAATCTTAAGCCCTTTTCTTGCGGGTCCCAGAACCATATCCGGAGTATAGATATTCCCTTCCGCTTCTACAGACTCACCCTTCTGCAAAATCCCCCAGTATCTCTGTGGAATCCCCGCAGCATTAGCACGTTCTACGTCAAATCTGCCGGCGCGGTCAACTTCCAGAGTATACCCATAACACATCACATTGTGATTAACCCGAAATGCTTTAAGCCGGTAGCCATTCATCTCGAATGTCTGCTCCGGCTCTGTAATCTCCATATATTTTATCTGAAAAGGCAGCTCCGGCGCAATCACCCGCAGAGCGTTCACTACACGTTCCAGCCCTTTGGGACCTACAAGCGTCAACGGTTCCGTCCGATCTGCATTTCCCATTGTTAGAAGCAGACCCGGAAGCCCGCTAATGTGATCTCCATGATAATGGGTAAAACAGATCACATCTATCGGCTTAAAGCTCCACCCCTTTTCCTTAATTGCAATCTGCGTTCCTTCTCCGCAGTCAATCAGTACACTGCTGCCGTTATACCGTATCATCAGCGCAGTAAGCCATCGATACGGCAGCGGCATCATTCCTCCTGTTCCCAGCAAACATACATCTAACATCTCTTACCTCTGATTTTCCATCTTAATGCGGAAACTCCCGATCAACTCGTCATAACAGTCTTCACAAAGGTCAAAACAATCCACCTGGTTATCCTTTCTGGAATAGTATCCCCAACGTTTCTCCACTTCCAGAACATCCTCCTGGGGAACTCCCCCCTGTACCGGGATCTCTCTGCCGCATTTATTACAAATGATCTTCTCGATTTTCTCTGTTTTTTCCAACTCTGTTCTATACTGGCGCATACGATTCCTCCTAATGGTATCTATTGACCTGTGTTTCGCCGGACATACTCTGTCAAAACACAGAGCCGGCTGCTCACAAATCATTTCTCTTCGCTGCTACGCCTACATTATATCTTTTTCACAACTTACTTTCCAGTGGGAACTACTGTCAAACCTTCCATCCGTCTCCACACTCATAAGAATCGCATCTTCACACGGATTACTGTAGTATTTTTTTCGCACTCCGTCTTCTGTGAAACCGCACTTTTTGTAGAAAGAAACCGCCGCCGCATTACTCTCTCTTACTTCAAGCATCATCCGCGTAATTCCCTTCCTGCCGCAGATATCTCTAAGCCGTCCAAACAAATAATCGGCGCATCCTTGGCGACGGTCGGAACGCCCTACCGCAATCCGGGCGATCTCACCCTCGTTCAGCACATAGTATAAAATGACATAGCCACTCATAATATCATTCTTCCACGCGCCGAGCAATACCGTGTTCTCTTGACGCAAAGTCTCTCTTATTCCGCTCTCTGTCCATGGGTCCGGAAATATATCTCTTTCCAAAGCCGCAATATCCCCAATATCGTGTTCTCTGATCTCCCGAATCACCCAGTTCGGCATATCACAATACCTCGATATCACGTATCAAGGCTTCCACTGCGGACTTCTTCGTCGCCCAGCTTGTACAGAATCTAACCGCACTATGGGAAGCATCCGTCTTTTCCCAAAATTCAAAAGAATACTTCTCCTTAAGCTTCTCAATATGCACGTCCGGAAGAATTGGAAATTGCTGATTCGTGTAAGAATCATACCGTAGTCCATACCCTTTTTTGACAAACGCCTCCCTAAGCTTCATTGCAAGCTCATTCGCATATTTCGAAATCTCATAATATAATCCGTCTTCAAACAACGTATCAAACTGAATTCCGAGAAGGCGTCCCTTTGCAAGCATACCGCCCTTCTGCTTAATCAAATAACGGAAATCCTTTCTCCACGCCGGATTACAGATCACAACCGCCTCTCCGAACAAAGCGCCAACCTTCGTACCTCCTATATAAAATACGTCCACCAACCCTGCGATATCCTCCAGTGTAAGGCTGTTGGTCTTA
This sequence comes from uncultured Dorea sp., assembly GCA_910585725.1. GTDB lineage: Bacteria > Bacillota > Clostridia > Lachnospirales > Lachnospiraceae > Sporofaciens. The sequence continues at coordinate 10,636 of CAJUFA010000050.1, read as the reverse complement.
GCCGTCAATCCATATCCTAACCTTGCCCCGTCCAGAAAAATCGGAATCCCAAGACTCCGGCAAGTTTCATGCATATCCTGCAGCTCTTCCTTGCCATAGAGCGTTCCATTCTCCGTCGGCTGTGAGATATAGACCATTCCAGGCTGCACGGTATGCTCGTGGTTTGCATCGCTCCAATGTTCTTCATAAGCTTGTCTCACCTGATCGGCCGTAATCTTCCCGTCTTCGCTTGAAATAGCCAGGACTTTATGACCGCACGCCTCCACCGCGCCTGTCTCATGCACGTTCACATGCCCGGTTACCGCCGCCAGCACGCCCTGGTGCGGACGAAGAATCGAACTGATCACCGTAAGATTAGTCTGCGTCCCCCCTACCAGGAAATGCACTTCTACATCTGCATTGCCGCACTGCTTTCTGATCCGTTCCCTCGCGCTGCTGCAAAAAGGGTCTGTTCCATAACCCTCCGTCTGCATATCATTTGTCTCTTCCAGCTTCTTTATGATCGAAGGGTGCGCCCCCTCCAGATAATCACTCTCGAATCTAATCATGCCCCAATCTCTCCTTCCTTTCACGCTCCGCCTGCGACACACGCAGATAGTCCGGCTGATGTTCTGCCGCAGTCTCCAATCTGCCCGCCTTATAATAGCGGATTCCTAATGCGCCGACAGACGCCGCCCTCTGACGGTTCAGATGCGCCGGAGCAAAAGAAATCTTCTTTCCGACCATGATACGCTTTGTCAGCGCTTCCCGAAATACCGGAACTCCGTCGCCCAGAAATACAATCTCATCATCGTATCTTTCTAGTATTCTCCCCAGCTCTTCAATGGATACAGCCATCTGGTCTTCCAGGGCTATCATTTCATTTCCCTCAAACTTATAGATTCCCGTATATACCTGTCCTCTTCTCGCATCCATGATCGGACAGACGACCTTGTCCGTACCGCACAGATTATATGCAAGCCCATGAAGTGTCGGCACATGAACCAAAGGCTTTTGAAGCGCCAACCCCAGTCCCTTCGCCGTCGCCGAACCGATACGAAGTCCCGTAAAGGATCCCGGTCCCGCCGCCACTGCTATGGCGTCTATCGCGTTCAGATCCAGTTCCGTCATTCGGGTTATTTCATCCAACATCGGCAGAAGCGTCTGCGAATGAGTCTTCTTATAATTCACCGTATACTCCGCGACTGTCGTTTCCTCTCCCAGTCCTTCTTCTACAACTGCCACACTTGCAACAAGTCCGGAACTGTCCATTGCTAATATTCGCATATACTGATCCTCCGATAATCAAATCCTTGTTCCAGATCCTTCTCAATTCTGACCTCCGTATAATGCTCCGGCAGGATCTCCTCGATAAGATCCGCCCACTCGATCAGGCTGACTCCTTCTCCATAGATGTAATCTTCATATCCAATCTCATCCATCTCTTCCACATCCCCGATACGATAGACGTCAAAATGATAGAAGGGCAGACGCCCTTCTTCATATATCTGCACAATGGTAAATGTCGGACTGCTGACTTGTTCCCCAATCCCCAGTCCATCAGCCAGTCCCTTGGTAAATACCGTCTTCCCAACCCCCAGATCTCCGATCAACGTATAGACCTGTCCCGCCCGGGATTCCTTACCCATTCTAACACCTACTTCATATGTCTCAAGTTCCGTGTACGTTTCTATTTTCATAGGAAACTCTCTCTCCTCCTATTCCCGGTTTCCCCGGTACATACATCTTCACAATAAATATTTAGATAATTCCTGTCCCGCTATTATAACACATCTTTCTTTCTTTCGCCACTCATGATATACTTATTCCTGCAAGATTTATTCCCACATAATTATTTTCACTAACTATTTTAAGGAGGATATTTTCATGAAATTTACTTTCTATCACAACAACATCAACGTACTTGACCTGGAAAAGTCAATCGAATTCTATAAGAAAGCGCTTGGACTCTCCGTCTCGAAAGAAGTAGAGGCCGAGGATAAGAGTTTCCGATTAGCATTTCTTGGAGACAATACGACGCCGCATCTCCTCGAACTTACCTGGCTTCGCGATATGGACAGACCCTATAACCTGGGCGACAATGAATCCCATCTTGCAATGCGTGTAGACGATATAGACGCCGCATTGTCACTCCACAAGGAAATGAATTGTGTATGCTTCGAAAATCCTGATATGGGAATCTATTTTATCAATGATCCTGACGGATACTGGATCGAGATCTGTCCTGTCAGATAATCTGTTCTGCAAGGACAGCTCAAAAAAACAAGAAAACTCTGTTAAGAGACGGACTTGACACAAAAGGAAACAAAAAAGAAAGGGACGGTTATAGATTATGTGGATCGCAGGAAACTGGAACGATTATGAAGTCATAGACTGCAGCAAAGGCGAAAAACTGGAGCGTTGGGGACCTTACATCCTGATACGTCCAGATCCCCAGGTCATATGGGATACCCCCAGGAAAGACCGCGGCTGGGAGAACTGGAACGGTCATTATCACCGCAGCAAAAAAGGCGGCGGCGACTGGGAATTCTCCCGGCTGCCCAAGCAGTGGCAGATCCATTACCAGGATCTGACATTCAACTTAAAACCTTTCAGTTTCAAACATACCGGACTTTTTCCCGAGCAGGCTGTCAACTGGGACTGGTTCTCAAAGAAGATACAGCAGGCAGGCAGACCAATCAAAGTATTGAATCTGTTTGCATATACCGGCGGCGCTACGCTGGCGGCAGCGGCGGCCGGGGCAAATGTAACTCATGTAGACGCTTCAAAGGGAATGGTTGCCTGGGCAAAAGAGAACGCAGTCTCTTCCGGTCTTGCCGACAGACCTATCCGCTGGCTCGTAGACGATTGTATGAAATTCGTAGAAAGAGAAATCCGCAGGGGCAACCACTACGATGCGGTCATCATGGATCCTCCCTCCTATGGAAGAGGCCCGAAAGGAGAGATCTGGAAAATCGAGGATGCCATCCATCCCCTGATCCACTCATGTACGAGACTTTTGTCTGACCGGCCCCTATTCTTCCTGGTCAACTCTTATACTACCGGACTCGCTCCCGCCGTACTTACTTATATACTCGGAACCGAATTAAAAGGGCTCCACGGCGCCATAGATTCCCAGGAAATCGGTCTTCCGGTTTCTCAATCCGGCCTTATACTTCCATGCGGCGCTTCCGGCCGATGGGAAGCCGACGCTTCATAAAAGATATATAACTCTCATTCATTTGTTTTTCTGAAAAAATGCGGCTGCAATACCGTTTCCTATTACTTAAACGATACTGCAGCCGCACTTCTGCTATAATCTTCAGAATTCTATCCCCTTCCCCAGCGCATCCTTCAGATAAGTCGCCACATCTTCCAATTTATGAACAATCTCCATCTTCTCTTCCCATTCCTCGCCTTTCATGTCCTTATTAATCAGACATCTCTGAATATGCTTTACTTCCTTGATCAATACTTCTGTCATAATCTTTCCCCTCCTATCTGTCTTACGAATATAAAAATCACCCGACCATAGATCGCCCGTCTGTCTGATGACGGAAACATCTACAATCTATTTATACTATATATAGTATAACACATTCCTTTACAATCTACATACTATAAAATTCAAAATTCTATTTTCAGACACGCTCCAGCCGGCAAAATCGGATCGAAACATCAGCGCAGTCTCTCCTCACAATACTGACGCAGCATTTTTTCAACCTCTTCCATCTGTATTCTTGTCTGCGGTTCTGAATAGGGGATTCTCCTGATCAGCCTTTCTACATAATCATGCTCGCAAATCAGTTCCATCGAAACCTTATAATTAATATCGTAAAAATACGCCAGATAGGATATCCAATAGTCCATCTTCGTTTTTCTCATAGAAGACAGTATGGATTCTTTTCTCTTAAACTGTTCCATAACCGCTTTACTGATCTTAGTCCTCCCGACTTCTTCGGCCGATACGCCAAGTATTGTCTCGACGGTATCCTCCAACTTTACCCGGCAATTATCCAGTTTATCCGCATCCCGGATGATACGGGCATGTAAAAGTTCCCGCTCATTCTGGATTCCTTCCAACCTGAAATCACTGTGTCTGGCAATCGCAGTCCGAATAATCGAATCCCACTGTCCGTCTTCTATAAAATCACGAATCATCCCTTCATCAAATAAAATCTGTACTCCGAAACCGGCATGATCCATCGTGTCCGGTTCAAAACTGTCGTATCGTTTCAACTGTTCAAATCTTCCGATATCGTGTAAAATGCCTATCAACTGCGCCAATTCCTGATCTTCTTCCGACAGCCCCAGCCTCCCGGCAATTTGACGGCTGTATTCCGTCACGCCGTATGTATGGATCATCTTCAGCCGTACTTTATCATTTTCCCTGTCGTAACCAGACAGATATTCTTCAAATTTACCTCTCGCCCGCTCAAGTTCCATATTTCTCTCCTAATCATTCCTACTATTCCGAAAACTGCCTTTGACTCTTTCCGCAAATTCTTATATAATAAACTAATTACAAAATCAAATTTCATGTGCCGGCGTATTTGTTCCACCGTCCTGTTCATGAAACTTATGGAGGTAGATCACTTTGAACATGAATCTTAATCAGCTTGCCATGATTCAAAAGCTAAAAGAATGTATGGGGAATTTCCGCTCAAACCATCCCAAATTTCCGTTATTTCTAAATGCGGTATCCCGGGAAGCGCTCATGGAAGGAAGCGTCATCGAGATTACTGTAACCACACCGGAAGGTAAAAATTACTGCTCCAACATCAAGCTCAAACAAGATGATCTGGAGCTGCTTGAATGCCTGAAATCACTTGGGCTGCACTGAGGCTTTCGCTCGCATACCTTCTTACGTCATTACATTACATTCCATTCCTCATACAGATATCCTGCAGGCGTCATTACACTCCATTCTTCATACAGATATCCTGCAGACAGCATTTATCGCAATATGGCTTCGTCCTTGCCGTACAGATATCTCTTCCGTGATAGACCAGCCGGTGGCAGAAATCACTTCCTTCTTCCGCCGGTATGATCTTCCACAACGCCATCTCCACTTTCTTTGGCTCTTTTATTCCGTCCACAAGCCCCATCCGGTTAACCAGGCGAATACAATGCGTATCTGTCACAATGGCCGGTTCCCCGAATACGTCGCCCATAATCAGATTCGCGCTTTTACGTCCTACTCCCGGTAATTTCAGTAACGCGTCAAAATCCTTCGGCACCTTACCTCCATGCTTCTCTTTTAATATCTTCATACATGCGCCGATATCTCTCGCCTTACTCTTTCCAAGACCGCAAGGTCTGACAATTTCCTCTATCTCATCGACATCTGCAGCCGCAAGCGCGTCTATATCCGGGAATTTCGCATATAAATCTTCTACAACCACATTCACCCTCGCGTCTGTACACTGCGCCGCTAACCGGACGCTGACCAGAAGCTTCCATGCCTGATCATAATCCAAGGTACAGCCTGCGTCCGGATATTCCTTTTTCAGTCGTTCTATGATTTCCAAAGCCAATTTCTCTTTTGTCATATATTCTCCTCTCTCCCCATGCCTCAAGATTATTCACCCGGCCGCCTCGTCGCAGCCGCATTAAATCTTCTCCAATGCTTCATTCGAACCTATCAGCATCAAGATCATCCCTTCTTGTAAAGGCACGTCGGGATCCGGCGTTATCTCCACAAGATTTCCACTTTTTATTCCCACCACATTTACTTCATGTGTTCTTCTGACATCTAATTCTTTCAAAGACTTCCCGATCCATCTTATCGGAACCGCCGTCTCGACAATACTATAATCCGAAGACAGCTCGATCCAGTCGGCAAGGTTCGCAGACAGCAGATTCTTTGCAATCTTACGCCCCATCTCTTCTTCCGGAAATACGACGGCATCCGCGCCGACCTTCCTGAGCACCTGCGCGTGTCTTTCATCATGCGCTTTACACAAGATATAAGGTATCCCCATCTCTTTCGCTTCCAGGGTCGCCAGAATACTTCCTTCCAGGTTCTCTGACGACGCCACCACGATCCCGTCGAAATTCTTGCTGCCCAGAGACCGAAGCAGATTCTCGTCGCCAATATCTCCCTGCATGGCATATGTGACATTATCCGCTATATCATCAATACGCTCCATGTCATGATCCACTGCTACAACATCACATCCAAGCCTCTGCAATGCAACTGCCACACTGGCGCCAAAACTTCCAAGTCCTAATACTGCGAACTGTTTCTTCATCTTCATCCTCCTTCATCTATCCCACCATAATCTGCTCTGCCGGAAGTCTGCGTATCTTATCTCTCGGATGTGTCTTTCCCGCAAATGTAAGAACCAACGTCAACGGCCCGAGCCTCCCGATATACATCATAACCATCAATACGACCTGACTGATCCGGCTAAGCTGCGGAGTCAGATCTGCCGTAAGCCCTACCGTCCCTACCGCCGATGCAGTTTCATAAATCACATTTACCAAAGGTATACTGTCCGGTTCTATTACAAGAATCGTTATCGTACCTGTAATAAATACCGTAAACGCGACCATTATGACACAGAAACCTGTACGAAAATTCGCCACAGATATTCTTCTTCCCATGCATTCCGTATCATTTCCTCCCCGAACGAACGTTAGACAGGCTAGGAACAACATGGCAAAGGTCGTCGTCTTCACGCCTCCCGCCGTACCGCCTGGCGATCCTCCGATAAACATCAGAATGGCGCAGAATAATTTTGATTCTTCATGCATAGCGCCCTGGGAAAATGTATAGAATCCCGCCGTCCTCGTCGTCACCGACTGAAAAAGAGCCGTCAGAAGCTTCTGCCCCAGTCCCATATTACCGATCGTATCCGGATTATGGTACTCCGCCAGTAATATAAATATCGTACCTGCAGCGATCAGAACCAAAGTCGAAACTATCGCGAGCTTTGAATGAAGCTTAAGCCTGGTGAACCACCAGCGTCCCGGTACTTCTCTGTGAATCAGCCCCTTTGCATTGTCCATCACGTCAAACCAGACGGTAAACCCAATACCACTTAAGATGATAAGCAATATCGTCGTCATATTAACCAGCGGACTCACGGCATAATCCGCCAGACTGTTCTCTCCCAGGATATCTATTCCCGCATTACAGAACGCCGACACCGCATGAAAAACCGAGTAACAGATTCCCCGTATTACTCCATACTCCGGCACAAAACATAATGCGTACAAAAACGCTCCTCCTCCTTCTACCGCAAGCGTACCTATGATTATTCTCTTTACCAGCCTTACAATACCTCCAAGCTGCCGCGCTCCATAAGCCTCCTGAATCATCACTCTTTCTCTGAGTCCGATCTTCCGGCGCAGCAGGAAAAAGAATAATACCGAACACGCAATCACCCCGAGTCCGCCGATCTGGATTAATATGAGCAGTATAACCTTCCCAAATACCGTGAATTGAGCAGCCGGCGTAACCGTCACCAATCCCGTCACACATACAGAGGTAACGGATGTAAATAAAGCGTCTATAAATGCTATCGGCCGCGTATTGCTGACCGGAAGATACAAAAGCAGTCCGCCGAGGAAAATGATCCCCAGAAACCCCAGCGCCGTAATCTGCAATGTATTCCATCTAATACTTTTCTTTCTCTTCACAATTTGCTCCCCACTTATTCTCTGTCTAATTCCCCGTCTATAATCCACTTATATTCCCGTTGCCTTTATCTCGCCCAAATAACGCGTCGCAATCTCAACGATCAAGAATCCGAATGCTACCGCCAGACAAGTCTGAGCCAGAAGAATCGTCTGTTGAGACGCCATGCCATAATCTGACTGTACAAATCCGTGCATCATATAGAATAACGTTGCTCCCGGAATAACCGGCATAATCGACGTCGTAAGGAAGATCGTCGCCGGCGCCCGGTGCACTCTGGACATGCGATAGGCATAAGCCGCTACAAAAGCGGCGCCTGCCATGACCGCGGCGAAATCATTTCCTCCAAGATACTTTACCAGCAGATAACAGGCACAGTTGACTGCCCCTCCGATTCCCGCATAAAAAGACTGTTTCACCGCAGCCTTGAATACCAAAGCAAATCCCATACTCGCCACTCCGCAGGAGATTAGCTGCACCGCTATACTGGGCGCTATATACATCTCATACATGTCCCCTTTAAATAACAGCATCGCAAGACCTGTCCCACAGGCAATCGCGATCGCTCCGAGACATGAGTTTGTTATATTCACGATCCCCGAGAGATACGCCCTCTTCAGCACGTCCCGAATTCCGTTCGCCACTCCCAGTCCGCTGATCAGAACCATATTAAGCCCCAGCACAATGCGGTCAGGATGATGCCCCAGTCCTATTCTTGCCGCCAGAAATACCGCCGCCGAAGACAGGAACGCAATAACCAGATTATAAACAACCAGGCTGCGCTCCTTCTTATCAAGGATCTGTCCAAAGTATACCTCTACAAACCCGCAGATCACAATCCCCACGACCGAATCCAGCCAATCGCATCCGAAATATACGCCAAAACCAACGCCCCCCAGTATGACCGCCAGATATTGCAGATAAAGGGGCTGGGGTCTGCGACTCATCACTTCATCATATTTCAGACGTATTTCCTCAACCGATGGAGTATTCTTACAGATATATCTGGACAGGTTATTCAGATAATCCAACCGGTCATAATTGAATCCTGTAATATGAATCCGCCTGATCTGTGTGATAAAATGACCGTCTTTCGGCTTGATCGTCGCCTGAATGTCACTCTGAATCGCAAAGACGCTGCACTGCTCCAGATCATAGCTTTCCAACATACGATACATACTGTCTTCCGCACGGTCCGTCTCCGCTCCGCTCTTAATCATCTCTTTTCCGATATTTATAATTTCATTCAATAATAATTCATAATCCATATACACAACTCCATGCGTCTGTCTATCATTTTTCCGTAATCCATGATACCATAAAATACACCTGTAAAAAATACTTATATCGAAAAATAAAAAAATTTTAAAAAAGGGGTTGATTTTTGTAAAAAAGCTGTTATAATAAACATGTTCGCTGAAAGCAGTGCGGATTGGTGTAACGGCAGCACAGCAGACTCTGACTCTGTTAGTAGAGGTTCAAATCCTCTATCCGTAGTTCCTTGGCAGGGGCGCCGGATGTTTTGGTGGACAAGACATCCGGACAAATCAAATAATTTCGGAGTGTGGCTCAGCTTGGTAGAGCGCTACGTTCGGGACGTAGAGGTCGCGTGTTCGAATCACGTCACTCCGATTTGTTGGTAAAACACCTCAAAACTTTGCGTTTGTTTTGAGGTGTTTTTATATTTTCATATCCGAAAATTCTTCAAAATTCTCTATATTTTACCCGTTACTAAAAATGTTACTAAAAATCACTTGGCAATATATTTTCCTGCTGTGTTCCTAGCAACCCCTTGTGCAAAGATGGAATCCCTTTGGCGTTTGATATCTATCCGGGAAATCAGAATGAACAGACAACATTAAAACCTTTGGAAGCAAAACTCCTTCAGGATTTCAACTGCATTGAATTCATTTTCTGTTCAGACGCAGGGCTTGAATTTTCCAATAACCGGCGTTTCAACAACCTTGTAAACCGTGCCTACATTATTACGCATTCTTTGAAAAAAATGAAATAGGAAGACCGAATCAAAGCACACTTTATGACCTGTTATGTCATTCTTCTCTACCGTCCATTAGAAAAAAGACTTGGAAATGTTTATACAGCAAGTCAGATTTTAGAAACGCTGTGTTCTATGCGGATGACAATGTTAAACACTACCAAATGAGTACATCCCGTCTTATACAAGAACGGAATTAACCGATGCCTTGCTTAAGGCTCTCCATTTCCGAACAGACTACGAATTTATTACTAAGTCATCTATGCGAACCATAATTAAAGAAACAAACAAAATCAGATGCATCATAAAATAGCACATATTTATGCAAAAAGAGTAACGGACACAAATCCCATAACTATAGGCTTTGTGTCCGTTCTATTACTTTTCAACTGTCAAAGATGGGATTATAACACACGCAGATATACGGTTCAATCGCAGAACCGTGCCAATGAATGTCAACTCTATGCCAATTCTAAATGTTTTATAAAAATAAGGGACATTTTACGTCAAAACAATAAAAAATATGCGTTTTATCTTGGAACACGGCTTCGTTCAAAGGCTGCCAGAGTCTTTAATACATAGCGCTGGCTCATATGAAGTTGTAAGTGGTTGGTCAAAATAATGGTGTCATCGCAAATGCTGTGGATCTTCTCCAAAGAGACGTAACAGTTTTGCCTGCACCTAATAAATCCATATGGAGTCAAGGATTTCAGCTCATCTGTCAGGGAGCCATATTTTTGATAGTCCCCATGCTTTGTATGGATTGCACTGGATTCCTTTTGCGTTAATTCTTGTATCCAGTCCATATTTACGCAACCTTTTCAAAGTGTTCTATATATAAAGACAATTAAATTGTCAAAAACTGACAGAATCTGAGAAAATTTAAGTTATTTTTTATAATATGATGTATATAATTGCGGATATGTTGTGTAGAATTTGCCAAATAATGAAAAAAACTGTATGATAAGTGTAAAATAAGGGGTAGAGTACGGACAATGGATAATTGATAGTTATCC
>CAJUFA010000049.1 GCA_910585725.1 uncultured Dorea sp. | reverse complement strand
TGATCGCCGATCCCCTCCTGCACCTTTTGATCTGGTACGGTATCTACAGAGTATTCACAAGGCACCTCAACCAGACCAGGAAACTCTTTAACGACAGGATCTGGATCCTGCTGGACGCCGTCTGCCTGGCGTCTCTGGTAAGTATTACCACCTGTATTTATTTTGCCCCTTCGGAGACATATAAGATGTGGCCCGCCGCTTTCGCATGCTTCGTAACCAATCTGGGAAGCATAGCCCTGGCGCAATATTTTCTCACCAGCATTCAGCAGGATATGGAACGCAGAAACCTGATACTGCAGAAGAGTTACTATGAAGAACTGGAACAGAACCAGACAGAGATCCGACGGCTCCGCCATGATATGAATAACCACCTAAGTACAATACAATCCCTGTTCCATTCCGGGAACCCGAAAGAAGCAGAGGATTACATGAAAGAACTTGAAATCCAGATGAGCGCCCGCACACGTGTATTCTGCAAGAACAGTATCATCAACTCCGTCCTCAACGCCAAATACAATCTGGCGCAGGAGCATAATATTGACTGCTTCTTCCACATTGATCTGGAAAAACTGATCGGAATCGACGCAATCAGCCTTTGCTGCCTTTTTTCTAATACTCTGGATAATGCCGTCGAAGCTTCCGCAAAGATCCCTGACTCAAAGGATCGGCGTCTGTCCGTGAAAGCCCGGGTGACTGAAAACGGTTATTTCACTTATGAGATTACAAACTCAAAGAAGAATGCCGTTTTAGAACAAAAAGGAATTCTAAAATCCGATAAGGAAGATGCGTCCGCTCATGGATTCGGCCTTTCAAATGTACGGGAAATGGTAGAAAAATATGACGGAACGCTGGATATTTCTTATACAGAGGATACATTTACCGTTACAGTTCTAATCGGGAATGCCTGAAAGGTGTGTCAGAGAAAACGCTGTCTCTGACACACCCCATACCACAATCCGGGTCTGTAATCAACTATCTATACACTTTAAGCTTCACTCGCCGCCCCAAAATATCGAATATGCTATAATAAGCTATTGAAGAAAATAGCTAAGATCCCCAAACAGCGCCGTAAAAATCAAACCTACTATACCTGTCGCGATAAAGCACAGGGACAGAGCAGATTTCTTTTTGCGGGAGTCGCTTATTTTCCGGTCGGCATCTGTCATATGAGATGGGAATCTGTTTCTGCCAATGAGATATAGAACCAGACCTCCTCCGCCATTGTTACCGCCGAGTGAAAATATCCCCCAGAATTTAGGATGTTTTAGTCCTCTGCTTTTTGCATCAAGAATTACCAGTTGAAATACCTGGTACCCTAAAGTAACAGCGCCGAGTAAAACCATAAATACCAAAATTATCGCAATCACCGTCATTTTAACCCTCTCCTTTTCTTAAAGCTTTTTGATTATCTGATAAAACAGTATGCATGTACTAATGATACCCACCGAGGAACTGCCCATAATCAAATATGGATTTCTTATGATCAGTCCGTTGAATAAGACAAACAAAATAAGTAATAACACATCTGCGATAATTGCCGCGATAAGTTTTTGATTGCTTTTAACAATATTTGTACTCTTCTCCAAGTGTTCCATCATCTCTTCATCCCCTTTCAATAATTGATCAAGGCTGATGCCATACAGGCTGCTTAGACGGATCACGCTGACGATGTCAGGAAAAGACTTTTCATTCTCCCAGTTTGATATTGTCTGCCGCGTAACCTGAATCTCCTCCGCCACTTTCTCCTGCGTCATTCCCGCCCGCATTCTTGCGTCCTTTAACTTAACACCAATCTCCATAACATCCATCCTTTCGTGACCATTATTGCGCTTTCTTAACGGAATGTCTATCAAACATACTTTACATGCGCGAAAAACCGCGTCAAAATTATTTTACATGATAAAAACAGGAGCGGCAGCAGCCGCTCCTTACCCCAGTGCAACATCCAGAATCATCATAACCAAAAAGCCGACAACGAATCCAAGTGTTCCTGATTTTTCTTCCTCGCCTGTATAGGCTTCCGGTATCAGCTCCTGAACGACTACATAGATCATGGCGCCCGCTGCAAAGGCCAGGAACCACGGCATACCGATCCGCACTGCGCCTCCAAGCGCGGCTGCCGCAACACCAAAGACAGGTTCCACTATAGCCGACATACTCCCGATTAAAAAAGCCTTTCTCTTACTGAATCCATTCTGGCTTAACGGCAGCGCAACTGCCGTCCCCTCCGGGAAATTCTGAATTGCAATACCCACGGTAAGCGCAATCGCGCCGGACAACAACGCAGGTTCATTCAGATTCTGCGCGGCAAGGGCAAAAGCCAGACCGATCGCCATTCCCTCCGGTATATTATGAGCCGTGATTGCCGTCACCAACATAGCCGTATTCTTCCTTACTCTTATGTGTTCCCATCGGCCGATCAGATAATCCGCCGCCAGCAGAAGAAGCACGCCCAGCAAGAAACCTCCCGTAATTACAAGCCAGCTGATCTGCCCGTTTTCATCTGCAAACTCTATACCCGGGAGAAGCAGAGACCATACAGAAGCAGCAATCATGACGCCACCCGCGAATCCAAGGAATCCGCTCTGAATCTTCCCTCCCATATCCTTTTTTACAAAAAACACACCTGCGGCGCCAAGCGTAGTCACGGAAAATGTCAGCAGCGTCCCCAGAAAAGTCCATATGATTCCATTCATCTTTCCACCCCATAACTTTATATGATATCCGTGCCAAAGACCATATGACGCCTTTCTTGCCGCTTGTAACTCCATAATTAGTGTAATACCGAAAATACGCCGTATATCCTGGCTCTGTCATCATTATATGGCGGAAAAATAATTCTGTTACTATTTCCTATTTCCCCGAAAATACCCTCGTCAAAGCCTCTTCTTCAAACTGCTTCGAATACAGGTCATGGTAATACCCTCCTGCCTTTAGAAGCTCTCCGTGCGTCCCCCTCTCAATAATCTTTCCGTCCTTTACTACAAGGATCAAGTCCGCCTGACGTATCGTAGACAACCTGTGGGCAATGATAAAAGAAGTATGTCCTTTAAGCAGTTTGTTCGTCGCCTGCTGTATCAATTGTTCCGTCTTCGTATCAATGGAAGAAGTCGCTTCATCAAGCACGAAGATGCTCGGATCCGCCAGAATCGCCCGTGCAAAAGAAATCAACTGCTTCTCCCCGGTGGACAGCCTTCCGCCGCTCTCTCCCACGTCGCTGTCATACCCCTGCTCAAGCTTCCTGACCACTTCGTCTGCCGAGACGCTTCTAGCCGCCTCCTCTACCTCCTCGTCGGCGGCGTCAAGTCTGCCATAACGGATGTTCTCCCGAACCGTTCCCGAGAACAGATGCGGATTCTGAAGCACATATCCGATCTGGCTGTGAAGCCACAGCTGGGAACGCTCCCGGTAATCCACGCCGTCTATCAGTATCCGTCCTTTCGTAGGTTCAAAGAAACGCCCCGCCAGATTCACCAATGTGGATTTGCCTGCGCCCGTCTCTCCCACAATCGCCACATTCATACCCGCCGGCACGTGAAGATTAAAATGCTCCAGAACATATTCTTTTCCGTCCGGATACATGAACGAAACGTCTTCAAACACGATATCTCCCCGGATCTTCTCCCAGTTCTCTTTCTTCGGGTGAAACGCGTCCCCGTATTTCTCAACGACTTCCTTTTTATCCACCACATTCGGTTCCTGCTCCAGCAGATCCATTACCCGTTCGATATTCGCCTGACAGGATATCAGATCCGCTAAGAGTCTCGCAAGCTGCTGAATCGGCTCGAAGATGATCACCGCATAAGATATAAACACCGAAAGCGTTCCCAGACGCATAATTTCATTCTTGACCATATATCCGCCCTGCGCCAGGACAATTGCCGCCGCAACCGAACTAAACAGCAGGATCGTCGGTATATAGACGGCATTCAATCTCGCCGAACGGCTCGCCGCCTGCCGCATATCATCCGTCCGTTTAAAGAACGCTTCTTCATTATCTCTCTCAATCACCATACTTTTAGAAGTTTTGACCCCGGTGATTCCCTCGTTGTAAGCGCTGGTAATCTGCGAATTAATCTTCCTCACCTTCCGGTTCCAATGCAGAATCTTATTCTGGAAATAGACCGTCAGAACGGCGATACAGGGCACGATCACCAGAATGACCAGCGCGAGTCTTGCGTTCAGCATAAACATAATCACAAAAACACTGATAACATAGAGGAATGCCCAGAACATATCCACCAGTCCCCATGCCACCATCGACGCAATCCGCAAAGTGTCGCTCATTACCCTTGCATGGATATATCCCACCGGAGTGGTATTGTAATAGGAGAAGGACAATGTCTGCAGATGCTCGAACTGCGCCCACTTCAAGTCCTTTCCCACGTTCATCTCGATTATCGTCGCCGCCCGTACAGACCAGTAGACACTGCACGTCTGAATCAGGATCACAGCCGCATAGACCGCCGCAAATATCCCCAGCCCACTCAACGTATTCGCCGTAATAAACCGATCGATGGCATAGCTCTGAAAAAGAGGCACGATCACATCAATCCCCGCAAGCAGAATATTCAATCCCATCGTAATCGCAAAATACTTCCGGTAAGGTCTAAAAAACGGCAGCATCTTCGCCCATGTCCTGAAACTGAATGGTTTGTTATATTCTTGTTCTTCAAACGCCGCCATCCTCTATCCCTCCCTTCCCGTTTCCTGCACAGCTCCATGCGCGTCTTTCTGCATACTATCTCCACTGTCCCGGCTCATCTGTCTGTCATCCTGATTCATCTGTATATCATAGATCTGCCGGTAGATTCCATCCCTCTGGATCAATTCCTGATGACTGCCCATCTCCTCTATCTTTCCATGATTCAAAACCATGATCTGATCCGCGCTCATAAGAGTCGTGATCCTGTGTGAGATCAGAATTACCGCCGCATCCTTCATATGAGCCTTTAACGCCTTACGGATCATCGAATCCGTCTGAGAATCGACGGCCGACAATGAATCGTCGAATACCATGACAGGCGCTCCCTCAAGCAGCATCCTCGCAATCGCCACCCTCTGCCTCTGCCCGCCCGAAAGCGTGACTCCGCGCTCTCCGACCAACGTGTCGTAACCATCGGGAAAACTCATAACCGCGTCGTCAATGCATGCGATCTTTGCCACCCGACGAATCTCTTCCATGGATGCATCAGGTCTCGCCGCGGCAATATTTTCCCGGATCGTTCTGGAATACAGGAAGGGTTCCTGCAGTACCATCCCTATGCTGCCGCGAAGTTTCTTCAGAGGAATCCTTCGGATATCTTCTCCGCCAACCGTAATACTTCCCTGCCCGTCTTTCAACTCGTACAGACGAGTCAAAAGCTGAATAATCGTAGACTTTCCGCTTCCGGTACCGCCAAGGATTCCAAACGTATACCCCTGGGGCGCCTGAAACGTGATATCAGAAAGAACCTTCTGCCCATCCTCATATCCAAAACTCACATGGTCAAAGCAGATATCAAATCCGCCTTTTAAATCGTCCGCATTTTCATACGCCTCTTCTTCCGCCCGTACTGAATCGTCCGTATTTCCATACGCCTCTTCTTCCGCCCGTATAATATAGTCCACGCGTTCGAAAGATACTCCGGCCTTACTCATATCCGAAAGAATACGCCCAAGACCTCGTATGGGCCAAACAAGCGTCGTATTATAAGACGCAAACGCAATAAATTCTCCCACCGAGATATCGCCGCGCACCGCCCTTGCCGCGCCAAGAACGATAACGGCGACCACCTGAAGTCCGGTAATAAGATCCCCGACTCCCCAGTACAAACCAGATAACGTTCCAAGCCGGATCCAAAGCTTTGCAAAATAATCATTCTTTTCCCGGAATCTGTCCATCTCAAACTGTTCCCGTCCAAAGGCACGTACCACGCGAACGCCGGTAGCATTTTCCTGCACTACCGTAGACAACTCTCCCTCCGCCTCATCCGCCACGATAAAACGTTTCGCAATCAAACGATAAAATACGGCCGAATAGAGTACCACTATCGGTACAAACAGCAATACAACCAACGATAACTCTACGTTCATAGACAGCATCATCGCAAATGACGTTATGATCAAAAATACTGTTCGAAACACTTCCAACAACTGTGTTACGACAAAGTTGCGAATCACCTCGACATCCGACGTGCAGCGCTGGATAATATCTCCGGTCTGGTTCTTATCATGCCAGCCCATAGGAAGTCTCTGTACATGCACAAACAAGGTGTCCCGCATGTTTTTGGCAAAATTCTCGCCAGCCAGAGCCGTATTCGACCTGAAAGTATACTGAGATATCCCGGACAATACCGCCACTCCCACAAGCAACAGCGCCAGAATCCACAAATGCTCGGCCAGATACGCATATTTACTGCCCCCAAGTACCGAATCAATACTAAAGCGAAAAATCTGCGGCGTCAAAGCATTCAGTACCGTCGTCGCCAGAGACGCTGCCACCGCAATCACAAAATATCTCTTAGAACCGTCAAAAAACCGACGGATCAACCCCCATTTTCTATATTTAATCTCAATCCCTTCTTTCCAATTCATAATTCACGTCCGGCGACACAGACCTTCGCCTGTCATAATCCTATATCAGTCTCCCCGCAAGGATTTCAACAAACTTTCCAAATGCTCGGCGATTTTTTCATCTTCCAGCTGCTCCACATTGTCTCTTACCTGTTTCAGCCTCGTTTCTTTCTCTATCGCCATCAATTTGGCGAGTACCCTGTCGCTTGCATCCTCCTTCTTTTCACCGTTTGCCGCCGGTTTTTTTACCGACTGTGTTTTTGCGCCGTTTGCCGCCGGTTTTTTCACCGACTGTGTCTTTGCGCCGTTTGCCGTCGGTTTCTTTACTGCCTGTGACTTCTTCCAAAACACTGAGAACCCCTCCTTAACTTTTGAATCTCATAAATCGCTGCCAATGTATTCTTTAATATAACAAAAATTAAAGCTTCCGACAAGCTACTTTTCACACCCAAGCCTGTAAGCGGTAATTTGAAACTCTTTAGTAAGTATTGAGGAAAAATAATGACAAGAAAACTTGACAAAAAAATCCCGATATAGGTATAATAGAAATGTAAAGAAAACTTGACTACAGATTCGAGGTGTCAGTTATGAATAAAGACGAAGTATTACGCAGAGCGCAGGATAAGGCTCCCAATAAATTGGATGAGATGGAACTGGATATTTTAAACAAAGGATGTAAGACCGGAGTGTTGACAGGACTTATCGTTTGTGTTATTACAATGGTTATCAAAATATTCGCAGGCGTCCCGTATTACGATGTCTTCTCAATCTACTGTTTTATGGCCGGCGCCCAATGGTTTTATAAATGGTCCCGGCTCAGAACGAAAAGGGATTTATGCTTTGGCTTTTTGTGGTGCGGGCTGGCTGTCTGCATTTTTATCGGATATTTAACCGAGATTTTCTGACGGCGGCTGCGTGACTGCATAGATACATAATTACTACTAACTATAGAATAATATAGAAACAATTGACAGGAGGCGCTCACCCAGCGGCAGAATGCATGGATACAGAACTAATCTTAAAAAATAACTTAAAGCAGGCAAGGGCCGAAAAGAAGCTGTCCCAAAGCGAACTGGCCAAGTTGGTTGGCGTCTCCCGCCAAACAATCTGTTCTATTGAGACAGGCGTATTCAATCCGACCGCCAAATTAGCGTTGATCCTGTGTATTGCCCTTGATAAAAAGTTCGAAGATTTGTTTTATTTTTAACTTTCATTTTTATTATTCACAAACACAGCCACGCTCCCAAAGCAAATTACAGTTAACCCGGCCATTAATCCCATCATCCATCCCAACGGATAACTGCTCACGAAATAAGAAAGCTGATTCTCCATATAGACGCAGATCAATCTCAATATCACGCTTCCGGCCGCCAGCATCAACGCTCCCACGATCAGACAATAATACATTCCCTCCGCCAGCAGCATTTTCCGTTTCTGTTTTCTGGTCATTCCGACGTTTTCCATAATCTCCATTTCTTTTTTCCTGGCCAGAATTCCCGTCATCATCACATTAAAATAATTCGTCAGTCCGGCAAACAAGAGTATGATACTGATACTTCCCAGTATCCGGCGATTGCCTTTCACATAGTACTCTGCTTCTGAAATCAGGTCGGACTTGCTGATACTAAAGATTCCTGCTTCTCCTTCCTCTCCGTCTACGCCGGTTATCCTCTTCTCCCGTCTAAGATTCTCCCGGGACAGAAGATTCTGAATCTTCGTCTTGACAAACGCTTCTTTCTCCTTTTCCACATTCAACTCCATGTAAAGCGTCTTCTTCTCTGTAGGCAGCTTCGCGAATCCCTTCTCGCTGATAAGATAATAAATCGCTCCCTCTGAACCGTGCCAAGTCTGCCGTATATCGGGAAAACCCTCCGCCTGATTATCCATATAGCCGCTTATGGAAAATACCTCAGACTGCTTTTTCTCTTCTTTTAGAGTCTCCCTTTCATCCGAATCCGTCTGGTACCAGGTCACGTACTCATCCCTCGACCGCATGGCGGTAAAATACACCGCCTCTCCCACGCTTCTTTCGGAAAGCTCCGTCTCCTTCGGCGATAACTGATGATCATGGAGAATCATCACGCCCGTACCCTTTTCCAGGCTTTCCATATCCACCGGAAGACGATTGTCTTGCGCATATCGCTGAAGATCATGAATCTCCTCATCGCTTAGTATCTGGATGACATCCCCGCCGGCTCCTTCCACCATGGCATATTCCAGACCAAACCCCGTTCCCTCTTTCTCGTCTTCCTGCATATCGGAATATTTATTTACCAGGGGCCTTAATCCCTCTCTCGAGATCGTAGAAACCATATAGGCGCCTTCCATAACATAAGATTCTTCTCTTCTGACCCCGTCAAGGCTTAAGACTCCGTCTCTGACCTCTGAAGAAATCGGCTCAAACTCATCGTATTCATTGCCGTATAACAGGCAGAAATTATCTCCTTCCGTCTTCATGGGGTCTTGTCCCGCATCCCTTATCTTATATTCCGTCCCATAGCCTTCTCCCTGTCCCCAGTCGCTGAATTCTCCCGCAATCAGGAAATCAGGACGCTCCTCTATCACATGAATATAGTCGCTGCCCCCTGTGATCACGACGGTTACAAGAACCGTCTCCAGACCAAGGAACAGAGAAAATACCGTCGTCCAAAAGCGCCCCCGGTATCTGTTCAGGTTCTGCCACGCCATATACCATAATTCTCCGTCGGCGCTCCTTTTCCGGCGGCTCCTCCGGGCCGGTTTACTTTTCCCCGCTGCAGTCTTTCCCTGATAAGACAAACTTTCCACACAGGACATATTTACCACATGACGAATCACGCCTGCAGCCGCTCCTACGGTAAGCAATACTGCAAATAAAACGGCCCAAAGAAGAATCTCCGGACGAAAAATCTGAAGCTCCCCGGCGCCTCCATATCCGCTTAAATACTGATTCCCCAGCATCTTTGGAATTACGAATCGAAGCACGACTGCCGAAAGAAGAACTCCTGCCAAAACGGATGGAACCAGAATGTTGAAAATCTGCCCCAAATAGATATTCCGAATCTGCTTCTTCGTCGTCCCGACAATATTCAAGAGTCCCATCTGACGGACATCCCCCGCCATTGAGATATTCATCACGTTATGAATCAGGAAAAACATACCGCTTAAGACCACCAGCGCGCCGAGCAGCGCCATACCGTAACTTCCCGCCGTCTGGTTCACCGCGTCATAGGCGTATGTATTACGGACGGTAATCTCAAGGTCGGAGCCTTTTCCCGTCACATCCTGGTACAAGCGTTCCTCTGTCTCCCGCCAGTCCATATTGTCCGACTGACAAATCAGAATATCCGACTCTTTCTGTATGTCGTATCCCCAGTCTTTGTATTTTGCTTCTGAAATATATCCTATTCCTGCATCGGACGGGATATCCGTATAATCTGTGTACCATCCTCCCAGATAAAACGTTTCCTCTTCGCTTCGAAACAATCCTATGCTGACCTGAAAACGGAATTCCATCCCTTTTTTGGGTCTTTCAATCCCCATATCTTTCAGGAACCCCTGCGACAGCATAATCTCCTGCTTCTCCTTGGGATAATCTCCATGGATATCCGTATAAGCGGGTTTTATTATATTCTCCCAGGCCGGTTTGTCCAAAACCCGTATTCTACACCTTTTTTCTTCCTCTGCGACTCCAGTTATATCCGTATCTTTTGCTGCGGCATCTCCTACAGAAACACTTCTTCCCGCCTGTTTTACATAGCTTAAAGACAGCACTTTCTGATAATGAGACAGACCTGCCTTCTCGATACATGCCGACGCCGTCGTCCCTGCCGCCCTTGCCGCCTTCGTATATTCTGCCTGTATTTTGCCGTACGTAATTCCAAATACCATCGTCAACGTAACGATGCACAGGCTGACCGCCGCCAGCAGAATCCGGTTTCTTCCTCTGTTATGTTTCGCGTATTCTTTGGACAACATCCGTATCACAGACCGGTTGTTACTTATTTGCCGGCCGGGGATACTTCCAGGGATAAATCCAGCTTTTTTCATCCTCTATCCCTCCTGCCTGTAATCTGCGTCCTTTTTCGCCGCCCTTTTATCATCCCGGGCGCAGATTCTTCCGTCCGCCATCCGGATGACACGGTCTGCCGTCTGCGCTACTTCCTCCTGATGCGTCACGACGACGACGGTCTGACGATATCTTTTTGCACAGGATTTCAAAAGATCTACTACTTCCATCCCGGTAACCGAATCCAGACTGCCGGTAGGTTCATCCGCCAGCAAAATCGCAGGTTTCGTCAAAAGCGCCCGGGCAATCGCAGCCCTCTGCTGCTGGCCGCCGGACAATGTCTGAGGAAGACGTTCTAATTTGTCGTCAATACCCAGAAGCGCCGTCGCCTCTCTCAGCAATTCATCGTCTATTTCCGCCCCGTCCAACCGGAGAGGAAGTACGATATTTTCATATACACTTAAGACCGGAACCAGATTGTACTGCTGGAATACAAAACCGATGTTTCTCCTCCGGAAAATAGTCCGCTCCTCCGCCTCCATATCCTTAAGACTGTTTCCACGGATCCAGACGCCGCCTTCCGTAGGCACGTCCAATCCCCCAAGCATATTCAAAAGGGTTGTCTTTCCGCTGCCCGAAGTTCCGACAATAGCCAGAAATTCCCCTTCCTTTGCAGAAATCGACACTCCGTCCAACGCATGGACTTCATATGTCTCTTCAATATAATATTTTTTCAACCCAACAGCTTTTAGAATTTCCATATATTTTGCCTTCTGTTCTTTATTCAGTATATTGGATATTCATTTCCCGAAGTTTCTTTATTTCGTTTCCTTAACCACATATTCATATGCCGCGTATGTTCCTGAATCGAACAGGACAAATCTCACAATGTCGATCCTGTCCGTATATTCTTCACAGAACTTTCGGACGGTTTTGACCGCCGCAAGCGCAGCCTGATCCACCGGATAACTGTATACACCCGTCGAGATCGACGGGAACGCAATTGTTCTGATTCCGTGATCGACCGCAGTCTGAAGCGAATTTCTATATGCATTTTCAAGGAGCTGCTCTTCACCGCCGTGTCCGCCGCGCCAGACAGGTCCTACAGTATGAATAACGTATTTACATGGCAAGTGGTAAGCGCCGGTAATCTTTGCTTCTCCCGTCTTACAACCGTGCAGCGTTCTGCATTCAGCCAGAAGCTTGGGACCGGCGGCGCGGTGAATCGCACCGTCTACGCCTCCGCCGCCGAGCAGGCTGTTATTTGCAGCATTTACGATTGCTTCCAGATCATTCACTTTCGTAATGTCTCCCTGGACTATTTGTATAATACCTCTCATCTTCTATCCCTCCGCGGTCCTCTTTTTCAAGGGACAAACCCTCCATACAAAAGAAAAATAGCCGCCACTATTGATCTGACCCCAAATAGTGACGGCATACCGTCTTTCCGTATTTATCATAGCATGTCGCTTATCGGATTTCAACAATTTTATTTGTCCTTCATCTTCTTACGCAATAGAATTGAAAGCGTATTTACAATGCATAACCGTATAAAAAGAAATGTAAAGTTAATCCAAATATCCCTGCATGCCGAAAGAATGTCAATCCATCGCCTTGATCCGCTCCACAAGGGAGAACTTCCTGGTATAACGAACTGCGCAGATCGAGAATATAGCCTGCACCAAGAGCAGGGCAGCAGCAAACACCATCAACTGAATCAGAGGAAAATGGTAAGAAATCTTACCGAATATACCTATTTGATCGAAGATGCTGCACACAGCCATGCTGCATAACGTTCCAACCGTCAAAGAAACAAGCAGCATGATCCCAATATAATACAGACATTCATAAGATAACATCCTGGACAACTGCCCCTCGCTCATACCGACGGACTGAAATACACCAAATTCCTGCTGCCGGGCCAAAAGGTTTGTGCAGTCCTGCTCCACATGAAGATTCACATAGCCGGTAAAATCCTTAATCTCAGGATAAAGCACAGACAATTCCTCCTCGGGTAAAATGAAAAAGTGGGATGAACTGCCGACTTGAATATCCTTGACAATACCCATAACGATATATGTTTTTGTCTGCCCGTTATAGCAGGAAACGGTAACCGTACCGCCAACCTGATAACTGGTTTTATAAATCGTTTTTAATGAATCCCCCGCCGGACAGACCAGGATTCCCTTCCGTTTATAAGCTGCCTGTAATCCGCGGTTCCATCCAAAACAGTCTCCCCCGTATACATTTCCTCCATCATTTCCTCTTTAACTCCTCTGACAAAAAACGGCTCATACTCCAGGACGCCCGGATGAGCGCTGATAGCAGGAATTTACACACAGGTCATGCTGTAAGCCATGACAAAATCCACGCCGGGAATCCCGGCAAGCTCCTCTCTCAGACCAGATCCCAGCGAATTCTCTTTCTGCATATCGACAAATTCCCGGCCCGCGTAATCCTCATATTGCAGAAGATACTGGCTCCCGTCCCCAAATTGGGACTGAGTCATCTCTTTCGCGTCCACTGAGTCTGCGTATGCGGAAATACAAAGAAGCAGAATTCCAGTCAGACTCAGGGAGAGAGCCGTTACAAACGCCTTTTTACGGTTCCGCGAAAAGTTCATCAAGGCCAGGCGGGCCGCTGTATTCGCATTCAGGGCCGACGCCGTATCGTAACCCTCAGATCTCAGATTGTATGTGAGCGTTTTATTTAAAAGGGCATCATCCTCTACCAAAAGAATCCGCTTCACGACTCATCCTCCCTCTTTACTCTCTTTTTGAAACAATTCGAACAGCCGACGCCATCCCGCCGTCACCATACGTGGGACTTTTCAAAAAATTATTTGAAATATCACTTATTTTCTGATGATTTGTTATTGAATGAATGACTTCATTTTCCCAGTTGTATAACCTCACATCTGATATCGCTTCAATTCCCAACAGTGCGTCCGCAATATGATTATGATAACTGTCAATATGTTTCTCGATAATAAAACGCATCAGATCAAGCCGCTTATTCATACTTCTTACATTAAAGGATGCAGGAGCCGTACGATACTGAATCAGTGGTTTATCTACAATTCCTATACTTGATTCCGGCGAAGTTTCCAACATGCTCAAAAAGAAATCCCAATCTTCAAACCCCGAACGCATAGATTCATCATACCCTCCGCACTGTTCAAATATGTCTCGACGAAGAATATGTGTCGCCGGACAACAATTGCGGGATAAGAATGAATTTATTCTCCCTCCGGCAGGACAAACGATAGAATCTAAAACTCCAAATGTGTGCATCCAGGAGGAAGCTGCAGCCATCGACGGATTTTCCCGAAGCAGCCGACTTACATACTCCACATATTCGGGCTTCAGTTTATCGTCCCCGTCTAACACTAATACCAGCGGCGCTCCCGTCTTTTTAATCCCTGCATTTCTCGCAGAAGATACTCCTTTGTTCTTTTGATAATGTATAGATACCGGAACAGGTAAATCGGAATTTCTTTCGATACTATTTAATATTTTAAGCGAAGACTCATCCGTGGAGCCATCGTCGACGATGATAATTTTTTGCGGCAATAGCGTCTGGGCACATATAGACTCAACTGCTTCCAGAATCATTGAACCCTGGTTAAAACTCGTTATAACCGCTTCAATGCCTGAGCCAAAATCATTTCCATTCTTATTCATTGTTATATCTCCAAGTCAATAATACTTTTTTCTAAATTTTTATTATACTCTGCACGAAACAGTAAAACAATCTATTTGCTGTAAAATGTTTTCTCGATGCTATGAACTGATACCGCCTTTTTATCCTGCAATATCATCCTAAAACCTTAATTCACCTCTTCATAGTTAACCCTGCAGAAATAATGAAATTTTAGGTGATGATATTTTAGGTAATGATATTTTAAAAAATAATCTCTTGTCCTCTGATATAGCAGATGATATAATATCATGGTAATTGTATTGTATCTCATTTCATATGAGAATGATAACAAGGAGGAATTGAATAATGAAAAGACAAAAGCATGACACTCATTGGATGGTCAGTGTTGCACTTATGGCCGCAATCGTCATCGTATTGGCAAACACGCCGTTAGGCATGATTCAACTGCCAATCATTAAGGCGACAACTGTACACATTCCGGTAATCATCGGAGCAATTCTGCTGGGCCCCTCTGCCGGGGCTATCCTCGGCGCAGTATTCGGTATCTGCTCGCTAATCAGTAATACCATGGCGCCAACGCTCCTATCCTTTGCGTTCTCTCCATTTATGAGTACGACCGGAATTCCCGGCGCTTTCAAAGCGATCTGGATCTCCGTAGGATGCCGGATTCTGATTGGAGTCGCCGCAGGATGGCTGTGGATTCTGCTTTCTAAGCTGAAATTAAATCACGTTATAGCCCTTCCAATCGTCGGTTTTACCGGATCCATGGTGAATACCGTAACCGTAATGGGCAGTATTTATTTCCTGTTTGCACAACAGTATGCAGAAGCTCGGGAAGTGGCAGTCTCCGCAGTATGGGGATTGATCATGGGAACCGTAACCGCATCTGGAATTCCGGAAGCGATCACCGCTGCAATCCTTGTCCTTGCAATTGGTAAAGCATTACTCGGCGTTTTCAAGAAGATGAACATAGAGACGACCGGCGCTCAGCCTGTAAAGTCAAAAACTCCTCAATAATCCATCAGGACATTAAGTTTCTGGCAAATATGCCGTGTAAATAACTACAACTAAAAAAGTCAAGTACCGATAAATTTTGGTACTTGACAAATCTATAGATTATATGGTATAAATATCTAGTGTGATTGAGACACATAGGGGATTGGTCAAGTGGTATGATAGGGGTCTCCAAAACCTTTGGCGGGAGTTCGATTCTCTCATCCCCTGTTTCCTATGAAAAGCTAAGATGCTCGTAAGCCTTGATTTTTGAGGGCACTGAAAAACTCCCACTTTTTTTGTTGGGAGTTTTCTTATTCCTAT
>CAJUFA010000048.1 GCA_910585725.1 uncultured Dorea sp. | reverse complement strand
AAATCTGATAAAACAAATTAGCAAGGGCAACAATGAGTATTCCAATCTGAATTAAGAATGAAACCAGATAAGGACAAAAATAAGTTTTCGGAAAGTAACGGCATTGTTCAAGAAAATTAGCTCCACGAGAAGCCATTTTGTGACAATGTCCGCAGATATAGCGAGCATCGGATTGTATCAGCCACAACCCCAACCTTAAAGCCTTTTAAGAAAAGGATAGAAGAATATTAATGGATATGCTATAATTCTTGTGTTGTCCAACCTACACCCGGCAACGGGAGGAGGTGTTTCCATGGAGTTTGTCATATCTTTTATAGTCGCTGTTGCGGCTGGTGTAGCCTGCCACTACATCATCAAATGGCTTGACAGTGACCGAAAGGGCAACAAATAGCCTAGTGGGTGCTTTGCCACTATAAAAGAAAAGAAGAATCCCCAGACTGTACGCTACTACGGTTTGGGGATTCATTCTGCGTTCTCATGGAACTGTCATATCTTTTTGCCTATCGGCATTATAGCATATGCAAAAACTTTTGGCAATATACTTTTGGCAATCTAAAAACTATCTCAAAAACCAACTACAAACTAGAACACGCCTACTTTTTCTGTTCCAGTTACCGCAGGAACTCAGATGTGTGTTCTGCCCACTATATCCGTGAAAAAGTCGTGGCGGAGATTGTATTGGAAAGTATGCAGCGGGTATTCTGGTATGTGCAGAGTTTTGAAAAAGACTTTGCCAGAAAACAGATCATCCCCGATGCTTACCTGATATCTCTATACAATTCTGCTATCCTCTCAATCTCCACACCCTTCCTGTACATCGCACGCAGACGGTTCATTCTCCACATAACTCTTAGCCTTCCGCCTTCTGCAAACCTCCTGTCCGAAGTATAGATCCTCTTCTTCGCAATCCCAATTCTGACTCCCATCTCCTTTAACGTAAGAGAAAACTGGTAATCTTCCATGATAGGCAGATCCGGGAAACCTCCCATTTCAAAAAATAACTTCCGCCGGATAAAGATTCCCTGATCTCCAAACATGATCTTCCTGTCTTTAATTCTGTGGTTTGAAATAATCTGGCAGCATTTCATCCATATATTCTTAGAGTGAAACGCAATACCAAAACAGCCTGCCCGATACTTCCTCATAACTGTCTCGATCTGCTCTATGGCGTCTTCCGGAATCTCGCTGTCACAGTGAAGAAAAAACAACACGTCTCCGCCGCTCTTCTCTGCCCCAAGGTTCATCTGTCTTGCCCTCCCCTTAGCTCCTTTGAGTACCGTATACTCACCCGGTATAAGGTTCAGCGTTCTGTCCGTACTCCCGCCGTCCACGAATAGAATCTCTGCTTTCTCCTTAACCGGTTCGAGCGTCCGAAGCAGTCTTCGTATTGTCTTTTCTTCGTTATAAACCGGAATAATGATTGAAACTTTCATCTACAAAAATCTTCTCCTTACACGATTCATAAACGGCTGTATCCCGAGAGGAACCCTCTCCTCAATTCCCAAAATCATCGGCAGGATATGATACGCTCCCTCCATACCCTTTCTTCTAAAATTACTGATACAGGAAGCGCAGTAGGTATACAACTCGTCGCTATACTTCTTCGCTGATTCCGCCATTTCCCGGGAAAGCTCCGGTTCCTTCACGCCCGCACAGCCACCCAGCCCACAGCACTGAACATCTCCAAAAGGTTCCGTAGTCTCGCCCTCCAAGTACCGGCATATCTCCCTGAACATCTCCTTATTATCCCTGTCCGGACAAGGATAGTAAATGGGAATCCTGTCTTTTTTCACAGTCTGACCGCCCCCAAGTTCTCTAAGCTTCTGATAAATCGTCACAATAGGAATCCCAAGCCTGTCCTTAAGAAAATGATAACAATTGGGACAAAGGACAATTAATTCTTCTACCCCCTGCTCTTTCAGGCGGGAGGCAGCCCGTTCCAGACTATTCTCCGCATCCCCCCTAAGCCCAAGCTCATAGACTGGTTTACCGCAGCAGTCAAAGACCGTCCCGATACCATGCTCTGCCATAATACGCTCGAGATACTTTGTGGTCTTGGGGTAAAATGCAGTAAAATTGCATCCCGGAAATAAGACTGACTTTTTCCTTCCCTTCCGATAATTCGCAAATTTGTACGGACTTTTCTCCCACAAAAGGCTCTTATAGGAATCCCTGTCCGAACGCATCTGCCGCATGAGAACCGCAATACGCGCTCCGTCGATATCCTTTGGGCATACCGCTTTGCATCGTCCGCATAGAAAACAGGAATATGCAAGTTCCGGATATTCTGAAAACTCTTTTAGATTAATTCCATACTTTTCAAGGAAATAGCAATTCCTTGTACATGTCCCGCAGCGGATACAGCGGTCAGCCCCATACCATGCCATCAGGTCTTCCTTCGTATCAATATCTCTTAGTGTCAGACCCACACGGACCCGCCCCGCCCTCTCAAGCCGGTACAACGTATCCTCAAATACAGTGTTTGTGCCGTAATGAGGCACGTCCCAGATATCCTCCCGGGCTCTTTTCAGTCCGATGAGATAATATCCGCCGTCCTCGGTGGGATTTATCACGGCGTCGCAGCTCTCCAGCTCTCGGAAGGACTGCCGGAAAATGTCTGCCGTTATCCGGGGAATGTCTGTTCCCGTAAGCAGCACGCGCTCATATCCCAACGCAAAGGTTTCCGCGAAAGCCTGCGCCATCCGTTCCCCCAGGTCTTTTCCCTTCTGGGGGTAAAATCCTTTGACGTCTTTGACTAATTTCATAAAATTCCCCATAACCTCTTCCTGGTCCGAGCCCTTACAGGGCATGCGTTCACTCTCAGGCAATGCATAATATACAAGAACATCCGCATCCGTCCCCTGACACGCCAAAGAAGCATTACGAATAAGTTCTCTGTGCAGCGCCGCGCAGTCTTCCCCTGATAAAAATGGCATAAGCCTGGTCTTCGTCTCTCCAGGTATAGGAACCCTGGTAAATAGAATGATTGCTCGTCTCATCTAATCTCCTTTTACCTCTTCCTTCACATTTCCAAGAAATCTTCTCTGAATCAGAACTCCGGCTGCAGTCACTAATACCGCTAGAACCCCTGCAGTGAGAAAATACTTCCACTTATCCTCTTCTGCCGTCAGCCCTGCAGAACCGATAGTGAAAAAAGACACTCCCGGCAGCATGAAGATAAACGTAAATATGGAATATTTCCAAAATCCGATATCCGTGATCCCATAGGCAAAATTCTGCAGATTGTACGGGAAGAGAGGAACCATTCTCGTTATCATTAGCACAATCATGTCACTCTTCCCGTCCTCCGAAAATAAGAGCTTCTTCAACAGCTTGTTCTTCTCAAGCATAGGCTTTACCGATTCCTTGAGGAAGAACCTTCCCACCAGAAATGCAAGCATGGCGCCGAGTGTCGTAGCGATCAGGCACGCGAATATTCCCATGAACGGTCCGAAGAGTATCCCTGCCGCTACGGCAAAGGTAATGCCCGGAAGCGCAAGCACCACACAGCCGATGATGGTCAGCACAATATAGATGCACAAAGCCCATAAGAAATTATCCTCCACCGTCTTCTTAAGGAACATCAGATTATCCGCGTCAGACAGATATTCCGACCATCCGAAACGGTGATTTAGCGCCAATACAAGTACTATGATAACTGCAAATGCTATGATCTTTATATATTTCCTCATGACTTGACCCTGCACATCTTAACCGCTGCAAACGCCTTGATCAACTGCACCACATTCGCCAGACCAATCAGCGGCAGTACAAGATAATACGAGCGGATCTTTTCCTGGGAAAACCAGAGCGTAAACGCAAAGTAGAATACCGCAAGCGCAACTGAAACAATCACTATAGGCAAGACTATCTTCTTACATTCTCCCCTGTGCTTTCCATACATTATTATAAGCAAGATTACCAACGCCGCCACCGCTGCTACTGCTGCATACCGCAGAATTTCGATTGGCAGCGCTTCTTTAACTTTCGAAATTTTAAACACGATCCAGCGGTTCATTCCCAGCTTACGCTTTGCAAAATACTGGACTATATATGCTCCCGCAAGCAGCGCCGCAATAAGCAGGTCCGATATTATATAAAAAACTTTTTTCATAGATTTTCCAACCCTTTAACTTTATTTAAAACTACTATCACTAAAGCTACTATCACTAAAAACTATCACTAAACTGCTATCACTAAATTACTACTACTGCCGTCACTAAAGTTATTAATATTAAAAACACTAAGGGCATGCTAAAAACATGCCCCGACATCTCATTTGCCTGTTTGGTTATTCTGCTGCCGCCTTATCCGTCGGAAGCTTCTCCACCGTAGTGTGCTCGCAGTCGCTGCTCGCCGGATCTCCTACCTGAACCGGATAATCGGACTTCATCTGCCACTCATACCAGCCGCCGTCATAGACGGAAATATCATCATACCCGTTTTCATAAAGTACCAGGAACGGAACCGTCGCGCGCCAGCCTGTGCCGCAGTAGAAGGAAAGATGATTATCCAGTGTAAAATCACAGTCTTCCCATACCTTCTTGAACCCTTCTAAATCCTTGACTACTCCGTTCTCATCCGTAAAATCGGCCACATCAAACGCAGTCTGTGCGCCTTTGCCCCACACTGCGCCTTCCGGCTCGCCAGCTCTTTCAATGTAATTATAACCACTTGACTTTCCGAGCCATTCGTCTTCACTTCGAATACTTACCAGCTTAAAGTTGTCATCATTTTCAAGCCTGTCCTTCGCATCCTGAATAGATACCCAGAATTCCGGATGCGCCGGAACCGCAGTACCGAAACTCTCTGCTTTCGCTCCTTCATTGACGTCCGTCTCCAGTTCATACCCGGCTTCCTTCCATGCATTCAATCCGCCGTTCAAAATCTTAACGTCTTCAACACCTGCCCATAAATAAGCATATGCTACACGGCCCACGCCTGAAACATCCTCGCCGTACAGAATCACCTTTGTGTCCTTGGTAATACCGTGAGAAAGCATATAACCTTCAACTTCTTCGGCTGTAAGAAGATTATATGGTTTCTCCTCTGTACCTTCCGCATCTTCCACTTCTGTATCCCCAACAAGGATTGCCCCCGGAACATGTCCCTCTTTATAAGACTCGCTGTCGTCCAGAGCGCCGGTATACGTAACCTCTGCAATGACAGCATCCTCATAACCCGCCTGATTTCCGTCGATCACACTTTTCACCCACTCTGGCGTTACATATACCGTCCTCTGATCCACAGACTCCACATCTGCCGTATCTTCTGCCGCGTCGTCTGCAGTATCCGTATCCTCCGTCTGTTCGTCTGCCGCATTCTCCGGTGTTTTATCTGCATCATCCGAATTAGAACCGCATCCTGCGGCAAGAGCCGCCACGACTGCCATACTTAATAATACGCTTAATAATTTCTTTTTCATAATGAAAAACTCTCCTTCAAACTTATTATTCTTTTATCCTATTCTTTTTTCGTCTGCCGTTCTGCATAAAGCTGTCTGAAAAGTACAATCAACGCAGATATAGCAAAAAGTATCATAAGCGCCGTCACAAGCATCTGTGCTCCTCCGGTCAACATACCGCCTACATAAGAATAAATAATCGTTGCCGGAAGCTGTCCGATTCCTGTCGCGACAAAGAAGCTCCAGAATGACATGGATGTTAAGCCGGCCGCATAGCTTACGATATCAAAAGAAATGAACGGGAGCAGTCTTGCAATCAAAATACTTAATCGCCCGTGCTTCTCAAAGAAAACATCAATCTGCTTAAGCCCTGCCTTGCTGGTAATCTTTTCTACCGCGTCGCGGCCCAAAATCCGTGCAATAAAAAAACAGACCGTCGCACCTGCCATTGCGCTTGACCACGAAAGAATCGCCCCTTGCCACCATCCAAAAAGATTTGCATTGGCAAACGTCAGCAGAAACGCCGGAAGCGGCGCCGCGACAGACTGTAGAATCATCAGTGCAAACGATACCGCCGCCGCATACATACCATAAGACTCCACAAAGTTTCGCACCGCGGTAAAATCACCGCTGGTAAACATCCGGGCAATCTCATTGTACAAGTCATGCACGGACGGAATCCATATATATGCAAGTATCGCCGCGGCAAACAGCAATATGATGATCGCTTTCCCTATCCGGTTCTTTTTTTTATGTTCCATTTTCTTATCCATCTTTGTGTAGTTTCACCTGTTTAATATAGTTATATTCAATCCTTTTCGCACCTTTTTCAAAAAAACAGCCCTTCTGATCTGCATTGGCTTCAACTTAAATATATCTGCCGTTCTTCATACTTTCTGCATCGACAATTCACTTATTCATTCCTTGTCCCTTGTTCCTCCTTTGATTCGACTAAAATAAATATTTTGAACATTTTCTGTTCGTTTTTCTATATTATCATAGGAATGTATGGCAGTCTAATTAATAATTTTAATGATTTTGTTTATATATAGATATTGCCTATATATTAGCGATATCTATATACAAATGATATATTTCCTCTCCTATTTACAAAATGTAAGTTACAAGTCTTAACATACAAAACTACCGAAAAAGCTTTCTTTCCGGCAGTTCTTTTTATATTATTTATATTAATATATTATTCACATGATCTGTGTCTCGATCCGTTCCAAAAATCCATCTTCCAGATATGCTTCCATCTTACAAAACGTCTCTTTATTCCGAATCAGTCTTCCCGGTTCCTGATATTGCACCCATGCCATAGCACACCAGGTAATTCCCCTGAGACAGGTAATGGGGATAAACAGCCTCAGACGTTCTTCCATCCCACGCACGTCATATCTGCCTGCCACATACGTCTTGTACTGCCGGATAAAGTGATCCGTTTCATCCTGCTTAAGAATAACGTCCGTCTTCCAGAAAGTGGTTGTCGGAGCTAGAAAATGCCCCAGATCCTGCGCGGGATCTCCATACAGCGGTTTCTCCCAATCAATCAGATAATTATCCCTTCCTTTCCCATTGATCAAAAAATTACCTGAATTCAGCTCCGTATTGATACAACATCGGTATCCGTCGTACACCGTAACCATGTCTAACATCCGTTGTCCTTTTTTCAGCATCCGCTCTACCATCCTCTTCTTCTGCACACTGCCAAGCGAGGAATGGTAATAAGTCTCCGCCATCTCGTTACATTCATCCAGAATTGCCTGCAACGGGTTCTTCGGCATAATCAGCCCGGCATCTCCCGACACCGGAACACTGTGAATATCTGCAAGGCACTGAGCCGCATATTCCATTTCCCTTCGGTAATCAAGGGCATGACCTTCGAGGAATTCCATCACCATAACGCCATATTCCACTCTCTTCTTACTTCCGTCTACACAGAGCGCCCGCGGAGTCCTGCCTGAATCTTCTAATAATTTCAATACGTGATATTCATATCCGATTTGATCTTCCAAATGCATCTGACTTCCTGTGTTCACCCTTAGAATCAGCCTTTCCTTTGACACAGGATGCACAAACTCATAATTAATATTATATTCTCCCTGGGCCAGCAGACGGCATTCAATCTTTTCTCCCCGTGGAATGCCTAATTGTTCTTTAAAGCTTTCCGTCTCAATATATTCCCTCAGTCCTTTAATCCTGTCCATATTCCCCTCCTTCCTCTGCCTGTGCGGAAGTTCTGCCATTAATATATATTATCCATTTTCTATATGATTTCATCCAACAGTTCAATCACCTCTTTGACTAATTGGGGACAGAATGACATCATTCTTCCTGATTCTATAGCTTCCCTGAACCCCTCCGGTGTGGACACATCATGGCCCAACAATTCTTTGCAGTTACATGTCGGATGCTTCTCAAAGAACTTCTTCCTAAACTCCCCGCTCTTAGCCATCATTACTTCTTTTTGTGCCTGAAGCTGTTCCGGATCAAAATGTCCGTACTTTAATCCGATCACCATAAGCGCGCCTGTAAATGCCCCGCAGGCATCGGCCTGAAGCATTCCGCCTCCGAAACAAGCGGCTACCTTATTTGCCAATTCTAATGAGATTCCTGCCTCTTTTGTATAATGAGACACCACAACCTGAGAACAATCAAAACCTTTCATAAACTGTTCGGCAATTACTTTTTCTTCCATATCCTCGCTCCTTATATTTTTCAATTTCCTTTTTTCTTTAATTAACGTATCGCCGTATATCGAATGCTGCAACTACTTATCTATCAGCTATCCGCTTTTTCTTGCTGCTCGATTATCTCGCTTAAAAGTTACAAACCTCTATGCCGGCGTTTCCCATTCCACATTTCCGTTGTCACAACCTCCGTTTTTTATTTTCAGTATAACATGGAACTCTATGCATATGCCATAATATTTTGTAAGCAATGAACGACGATAAACGATTGTATTAACCGGCGACACATGACCGATCGCCGCTCAAATATCAAGAACTTTCATATTATAAGGCCCCAAGATATTCTTCAAGGCAGACTCCTCTTTCGTAAATCTCCTTTGCCGCTTCTTTCCCTACATATCTATAATGCCATACTTCCTCTGCTGTTCCAGTAATATCCGTCTTACTGCCAGGGTAGCGGAAGATAAAGCCATACTTATGGCTGTTTTCCTGCAGCCATAAATAAACGTCATAAGTTGCCCCGTTAATATCCACTGCAATTCCAAGCTGATGCTCGCTGTGACCCGGCACGGCAACCCATTGTTCTGCCTGCTTTACGGCTTCACTGTCTGAATATCCTTCTTTTTTGAAATATGCAATCTTTTCATCATACAGTCTTTTCTGTTTTTCCTGCGTCCGATAGCCAGATACCACCGCCGGCAATTTGCCCCAGTTACCCTCTCTCGCTGCATTAAGCATCTCCATAAGAGGTTCATAGATACGCTCGTCTACACGCTCCCCGCCCTCTATCTCGACCAGATTCACATCGTAATTGTCTGGAATCGCATTATCTTTGTTGACAAGCATTAAATTCCACGCTTCATCTGTCCCTGCATTCTGTGTATTGCCATAATTTTCTTCCGTTCTCTGCTGTTTGCCGTCATAAGAAGTTTCCATTACCGTTTTCTTTATTTCTTCCTTTGACCTCATCCCCACATGTGTAATTGAAACGGGATCTTCTCCAATAATATTGTCTTTGTTTGCCGTGCTGCCAACACCATACCATAAAAGACCGCTTGCAGATACCGTAGCTAAGAGTAAAATTCCGGTAAAGAAAAGATATTGGATGCGTCTGTGTTTTCTGCTTTTATGTTTTCTGCTTCTGTTTTTCATATTCCTTTGGCTCATATCAATAATTCCTCCTTACACAATAACCTGGGGCGTCCCGCTTTGTGCATATGCCCGGATTCGCGGGCGCGTCCGCTTAAATAAAAGCACTCTTGCTCTGACACGAATATTGTATCAAAAACAAGAGTGCTGTTCTTTCGTTCCATCCAACGGACATCTCAATTTTTCTTACGGAATTTCTTACGATTTTCCTACGAAGAAAGAAGCGTCACTTCAAATTCAATTATTTCCTTTTCACTGCTGGCGATAATTGTCCCTCCGTGCAGCATTACAATTTCCTTTGCAATAGCAAGTCCTAATCCCGCGCCTCCATTTCCCGTACTTCGAGAAATATCAAGACGGTAAAACTGTTCAAAAATACGTTCCAGTTTCTCTTTTGGTATCGTATTTCCATGATTAGCAAATTTAATATGAACCATATTCTCCTTTTGCGTGACGGCAATCGAAATATCCGTATTTTCAAAACTATAATTTACCGCATTTCGCAACAGGTTATCAAATACCCGCTGCATCTTATTTACGTCACAGCGTACCATTTTATTCGGCTCTGCCGTAAGGACGCAATTCAAATTTTTATCTGCAAACATCGGTTTAAATTCAAAAATCAACTGCTCCAACATGCGGGTTAAATTTACCATACTGTACTCCAGCATAATGTTAGAAAGATTAAAGCGCGTAATCTCAAAAAATTCATTGATTAAGTCTTCCAAGCGTTCCGCCTTTTCCAATGAGATAGATACATACTTTTCCCTTAATTCATCCGAGATTTGATTCTCGTCCCTAAGCAGCGTCAAATATCCAATTACGGAGGTAAGCGGCGTTTTTAAATCATGGGCAAGATATACTACCAAGTCATTCTTCCTTTGCTCTGCAGCCATTGCCGCATATTTCTGCTGCTTAAGAGTATGCTTAATCCCATTGATTGTTTTTTCGGTTGCCGCAAGCTCAGAGGACAGTGCTACATCCTCTGAATCCTCCTCTTTCAAGGCGTTGATACCTCTGTTGATTTCATTAAAATACTTCGTAAAACCTTTCAGATACACCCGTAAAACAATCAGAAATACCACAAAAGCAGCTACCATAACAAGCCATTCTTTATTATTCCGAAACACATGGGTATACGCCACTACTGCTCTTTCGTAATCTTTATAGAATATTTCTAAAAAGCCCACGACCGCACTCGAAAAACGACCGCTCAATAAACTGAGAGCCGCAGATATCAAAGCAAACGCACCGAACAGTCCCGCCGCTGTCCGAATCAGAATTTTTGTCTCAAGCTGTGTATAATCACCGTCTATTCCATTTCCTTTATTATTCTTCAATAGTATATCCCACTCCCCAGACTGTTTTAATAAATTTCGGGTTTCTGGCAGGTTCTTTCATTTTCTCCCTGAGCCTCCCTATATGAGCCATAACTGTATTATTGTTATCAAGAAACTTCTCGCCCCAGACTTTTTCAAAAAGTTCCTCGGAAGGAATCACTTTTCCCCTGTTTTCGCACAAATACCAGAGAATAGAAAACTCTATCGGAGTTAATGTGACTGCTTTTCCATACAGAGTACATTTATGAGTATTCTTATTAATGACAAGTCCGTTAATGTCGAATTCCGTAATCGGCACGCTTTCTTTTCCTCCGCTTTCGGCATTATTATAATTGACATATCGGCGGAGCTGTGTCTTAACTCTTGCCACAACCTCCAATGGGTTAAATGGCTTTGTAATATAATCATCCGCTCCGATAGTCAACCCCATAATTTTGTCTGCATCTTCTACCTTTGCCGTAAGCATAATGATTGGATAAAAATACCGTTCCCTAATCTTTTGGCAGATATGGAAGCCGTCAATGTCTGGAAGCATGATATCCAGGATTGCCAAATCCATTTTTTCTGATTCCGTACATTTTAATGCATCCATGCCTTTGTAAAACTTGTACACATTGTAACCGTCATTTTTCAGATATAGCTCTATTAAATCTGCTATTTCTTTTTCATCATCAACAATCATAATCTTTTCATTCATACTAACCATCACGCTCCTTATCGGGATTCTCTGGCAACTCTTCCATAATATCGTTAAAATCACAATTCAAACATTCGCATATCGACCGCAAAAAGCCAGAGAGACCTTCTCCTATGCAATTTCCCAGATTACGGTCACTGTATCCGATACATTGATGTCATCCGGTTCGACGTCAAGGTCATAATCCCCCCCGGCATCCAGAGCGGAGTCCATGCAGCAGTCTGCGTCGTCCATTAAGGCGCGACCCATCGGTCGAACTTCAAAATCAATCTCTCCCCACGAATAGTCTATGCTCTGAATCTCCTTGAGAGTGACATCTGCCGCAGATGTAAGAACAGACGCCCTTTCTTTCACGTCTTTGACCGCCTTGCCTAGAAGCTCGTTCTTGGCGGCCTCCGGATCACTTACCGTGTAGCTTATCCCAAATTCCGGCTTCATCGGGCAGTTTGCCAAGTCTCGTCGCTAATGTCTCTTAATCCAGATTCCCACTTTCTCAACCTTCGATTTTTGTTTTCTTCAGTATATCATGGAATCCTATACAGACACCATAATATTTTACATACAAAGATTAATTCTCTGCATAATATCAACTTTTGCCCCGCGATTAACACTTTTGCCACAGAATACAAGTCCATTTTTCCAAAAAGTACCTATCCGCTTTCCTGACTGCATTTCGGACATTTCACTTCTTTTCATCAGAAAAAATATAGCTCCAGTTATCGACGGTATCATATATCCGATACCCGTCACAAACAGATTCTGATATAAGACCTGCTGCATTTAAACCAGTTCTTTTTTAATAATTGATATTTGCTTTTCCAGCTTGACTGCATAAGTCACGAGTAGATAACGTGTATCTTTTTCCATCCTTGATAAAATGTGTCCCACACTGCCGAAACTCAAAATGTACTTTGCGGGCACTACATTGCTCCCGTATGGAAAGCACCCATGCATAATCAAGCGGTCTGGCATTTCTGTCTGATTCGCCGCCAACTACAACTAATTCAACATTATCAAGATAGGCGGTAAGGTTTATTTCCTCAATCAATGGCTGACAGATAATATTTTTATGTTTTATAGGCAGTTGATTGAAAATAGAAAGCCTGTAATCAGCCCTGTCTTGATTTTCCACCGTGCATCCAACCGTAACATTATCGTATCCATCGTTCCAGTCTTCTGGAATACAACCCATAAACCGCTCAATACACTTTGTTAAAAACAGAAAGTGCAGGTCGGAACGTTCCCGTATCATCCGCCAACATTCAGAACGCCATTCATCGGCATCCTCAATCAGAAAATCCGTAGAAATGCAGAGATACACGGTCTGTCCCGATTTAATTTTGTACGCTCCCGATTTATTCTTAACGATAGGGGCGTAGAAGTTATCCGTCTTTACAATATTGTCTATATCAATCTTACGCTTATAATCTCCTTTATGGATGTAGCAGTATCTTCATCCTTCGCTATGTCTGTGGCAGCCACGCCACGGATTCCACATTGCCATATCATTTTCCCTCATTTATTCCACGGACGCTTTTCTAAGCCATCCGTTTATTTTCCAATATCCTTTTTCTTGGAGAAAAGGCCCCCGTCTCCTGTTTCGATTCCTGCATGGGAATTTTAATGATTGGAGATTTTATATCAAATTATCCCAATTCCTTTTTTAACGTTGCAATCCATTCTTCAATTGTCTGTACCAGCAAAAACTGCTGCCGTAAAACCGCCATACCCATAGCGGGAATATCGGGAGCGTTTTCATTTAAATCTATGTTTTCCTCAAGATAGTATTTCAACACATTCTGCATCTGCGGAATATTTTCCCTTTTCGTTTCCATTTACGTAAAGCAGCGTACCGACATTCCCATTCCTGTTTATTCCATGAAAAGAATGATACTTATTGTCCGGTATTTTAATCCCGATAAAAAATCTGTCTTTTTCTGTAATGACTGTATGCGTCCACACGGAAAGGTCAATATCAAAGTTAAATCCAACGACCGTATCATTTCCGTTATATACAAATCTTGTACACATATTTACACCTCAGTTGTTCTATACATCCCGATTGTATTGCTTTTATGTTCTCTGCAATCTTTTCTTCCGACCAGTCCCACCATCTCATTTTGAGCAACTGGTCTATTTTCTCATCAGAAAACCGTTTTTATCGGTTTTGCAGGGACGCCTCCCACAATGGTATAGGGCGGCACATCTTTCGTGACGACCGCACGGGTTCCAATGACCGCTCCATCCCCAACCGTCACGCCTGCTAAAATAACCGCTTCATATCCAATCCATACGTCGTTACCAATATTAATATCTCCTTTATTATCCCATGTTTCTGCGACTCTTTTTTTCTCAAGCCCCCATTCTTCAAAAAATAATGGAAACGGATAAGTAGATAAGGAATCCATCGTATGATTTGCACTATTGAAAAGGAATTTTGCCCCACATGCAATCGAACAGAACTTTCCTATCCTGAGCTTATCATGATTGATAGGATAATGATACAGCACATTATTGTGCTCAAACTCCGCAGGGTCATGTCCAAAGTCATTATGCATTGAATACTCTCCAATTTCGATATTGGGGTTCGTAACCACGTTCTTCAAATAGACAGTCTGTGTATCACCTGTCCTTGAATATATTTTTTGTAAATCTGCCATTTTATTACCTCCAGTCCGTACAGAATACCCTATCATTTTACTTGTCCGTCATTACATCTTCAATACATTGAATAGTACAGAAATAATCAGTATAAAAGAGAGCCGCCCATTAACGAGCCGCTCTCCTTTTGCTATTTCTGATATATTATTTTTCTGATGGCATACACCGAAAGATGGTATTTATCAGCAAGTTCCCCAATCGGAACTCCTCTGTGATACTCTGCATTGATGGTTTTATTGCGTCTTTCAAGCTCCCTTCGGTAACCAGACAATTCACCCCATGATTTATGCTGTTCACTCTTAGCCGGAATATAGATATATCCTGCCTGGATATATTTTTGTAATTCCTTAACCAACACATCCGGGAGAATTTCATTTGCATTTATGTATTTCATATAAAGGCTTCCTCCTTGATTCTCCTAAAGACCACATAAAATGTGTTTTTTTAGGTCTTAATATCAAGCAGCAAAGCCAGATCTTCTATATCAGCGACTCATATTCCTCCATGCAAATGTCGCTTATTACACTGGCTCTGCATGGAGTAAACCTTTATTTTTTCTTTTTTTATTCCTGCACATAATATCCTCCAAACGATATGTTTCACAGATGTTCCCTTTCATCATTTTTCTATATAAAATAAGGTATTTTGTATTATAGCGCTTTTTATTTTTTAACTCAATAATCCAGCGCCATTTGTTCTATCTTTCCTTTTTTCCGCACTGCCGAGGATAGCGGCGGTGTTTTCGATAATCCCAAGCGGTCAATTTTCATCAACCACAATTACACATTTTTATTCTCTATATTCATCTTTACTTTCCTCTATTCTTTAATTTCAATTTACTTTCTGATACAAACAAACCGATTAAGGTAAGACCTATTCCAAGCGCAGCCGTCCATGTAATTTCTTCCTTTAACACAATAACAGATGTGACAATGGTAATGACAGGAACTATATAAATATACTCGCTTGTCTTAACGGCCCCAAGCACCTTGACCGCATAATTCCAAGTAACAAAGCAAAGTGCTGATGCGCCAAGACCTAGATAGATAAGGTTTAGTGCATACTCTGGCTTAATAACTTTCTGCACATCCAAGCTAAAATTAAAAACAAAGAGAAAAGGGAGCATAAAAACTATTCCGTATGTAAATATCCTCCTTGTCGTTTGAATAGTATTATATCCATAACCGCTGATTTTTCGTGTCAGCAATGAATAAATTGCCCATACGAATGCCGCAGCAATCGCCAGAATATCACCGATAGGATTCAGCTCCAGTTCCTCGCCGTTAAAACTGATAAGACATATTCCTGTCATAGCAACAACAAAACAAACAAAAAATTGTGCTTTTAGTTTTTCTTCTGTCCTTAGAAATATATGAGATAAAATGGCAGTAAAAAACGGAGCAACAGAAATAATAACACCTACATTAGAAGCCATTGTATAGATTAACGCTATGTTTTCAAGCAAGTAGTATAAGCATACCCCGCATAGCCCCGCCGCTGCGAATGTAAGCTCCTGTTTTTTATCCTTTATTCTTAAGCGTCTTGGATAAATGGCAATCAATACAAATAGGCCAAGCAAAAATCTGAAAAACAGTATTTCTATCGGCGTAAAGTCTGCAAGCAGTATTTTAGTGGATATGAAAGTCGTTCCCCATATCACAATCGTGATCAAAGCCATGATATGCCCCGCGGTTGTTTTTTTATCCATGATTCCTGCCACCCTCCTTAAAAATGTGTCTGTATGCGGCAGGCGACAATCCGATAAACATATGAAAAAAATTAGAAAAGTGGCTCTGGTCCGAAAAGCCTGTCTGTATAGCGGCGTCAACCGAGGATACGCCTTTCTCCAACAGTTCCTTTGCTTTAGCTATCCTTATTGTCTGAAGATACCTGTATGGCGTAACTCCTTTCGACTTGGTAAATGCACGGAGCAATGTAGATTTGCTAAAACCGCTGCATTTACAGAGGTTATCAAGTGTAATATGCTCTGCAAAATGTTCTGACATAAATACGCAGGCATTTTCTATTTCTTCACTGCACTCTGGAATACATTTCTCAAAAGGTTGTCCGTATTGCTCGATAAGTAATGAAATAAAGAGCAGGAGCATTTCTTCCTTTTCAAACTCTTTTGAACCGTCCATAATCATCTGATGTAACGAATGGAGATAATGATTCAGCTCATCATTTCTAATAACATTTTCTGAAAAACCAATCAGTACCCTTTGCTCTGTTATTTCTTCTGCTAATGACAGCATCGTTTCTCTTGGAATATTCAAACCTCTGTAATCGAGGGCACTGAAAAACTCCCACTTTTTTTGTTGGGAGTTTTCTTATTCCT
>CAJUFA010000047.1 GCA_910585725.1 uncultured Dorea sp. | reverse complement strand
TATATAGGAATAAGAAAACTCCCAACAAAAAAAGTGGGAGTTTTTCAGTGCCCTCTAAACATTGGTGTTTGCAGGCTTTTCTTTTCCATATTTTGTGGCAAATGGACAAAAGTAATGAAATACTTTAAATCCGGAGAAAATGCGGGCAGCGAGTGGTTGGAGACGGTGGACGAAGCTGCCTATGCGGTCTTGAAATGAAGAAAGCGGAGGGCTCTTTAATGGTTGTTTTGCTTAACGACAATTTTTTATTCAAAATACCCACAAACTTCTCCTTGTTGAATAATATGACTATTTGCCTTACTTAGAACTTTTCTCTTAGTAGAAGATGAGTTCAAATTAATTTTGCAGTTCAACGCATAAATTGTAAAACAGTATTTGTGGGATTTACCCTTCGGCGGCTTTGGTCCTGCGTAGCGGTGAAATCCATATCCGATGCCCTGTACCGCGCCCTCTGGTAAAGATAGTGTTTTTCCTGGCGGGATGGCTTTCGCAATTTTATCTGTTGCAGGAATATTCCAAATGACCCAATGTGTAAATCTTTTAATCGGGTGGTTCAAATCCTCAAGGGTAATAATAAAAGTTTTGGCATTCGGGGATAAGTTTTTTATGATAAATTCAGGTGAAATGTCCTTCCCCCGCCCAGTATTCTCTACTGGAAATTTCCCTCCGTTTTTTATTCCTATGCATTCAAACTCAAGAGTATTTTTCTCCATTTCATATTTCTCCTAACCTTTTTATATTTCAATCATTTCTCTCTACTCTTTCTGTTTATAACAAAAACCAAAGCGGCCGAAAAAGCCAGTACAATAGTCGTAGCTGCGCTTGCTTCAATTAATGTTATCGCCTGTGGATTGCATATTGAATATTGCTGTGGCGGTTTTCTCGTTACCACTTAAATTCATTCCAAGAACACTATACAAAATAGCATTCCAAAATGAATGAAGACCGCAGGCTGCCCAAATGCTTTTAAAATAAATTGTGAGGAATGAAAAAATAATGGAAATAAGAATTAGATTTATGATACCAATTACACTATAAATCATTTTCCCTGCAAAGCATTTCTTCTGCCGCATCTTGAATTATAAATCCCCCTGTTAAGAGAATTATCATAAGAACATCGGCGTTTTCAAATATTCCCTGATATTTTATACTTCCGGTCGCTGCAATTATAGCGACAGACAAGGTAAGCAAAAAATACTTAAAACAATACCAATAAAATAAGTGCCAATTTCTTTTGACAGTCCCATTGCAGCCAAATCTTTCTTTTCAATCTCTTTCCAATAGAGTAATGCAATACCTGCTATGTAACATACTCAAAAGGCAAGTATTTTCTTGACTATGAATAGCGATACAGACATCTCCGTATATTATTAAACGGACTGACTTTTTTCAAAAGCTGTTTCATCTTTCTGTTTCTCCCTGCAAATCATGAATACCTTTCAATATGGTTTTCAGTGCAAAATCAAAGCTGTCATTTATGGATAGCGG
This sequence comes from uncultured Dorea sp., assembly GCA_910585725.1. GTDB lineage: Bacteria > Bacillota > Clostridia > Lachnospirales > Lachnospiraceae > Sporofaciens. The sequence goes on along the minus strand of CAJUFA010000047.1, from coordinate 16,207 downwards.
GTTTCCATATCCTCCGTGGCTTTCAATGGAAGAAAACCCTTGCAGAAATCCCCGAAACATACGCACAATATGCACTTTTTGCTTCTCGTTTAATTCATAGGAATCAAGGACTTGAAAAAAGACAGACACCATTCCTTGTGTCGCCTGTAAATGTTCCTCTGACTGATACATATTGTACCATTGTATAGCTTCAAACAATCCCTTATGCTCGGCGGCAAAATTACGATAAGCATAGCATATAGCCGTTATTGCATCATCCTTCGCCCTGCCTATGGCGACTTTTGTGATTTTGCTTTCTAAGAGATGCCAGCCGTACAGCATAAGCTCTTTATTTAGTTCATCAAGTCCGCCATTAAAGTGTTTGTATAAGGATGGGGGTTTTACGCCTAATTCTTCCGCTAGTACCTTTAGGGTTACATTAGCAATACCTCTCTCATCCGCTATATCAGCCGCCATTTCGATAATCGTTGTTCTATTTAAGCCTGCTTTCATATCAGCTACTCCGCTTTCTTTTTTTGTTAATTATATTAGCTATTATAGCGTTTAGGTTCACCAGTGTCAATATATTTAAAAATACTTACAAACAGACTGTTTTTGGGCCTGTTGATGCCGGCAAGGCAGGCGTTCAATTTGCTGCTTGTGAGAGGATTGGTGTATGTAATCTTCCTTATGGAAATGTATCCATTACCATATATTTTGTGTTATACTGTTTTATATGATTTTGTTTTCTATAAAAAGCATCAAGTCACAATCGGAGGTTGGGGGAAGAAGATGAGCGATTATACATATAGCACATTAAGAGAGAGACGGCAATTAAAGAATAGAGCAGCCGAATGGTTTCATTCTAAATGGGGAGTTTTGCAGGAAGCTTATCTTGAATGTATGGAAGCTTATCTTAATAATAAAACCGAGTATGGATGGTATCTTTGTTTAGATGGGGACAGAATTATAGGAGGGTTGGGGGTAATTGAAAATGATTTCCATGACAGAAAAGACTTTACGCCGAATATTTGTGCGGTATACACAGAAGATGAATATCGATGTAAGGGAATTGCAGGGCGTCTGCTGGATATGGCTGTCGAGGATTTAAAATCTAAAGGTATTACACCAGTCTATCTGGTTACCGATCATACGAGTTTTTACGAAAGATATGGATGGGAATTTTTGTGTATGGTTCAGGGAGATGATGAATTAGACAAGACCAGAATGTATATTCATAAATGATGTGACAGTTTCAACACGGGGAATGATAATAGACTAAAAATATTTTTAAAAATTTTTGAAGTATGCTATAATAATATTTACTTGAAATGAGAGGATAGTGGGATCGTGAAGGTAAATATTCGTAAAATCAGTGAGGAAACCGGGTTTTCTATGGCAACGGTTTCCAATGCGTTGAATCATAAAAGGGGAGTGAATAAAGAGACTGCCGAAAAGATATTAAAGGTTGCGGAGGAGCTGGGTTACCGTGGGAATGAGGAGATTACAAAGATTCGGTTTGTGATCTTCCGGAGGAACGGCCAGATTATTGATGACAGTTCCTTTCATCCGACTGTGATCGAAGGCGTGGAGCGCCAGGCAAAACTTATGGGGTATGAAACGGTATTCTGTTATGTGGACATCCATGACCCGGATTATCAGGAACAGCTTTACGACATTCTGTCGGATATGCAGAGCGCGGTAGTGCTTCTTGGGACAGAGATGCTTGAAGAAGATTATGAACCCTATGCCGGCGCGAAAAACAGGATTATATTATTAGACGGACGCTGTGATAAATATGCTTTTGACAGCGTGTTGATCAATGATATGGACGCCGCCGCCGGAGCCATAGAATATTTGGTGAAAAAAGGGCATACGAAGATCGGGTATCTGCGCGGGGAATTTCGGATACAGGCTTTCAGATCCCGTGAGGAAGGTTATTATCAGGTAATGAATAAATATGGACTTTCTGCGAAACCGGAGTATATTGCAACGGTAGGAACCAAAATCGAAACTGCGTATCAAAAGATGAAGGAATATCTGGATACAGCAAAAGAGATGCCGACGGCATTTTTTGCTGATACCGATTTGATTGCAATCGGAAGCATGCGGGCCATGAAAGAGTATGGTTATGATATACCCGGGGATATATCGGTGATTGGATTTGATAACGTGGCTTACGGGACGGTTTCGGACCCGCCCTTGTCCACGGTGCACGTTTACAAGCAGGAGCTGGGAGCGCGGGCGGTTCGCGAGCTGCTCTCAACAGACAGGATCGACGGTAAAGCAAAGGTGAAGATCCAGGTCTGTGCAGAATTTATAGAACGGGGAAGCGTGAAAGAGATAACGGATTAAGATACGGATGATAATACGGAAGAGCAAGGTGAGGCCGCCGCATATTACATATGCGGCGGCTTCATTGTATTTCTGAAGGCGGCAGATTTTTGTAAATAAATATAAAATTTTATATATTATTTTTTGTAAAAACACATTTGTTTAAAATGAAGATCGTATTAATGACATATAAAGTTAGAGATGGATTGGTGATAACGCACAAAAACACGATTTGTATTTTATGAAATATAAACGAATTTTGCATTTTTGATAAAAATATTATAAAAATATATTGAAAATTTTATATAAAAGTTTATAATAAAGACCATAAAATAGTAAGGAGGAACCAAAATATGAGAAAGATTGGAGTAGTCGGAAGTATCAATATGGATATGACGGTGAAAGCAGAGCGAATTCCCCTTAAGGGTGAGACGCTCAAAGGCTGGGATCTGAAGTACATACCGGGCGGAAAAGGTGCGAATCAGGCTGTTGCTATGGCAAAACTCGGAGCCGGGGTTGAGATGTTCGGATGTGTTGGGGACGATGCAGCCGGGGCAAGCCTTTTGAAGAATCTGCAGGATGTGGGCGTTGAGACAAAATGTGTCAAGGTAGTGAAAGGAGAGTCTACCGGGTTGGCTATGATCACGGTCGGAGACAATGATAATACGATCATAGTTGTCGCAGGTACAAATGATCATGTAGACATCGACTATGTAAATGAGGTGAAGGATTCCCTTTTGGAGTGTGAGATTGTCCTGCTTCAGCACGAGATACCTCAGGAGACGGTGGAGTATGTCATTGCTCTTTGTGCAGATAACGGCGTAAAGGTCGTCCTGAATCCAGGTCCCGCAAGACCGGTAAAGCAGGAAATTTTGGAAAAGGTAACGTATCTTACTCCCAACGAACATGAAGCCGTGATTCTATTTGGCCGTGACATAACGTTTGAGGAAATGATGAAGAGATATCCGGAAAAATTGGTGATCACGCAGGGGTCAAGAGGGGTAAGTACCTGCCTGAAAAACGGGGAAGTAATCCTTGTGCCTGCAAGAAAAGCGAATGTAGTAGATACTACCGGAGCCGGAGACACGTTAAACGGCGCGTTTACCGTGGCGGTCACGGAGGGGAGGGGCATCTCGGACGCTCTTGCGTTTGCCAATACGGCGGCGGGTCTGTCTACGGAAAAGTTCGGGGCTCAGGGCGGAATGCCGACCTACAATGAAGTAATGGCTGTAATGGAGAAGCAGCAGAGCGATAAGTAATGCGGCAAAGAAGCAGAAGAATGATAAGTAATGCGGCGGATAACGATGTAAATGCGGCAGGGCGGAAGATCGTGCGGCAGATAACGATGGAGAGGTAACAGAATGAAGAAAAACGGAATCATAAATGCGGATATTTCGAGGGTGCTGTCTTATATGGGGCATACGGACACGTTAGCGGTCGGGGACTGCGGGCTTCCTATCCCTGACGAGACGGAGCGCATCGACCTGGCGCTGAAGCCGGGAGTTCCTTCCTTCATGGAGACGCTGAAGGAAGTAGCAAAGGATATGAAGATTGAAAAGGTGGTACTGGCGGAGGAGATCCGTGAAAAGAACCCGGAGGTTCTAATGGAGGTACTGGCGCTTGTGGATGAGATGGGTGAGGCATGCGAGATCGAGTATGTACCTCATACGGAGTTAAAGGCGCGGACAAAGACATGTAAGGCAGTGATCAGAACAGGGGAGACGACACCCTACGCGAATATTATCCTGCAGTCTGCGTGTCTGTTTTAAAGAAATGCAAAGTATCATGGGGAAAATCGCAGCAGGAATTGAAGGTATTTAAGATCAGTTTTGCAGATCGGTTACGGCAGGTAGAAGGAGGAAGAGAAATGCAGATTGAAATGAAGGGAATTGACAAATCCTTCGGAACGAATCAGGTGCTGAAGGATGCCGGGTTTGTCCTGGGGCACGGCGAAGTCCATGCGCTCATGGGTGAAAACGGAGCCGGAAAGTCTACCCTGATGAAGATTTTAACAGGCGTCTACACGAAGGACGGGGGTACGGTTATTGTAGACGGCCGGGAAGTAGATTACAAGAACCCGCAGGAGGCGGAAAAAGCAGGGATTGTGTTCATCCACCAGGAGCTGAACGTATTATTTGACTTGACGGTGGAAGAGAATTTGTTTATGGGAAAAGAGATAAAAAAAAGATTCGGATTCTGCGACCAGAAAGCCATGAGGCAGAAAGCATCGGAAGCGTTGGAACGCCTGGGAGTCAGGATTGATCCGGGGGAGGTCATGTCCAACCTGTCTGTAGGGCAGCAGCAGATGATCGAGATATGCAAGGCTCTTATGGTGGACGCAAAGGTTATCATCATGGATGAACCGACGGCTGCCCTGACCCAGAGCGAGACGGTGGTGCTCTTTGAGGTGATACAGTCGCTTCGCAAGGCCGGTGTTTCTATCGTATACATTTCCCATAGGATGGAAGAGATCTTTGAACTGTGCGACAGAATCAGCGTGCTTCGCGACGGTACATATGTAGGGACCAGGAATATCCCGGAGACTAATATGAACGATATTGTCAAGCTGATGATCGGACGCGAGATCGGCGAGCGTTATCCGGAACGCGACTGCAAGATCGGAGAGACGGTTTTGAAAGTCAGCGGTCTGACTAAAAAAGGTATGTTTCAGGATGTGGAGTTTGAAGTAAAGGCCGGAGAAGTTCTTGGAGTATCAGGTCTTATGGGCGCGGGAAGGACTGAGATCATGCAGGCTATCTTCGGTAATCTTCCTTACGACTCCGGAAAAATCGAGATCAATGGAAGAGAAGTACAGATTAAATCCCCGATTCAGGCCATGAAGAACGGAATCGGTTTTATTACGGAGGATCGAAAGGTAGAAGGACTGATGCTGGAGGAAAGTATTGAGAAAAATATCGCATTGGCCAATCTGCCGATTGTTTCAAAGAATCACGTGCTGGACCGGAAGAAAGAACGGGATCTGGTGACGAAGGGAATCGAAGAGCTGCGCATCCGTTGTTTCGGACCGTCTCATGAGTGTAATAACTTAAGCGGCGGCAATCAGCAGAAGGTGGTATTCGCAAAATGGGTCTACACGGATCCGAAGATTTTGATCCTGGATGAACCGACCCGCGGTGTGGATATCGGCGCGAAGAAAGAGATATACAGTATCATCAATGACTTGGCGGCAAAAGGAGTTGCAATCATTATGGTATCATCCGAGCTGCCGGAGGTGCTCGGCATGAGCGATCGTATCATGGTTGTCCGAGAGGGCGAAGTCAGAGGAATTGTTCGGAAGGAAGAAGCAAATCAGGAAAATATTATGACATTAGCAACAGGAGGTACAATTTAATGGAAGCGAATAAGAAAAAAATAACAGACTATCTGCAGGATCAGGGCGCCTTGATTGCTCTGGTACTGCTGGTTGTCGGAATCAGTATCATAAGCCCTGAATTCAGAACGGGAAGCAACTTTTTATCCCTGCTCCGTCAGTCGTCAATCAACGGACTGATCGCATTCGGAATGACCTGCGTGATTTTGACGGACGCAATCGATCTGTCTGTCGGATCGGTTCTGGCCCTGAGCACAGTGCTGTGCGCGGGTATGATATCAAGCGGAGTTCCGGCCGGAGCAGCCATGCTCATGGCTCTGGTGATCGGAACGGTCCTTGGAGCGGTCAGCGGACTCCTGGTGACAAAGGGAAGGCTGCAGGCATTCATAGCGACTTTGATCACCATGACGGTTTATCGCGGCGCTACGATGATCTATACGGGCGGAAAGCCGATCTCCAACCTGGGAGACAGTTTTGTTCTGAAACTGTTGGGAAGAGGGAATTTTTACCGCGTACCTATTCCGGCCATCCTATTGTTCCTGGTTTTTGTCGGATTTTACTTCCTGCTGAATAAAACAACATTTGGACGGGCGGTCTATGCAACGGGAAGCAATTGGAAATGTGCGAAGCTTGCAGGAATTGACATTCATAAGACGAAAATCATTGTATATGCGATTTCCGGGTTTATGTCTGCGCTGGCCGGCCTGATCCTGCTGTCAAGACTTGGCTCCGCGCAGCCGCAGCTTGGAGATGGATTCGAGCTTGACGCGATCGCCGCCGTGGCGCTCGGCGGTACAAGTATGAGCGGCGGGCGAGGTAAGATCTACGGAACACTGATCGGCGTGCTCATCATCTCGGTACTGAATAATGGTTTGAACATTCTTGGAGTATCTTCTTACTATCAGGATGTGATCAAAGGTTTTGTCATTCTTGTCGCCGTATTGTCAGATCGTAAGAGATAATATGAAAATGAATTTTATAAAGGACGTTAATATTGATAGATTTGCAATTTGTCTGCAACATAGACATGCTGCAATATAAAGGAGGAAAAGATAAATGATGAAGAAAATATTGGGTATCATGACGGCGTTATGCATGGCGCTTGGCCTGGCAGGATGTAACGCGATCACCATCGACGGCGAGGGGGACGCTATGGAAAGCGCCGGAAACGGTTCCATCGGACTTTCTATCTCCACACTGAACAATCCGTTTTTTGTATCTCTTGCGGAGGGGGCGGAAGCTGCGGCGGAAAAAGAAGGAGTAAAGCTGGCGGTTGCGGATGCCGGCGATGACAGTGCAAAGCAGCAGAATGATATCGAGGATCTGATTTCCAGAAACGTCAGCGTATTGATAGTCAATCCGGTAGATTCCGACGCGGTGGCGCCTGCCGTACAGAACGCGATCTCTCAGGGTATTAAGGTTATTTCCGTAGACCGCGTGGTAAACGGAGTCGACGTGCATTGCCAGATCGCGTCCGACAATGTGGCGGGTGCGAAGATGGCTACGGAATACCTGATCGAACAGATCGGTAAAGGCGCGAAGGTTGCGGAGCTGGAGGGAGTTCCGGGAGCGTCTGCGACGATTGACCGCGGCGAGGGTTTCCACGAAGCGGCAGACAAGGACCTGGATGTGGTGGCAAGTCAGAGTGCGAATTTTGACCGGGCAGAGGGAATGACCGTCATGGAGAATGTGCTTCAGTCGGATTCTTCTATCAAAGGCGTGTTTGCTCACAACGACGAGATGGCTCTTGGCGCGCTTCAGGCGATCGCGGCAACTCAAAAAGATATTAAAGTTGTCGGCTTCGACGCGACGGAAGACGCGGTAAATGAAGTAAAGGCGGGCCGGATGACGGCAACGGTTGCTCAGAAACCGGAGCTTATGGGCGAGACGGCCGTTCTGACGGCAATTAAGCTGATCGCAGGAGAAGAAGTAGAGAAATCGCTTCCTGTAGAAGTGGAATTGATTACGAAATAATAATTATTAAAATAAATATCAGTTTTGATGCCCCGCTGCTCCGGCGGGGCATTTTATCAGTTGCAGTCGGTTTTGTTATAGTATAGGTCGATTTTGAAATTGAATCAAGATGATTTGGACGATATAATATAAAAATGACAGGAGGGTTGTAAAAATGTTTCAAATATTATTGGTTATTATTTATCTGTCCTTTATCAGCTTAGGGCTTCCTGATTCTCTGTTGGGTTCGGCATGGCCCGCAATGTATACCGGGTTACAGGTTCCGGTTTCTTATGCGGGAATTATCTCTATGATTATTGCTGCCGGAACGATTGTCTCAAGTCTGCAAAGCGATAGATTAACAAGACGGCTGGGAACGGGAAAGGTCACGCTGGTCAGTGTGGCGACGACTGCGTTGGCCTTGTTTGGATTTTCCGTCAGCGGTTCGTTCGCGGCGCTTTGTCTATGGGCGGTTCCCTATGGGCTTGGAGCAGGAAGTGTGGACGCATCCCTGAATAATTATGTGGCGCTTCACTATAAAAGCAGACATATGAGCTGGCTGCATTGTATGTGGGGAGTCGGAGCCTCTGTCGGTCCTTATATTATGGGCTACATAATGACCGGCGGCGGGACCTGGAACGGGGGATACCGCAGTATAGCAGTCATTCAGACGGTATTGACCGTTATCTTATTTTTCAGTCTTCCCCTTTGGAAGGGACGCCCGGTTATCTCCGGTGAGTCCGGTGAAGAGGCTTCCGCAGAGGAACTTTCATTAAAAGAAGTTTTAAGAATACTTGGAGTAAAAGAAATCTTAATATGTTTTTTCTGTTATTGTGCGTTGGAACAGACTACCAGCTTATGGGCAAGCAGTTATCTGACTTTGTATAAAGGTGTTCCGGCGGAGACGGCGGCGAAATATGCAGGTTTGTTTTTTGTCGGAATCACAGTCGGCCGCGCGGTCAGCGGTTTTATAACGATAAGATTAAATGACGTACAGATGATAAGGCTCGGACAATGCCTGATTGGATGCGGAATTATGATTATGCTTTTGCCTGTAGGGGAAACAATATCGTTGATTGGATTCATTGTAGTCGGCTTGGGATGCGCTCCTATTTATCCGTGTGTTATCCATTCCACTCCGGAACATTTCGGCGCGGACAAATCTCAGGCAATTATAGGAATACAGATGGCGAGCGCTTATGTGGGATCATGTCTGATGCCTCCCATATTTGGTTTGATTGCGAGTCATATTACGGTTTCGCTTCTGCCGTTTTATCTTCTGGTGATCTTAGGGTTAATGGTCTTGATGCATGAAATGCTGCTTAAGAAAATGAAGAAGAGGCAATAGATTGGTATTGACAAAGAGATTTTAAAACTTGAGCAGTGCGTATTTGTTCAGGAAGATCTGGAGATTGACGACGAGTTGTTTCTGTATACAGATGTGTCAGGGACGAGATATCCGACGGCGGGAAATCAGAAGTTGAAGAAGAAAGCGGCGGAAGGCTTTGTCCAGGATGCCTTTGACCATGAACAGTGTCTTGTGATTACGCAGGACGGTAAGAGGATACTGCTATCGGAGTGCGCCCACAATGGAATACTGAATATACTGGATCGGTATAAAGAGATATTTCATTCGGATCCGGATATGGTGATCAGCGGTTTTCATCTGATGAAGGAGATCATGGGAGAGAAACTTCAGGTGATACACAGCGGCGATACGATCCTGTAAAAGAATATTGTTGACATCGTACGTAACATGGGATACACTAATACCAACCAATAAAGTGGGTATTTCAGGAGGTGGCGTTATGTCAAATATTTATACGTCTGTTGATCAGTTGATCGGAAGAACACCGATTTTGGAATTGACTCATGTTGAGGAAATGTATGATCTGAAAGCAAGAGTCCTTGCGAAGCTTGAATACATGAATCCGATGGGATCTGTAAAAGACCGAGTCGCAAAGAAGATGATTGATGAGGCTGAGAAAGCGGGAAGGTTAGGAGCCGGCTCTGTCATTATCGAACCGACTTCCGGGAATACCGGAATCGGTCTGGCGGCCGTTGGCGCTGCCAGAGGGTACAGGGTCGTCATTGTGATGCCGGAAACCATGTCCATGGAACGCCGTCAGCTTATGAAAGCTTACGGCGCCGAACTGGTGCTTACCAAGGGAGCGGAAGGCATGAGGGGCGCGATTGCCAAAGCGGAGGAATTGGCCGATGAGATTCCTGGAAGTTTTATTCCGGGTCAGTTCGTTAATCCTGCTAATCCGAAAGCGCACAGGGAGGGTACCGGTCCTGAGATCTATGAGGATACGGGCGGAAAGGTAGATATCTTTGTCGCGGGTGTGGGGACCGGAGGGACTATAACCGGTGTTGGCGAATACCTGAAATCAAAGAATTCTGCCGTCAGGATCGTTGCTGTTGAACCGGCTTCATCCGCCGTACTTTCTTGCGGTACGGCGGGGCGGCATATGATTCAGGGGATTGGCGCAGGGTTTGTGCCGGAAGTCTTAAATACGGCGATTTATGATGAGGTTATTCCTGTTTCCGACGAGGATGCATTTGCTGCAGGAAGGATTATTGGCAGGAAGGAAGGCGTTCTGGCAGGTATCTCTTCTGGAGCGGCGGCTTTCGCCGCGATCGAGCTGGCTAAGCGTCCTGAAAATGAAGGAAAGACAATTGTTGTACTTTTGCCTGATACGGGAGACAGATATTTGTCTACGCCTTTGTTTGCGGAGTAGGAGGTAATCGTTATGATGATTTCGACGAAAGGAAGATATGCGCTTCGGGTGATGATTGATCTGGCGGAGAATTATGGAAAAGGTTACGTTCCAATGAAGGAAGTGGCCGAACGACAAAATATTTCATTAAAATATTTGGAGCGTATTCTTCCTGTTTTGACAAAGAACAAGCTGATTGAAGGGCTTCAGGGAAAGGGCGGCGGTTACCGCCTGGCGTCTGAGCCGGCTGAGTACCGTGTCGGAGATATCCTGCGTCTTACGGAGGGGAGCCTTGCGCCGGTGGCCTGCCTTAGCTGTGAAACGAATACGTGTGAACGCGCGCTAAGTTGTAAGACGCTGCCGATGTGGACAGAATTTCACAGGCTTACCAATACGTATTTTGACAAAATTGCATTGTCGGATCTGATGAGTTCATAAAGTTGTGCCTTGAATTCTGGAGTTTTCGGGAGTATCATGTTATAGAAATCAATATGTATTTCCGGCGTAGACGATACATTCTGCGGCGATTCTGTGCGAAGATGCCGCGGTAAAGATGCAGCATTGCAGAGTGTACAGATAGATTTGCCGGGGAAAGAGAGGAAGACAGGATTATGAAGATTGCAGTTACTTATGAGAATGGAAACGTATTTCCGCATTTCGGGCATACAGAGCAATTTAAGGTCTATGATATTGAAGACGGTAAAGTTACAGGGACGCAGGTGGTAGAAACAAAGGGAAGCGGTCATGGCGCTCTTGCGGGGATGCTGTCTGCATTAGAAGTGGATACGTTGATCTGCGGAGGGATCGGGGCGGGAGCGCAGAACGCTCTGGCTGAAGAGGGTATCCGTCTCTATGGCGGGGTGTCCGGCAATACGGATGAAGCCGTAGACGCTCTGCTTGCGGGGAAACTGGCGTTTGATCCGGATGTTCATTGCGATCATCATGGGCATAATCACGGATGCGGACATCACTGCGGAGAAGATAAACATGGTTGCGGAGGAAACAGGTGTTAATGCCGCAGGCTTAGATGACAAAGATGCTGCAGCAAAGAGGAATAGTTTTGCTGGGGCATCTTTTTTTGTGTTCTTTTTACTTTCCTGTATACAGATATTTTATATATTCTATCGCTATATCCATCCGGGGAGAATTTTTGATTACACCGAGATAAACGTCGTCTTCAAAACCGGCTTCTTTAAAGAGTCCCTTTTGAGATATGAGAAGCCCCATAGGATATTCTTCTGTCACGGCTTCGTAAGACAGTGATTTATTAAGCAGTATATCGTCGGCGTTATCTTCCAGTATGACGGCGTTAGTTACGAGATATGGTTTCAGTACTGCAAGGCTGTCGGAATCCATATCCTGGAGCAATTCTTCCATATCAGAAAGATAGCCGTTCTGAGAGAATGCATCGAAAGCTTCTTTGTTCATAATTACGACGTCCAGTTTCTCGTCGTCGATAGAAGCGATTATCTTAATGCGGGAAGCGTAGGTGTATTCGTGGTTGGGATCATCGGGGGCGTCCGTGAGATACAGTCCGGCATAGAGTTTTAGCTCTGTTTTGGATGTGTCGACGTCCATATAATCCAGGAAACCGCCGTTTAATTCGCCGGTAAGCTGTTCGCCTGTGGATACATTTACGATTCCGGTATAAAGCAAGGTATCCTTCCTGGAGAAATGACCGTATGTCGTATAGCCGATGATATAGATAAAGATCAGGCAGATCACGATCGGCAGTTTATAATAATTCCAGACGTACTGTATTTTTTGTTTTCCGTGAAGATGTTTCAGGTGTTCATTCATATCGTTCCCCTTATTCCCGAGATCATAGAACCGGCCGGGCCTGTTTGTATGCACGCCCGGCAGTTGCTGTAAAGTGTCTTGCTTTTCGGATTATTGCGGTTCGGCGGCGTCCGCATGATCTTCAGTCTTCTCCTGGCAGAGAAGCAGAACGTTGGACAGCAGATAGGAACAGAGCAGCGCGCAGAGTCCTTCCCCGAAGATGACAGCCGGAGTGAAGATGCGGACCACAACCAGCAGCATCACGAAGTAAATGACGGCCATCAATACGGTACAGAACAGGAAACGGACGCCGATAAACAGCGCGTTTTTAAACATAGCGCCCACCGTATTGTCGAACCTTGCGAGGAGCGGAAAGATATACATCAGGACGATGGCGTAGGCAGCCGCGGCAACGCAGAAGACCGCGGTACACAGTGTCCAGAATACATTTTCGAACCGCATGTGATACAGGACATATCCGTCGACGCTGAGGATAATTCCCAAAGCAAGCAGGATCAGCCATATCAGGGTGCTTTGTCTGAGGTTTTCTCTGAAAGAACGGAAAAATGCTTTCGTGATATTGCCTTCTTCGTTTTTAGCTATCTTAAGCGTAACATAGAAGAGCGCCGTGGTGGACGCGCCGGCAGTTATGACCGGAATACAGCAGAGGAACCACAGGATGTTCAGGTAGACGCTGTATACGATCTTGTTGATAAACTGCAGAACCGGGCCGTCCATATTAAATAAATTGCTCATAATAGTCCTCCTGCTATATAAAACTAATCGCCTGTAGATTCTCGATAAATCAGATCCGTTTCCGTGTGCATGGTGCGGTAATTCAAAGATGGCTCATTGATGCGGGACATTAGCAGATTAACCGCGGAAAATCCCATAATCTGGCTGTGTATATGGATGGTAGTCAGTGGTGGTGTAACGATTCTTGATTTCGGTGAATCGTCAAATCCGCACAGATATATATCATCCGGAACAGAGTAGCCTAATTTCCTGAACACCTGCAGAGCATCCAAAGCGACAAAATCATTGGCGCATATGAATACCTCCGGCAGATGCGTAAGAGCCATGAGGCGTTCGGACAGGAATTCCAGATAGTCATCTTTTTTAGGATAGAGTGTTCCCTTCTTATTCCCTGTAATAGAATACTCATCCGGGCAGGGCAGACTCAACATATGCATGGCATCCCGGTAAGCGGTATATCGTTCGAAGAAAGACTGGCAGTGCATATGCTCCCCGATGAATCCGATCTTCGTCTTCCCTCTGTCTGCCATCTCCTTCACAAACTGATAGATACCTGATTGGTTATCCATACACAGCAGATCGGCTTCTAATGGTTTCTTCAAGCAGGTCGCCGGCGCGTCTACAAATAAGATCGGCAGGCCAAGGCTGCACAGCATCTGATCGTATTTATAATCGAACATTTCGACACAGATAATACCGGCGGTCCGTTCATGAAAAAAAGAAGCGGGAAGTTTCATGGTGTCCTGTTCTTCGGTGAGTATCCTATGCATGGTAAGGCTGTAGCCTAAACCGGCGAGTTCTTTCTGGAACTTATCCAGCATGACGGTAGCGAAGTGGTTTCCTCCTACGAAATTAGTAAGAAATACTGCGATTTCCGTTTTTTTCTTTGGCGCAGGGACAGAAAGCACGGAGCCTACTGATCTGGCGGCTGTTACATAGGAAAATTGTTTGTAACCCATCTCCATTGCTTTTTTTAATACTTTATCCCTGGTGGCGTCGGCGAGGATGCCGGTGTTGTTAATCGCCTTTGAGACGGTGTTGCGGGAAATGCCGAGCTCGTCGGCAATATCCTGAATCGTAACTCTGGTGCCCATATATTTCTCCTTTTTATAACATAACTTTACGGTATTTTTTTGCATGATTTCAGGTAGTTATATGAATGTGACTTGTTTCAATTGTGTTATGTCAATATTATAATGCACAAATTTAAATGTGTCAAATGTAAAAAAATAAAATTTTGAAGAAATATTTCTGTGTAAAATGTTCTGAAGAATTTGTTCAGAGTGTATACTGAAATAAAAATGTAAAAACAAAAATATGCAAATGGCAAAAAAATATTGACTAAATGTAAAATAAATGATATAAATATAACATACAAATCTCAAGGTGATGTAAAATATAAATTTTACAAATGCACAAACTAAAAAGGAAAGGAGATTTTGGAAAGACATGAGAGAAAACATGTGCAGAAGATGGAGGGATTTGACAGAAAGGAGGAAGTTATGACAACTAATTCAAAAACTGTTTCAAATGGAAGACAAGGAAGCAAAGATACGGGACTTCACAATGCGCTGGTGTACATCAGACAGCACTGGCAGCTATATCTGATCTTCATGATGCCGGCATTGCTGCTGACGCTGATTTTCAAGTATGCGCCTATGAGTGGTATCCTGATCGCGTTCCAGGATTACAATCCCTTTAAGGGAGTATCCGGAAGCGAGTGGGTAGGGCTTAAGCATTTTACAAGGTTCTTGTCATCTCCGGATTTCATGGGATATCTGGTTAATACATTGAAGTTGAGCGTATACAGTTTGTTGTGGGGGTTTCCGGTTCCAATCATACTGGCGCTTTTGCTGAACCGGATTCAGAGCGCAGGGATCAAGAAGAAGATACAACTGGTGCTTTATCTTCCGAACTTCGTATCAGTTATCGTACTTTGTGGTATCGTACGGATTTTCCTCTCTGTGACGGGGCCTGTGAACCTGTTGCTTGGAACAGACATTAATTTCATGACTATGCCGGAGGCATTCCGTTCTATTTATATTATCAGCGGTATCTGGCAGGGCGCAGGCTGGGCGTCTATCATGTATACGGCGTCCCTTTCCAATGCAAGCCAGGAGCTTCGCGAGGCTGCGGTTATGGACGGAGCCAATATCCTGCAGCAGATCCGTGCGGTAGAGTGGCCGGCGATTAAAGATATGGTCGTTATCCAGTTTATTCTCCAGGCAGGAAATATCATGAGCATCGGTTTCGAGAAAGCCTACGCCCTGCAGACGGATTTGAACCTTCCAGCATCAGAGATCATTGCAACTTATGTATACAGAAAAGGTCTGATCGACGGTGACTACAGCTTTTCAACCGCAGTAGGCCTGTTTAACACCGTAATCAACGTCATCCTTCTGATTGTCGTGAACAAGATTGTGGCGAAGATGAACGACGGGCAGGGAATCTAAGGAGGTGCGCGCAAGATGAATAAGAAAAAAGGATTTACGAAATATACAGGGCAGGACAAGGTGCTGCTGGCAATCGGATATGTATTGTTGGGATTATTCGTGATCGCGATCATCGTGCCAATGATCTATATCGTTGTTGCATCCTTCATGGATCCGATTACACTACAAAATAAGGGAATTACCTTCGATTTCAGCAAATGGACGACGACTGCGTATGAACGTGTTATGACCAACAGCCAGATCTGGATCGGATTCAAGAATGCGATCATTTATTCTGTATTATTTACGGTGGTATCTGTGGTAGTGACCCTTCTGGCGGCTTATCCTCTATCAAGGGCAGATTTTAGAGGAAGAGGATTTTTCAATATTATTTTCATGATTACGATGTTCTTTGGAGGCGGTTTGATCCCTACATACTTGGTAGTCAGCAATCTGGGACTTGTAGACAGTATGTGGGCAGTGATCCTTCCGGGAGCTTTCAGTGTATGGAATATGACGATTGCAAGAACCTATTACAAAGGGATTCCACAGGAACTTCGCGAGGCGGCGGATGTGGACGGAGCAAGCGAGCTGACATTCTTCTTCAAGATCCTGCTTCCGGTATGTACGCCTGTTATCGCCGTGCTTGTACTATGGCAGTTCGTTGCCATGTGGAACAGTTATTTTGACGCTATGATCTACCTGAATGATTCGGCAAGACAGCCGCTGCAGCTTGTGCTGCGTTCCATCCTGATCCAGAACCAGCCGGAATCCGGGATGATCGCGGATATGCAGAGTACGGCCGCGCGCGCGCAGTTAGCAGAGCTTCTGAAATATGCAACCATTATTATTTCCAGTTTACCGCTTCTGATCATGTATCCGTTCTTCCAGAAATATTTTGACAGCGGAATCATGGCAGGCGC
>CAJUFA010000046.1 GCA_910585725.1 uncultured Dorea sp. | reverse complement strand
GTGCATAGGAGAAAAAGGTTCTGATAAAAGAATCCAGGTAAATATTTTTGAAGACGTTGTAAAAAAGAATCATGAAAAAGACGGTACGGAAAGACACACCAGGGTTTTGCTTCTGCGGCAGATATGGAGCGAAGGAAGCTTTGCAGCGCAAAAGTCAAGACATAACTTGAAATTCTTATACAGAAGAGGATTAGAGGCGGCTGAACAGCAGTGCCTCTTATCGTCAACGGCATTAAATCTTAAAAGGATGATAAAGGCCATGGCATAGGGAACCATGACCTTTTTCTTTGGAATATTTCTGCTATCTTTGCTGGATTTTTATCATGATATCTTGTGACATTTACGAAATTAGGAGGTTTGTCAACAGCTCGCAGACGCTTCAAAGTGACGGTCAGGGTATTGTCATTCACATAGCTGCCGTTCACGTCCCACACCTGCTCCAGGATCTTTTCTCTGGTGACCGTCCTGCCTTTATTCTGCATCAGATACAAAAGCAGCTCATATTCCGCTGCACTTAGAGGAATCTCTTCCCGGCCGCATTCCGGCGCAGATGCAGAACCGCTTTTTACTTGCACCAAATCACAGAATACCATTCTCCGGTTCCGATCCATGTGGATCCCGTCACAGGACAGATAACGCTGCTCCCCGCTGCCTGCCCTTCGAAGCAGCGCCTGGATCCGCGAATGCAGCACTTCCAGTGCAAAGGGCTTTACCACATAATCGTCTGCGCCGCTTTGAAAACCGGAGACAATATCCTCAGAATCTCCCCGTACGGTCAGAAAGATAACCGGCAGCTCTCTCCATCTGCTTCGGATCCACTGACACAGACGGTCTCCCCGGCCGTCCGGCATATTCCAGTCCAGAAGAACGCACGCCGGCACCTGCGCCTCCAGCATCTGCCTCGCCTGGGCAAGCGTGCTGCCAACGGTCACCCGGAATCCCTTCTGTTCTAAATATTCTTTGACTGCTGATGCGATATCCGGATCGTCTTCCACATAATATAACTCCATCCTGATTTGTCCCTGCCTTTTCTTGCTGTCACTGATTCTGCCAGAAAAAAGTTTGAAAATCTTTCCTGACCGGCCTTATTCTGCCGTCGGATAGCGATGCCGGTCCGCTTCCGTGATCTTTCGCACCACACGGCAGGGATTGCCCACGGCGATCACATCAGAGGGAATATCCCGGTTTACCACACTGCCGGCACCGATGATCGTCCGGTCTCCGATTGTCACGCCGGGCAGAACGCTTACATTGGCCCCGATCCACACATCGTTCCCCACTTTGATGGGCAGCGCGATTTCCAGCCCTTCTGCCCGCTGCTCTGGATCGATGGCATGCCCTGCGGTGGAAAACACACAG
Organism: uncultured Dorea sp.; assembly: GCA_910585725.1. Classification (GTDB taxonomy): domain Bacteria; phylum Bacillota; class Clostridia; order Lachnospirales; family Lachnospiraceae; genus Sporofaciens. The sequence continues at coordinate 16,489 of CAJUFA010000046.1, read as the reverse complement.
TTCGGCGCAATAAATACATTGTCTCCAAAGGTCACTTTTGCACCATCCAGAATCATACAGTTGTGATTCGTATAAAAATTATTTCCCACAGAAATATGAAATCCATAATCACAGTAAAAAGGTGCGGTCACCACCAGATCTCCCCGGATCTCGCCCAGTATTTTGTGCAGAAGTTCCTTCTGTCGGATGCTGTCTGACGGCCTTAGATTGTTAAATTCATAACAAAGATCCGCACATTTGATGCGGGCTTTTACAATCTCTTCATCATAATTGGCGTCATACAGATAACCTGCCTGTGCTTTTTCCCATTCTGTCATATGTTGTTTCCTCTCTTTTCTTTCTTTGGAAGCTCCCGAACCCTTTCGCACTGACGGGTGTCAGCTATTTCATTGCATATCAAAAAATCTCGGTCTCTTTTACACAGTTTAACTTGATCTCTTCCACCAGCGCCTGCAGTGCGTCGATCACACGGGGCCGGATGTCTCCGCCCACAAGGACCCGCATCATATCGTCTCCCACCTGCAGTTCCCCCTGATTCAGCCATACCCTTGCATAGTAAATGCCCGGCATCTCCTTTGCCATTTCGACTGCTTTTTGTACTTTCTGCTCATCATAGGACAATATAAGTCCTGCAACCGGCGGCAGCTCCTTCTCCCCCTGACGGACGCTGGCTTTTGCCGTCTGTCTTACCACCCCGTTATGAAACAGATACATACCGCAGGATGCCGCATTTTTGTCTTCTTTGGCTTCCTGAAGCCACTGATCCATGGATGGTGCTTTTTCTTTTTTCCCGCTCATCTTTTCCTCCTTCTGATGGTCGTATTTATCAAAACCATTGTCCTTAAGTATATCACAAATCTGTGGTGGAACAAAACATACTCAAGAAATATTTTCTTAAAGTTTTTGACCGCAATCCATTCACAAAGATCGAATTGCACTACATGAAACGATTTGTCAAGTGCTTTTTTGAGTTATTGACGCAAAACTCAGCGCGGGGCAGAAAAGAGGCATAAAACACGCCTGTGGACGGTTAAAAACCCTATTGCGTAACAATCTATTCTGTTCTTTGGGAGAGGTCGGGGGCAAGGTTGTAAAATCCTGTTCCCCATTTTCAGCGGCAAAATGGCAACGGCAAAAATCCAGACGGTCAAGGGACGGGCGTAAAACGGGGATTGCTTTTCGTAATTGGCTACGGTATAATTTCTACCAATATAGACAAATCGTTAAGGAAAGAATCGAAGGTGGTGCAAACGAAAAAGCAGCTTTGATTTTTCGATAACTGCCCTTTCGTTTGCATCAGTTTCGATTTTTCCTGGTTGAACAAAGGCGCGTCCGGGCAGCCGCTGTATATGGGCTTTCAATTTTGACGCTCTTTGCGAAACAGTATGTTGGATACCTGTGCATATGGAGAGGAATTTTTTAAAATCATTTCCAGCGCACCACGAATAAGCCCCCATAGGAAGCTTTTTTTTAATATTCAGCTACTGGTATTCAACATAATAAGTGTGGCTCAGGTCTTATGCAATACCTGCCAGATGGCAGAGGGATGATGTTCCCTCCGCAGGATGAGCATTTGCAGACATCCTTGTTATAGAGCAGCTTGATAATGGCGGGCGCATCAAGATCCTTAAGCCTGGAAATGTATCTCTTACAGCCAAGCAGGTTGCGGCATAGTGTAATCTTCCTGTTTTTATTCCGGGAAGAAAGCAGACCGTAATGCCGGATCCGCACAAAACGCCTGGGAGGAACATGCATCAGAAACCTCCTGATGAATTCCTCCCCGGAAAGTGTGAGTTCCTTCCACTGCCCATGGTTTTTGTAATCCTTCACAGTAAACGTAACCGTGGAATCCGTCATACCCTTTATGCGGTAGTTGCTTATGGCAATCCTGTGGGTATATTTGCCAAGATATTTGATAACAGACTCCGCACCACGAAATGGCTTCTTGCAATAAGGAATCCATTCTTTGGCATAACACGCGTCCAAAAGCTGTTTGAAAGCATAATGATTTTTGTAAGGTTCCGCTGTTCCATAGAACTCCAGCTTTCCATCCGCCCATAGCTGTTTTAGCCCGGCAAGATACCTGCCCCGAAAAACCCTGGAAAGGACTTTGACAGGGAGAAAAAAATCCTCACCGTTATCCTTCCAGTGGTTCTTAGCATCCAGACCTCCGCCTAACACGATGGTGTGGATATGGGGATGGAAATTCATCGCGCTTCCCCAGGTATGGAGAATGCAGATATAACCTATGTCTGCCCCAAGGTATTTTTTATCTCTGGCAAGTTCGCTTAAAGTATCGGAGGCAGCATGATAAAGGGCCTTGTACAAAAGCTTCTGGTTGCTGTAAATGACGGGATTAAGTTCTTCCGGTACAGTGAAAACCACATGAAAGTATGGGGCGTCCAGTATATCCTCCCTGCGGGCATCCACCCATTTTTCCCTCGGGAACTCCTGACACATAGGACAACACCTGTCCCGGCAGGAATTATAATGGACGGAAATACAGCCGCAGTCCTCGCAGACGCTTACATTGACACCAAATGCGCCGGTTTTGCAGTTCATGATGTGATAAACTGCTTTCTGCTGTGCCGCAGACAGTTCATGGGTTTTCTCATAGTCAGGATAAAAGCGGTTAAACACATCCTGTATCGTGCAGTTTTCGCTCATGACCCACCGCCTTCCAAAACATCAAAAGGGCTGCGGATTCCAAGCAGCGTTTTGTTGCTTACATGCAGATATACATCTGTAGAGCGGGGATCGACATGGCCAAGAAGTGACTGGATATATTTGATATCCACCCTGTTTTCGAATAAGTGACTGGCAAAACTGTGACGGCAGGCGTGGGAAGACACGCGGCGTATTATGCCGGCCTTTTTAGCGCTTGCTTTGAAAAACTGGTTAACGCTTGAAATGTCGAGGTAATCCCCAGTCCATGAACTCGGGAAGAGAATGCCCTTTGGTCTGCCACACTGAAACCAGTATTCGGTAAGCAGGTCGAGATTCCTCTGGGAAAGGATCGTATATCTGTCGATGCGGCCTTTTGTTTCCCGGACATGAATGGTCATGTTAGTACGGGAAATATCATCATAGTGCAAATGGACAGCCTCAGATACACGCAGCCCGGAAGAATACATGGTAGCGATGATGGCCTTATGCTTAAGGTTATCAGTCGCTTCAATGACAGCATGGATCTCCTGTGGCGTAAGCACAGTTGGAAGATTCCGCTCACGCTTCATGGCAGGGACTTCCTCGTCATCCCAGGTAATCTTCAGGACTCTTTTGTAGAGAAACTTGATAGAGGAACGATAGTGATTATGAGTTTCAGGTGATCTGCCCTCCAGACGTTTCATGGTAAGAAAGGCATCTGCATCCTCAAGCGTGAGGTCAGTAACAGGCTTATTGGTGCAGCGCAGGAAATAGCTGACATCACTGCAATACAGTTGAATTGTCCGTTCTCTAAGGTTGCGTTTTTCCGCAGCATGGCGGATGGATTCAAAAATATCTTCGTACATAAAAACCTCCATGATAAGTAGTATTGAGTGTTTAAAGTGACGTCTACTTACCAGGGAGGTGCATTGGGATCATAATTCCGGTTGCGGAAGACACCAAAAAATGTTATTGTATTCATAGGCAGTGGAGGTCTCCGTATTTGATTGTTTTGTGTGGTAACTTAACAATACCGTATTGCGGAAGATTTTTCCACTGCTTTTATTTAGAGGAACGTAAAAACTGCGCCACAGCTCTGGCAGGCCATCGCGCAGCGATTTTGTTCAATCGGAATTTGAGGAGTATTGTGACTATGATAGAGTTGAATACATTCAAAAAATTATTGGAAGAAAATGAAGAATGTTTGCCATTGCTAACGCTTGATGAATTTTTCAATGGAAATACAGAGGAAGATTCTATTGCTCCGAACCAATGGGAATTTGGGCGACCGACGCTTTCTGAAATATGGGATATGCTGCAAAAGATTGAGTTAATGCCTAACATAGCGTGGGTGCGTGTTACTCTGCACGATGATACAGAAATCGCAGAAAACAATGGGGCAGAAGAATTAGTTCTTGCAGGAGATACCATCGTGATTTGCACAACCATTTTAGCTGCGGAATTAGAAAAATTAGTAAATTGCGAATGGCTATGCTCTGACGGAGTAATTACAATAACGGCATCTGAATTAAATACTTATTCGTGTGTACCACCAATTCCAGAAAACTTTAATTGTTTGGAAATCGTGTGGGACTGATCTACAACTTCTTGCCTGAAAAAATATTTTCTCAAAACTTCAGATCCGGAAAACGTGCAGTCCATACCGGAGGAATATATACAGACCCGGGATATGTATAAATTCCCGGGACCTGTCCATATTGAATAGTAAGAAGACACAACGCCCCTCCGGCGGGTGCGTGATCTGCTGAAACAATCTTCGATGGTCAGGAGGCTTATATGAAACGTATCCCCAAACACATTGGCATCATCCCGGACGGCAACCGGCGCTGGGCCAGACAGAATGGACTGAGGAAAGAAGAAGGCTATGCATACGGACTGGAACCCGGACTGAAACTGCTTCGGGCAGCACGGAATTATGGAATTCAGGAACTGACCTATTATGGATTTACCGTGGACAACTGCAAACGGCCAAAGGAACAGGTTTCCGCTTTTTCAGACGCCTGCGTTTCAGCAGTCAGGATGCTGAAACAGGAAGCGGCAGAGCTGCACGTGATCGGCAACACCGGCTCCGCCTGCTTCCCCGCCGAACTTCTTCCCTACACAAAAAACCGGAGAAATCCTGAACGTCAGAAAGAAACTCTGAGCGTCAATTTTCTCGTAAACTACGGATGGGAATGGGATATGAAAAACGGCTGGGCCTCCAGTCAGATCCCCCGCATCGACCTGGTGATCCGCTGGGGCGGAATGTGCCGGCTGTCTGGTTTTCTTCCCCTTCAGACCGTCTATTCTGATTTCTATATTGTCAAAGAATTATGGCCGGATTTTCAGGAATCCCAGTTTGCAGAAGCGCTTAAGTGGTATCAGAAGCAGGATGTCACTCTGGGCGGGTGAACCGTCTGATCCGAACTATGCTCCACACCAGCAGATACAGGACCAGATACACGGACGATATGACCAGGAACCCCACATATTTGCTTTGAAGTCCCCTGGTGTAGCTTTTTGCGTCCTCCCAGGGTTTTACCGTGATATAAGTCCCTTTATCCGGAATCCGAAGCACTCTGCGCTCTGCGGATACTCCCGCCTCCACGATCGCCTGACCCGCTTCCCGGCTGAGTGCTTGTTGTTTCCATTCATAACCGTTTCCTTCGGTATCCCGGTAATAGACCATATATACGGTTCTGGCAGGATTCATCCGCCTTTGGCGCCCCACCGCGCCTGTATTTTCCACCTGAACCGGCAGTACCCGATAGGGCTGAAACATAAGAACTCCCTCATCTTCATATCGGTTGGCTGAGACAACTTCTGTCAGGTTTTTTATGGCAACATAACTCGCAGATGCTGCAAGAATCAACAGCAGAATACCCGCTGTAAACAGAAACGATTTGAATCTTTCCATGATCTTCTTTCTTATTCTCCTATCTTCGTATCCTGCGCATTCCCCGCCTCCGGCAAATACAGCCGCATACCCGGCAGGAGCAGGTCCCGATCTGGTCCGATGACTTTTCGATTCATCCTCCAGATCAAATCATAGCGCCTGCCCTGTCCATAGTACCGGTTTGCTATGCTCCAGAGGCAGTCTCCCGGACTTACCACATAGCAATGATCGTCCAGGGTCGCTTCAACCTCTTCCGGCATCTGGTAGTGCTGCTGTCCTAAATCCATTGCCTTTCCGTAGAACAGCTCTTTTTCCACGGTCCCGTCTGCCGCCACTTTCCTGACTGCCGGTTTCCCGTATTGGGGACGAAGCTCATAGGTATTCCCGTCCTCACAGGAAAGCTCCCAGTCCTCCAGTACCTGATAGGTGTATTCTTCCATCTGTCCGGTCTCCTCCTGGTATTCCAGACAGCAGACCTGGATCTCATCCTCCGTCACCGCCACTTCCAGGACGCAGTCTCCCTGCTCATCATACTGATAAATCCGGTACTCCCATGCGCCGACTTCGTTTGTACCCCAGTAGTCATAGTACTGCAGCTCCGCCGTCAGCCGGCCGTCCTCATATTCTGCCTGATAACCGCGGTCAAAAAAGAGCTCCTCGCTGTAACCGTAGGGATCCGACCCCACATTTCTCCGGTAAGTCAGACACCGAAGAAGTCTCCCTTCTTCATCATATGCAAACTCACTGTCCTCAAACAGATACCGATATCCAATGTAGTAACCGTCCTCATAAGGTACGCTGTTGGATTTATAATACATGTACCGGCATGTATGCTTTGTATCATCCCGCTCATAGATTCTCTCTTCGCAATAACTGCTGCTGTCACCAAGAATATTTGCTGTGTAGCCCAAAGCATAGAGCAGACGGTTCTGGTCATCAAACTGTGCGTGAGAAGACTTTGCGATCTCTTCTTCCCCATAACTTTGGTTGACCCACAGATACTGGATGTACAGACCGTTCGGGCGTATGGAATGGTCTTTTTCATACTCATAGGTTTCATGGCTGACCAGGCGTAACCTGTCATCTTCTTCATACAGCTCATGAAGTGTGCGCCCTGAACGTTCGTCGGCGGTTTTGTTGCCTGCAGCAAAAACACAGCCATGATACAGACATAAAATTCCCGGCAAAAGAATCCCTGCACAGCCAATAAGCTTCCACCGAACCGGAATCTTCGTCATGCCCATTCCTCCCTCACTTTCCTCTTTCACAATTCAAATCATCTGCAAAATCCCATCCCCCATTAAAAAGATTCCTGCCAGAATACAGACGGGGAAGAGAGTGGAATTAACATGCTCCTTATTCGTTTGTTTCTTTATGTAAGTCCACATGAGTGCTTAAAAAATCAAAATATTTTCTTCCATCATCCTCACCTTCATCATCAGGCTCAAACAGATCTTCTCCCTCAAACATATACGCTCTGATTAAGTATTCCAGAGCATTTTTTTCATCACCAATCTCATAACAACATTCTCCCAGACGCAACATAATAAAAGGATTTTGGTATCCTGCCCCGCTTAGATTTCCTCTGGCTTTGTCAAAATATTCGTATGCCTGCTGATACATCCCTTTCCGAAAGTAAACATCTCCGATGGAGGCTGAAAACCACACCGTTTCACTATAAAACTGTTGAGGTTCTGGTATCAGGCTCAACCCCTCCATCCATACCTGCATCGCTTGATCGTACTGTTTTTCTCTCTCATATTGATTGCCTTTTTCAGCCAGTTCTTCCAGTTTTTCCTGAATTTCAGGCGTCAATTCATCTAATCCCATATGGCACTCCTCCTTTAAAATAAAACCGTTTCATGCCTTCCTAATGTTTCCACAACATAAAACATTGAATCAAAAAGAATATCAATAAGAATAATCTCGCTCCAGTTCCTCGGGGGTGGGGAATTTGGCCTCATTTTCATCCAGGAAGTCACCGGTACACGCCAACCGGAGGAAATCGTTAAAATCTTTACAGATATAAAGCCGATACAATTCCATATAATTCCTTACTTCCGATGGACTATCTCCATTCACTCCGTCAGCAATCACCATATCATAGACGCCCTCTTCATGGATCGTGACAACGCCGCCGTTTACCAGGTCAAGATAGGTCAGATATCCATATACATTTCCAAGCTTGATAAAGCCCGCTTCCAGAAAACACGGACACCCGTTCGGCGCACTTTGCTCTTTCTTTAAATTTTCCAGAAACTCTGTCCCGCTGTCTCCTTTGATATTGTGCCACTCGAACTCTACTGTTGGTCCGATATCATACTCAGGCCGGGGCACATAATCATTTTCCTCCCGGGAAAATGTATCTTCCCACGAATTGGCAAAAGAATCGCCGCAGAAAGACACCAGTACCGTAAGATCCTCCGGCATCCGATAACTTAAGAGAAATTCACGGTACGGTATCGGCAGTGTATAGCCAAGCCCTTTCTCAATCTCTGACAGATCCTGCTCTGTCAAGGCAGATTCTGTCAAAGGTCCCTGCCATCGTTCTGGTTCCCGCTCTTTTAATATGTTCAAATACTTCTTTGCTGCTGTCATAGAAATCATTCCTCCAAAAAAGATGTTGAGGTCAAAAGGTCTTTTGCCCCCTGATACTTACGGATTGCTCCGCATTTCATGCTCCCACAATCCTGAAAACATGAACTCAAAAATACTCCGGATTCATAAAAACCACCGTCAGGCTGACGGTCTTTCCATCTGCATCCAGTCCCCAGTAGCCGCTGTAGATACCGTCCCCCATTCCACTGGAAAAAAGGACTGCTCTGTTGCCGCTTTTTGGAAGCTTCCATTCCAGAAAGCCTGTGCCCTGATTCTGAAACTCCGGATGTGCTTGGCAGCTTTCCTTAAAAAGAGCGGCAAAATAATCAAGATATTTGTTCTTCCCCGGATTTTCCTTCTCCCACTGTTCAAAAAATATCCGGTTCTCTTCCGAAAGCGCACTGTCTGCAAAACAGGCCAGTCCCGCATCCACCCCGAAGAAGGTAAAGACCCCCGGCACTCCAAAATCCGCTCTTTCCTTCCCTTTGGGCATGGCGACCTCATAGGAGACTGCCGGTGTTTCACTGAGCAGAAGCCTCGCAGCAGCAATCCGAAGACCAGCAACCCGGGAAAGGCAGACCGACAGTTCCACCGGATAACTTCCAGCCGGAATCTTCTTATGAAGCACCGTCTCATACCGGGTTCCCAGATAGGTGATCGGGTCCGCAAGCACCACTTCCCCGGTAGGAAAGTCCGCCTCTCCCGCCCGGATCACCCGGATCTTCGTGCTTTCTGTAAAAAGCATCCGGAAAAATTCTGGCGGATAAATCTCCTGATTCAGAAATTTCAGGTTTTTCTCAAAGGCGATCTGAGCCGGATGCTTCACCGGCTCCCGGATCTCCTTCCCGGTTCTGGTATCCACAAAATAGGTTCCGGTCTTATCGGAACGAAATTCCAGATCACTGCCCATGGGCATATAGAACACATCCACCACCGCCGGTTCGATATTGGCCAAAGTGTTAAAATCCACAATCGCCATGTTATTTGCGTCATTTACATACTCCTGGGTGTCTGTGTCCCCGAACGCGATCCATCCGTTTCCATGTTCACTCTCCTGGCGAAACAGTCATTTTAACTTCGACGTACCATCCAGAATGGATTTACTGACGATGGTTCCCCCGGCTCCCCGGATATATACTTTCATTTCCTGCTGTTTTTCCCCTGTTTTTTCTTCTCCTTTTTTACCGGATACTCCCATATCTTTTCCTCCTGCCTGCGTCTGTACTGTCTTTATTTTATCATCCCGCAAAATGTATTTCAACCTGACAATTCACTGCTGTTCACCGGCTCCCGGCATCGTCACAGGGATTTGTTTTTCCGGACAGCCTGCTTTTTCCTACCGTTTCAAAAGGTCGTGATACCACTGATATCCAGGCCTTATCCCTTCCTCCTGCTCAAACCGGTCTTCCAATGTTCCATAAAAATACCATTCCAGCAGTGTCTTCAGATCCGGCAGAGCCTCATGCCCGTGAAGCAATCTGTCTTCTCCCAGATAATATTCATCCCACTCAAACTCTTCATGATCAAACCAGACCAGAGACCATGTCTCTTTCCGTTTCTCATCCACCTGATCCTCCGGTCTGGACAGATCGATACAAAGAGGTCCCCAGCCGGCTCCCCAGTCGCCAATGGGAATCAGATTCCGGAAACAGTCCTCCGGCAGTTCACAAAACTCCCGTATTTCCTGTAAAATTTCCATCCGCTCCGATATATCGTCCATCGTCCAAGGGCTGTCAATTATCAGCCAGAGCGGGCGTAGCTCTTCGTTTTTTTCAATAATGGAACAGATGGAATGAAAATCATTCCGGGGAAGCCGGTATGAGGTCAGATATGCCTTGTAAAGAGACGGCAGAATTACCTTGTGCGCCTGCTCGAAAGCGGCTATTTCCTGCCCGATAATGGTGGAGCGTTCCAGTTTCTGCCCGGGAAACCATCCGCGTTCCATTAATTTTCCAAAAGCCTGTTCTACAAATTCTTTCTCTTCCTGTGGTGTCATACGATTCCTCCTTTACTGCTCCATTCGGCAAACAGCACTTTCATTCAGCATACCGCTGACCTTTCCTGTGGTTCCGCCTCCTGCCGGCTTATATTATGTGTCCATTATACCGAAGGATTTCAGGATGGACAAGTATATTTACCGTTTCCCTGTTTCGGATCCTGCAATTTTTACAGTGTCTTGACAATAGTATAACATTATGTTATATTATAAAAAAACAACACATTGTTATACATAAAGGAGAGACGAAACATGATACCGCAGCTGTCAGATGCAGAACTTGAAATTATGAAAATCATATGGGGAAACCGGTCACAGGAAGTGACACGATTCCCTTATATCATGGACGGGCTGGCGGCCAGAGGAAAACCGTGTCAGAAAAATACACTGATTGTCCTCTTGTCCCGTCTGATAAACAAAGGATTTTTAAATGCTAGAAAAATCGGACGGCGAAATGAATATACTCCGCTCGTTTCAGAAGCTGAATACCAGGCAGTGCAGACAAAACATTTTCTGGATAAGATCTATGAGGGAAACGCAACCGGGCTGGTTTCCACTCTGATTTCAGGGGATTTGCTGACCGACGAAGAATACGGTGAATTGAAGAAACTGCTGGAGAGAGGACGTGAAAAATGAATCTGATATTCAAACTGTTTTTATCCATGTCTTTTTCCGGTGCCCTGCTCATCCTGGCACTGCTTTTGGGAAAACCGTTTTTAAAAGATAAAATCAGCTGGCAATGGCAGTATTACATCTGGCTCGTTGTGATCTTACGGCTGCTTATCCCCTTTGGACCGGAAACAAACCTGATGGGGAGAACCTATCAGGCTGTGGATCAGGCCATAGCCCGGTCCGCTCCTTTCTCCCGACAGCAGACGCTTTTTTTGGATCCCAAAGACGCTCCTTATGTTGGTTTTGAACCGGACAGCGAAGATGCAGACCAACCGGCAGAAGCCTTGACTACTGCATATTCATTTCCGGATTCCGTATCACCGCTGGTCCGTTCCCTCCGGCTGATCTGGCTGCTGGTTGCACTGGGTATGCTGATACGGAAAATCACCGTCTATCAGAGCTTTCTGCGGTATATCCATGCCGGACTGACCCCGGTTTCCGACCTGAAAGTTTTAGACCGGCTTTCGGCAGCAGCAGAACAGGCAGGTATAAAAAAACCGGTGGAACTTTGTATCCATCCGCTGATTTCTTCGCCTCTTCTGACTGGCTTTCTGCATCCGTGCATCGTCCTGCCGGACCTTCACATTTCTGAAAAAGATTTTCCGTATATCGTCCTGCACGAACTGACCCACTGGCGGCGAAAAGATATACTTTATAAATGGCTGGTGCAGCTGACCGTCTGCCTGCACTGGTTTAACCCTCTCGTTCACCTTATGAACCGGGAAATTACAAAGGCGTGCGAATTTTCCTGCGATGAGGCAGTTCTTGCGAAAGCAGGACACGACAATGCACAGGACTATGGAACCACTCTGCTTAACGCCATGGCGGCAGTGGGGAAACACCGGGAGACTCCGGGAACTGTTACCTTAAGTGAGAATAAACAACTGTTGAAAGAAAGGATCTGTGCAGTTATGAATGTTCGACAGCCATCAAAGGCAGCTAAAACAGGAACCTTCATTCTGACATTGTGCGTGGTTTTCGCTGCGGCCTTTGTTGGAGTTTATACGATGGGAACAGCCGCTGCATTTGACCACCCGGTTGAGAACACTTTCTCTTCTGCATCTGATCGCCTGGTCGAAACAGAAGACGCTTCCTCTTCTGCATCTGATCGCCCGGTCGAAGCAGCAGACGCTTTCACAGAAGTGGAACGGTACTATGAGGAAGACAGCCTGCCGCTGTTTGGAATTGCTTTCTCCCGGCTGGATGAAAGCGCACAAAAGAAATGGCTGGAAAAGCTCTATGCGGACGACGAGATTGCTTTCTTCTCTGTCGCTGTGGGCGGACTTGATCCGGCCTCTTCTCTGTTTGCCGACTTTGCGGAAAAAACATATGCAGAGGAAGAAACTGCATTTTTCTCCACCCTGGCGGACTGCATGGACGAAGCAAAACTGGAATCCTGGCTGGACCGGGCACTGAAAGATGGAAGGTGGAACTTCCAATCCATACTGTATGACCGTCTGGATCGCGGTGATGAATTTGACAGACTGGAAGAAAAACAGGAAAAGGAATGGGAAGAAACGCTAAGAGCGGAATATCAGGCAGCAGGTGTTACCATGAGCGGCAAAAATTATTACTATCAGGGACAGCTGGTCAATGTCTTTCTGGACACCCGCGCCAACCAGTCTTTTTATACGCTGAATATGAACCCGGCCGGAACCGTCAACATCAAAATAATCCGTGATGCTGACGACAAAATCACAGGCGCCGCGTATCTGACGGAGACAGAAGTGACAGAACTGTTGGGGGACTGGTCGTAAATATAGGGCATCCCATCTTCCATTGCCGGATAACGGGCTTTCCTCATCCCATACACCAGATGATTTTAAGCCCGTTGTCCCGTCCGGGGAAGATGTGTCCCCACATCAAAAGGCTGCTTTTTTCCAGGTGCCTTTTTGTCCCACTTCCACGGCCAGTTCCACGCTTCTTCAGAAAAAATTCCAATTCTTCGTTCAGCCCTTTCCGAAAGCCCTGCAAAATCGGAAATCCGGCTCCCGTTTCCCTTAATTAAAGATATTGTTGGGTAAAAAAGAAAGGTCAGTCAATTTTGCCGATGAAGCGGTAGTAGATTTCTACTTCCTGCTCACAGCTTCCGTCCTCGCCTTTGACAGCTTCATGGACGGTTATTTTTTCAATTAGAGTGTTCAGAAGTTCGGCGGTCAGCTCCACAGGATTGACATACTGTTTCATCAGGGCAATCCACTTTTCAGCATCCGCTGCGGTCTGTACGGCGGCTTCCATCGTTTCGTGAAGCTGCCTTATTTTTGTTTCAAGCTCCTTTTGCTCGTTCTGGTACTTCTCGGACAGCATATGATAAATTACGAAATGTCGGAATGTGGGATACTCCCTCTCAATTAGGTGCCAATAATGCCCTGTGTTCTTTGACCGCAATGTGACCGCAAATGCCCCTGTCTGCAATACCTCAAAATAGTTCCCTTCAACCTTTTTTAGTATTTGATACCTTTAAAAGACTTTCTCAAAAAATTGCATTTTCCCATAAAAATGAATGGGAATTACTAATTGATATGCAACATTATTATATTCCTACCAGATTATTAGATTGGTCTGAGAATTTAGGAATCGCCATTTATTTTGCTATATATAGCCATACTCATAACAAAGATATTAGCTTATATGTATTAAACCCATTAGAATTAAATAATTATTCAAAGAAGCAAGGAATTCCCATTGTACCTGATGACAATATGGGACTTTCTTATATAAACAATTATATAAAAAAAGAGCCATTTCCTCCTACATATCCGATTGCTATAAAATCAAATTTTATTAATGAACGTGTGATGGCGCAAAGAGGCATGTTTACAGTACATGGTGACGATTTAACAGCGATTGAAAAATTATGTCCTAATGCTGTTGAAAAATTCGTTATCTCTTATAAGGCAATACCAGAGATAAAGGAATTTTTAGACATAGCTAATATTAATGAATTTACAGTTTTTCCTGATTTGCAAGGTCTTTCATATTTTATAAGAAATTTGTTATTATAACTTTAAATTTAAATCGCTATGCCTTAACCTATTATCGGTTCTGCATAGCGATTACATTTATTTTTTCAAAATATGCAAACGTACCCTATTCTATATTTAAAAATAGTTTTAGGAATGCCAATTTTCTATTTCTTTTGCTAAATGTTCTAAATCTGGATAAATATAACTTTGCGTAATTCCACAAACAGCCAACTCATATCGTAGATGGCTTTTATATTCATATGGTATAGTAATCCGAAGCAATGTGGAATCATCACAAATATCAACAAGCTTTTTTATCGAATTATGCACTGTAAATGCTGCAAATTGATTATAAACTCTACCATCTGCCTCTGTTGGATAGCAGGCAGCAATTTTATCTTTCAAATCTTCAAATCGATGAGCAAATTTTCTATCCTCTGGAGTTATAGCCTCTGGTTCGCTAGAAAATTTCCACCTTCTAAAAGCAGAATATATCATTGTTGCGATTGTTTTGTGCTTTGTATTATAAATATATACATTATCATACTCTTTTCCATCAATCATACTTGGCTTTTCAAGATGCTGACTCTCATTCAGCTTTCCAGGTGTCAACATCCAAATACATCCATCTTTATCACATTGACTCTCATCAGATACCGCAAAATATAGTGCAACTAAAGGTGAACGAGACCAATCCAAAAGCCTAGTTGGAAGTCCATAATGTTGCATAAGGGTAAGCCAGTTTGCATACTCATCAATTGGTAAGGCAGGTGATTTGAATACACTTGCCCTCGCCTGAAAATCATTCGTATAGTAACGTTCTTTCCGAAATAAATCTTCCTCACTACCTACAAAACTTCTTTGAACCTTTGGTATCAGTTCCCACTCTTTATCCGCATGACCACGATACCATTGAAAATATGTATTTCCCTCATTATCATTTTGCGTAATGCGTATTATTTCTTTTAAATAATCACCAATACTTGCAATTTTAACTTGACTATCATACATTTCTTATCCTCCTCGTTTAATAATTTTTTCTGATAAATAATCTTCTTCTATCAATTTTACCACATAAGCATAAAATTGCAAAATAAAAAGATTAGTTTTAACCTACTAAATTTTCTTATATTTTTGCAATAAATTATTTATCAGCAATACAGAAACCTATCCATTTGCTATTCACTTTTAAAATGTATGTGAATTTAAATATATCTCTATTTACAGTTGCCCAACAAAATTATAGACAATCCGTACTTCCTGTATTTTCACCCCATCAACCTTTTTAGGCTCTCCAATCAGTATGCGGTTAATCAGCCTGTTTAACACCGTTTCGTCAAGTTCCGTAATGGCGGCATACCTCTTTATTTCCTCCATAAACGTCTGCACATCACCCTCCGAATGTTCTTCTTCACTAATAAGCGCAACTATCTCCTGCATACGGTTCTGGTTATTTTCCTGCTCCTTTTCCATCGCGTCTGTCAGCTTTAGGAAACGCTTTTCCGTAAGTATCCCCTTTGCCTTGTCCGCATAAAGGCTGATAAAAGTATCGTCTATCTCCTGATTGCGCCCTGCAAGGCTCTCATATTCCCTTTTAAGGCTGTCAGTGTCGGCAAGGTACTGTTTTTCCATTCTCCGACTTAAACGCCCGTAAAACGCTTCCCTGTCCTTTAGAGCCATAGCCGCAACTTCCTGTATGTCGGCAAGCACAAGGTTATATAAATCCCTTGCTTCGATTTTGTGACTTGTGCAGGCATTTTTCCCCAAACGGTTATAGGTCTGACAGATATAGTATGCCTTGTCTATCGGCTCACGCTCTTTTCCAGTCCGGCGGTCTTTGTCTGTCCTTCCCACTTTTTCATAACGTACCTGCATGGACTTCCCACAGGTGGCACAGTAGACAATGCCATGAAAAATATTGTAATACGGACAGCTATTCCCTTTCATTATCGGCGGTCTGCGGTCTATGAGCTGCTGAACCTTTTCCCACTCCGCTTTGGGGATAATGGCTTCGTGGCAGTCCTCTATGACTTCCCTCTGCTCCCTCGGAATGATGTTGTAGGTATTGGAGCGTATGCCCTTCTGGTGCGTCTTGCAGACAACATGTGCGCCTTTGTAAAAAGGATTGGCTCTTTGTCAAGTTAGTTGAATTAACACAATACTTTTAAACGAAGAAGATCAAATTTACATCTGCCATACATCTGCCTTTTTATTACTTTTATCTTATTATTATGCCCTTCGGCAGGGCCATTACTGTAATCGTATTTTATTGCGTTTTTAACAGCTTCCAGATCCGACCGAATCAGTTTCAGGAAGCTGTTAATCTCTGGGATTTTGAGGATTTCTGCTCTTTTTATCCAGTTGTCCAGTTCCGTTTCATCTTTCCCTGACAGGAGAATTTTAAAATCAGATACATGTTTTAGTACCTGTTCCAATTCCGGTTGTCCTTTCAGGTAATATTCTATATCTCTCCGCTTTTGTCCGTCTGGAATTTCTTCAAGTGCTACATATAACAGCCTTTTTATGTCACTTCTTTTTAAATAATGGACCCGCTGTTTCGTTTCCCAGCGGATTCCTTTCATTTTACTGTTATACAAGGAAATCTGGCCAGTATATCCTTCTTCTTTGATTTGGTTGAATATTTCCGTATACCCATATCCCGAGCTGTTGACAAACCTCTTGCCAAAAAGATTTGCATATAAGAAAATATATGTG
>CAJUFA010000045.1 GCA_910585725.1 uncultured Dorea sp. | reverse complement strand
CCGTCCGGCAGGGAAGAGATGCGTTATGCGCTTGAGGCGGCGCTTCTGTTGGGATTCCAGTCGGAGACGGCTGTTTTTCCGGTTGCTTCTCTTGACGGAGAGATTAGGATTCCGAGGACGGAGGACGAGCTGGCCGGACTTTGGAAGCTTGAGGATTCTGTGATGCCGGAAGGGTATCTTCCGGCAGAGAAGAAGGGGCCGGTATTTGATCTGGATTTCAGGAAAGAGAGGGGACTAGAGTATCTTTTTTCGAAAGGTTTGTTTTTACAGGATGAAGACGCCGATATGCTTCCGGATAAGCTTGATGTGAAGCTTGTGCTCCCGGATAACGCGGATGAGTGGATGCTTATGGCGGCGTGCAATATTGCGTTCCGCTTCGGGATGGAGACGACGGCTTATGAAGGCGGAATACTTGCGCCGGAAGGCTATGCGGGCAACGCGGTCGTATTTTCTTTTGCGGAGCAGGCGGAGGTCGCTTATCAGGAGACGTCCGGCGCAGTACAGGTACATATCGGCGGAGAGGGAAAGGGACTTTTGGAGCTTTCGAATCTTCTCTGTGAGAAATTCCCCCTTGCAGACGGCATATGGAAAAGCTGGAGGGACGTTCTTCTTGACTGGACCGACGACTTTGCCATGCGGGGCGCAGACGGTCAGCTTGCTTATCTTTCCGCGCTCTCCGATAAGAAAGAGGGCTTAGAGTTATATGGAGTTCCAGAGATTAGCGAAGAGCAGAAAAGGCGTTTCCCGGAAGCGCAGATCTATAGTTATAAGTCCGGAAGGAAGATATATGAGAAGAATTACGAACTTCCATGGGAGGCGGATATTTTTGAACAGGTTCTCAGGGAAGAGATCTACCCGAAGCTTCAGAAGGGAGACAAGGTAAGGATTGAAGGCGCAATTAGTGAAGATTATCCGGTACGGGAGAAGATCACTGAACGTATTCGAGAGGAAGCAGGTTCATTTGGCGCAGATGTAGAGGAAGTCCGGCTGATCTGCGCCTATAAGCAGGGATATTCATGGATGGACGAGGTTGTGATCCCGGCGGTAAGGGGAGAGAAGACAGAACAGATCGAGATATTTTTCAAACCATTCCTGCCTGAAGGAGAAACCGTGTGGCTTGATGAGAACGGGGCGACTCCGTCTTATCATAATCTGAAAGCAGACGACCCGGAGAAATGGTATGACCTTCCGATTCGATATCTGCAGGAACTGTATCCGATTCAGGATATTTTAACGGAGAAGTTATCTGTTCCAAAGGAAAAGGTGCTATTCAAGGCTTACGAGGGCGCGGAAGATCTGACTTATCTCTGCAGGGTGACATGTCAGGGCGGCCGGGGCAGGGAGTACAAGTATCTTGCCAGATATTCGGAGCGGCCGTATCTTGACGAATACCCGAATCTTGGAAAGGTACATCCGGCAACAGGGTATATCAGAGTACTTGTAAACGAAAGGGAGGCGCTGAATCGGAATCTTACGACGGATCTGGAGCGTATCTGGGACATTTATCAGAGTCAGGTATTGCCGGAATGCCGCGCTTATATAGAAGAGAAGATAGAAGGACAGGTTCATGCCGATATGCAGCCGTTCTTCCAGAAGCTGGCCCTGGAGGTCTGGGCAAGCGAGCCGGATTACAGGACAGGAAGCAGGGAGGATCTGATCTCTTCGCTGGATGCGCTGCATGAAGATATGTACTTCGTAGGAAGCGATTATTTCAAGAATTACGGCGTCCGGACAGTGGACGAGATCTTTGACGCGCCGGGATTGATCCTGCCTGAGATTCATAAGAGGGAAGGCGCGCCGGAGTTTCGGGTAACGCTGTATGAGAGGCAGAAGGAAGAGGCGTGCATTCTGTGTCATGCTAAAGAAGCAAAAGCTCCGTGGGACGAGGGAACGTCATTTAAAGAGCAGAAAGAGAATTCCGGGCATACGGGAGGTAAGGAAGTACTGGAGAAAGAGCGAACCCGAAATCAGGTATCTCTTAAGATTTCCAGGATTACCTGTAAGGACGGGAAACTGCTTCTTGAGATTCCGGTGGAGGGCGCGTCGGAGGATGTTGTCTGTACCTATGCGAGGCTGTTTTCGGAAGGAATCCTTTCCGGGAGTCAGGAGATCGACGGCTGCTATGAGATACATTTTAGAGGAGAATCGGGCGGCGGCTATGAGGCGTCCGTACCTTTGAAGGCGCCGGTTCAGGAGCGGAGTATTACAGAAATCGACATACATGAGAAGGAACTGATAGGATATGAGACATGTCTTGAGATTATAGAGAAACTCAGGGGTGTGAAGGGGATCAGGATCTTTGAGACAGCCAAGTCATATCAGGGGCGGAAGCTCTACGGTATCTGGATTATGCCTCATTATGAGGGGTATCTTTCTATGACGAAGCGCTTAAGTCGATGTCCAAGCCAGATTATCAACGCGAGACATCATGCCAATGAAGTGTCCAGTACGAACGCGGCGTTTATCCTGCTTAAGAAACTTTTGACAGAGGATATTTATAAGGAGCTTCCGCAGAAGCTTAACCTTGTGCTTGTTCCGATGGAGAATGTGGACGGAGCGGCGATCCACTATGAACTTCAGAAGGAGCATCCATACTGGAAGTTCCATGTAGCGCGGTTTAACGCCGTAGGAAAGGAATTCTATTATGATCATTTCCGTCAGGATACGATTCATAAAGAAGCGATGGGACTGACCAGACTCTTTGACAAATATATTCCGGACATGATCGTGGACAATCACGGGGTGCCGAGCCATGAGTGGGAGCAGCAGTTCTCCGGCTATACCTCGCCGTCCTATAAGGGATTCTGGCTTCCGAGATCTTTGCTTTACGGATACTTTTGGTATGTAACGGATTCGGAATATAAGGATAATTATCCGGTTAATAAGAAGATGGAGGATGTGATCGCGGATAAGATTGCCGAGGACCAGGAGATGACGGCATGGAACAGGGAATGGAGCGCGCAGTTTGAGAAATACGCCCATGCATGGATGCCGAAGCTGTTCCCGGCAGACTACTATAAAGATATGATCAACTACTGGATACCGTTTGCATTTGATAAAAACCACAGGTATCCGTCCATTCGCTTTCCGTGGATCACGACGGTGGCGTATACCAGCGAGGTTGCGGATGAGACGGCGCAGGGAGAGTACCTGAATCTGTGCGCGAGGGCGCATGTGGCCCACGATGAAGCGACGCTTCAGATGCTGATGGATGCGGTACATATAAGAAGATGCCGTTTTGTGTGCCGCGACGGAAAGATCTTTGCCGAATATTTGCGATTAAGGCCGATGGTCGTAGAGGATTCGGAGAAAAGATAAATTATAGTTTACCTAGAAGGAGGAAATTTATATGGAACTGATTAAATTACTTGGTGTTTTGATCGTAATTGTCGGATTTACGCTTAAGCTGGATTCAATCCTGATTATTTTCTTAGCGCTTATCACTACGGGGATTGTTGGGGGCCTTGGAGTCGGCGGTCTTTTAGAGACCATCGGAGTGAATTTTGTGGCGAACAGAAGTATGGCGATCTTTATTATGATTCTTCTGATTACCGGTGTTCTGGAGAGAAACGGTCTTAGAGAAGCGGCTACCGACCTGATCAAGAAGGTTAAGGGAGCTACCGCCGGTAAGGTTGTCGCGGCGTATGGTATTATGCGAGGCGCTTTTGGAGCATTTAACGTAGGATTCGGAGGCGTCGCGGGATTCGTGCGTCCGGTTGTCCTTCCGATGGCAGAGGCTGCCGTAAAGAATCAGGGTCACGAGGCGAAGGAAGAGCATGTGGAGGATATCAAGGGAATGGCGTCCGCAATGGAGAATATTACTTGGTTCTTCTGGCAGGTACTTTTCGTAGGAGGCTCCGGCGGTATTCTGGTGCAGAGCACTCTGGCTTCCCTCGGCTACGAAGTAGAGCTTATAGAGCTTGCCGCGGCAGAGATACCGGTTGCGATCTTTGCCCTTATCGTCGGCTGTTCCGTGACGCTTGTGACAGATAAGAAACTTACCAAGAAATACTACGGCGGCAAATAAGCAGGAGGTGTGAGAATATGGCTGACTTAAAATTTATACAGGTAAATGAAGTATTAGGCGCGAACCTGCTGAATATGGTGTGGGTGATCATAGGCCTTATCGCGATCTATGCAGGAGTGAAAAACCTGCTGGATAAGGAAAATCCGTCCAGATACGGTACGGCTCTTTTCTGGTGTTCCTTTGGCGTTGTGTGCGGATTCGGCACATGGCTTCCGGCAAAGCTTTCCGGCGTTCTTGTTATCGTTATGTGTCTGCCGCCGATCTTCAAGAAAGTGAAGGTAGGAAAGGTGGATACACCGTCCAAGGAGCATACCATTGAGCAGTATCAGAAGGTGGGAATGAAGATCTTCTTCCCGGCGGTCTGTGTAGGTATCTTTTCACTTTTATTTGCGTTTTTCAGTAATTTGAGTTCTATGGTAGCCGTTACACTTGGAGTTATCGTTGCGATGATTATTCTGATAGCTTATAATCCAGGTGAGAATAAACCGGTTGTATTCTTGAAAGAATCCGAGAGATTTCTTTCCATCATGGGACCTTTATGTATGCTTCCGCAGCTTCTGGGCTGTCTTGGCGGCGTATTTACGGCGGCAGGCGTCGGAGATGTTGTTGCGAGCATCGTAGAGAAGATTGTCCCGAAGGGAAATGTGAATATCGGTATCATCGTATTTGCCATTGGCATGGCGATATTTACCATGATCATGGGAAATGCATTTGCGGCGATTACGGTTATTACGGTTGGTATAGGCGGACCTTTCGTTCTGGCATATGGAGCCGACCCGGTAACCATCGGTATGCTTGCCCTTACCTGCGGTTACTGCGGTACTTTATGTACGCCGATGGCGGCGAATTTCAACATCGTTCCGGTGGCTATCCTGAACATGAAAGACCGTTGGGGCGTTATCAAGAAGCAGGTCCCTGTGGCGATTATCATGCTGGTGTTCCAGATCTGCTATATGATTATATTTAAATAAGCATCCCGCGGATGTACTGGTCAGATCAGGCATTTTCAAGGGACGGCGTAGTAGGGAATGAGGAAAAGATGACACGTAATATGGAGCGTGGCGCAAGAATTGTGATAGAAGAGTGGATGCGGGTAAAGAAGTGGGATAAGCTTCTGATCGTTACGACGAAGGAACATTTAGAGGAGTCAAGGGCTCTTAGAAAATACGCGGTGGGAAAAGTACATTCCGTAAGCTCTTTGGTCGTGGAAGATATGGGAAGGCATGTGGGCGTCTTTTTTGACATGAACGAGGAAGTGTTCGACCCATATACTGCCGTAATCGCGGCTACGGATTACTCTCTTGTAACGACGAAGGCGGCTAAGCGCGCCATACAGAAGCATAAAAAGTTCCTGTCGCTTCCTCTGTCTACGAACGACGGAAGATCTTTGCTGGAATATGAATTCCTGATGATGGATACGAAGAAGAGCCGTCTGATGGCGAAGGTGATCATGAATTATCTCAGGCACAGTACGGTCATTCATATAACGACTCCGGCAGGGACGGATCTGAAGGTATATAAAGAGAAACGTAATCCCGGATTCTTCAATGGCGTGATAAAGGACGGCAAAGGATACTCGTCGGCGAGCATCGAGGTGTATGTCTCCATTGAGGAGACAAAGACAGAAGGAGTCCTTGTGCTGGATGGTTCTCTGGGATATATCGGCAGAGCGCAGGAACCTACAAAGATTCTGTTTGAAAAGGGCAGGATAACGGAGATCGAGGAGACGTCTACAGGGGAACGTCTGCGGAAGTATATGGAGGATTATAGGGATGAACGGATCTACATAGGAGGAGAGTTTGGAATCGGCCTGAACTCTTACTCCAAGTGTCTGGGAAACTGCTATATCGAAGATGAATCGGCGTATGGAACCTTCCATATCGGTCTCGGCAGGAATCTGGCCCTCGGCGGACAACAGAATGCCAACGGACATTTTGATCTTGTGTGTCTGGAACCGGATATCTATACGGATAACAGGCAGATCATGCAGCAGGGGAAGATTATTATACCGGAACCGGTGGTATATTAAATTCAGTATAAGGAGGTCATGAAACATGAAAGTATTAGTAACAGGGTTCGATCCTTTCGGGGGAGAACCAGTGAATCCGGCTTTTGAAGCCGTGAAGATGCTTCCCGATGAGATTGCGGGAGCAGAGATCATCAAGCTTGAGATACCGACAGTATTCTCAAAATGCGGCCCGGCAGTAGAAGAGGGGATTAAGAAATACGAACCTGATATCGTCATTAACGTAGGACAGGCGGGCGGCCGTTCCTGTGTAACGATCGAACAGGTGGCGGTGAATCTGGCGGAGGCGCGTATTCCGGATAACGACGGAGAACAGCCGTCGGACGAACCCGTTCAGAAGGACGGAGCGCCGGCATATTATGCGACCATTCCGGTGAAAGCGATAGTTAAGAATATCCGGGATCATGGAATCCCGTGTCACATTTCCTACACGGCGGGGACATATGTGTGCAACTGTATCATGTACAATGTACTTCATATGGCGGCTACAAAGTATAACAATATCCGGGCAGGATTTATCCATGTACCTTTTGCCGCGCAGCAGGCGGTTGAAAAGCCGAACGGGACGCCGTTCATGTCGCTGGAGATGATTGCAAAATCTCTGGAATGCGCGATTGAAGCGACGGTAAAGAACGAACAAGATATTACGGAGATAATGGGAGAGACTCATTAGATTATGAGACAGCATTGCCGGTTTTTGAAATCGGCAATGTTGTTTTTTAGTACTTGACAGAAGAGGTCTATTGCTGTAGACTAATAGATGAGAAGAGGTCTATAGAGATAGACCAAAACGTCTGAACAGGATTTTGGGACGATATATTATGGTGAAAATGGACAGAGGGGAGGAGTCGGGTATGGAGGATCTGAGATTGTGCGACAGCGAATATCGGTTTATGTGCTTGGTATGGGAGATGACTCCGGTACGCAGTGGAGACCTGGTAAAAGCAGCCCATGAGCGGCTGGCCTGGAAGAAATCTACGACGTATACGGTAATCAAAAAGCTTGCCGAGCGGGGTTTCCTGAGGAATGAGGACGCTCTTGTGACGGCGTTGGTGCCGAAGGAAGAGTGCCAGGCGGCAGAGACGGATTATTTTATGGAGAGGACGTTCGAAGGATCGCTTCCGAAGTTTGTGGCTGCTTTCCTGGGGAACCGGAAGATATCCGATAAAGAGGCGGCGGAGATAAAGGCGATGATTGATACCCATAAGGAATGATCTTGTGGGATATAGATGAAGAGGAGGTGCGGGGAATGAACGGGATGTACAGAATATTTTTGGTGGTCTGCAATATGTCGGTAACGGCTGTGTTCGTAATTGTATTGGTTTTGGCGGCGAGGCTGCTCCTTAGGAGGGCGCCCAGAAGCTTTTCGTACTGTCTGTGGATTCTTGTTGCATTTCGCCTGATATGTCCGTATTCATTTTCCAGTGGGGTCAGTATCTTCAGCCTGGATGTGTTCAGAGGATATATGGCGGGGAGCCGGGCGATATGGACAGGGCAGGAGGAGATGTATGAACTGCCGGTCTATAGTGAATCAGGGATGGTATATGGAGATGAAGATGAAGCGCTCGAAGGTCAGAATATACACAAGGCAGATCGTGTGCGGGGAACAAAGAATGTGCCGGAAAAGGAAGAACTACAGAATGGATCGGGGACGGCAGATAACGCAGGCGCGGAAAGTACTGCAGGAATAAAAGTTCTGACAGGCTTATGGCTTCTGGGAATCGCTGTTTTTCTGGGATATCAGTTTCATGTTTATCACAGACTTCGAAAAAGTGTCGCGATGGCGATTCCTTATGAGAAGGGGATTTATGAGTGCGAGAGTATTGAGATCCCGTTTGTGATGGGGTTTTTTAAGCCGGGTATATATCTCCCTCCCGGTATTGCAGAAGGTGAGAGAGAGCATATTCTTCTTCATGAACAGAATCATATCCGTCGGCATGATTACCAGGTGAAATTTCTTGCATTACTGCTTCTTTCGGTATATTGGTTTCATCCGCTTGTCTGGCTTTCGTATCTTCTGATGTGCGAGGATATGGAGATGAGCTGTGACGAGAGAGTTATTAGGAGAATGAGCGGCGGCGAGAAGAAAGACTATTGCCGTACGCTGCTTAATCTTGCGTCAGGAGACGGTGTGCGGACAAGGTTAGCGTCCGGGCATCCGTCCTTCGGAGATTCTTCCGTAAAGCGCCGAATCAAGAATGTTCTGGATTTCAAGAATCCTAAGAAACAGGCAGTGATCCTGGGCGCCGCGTTGTGTATCCTGGTTGTATTCATCGGTTTGGCGAACGGACGGCATAAATTGCAGATACGGTGTGTAAAGCCCCCCGGTACGGGAGAGATCGAATATGAATACAGACTTGACCGGAAGATTCGAAGCTTCCTGATCTATAAGGAATACTATCTGCAAGGCGAGATGCAAAGTTATGAAGTCGTGAGGGTTGACGAGCTGGCAGAGATAGGCGCGGATAAGAAGGGAAAAATTATCGTAGACGCAGAACGACGTCTGGAAGACGGCAGCGTTGCATTCTTGAATCGTTTTGAGGATGAAGATGTGTTTGTAAAGAACAGTACTGTATGGGATTATGGTTATAAGGGAATGGCTGAAACTTATTATCTGTCGAATCAGACCAGGTGGCAGGAGATTGAAGCGGAACAGGAACTGACGCTTGCGGCATGGCATCTCCAGGGCAGCCGGCAGGGCATACTGGAAGCTCTGCCTTGTCAGGAGTTCATGAACGCTGAGACGAAGCGGCGCGTTCTTAAGAAGAACACCGGTGAGATCTTGTACTATGTGGTGTTTTCAGAGAAGAGCGCGGAGGAGCTGGAGGCGGAATATTCGGCGTCTCCTTATGCCAGGTCTTTGTATGAGGCCGGGAATCCATATATCGGAGATGCATCGGCCGATGGGAGGTTGATAGATAATATCGGAATATTTCCGGATATGAAGCGGACGATTGAGCTTATGACGGAAGAAGAGCCGTATGCTCTTAAGATTCATTTCGAAGAGCAGCCTCAGAATGAGGTGAGTTTTCATGAAGAGATGGAGAAGAAAGCGATCCTGCTTCTGTGTCTCATTGATAATGCAGGCGGAGTGGAGTGGACGTATCCTGTGGAGACTAAAGAAGGACAGAGAGAACGGCGGTTTTACTGTGACAGAGAACAGGCGGCGGGACGGCTGGGATTAGAGAAGATCGAGGATATGGAAAGATTTGCAGAATCAGCGGACGGTGTACAGGAACTTTTGACAGAATATATTTCGTATATTTATCCGGAAATCTCGGAGGATAATATCGAACTTGGGGCTGATGGGGCATATATGTCTTCAGAGGGACAGTTTTACCGATACAGTACTTATATTGTCGGACGGCTGCCGGGAGAAAGATATGATCAGGTGTTCAAGGTGCTGGCTCATGAAGAGGATGTTACGATCGAAGATGTGGCGGAGGCGGTCTCTGGGAACGGGGAGTTATTTGTATACTAAAATGAAGAGTTGAAACATACAATTAAAAAAGACTGTATGAAAATAGGGGTTCTTCTGTGAAATTTTTGTTGTTTTTGACAGACTTTATCGTGCCGTTGGTGATTTTCGTTATTGTAAGTTATGGAATTTTGATGGAGGTAAACGTATATGATACATTCATCAAGGGGGCGAAGAGCGGTTTTTTTACGGTCATTAAGATTATGCCGACTTTAGTGGGACTCATGGTGGCGGTAGGAATACTCAGGGCTTCGGGATTTCTTGATTTTCTGTCGAAGTTATTGGGAAATGTTACGGAAGGGGCAGGGTTTCCGGGAGAATTGATGCCGCTTACTGTTGTAAAGATGTTCTCGTCATCGGCGGCTACAGGGCTTTTGCTGGATCTTTTCAAAGAACATGGGACGGATTCGTATATAGGTTTGATCGGGTCAATCAGTATGTCCTGTACAGAAACGATTTTCTATACAATGAGCGTTTACTTTATGACTGCGAAGGTAACGAAGACGAGATATACGTTGACTGGCGCGTTGCTTGCAACACTCGCAGGACTTGCGGCAAGCGTAGTCTTAGCAGGGATGATGGTGCGTTAGAAAACTAAATACAGCATAAAGGATGTGGAAGAAGTTTTTTCACATCCTTTATGCTGTATGGATACTTAATTATGTAGATATCAATAATTTATGCTTTGCAGCGCTTCTATTTTCGCCATTTCCCTTTGTCATGAGGATTCTTCCATATATTGAGGGCGGCTACAATTCCAACAATGTATAGAATGCTGATAAGAATCGTCGGATTGTCCTGTAGAAGGTATGTAACTGCAACGATGGCGGCTAAAGAGATCAACAGTTGAAAAGCTGTCAGGAGTCTCTTTTGTTTTGTTTCTTTCGCCTGTTGTAAGAATTCTAATCTTCGCTGTTCAAGAGCAAGATATTCCATAAGATCCTCGTCCTTGATGCGGGAAAGGATTAATTTATCCCGGGATTCCTCTTCATCGACCGGACGGAATCGGAAGAAAGATCTTTTTGGACGTTCTTCGTCTGCAAAATGGAAGTCTTCGTCGGAATCATCGTCATAGTATTTCGAGTTTGTTACCGGTCGTGCAGATTGACGGTGCGGCGTTGATTTTTCCCTTGCAGTATCATAAGAGGCTGACGCGTCAGAAGTAGAAGCAGTACTGTCAGGGGTGGGTGAAGCGGCTGTAAAATCAGTTATGTCGGGACTGCCGGCAGCAGGATTATTAACAGCAGCAGCTGAGTCGGCTGTAATAGAAGCGTCAATTACACTGTTAGAATCATGAGCGGCGGCCGCAGACATAGGCGCGGCGGAATCATTTGCCGTGGTATCGGCAACAGCGTTTGTAATTGGGACAATCTTATTATCATCTGAAGCGTTTTTGCTTTCGCCGTCGGATAGTTCTGGTTTATCGGTTATTATCCCTTCTTTTGTCAGGTTTAATTCAGTTGACACAAATACTCCCTCCTTTTGTGTTTCATTGTACTTGAAAATGTCTCGCAAGTAATGTTTGAAATGATCTCGAATCTCCCCTTATAATTTAATATTCGAGAATGAATCACCTTCTCTATCATAACAATTTTCGACACAAAATTCAAGAAATCTAATGTAATATATTCCAAAGAAATAGAAAAGAATTCGTTCTTGTAGAAAGTTGGGTGAATTTATGCTATACTAACCACATTCGGAAGCGGCGTACAGACAGGGAAAATGATGTGAGGAGCTGTCTGTTGTGCGGCAGAAGGTGAGGAGTGAAAGAGACTTTCTATAAATAATAAGAAGAGTAGGAAGGGAGAGAAGACGATGGATAGATGGATGAGATGTAAACAGATTAAGAGAAGAGAGTTTATTAATATAGTCCGGATGGCGGGAATAATTCTGGCCGCGGTTTTGTTTGGTTTATGGGGAGGCAGGACAGTATATGCCGCCGACGATATCGAACTGGATTTGACAAAGGGTGATATCGTGATCAGCACGGACGGATACACGCAGGATGGCGGCAGTGAAAAAGAGGGGCCAGGAAGCGACGGTAGTTATATTATAACCAGCGGCGGGAAAGAAACGGATCATGTGGTTACCGTAGTGAGCGGAAAAAGGCATTCTATCACATTCAATAAGGTCAGGATTAACACGAATACGGGCAGCGGATATAATCCGCTTTATATAGCGTCTATAGCCAAGGTAAGTCTTACGTTAAGGGGAGAGAATATATTAACATCCAAGGAATATGCCGGTATTGCAGTACCGGAAGGCGCCAGCCTGCAGATTCAGGCACAGAGCGGAGGGACGTTGGAGGCTTGGGCTTCGGTACCTTCTTCCGGCGCCGGCATAGGGGGAACGCTGAAAAATAATAAAGGCAAAGATGAAAAGAATGGTAAATGCGGAACGATTGAGGTTAAGAGCGGCGTAATAACTACAACCAGCATTGGAGGAGTCGAAGGTTCTGCCGCCAGTGGTTCATTAAGCTCCGGAGACGGCGGGACAGCATGGATTGATACCGGAAGCATGAATGCAGATATGAAAGAATTTACATCGGGTATAGTTTTTTCTGGAAATGACGGACATGTATACGGCAGTTATACATTAAAACGAGAGGATATGAAGGTTCCTTCCGGTAAGACGCTTACGATAGACAGTGGTAAGACGCTGGAGATTCCGAAGAAATATCCGCTGACTCTGGAAGGGAATCTGATGAATAGCGGTACTCTGAGAATCGGCGGCGAGGACAGTCTGAAGGGCGACGGATGGATAGGAGGCGACGGTGAATTCTATATTCTCTGCGGTGTTACAGAGGATATGTTTGAAGTGCCGGATAAGGTATTGTATGGTACGGGAGAGGATCATACGGAATACGTGAAGAAATTTGTCAAGGAGAGTGTAAAAGCAGAGGGGACGGCGGCAGTCAAAAACCGGATATTTACCAGAAGCGGAGAGACTGACTGGGGGATGGAGATCGAACCGTCCAAAGTCATAGAGAAAGGGACTTATACGGTCATATTTACAGACCCTGAGGATGAATCGAATCAGGTCAAGAAAAGCTTTGAAGTTCTGGATGCAGGAGAGATGACGGGAATCGTACTGACAACGCCTCCTGAGAAGACGCAATATATATATGAAGAACGATTTAATAAGAAAGGGATGGTGGTCAAGGCTACATACAGTTCGGGAGCAGAGAAAGTATTGGAGAACAGTAAGATCAGGATCAAAGATGGCAGACTGAGCGTGGGGCAGACCTCCGTTACTTTGTTATATAAGGAAGACGGCAAAGAGGCAACTTGTTCTGTAGAGATAACAGTATCGCCGAAAGAGATAGATGCTTCGAAGATTAACTGGGAGGAAAAGACGGCGACGTCATTTGAATATGACGGGACGGAGAAGACTTTGAATTTCCGCGCCGACTTGCCGGATGGCGTTAAGGTAGCGATCGGAGGAAACAGCAGTGCAACGAATGCGGGAGATTACGCAGTTACAATTGATTTTTTCCTGGAAGAAGATTATGCGGTGAATTATGTGCTCGTAGGAAATACGACGATATCGACGCAGTGGAGTATTCTTCCTCAGAAGCTTAAGTGGGATACGAGCGGATTGGAAGCATACGGGAATACGCGGGACGACGAAGCATATATTTACGGAGAGTTGGGAGTCGAAGGAATTCTCCCGGCTGACGCGGGAGAAGGGAAATTACGTACAAGTTTCCAGGCGGATGAATTGACGGGCAGTCATGAGAATAAAGAAGGAGACAACGAGGATATTAAGATTGTGTGGACAGACCCGTATAAGATACCTGATCTCGGAATGAGTGAACTGTCTAAAAATTATTCTCTTCCAGAAGAATTACCGACGGTTTCAGGGATAATCAATGATGTGAAACAAATATCAGTCGGTAAAGAAGCGCTTGCGAAGGAAGGAGTTACATATAGGATGGATATGGAGAAAGGGATTTCCAAAGTTCCGGAAGGTTTGGAGAACCATCCGAATCTGGATATGCCTAGTGAGATAGAAAAGAGTTTGATTAAAGCCGTAATGAAGGAAGGAATCCGTCAAACTTATATAGATGTTCATGATCTTACTTTATTGGAAAAGAAAACCGGCGATTCAAAGTGGGAAAAAGTAGAGACGGAATCCATTCCCGAGGAAGGGATTACGGTTACAGTACCCTATCCCGACGGAATTACAAGGAAGACTTATGACGGCGTAGTGGCATATATCTATCCGTGTGATTTAGAATGGGAAGAAGCCGGGAAGATCATCTATCCAGAAGTGACAGAGACAAAGAAGGGAATCCGTTTTACCATACCGGTTTCCGGACCAGTAGCCATAGGATGGAAAGAAGCAAAATAATCCCAAGAATTCGCATATATAGGCCAATACAATACATTTTGTGCAATTATCCTTAAAAAAACATCGAAATTCACTAATTAATTGGAAAATTTGTCAATTTCCATTTATGGAATAATATGATAATATTTCAAAAAAATAGAAGGAGAGATTGTTATGAACAAAATGATTGTAGTATTTCAGAACCTGGACGACATTGTAAAGTTTGTGCAAAAGGTAGAAAAATATCCGTATAACATGGATATGAAACGCGGCAAATATGTTGTTGACGCAAAATCTCTTTTGGGGCTTCTTAATCTTGGTGTTCAGAGGGAGATTGAATTGAATGTGTATGAGGAAGAGTGCGGAGCTCTTCGAAAGGATCTGGAGGAATTTGTTGCCGCGTAAGCGAAGTTTTGAGTCTTCTAAGCGACGGAGCAGCGGGCTGTATATGTATAGTGAAAATTAAGTTTTGTATAGTTTTAGCACAAAATATTTTCCTGATAGCACTGCTTCGCAAACTCAGGCGTAGCGATGGCTGCGTCGGGGCCTGGGGAGCAGCGCTATCAGGGAAACAGGTAAGTCAAATTGCCAATTACCTAATATTTGCTGTAATATGGCAGTAGACGTGCATATAGTACGGATAGCGAGTGCTGATACTTAAGAAACAATACAATGACGTATTAGTGTATACTGTACAGTCTATATTTCGTCAAATGACTTGATTGAATTTCCATCTGCTGCGCTGTCTTCAATCGACGATGCCGCTGTACTGTTTTTAATTGACGATGCCGTTGTACTGTCTTCAATCGACGATGCCGCTGTACTGTTTTTAATTGACGATGCTGCTGCATCTTCTCGTTCAGTCGCTTTGTGGATTGAAAATTCATTCTGCGTTATTTGGCTGAAAATGAAAGAGACACAACATTAGTGTATTGTACCTTTTATATTTTGCAAAATAATTTGCCTGAATTTCCATCTGTTGCGCTGCCTTCAATCGACGATACCGCTGCATCGCCTCGTTCAGCCGCCTTGCGGATTGAAAATTCATTCTGTGTCATTTGGCTGAAAAAGAACGATATAGTACATCAGATACTTGTATAATAGAACTCCCCGGCGTATAATGTGCGTTGGGGAGTTTTTGATCTTAGAATATGTTTGTGAGGCTTGTGATAAATGATGAAGAATGCAGATAGAAGTAAGTATTTATTTGATAATAAAGCATTAGTTTCTTTGATCCTTCCGCTGGTTGTCGAACAGCTCCTGGCCGTGCTGGTCGGTATGGCAGATTCTATTATGATTGCAAGCGTAGGAGAAGCCGCGGTGTCGGGTGTTT
Source organism: uncultured Dorea sp. (assembly GCA_910585725.1). Lineage (GTDB taxonomy): Bacteria > Bacillota > Clostridia > Lachnospirales > Lachnospiraceae > Sporofaciens. The sequence goes on along the minus strand of CAJUFA010000045.1, from coordinate 3,074 downwards.
CGCTGGTAGACCAGATCATGGTTCTGCTGATCAATATATTTGCTGCTTTGGCGACAGGAGGCGCAGTGATTGCAGGTCAGTACCTGGGGCATAGGAAACAGGAGTCGGCATGTGAGTCGGCCAATCAGCTGGTTTGGTTCACAACCCTAAGCGCAGTAGTGATTACGGTTCTTGTGTATGCCGGGAAGTATGTGATCCTGCATGGGATATTCGGGCGCATTGAAGAGGATGTTATGCGTCATGCGGATATATATCTGATTATTGTCGCGATGGCGATCCCGTTTATGGCGATGTATAATGCGGGAGCCGCCATATTCCGTGCTATGGGTAATTCCAAGGTATCCATGAATGTTTCGATTATTATGAACCTTATTAACGTAGGGGGAAATGCATTATTGATTTATGTTTTCCATATGGGCACTGCGGGAGTTGCAATTCCGACGCTTGTTTCCAGAATCATAGCCGCCGTGATTATCGTCGTCCTGCTGTGTGATGAAAAACAGGCGCTCCATATGAAAAGGACATGGCGCTATAGAGTTGATTGGTCCCATGTAAAGAAGATATTGAGTGTAGGCGTACCGAACGGCCTTGAGAATAGTATGTTTCAGATGGGAAAGATACTGGTGCTGAGTCTGGTATCGTCTTTTGGGACGTATGCGATTGCCGCAAATGCGGTGGGAAATGCCATAGCGTTATTCCAGATCCTTCCGGGTATGGCGATTAATCTGGCAGTTACGACGGTGATTGCCAGGTGTGTCGGCGCGGGGGACTATGAGCAGGTACGTTATTATAATAAGAAACTGATTATTATTACACATGCAAGTATAGCGTTTACAGTCTTTGGTGTATTGGCGGTTCTTCCCTGGATTCTTAAGGCGTATAATCTGTCTGATATGACGGCAGAGGCAACCAGGAATATCATTTATTTTCACGGGCTCAGCGCGATTCTGATCTGGCCTTCATCTTTTACATTGCCATCTACGTTCCGGGCTTCGGGTGATGTGAAAGCGTGTATGTACATATCTATGATATCTATGTGGATTTTCCGGGTTGCATTTAGTTTTGTGCTGGGAAAATATTTGGGTATGGGAGTATTTGGTATATGGGTAGCGATGGTTATCGACTGGGCGTTCCGCGGACTCTGTTTCTGGATTCGATATTTTAAAGGTCACTGGAGAAGGAAAGCATTGGTATAGTATTATGACAAGAGAGGGAAAATGATGAAGAGAGAGCTTATAATTGTGTTGGATTTTGGCGGTCAGTATAATCAGCTTGTGGCAAGACGTGTCCGGGAATGTAATGTGTACTGTGAAATCTATTCTTACAGGACGGATATCGAGAAGATCAAGGCGATGAATCCAAAAGGAATTATTCTGACCGGAGGTCCAAATAGCTGTTACGAGGAAGAATCTCCAACGTATTCGAAGGAGCTGTTCGAATTGGGAATACCGGTTCTTGGACTCTGTTACGGCGCTCAGCTTATGATGTTTTTGCTTGGCGGGAATGTGGCACGTGCCGATGTAAGAGAATATGGAAAGACAGAGGTTTTGGTGGATAAGAGGGATTCTAGGATTTTTTGGGATGTTTCCGGGAAGACGGTGTGCTGGATGAGCCATTTTGATACTATTTTTAAAGTGGCTCCTGGTTTTGAGATTACTGCTCATACCTCATCTTGTCCGGTTGCGGCTGCAGAAAATGCAGAAGCTGGGTTGTATGCGATTCAATTTCATCCGGAGGTATTACACACGGAAGAGGGAATGAAGATGTTGTCTAACTTCGTGATTGGCGTGTGCGGATGTGCTGGCGACTGGAAGATGGATTCTTTTGTCGAGGAGTCTGTTAAGCAAATACGCGACAAAGTTGGGAACGGGAAGGTTCTCTGTGCATTGTCCGGCGGCGTGGATTCTTCTGTGGCGGCGGTTTTGATGTCGAAGGCTGTGGGAGCGCAGCTTACCTGCGTTTTTGTGGACCACGGTCTTCTCAGGAAGAATGAAGGAGACGAGGTAGAGGCTGTATTTGGTCCGGAGGGTGATTATGATCTTAATTTTATCCGTGTAAACGCACAACGGAGATTCTATGAAAAGTTAGCGGGGGTTTCAGAACCGGAGAAGAAAAGGAAAATTATTGGAGAAGAATTCATCCGTGTATTTGAGGAGCAGGCGAAGAAGATCGGAGCCGTAGATTTTCTTGTGCAGGGTACTATCTATCCTGATGTCGTAGAGAGCGGACTGGGCGGTGAATCTGCCGTGATTAAGTCACATCATAATGTGGGAGGGCTGCCGGATTATGTGGATTTTAAGGAGATTATAGAGCCGCTTCGGGATCTGTTTAAAGACGAGGTTCGAAAAGCGGGGGTAGAACTTGGAATTCCGGAGTATCTGGTATACCGCCAGCCGTTTCCGGGACCTGGACTAGGAGTCCGTATCGTTGGGGATGTGACGGCCGAGAAGGTGAAGATAGTACAGGATGCGGATGCGATCTACAGAGAAGAGATTCAAAAGGCTGGATTGGAAAGAGAAATAGGACAGTATTTTGCAGCGCTTACAAATATGCAGAGTGTCGGGGTCATGGGAGATGAGAGAACCTATGATTATGCGATAGCTCTTAGAGCGGTGAATACGGTTGATTTTATGACGGCGGAGATGGCGGAAATCCCGTATGCGGTGCTTAATAGAGTAATGAGCAGGATAATTAATGAGGTGAAGGGAGTTAACAGAGTATTGTATGATTTGACCTCGAAACCGCCGGGGACGATTGAGTTCGAATAAACAAAAATGCTTAGTAAGCCCAGTGTTTATGCGGGTTTGCGGTATTTCAAAAGGTCTTTTGATAACAAATTGATAACAGTCGTTTGAGTGCGATTATTTTTTCTATCTAACGGTTTATAGGTGGGAGAATGATTTGCAAGCGGTTTAGATGACTGGCATAAATCCATATTTAAACGCCCTTAGCTGTGGGTAGGAACTCATGGCTAAGGGCGTTTTTTGTCGTGCTTTTTAATTGATGAATGGGGGTGATAATTAAAGTGTTTTTTCCATAATGTAATTCGTCAAGGGGATATTTGACCTGATTAC
>CAJUFA010000044.1 GCA_910585725.1 uncultured Dorea sp. | reverse complement strand
AAAGCCGCCTCTAACTCCGCGATCGTCTTGCAGGTGTAAGACTTAAGTCCATAACCTTCTGCAATCTTGGCATAATCAACCGGGATCAGCTCGCCGCAAGGTTTCTTACCGTCTGTATAACGGAACTCCGTCGCAAGGCTTCCGATACCGTGGTTCATCTCCAGGTTATTGATACAGCCGAATCCGCAGTTGTCGAATACCAGGATATTTACTTTCTTTCTCTCCTGCATGATAGTCATGATCTCACTGTGGAGCATCTGGAAACTGGAATCTCCGACAACACAGTATACTTCGTTGTCCGGCTCGGCAAACTTCACGCCGAGAGTCGCCGCTACTTCGTATCCCATACAGGAATATCCGTACTCTGCGTGATAACCGCCCCGTTTGTCGGTAGTCCATACTCTCTGCATACAGCTTGGAAGAGAACCGCCCGCCGTGATAATGGTCGCGTCTTCATCGATCACTCTGCGGATTGCCGCAAGGGCTGCCGTCTGAGTAATCTTTCCGTCCGTCAGCTTCACGAATTCCGGAATCGTTCTCGGATCCCTTGCCTTGATGATAGGTTCAAAATCATCTCCCGTATATTCGATACCGGCAAGTCTTACCATCTCTTCATCCCATACCCGCTTCGCTTCTTCAATCTCGCCTGCATATGCGGATACATAGCCTCTCGCACGGAGCTTCTCCGCTAATGCCGCAACCGTCGCTTTTGCGTCTCCCACTGCCTTTACAGCGTCCATCTTGTACGCATGATAGCGAGAATTATTGATCGTAACTATCTTTACATTCTCATTTCTGAAGAGTCTCTTGGAGCTTGTGGTAAAATCAGACATTCTCGTTCCGATGGCGATCACCGCGTCCGCGTCTTTCGCGATGACATTGGACGCATAAGTACCTGTCACACCGATACCGCCGAGACAATACGGATGACCGGACTTACATGCACTCTTTCCTCCCTGGCTCTCTCCAAACGGAATCTTGAATTCCTCGCAGAACTTTTCTACCACTTCGCCTGCTTCCGAATAACGGACGCCGCCGCCGACGATCACCAGCGGTTTCTTAGCCCCTGCGATGATCTCTGCCAGATCTTCTAATTCCTCGTCCACCGCTACAGGTCTTGTAATTCTATGTACACGTTTCTCGAAGAAATACTCCGGGAAATCATAAGACTCGCCTTCTACGTCCTGGCAGAGTCCGATGCAGCACGCTCCTGTCTCTGCCGGATCGGTCAGAACACGCATTGCGTTAATAAGCGCCGTCATGATCATCTCCGGTCTTGTAATTCTGTCCCAATATTTGCAGACCGGCTTGAATGCGTCGTTCGTGGTCGTCGCCAGACTGCTGCTCTGTTCTAACTGCTGAAGCACCGGATCCGGCTGACGCGACGCAAAAGTATCTGCCGGAAATACCAGAAGCGGAATATTATTTACCGTTGCTGTCGCGCATGCCGTTACCATATTTGCCGCGCCGGGTCCTACTGAAGACGCGCACGGGATGATCCGTTTACGGTTGCTCTGCTTCGCAAATGCAGTCGCCACATGACACATTCCCTGCTCGTTTCTTCCCTGGAGAACCCTTAAATTCCCGGGATTCGTATCCAGCGCCTCACCTAATCCAACCGCGATCCCATGCCCGAATATGGTAAAGAATCCTTCTACGAATTTTGTCTCTTTGCCGTCCATGGAAACATACTGGTTATCCAGGAACTTCACAATTGCCTGTGCTACGGTCATTCTTACTGTCTTAACCATCTCTTTTCCTCTCCCTTACTATGTTATATTTTATAACTTATTATATTTTATTCTGATTCTGATTTCTGTCAGATTTTTATTTCTGTCAGATTTCTGACTCCTTCTCTGATTCTCTGATTTTGAATCTCTGACTTATTTTAATCTCTGACTAATTTGATTCTCTGACTAATTTGATTCTCTGACTAATTTGATTCTCTAACGCCGACTATCGGATTTTTGACTATCTGACGTTTCCCCGCCTTTGTCCTTATACGCGTGCGATCATCTCGCCGAACTGCTCTTTCTCTTCCTTAATAAATGCGTGCACTGCGTCCGGTCCTGGAAGGGAATCGGAACAGTTGTTGCTTCTTACCATCATGGACGCTTCCGCGGAACCAAATTCCAAACAGTCGATGATCTCCCATCCCTGATACAGTCCATATAAGAATCCTGAACCATATCCGTCTCCGCCGCCGAAACCTTTTCTTGCCGTTACAGGGAATGGCTTGATGCTGAATTTCTGTCCGTCGCAGGTGTACGCCGTCGAACCCTTCATACCATGCTTGATCACCACGATCTTCGCGTTATAGCCCTGCCACAGCGCCGAACTCTCCTCGTCTGTCATGCCCGGCTTGATCAGTTTCTCCGTCAGATCGAACTCTTCTCTGGAACCCATGATAATGTCTGCTTCTTTTGCCACGATTGAGTAATAAATAGAAATCTCGTCGCTGTTCTTCCAGTTGTATTCTCTGTAGTCGATATCGAAGATAACCTTCGTATCATTCTTCTTCGCAAGCATGACTGCCTTGATGGCCGCTTCTCTTGACGGGCTTTCGGCAAGAGCCGTACCGGAGATCAGGATTGCTTTCGTATTCTTAATGTATTCCTCGTCAATATCATCTACATGGAGCTGCAAATCTGCGATGCAGTTGCGGTACATCAGTATGCTGCTTTCCTTTGGTGAGAGCATCTCCGTGAAAGTCAGACCTAATTTCTCGCCGTTCGTGCATCTGGTGATATGCGAAGTATCGATTCCCTGCTCGTCGAAATAATCCACTACATAATCTCCAAACTGATCGTCAGATACTTTTCCAAGAAATCCTGCCTTCATGCCGTGACGAGTAACGCCTACCGCGATATTCGCCGGAGAACCTCCTACAAATTTCTCAAACATATGTACTTTCTTCAGGGGCTTGAACTCCTCTTTAACCTGATCGTTATAAGCCGGATTGAAATCAATAGCTACTCTTCCCAGCAGTACCAGATCCATTGGTCTGGATGAATCGAACTCTATATATTTCATCTTTGTCTCCTCCACTTCTCTGCGTGCTATTTTTTGTTTGCGTGCTTTTATTGCGTGTTTTCATTTATTGACTGTATAATAGCATGCGCACCCAAAAACTTCAAGTATTATTTTGAAGTTTTTAATTTTCCTATGTTCTGTACAAATATTGCAGTTTCTATTTGTATATTTCTCACAAACGCGCATCACATAAAGCACGCAAACAGCACGCATCTTCACATTATGCCTGTAAAAGAACACGGCTGCAAAGGATAGAACTGCCGTTTACCGATATAGATGCAAAAAGTAACGCTGCAACCTAAAGTTGCACAACTGCAAAATCAGGTTGGTTGATTTATTTCTCTCAAAATAATATAATTCAGATATAAAATTGAGCCATTAACCTTATAAAATAAAGCAGGAGGCAGTAGTATGTGTTTTGGAGATAATCTTCGGACAATCCGAAAAGAAAAAGGTATATCGCAGGAAAATCTTGCGGGTTTATTAAATGTCAGCCGTCAGGCAGTATCAAAATGGGAACAGAATAACGGATATCCTGAGATGGAAAAAGTAATCCAACTTGCCGAAGTGCTTAACATCTCTTTAGATCATCTGATTCTGGGACGCAAAGAAGAAAAAAATACTAATAACAGAACCTCCGTTCCATCCGGCCGGATTATGATAAAAAGCCATGACGGGAAGCAGCTCATAAACTGTTATAAAGTACTGTCTCAGCGGGTATCTGTCTTCAAAAAGGCCGCCGATATCCCTCAGTATGTACTTTATGGAGTAGACAATCAGTCATTTTGGGGAGAATCCAGGACACTGCTGGGATGGTATGCAGACGAGAAAAGTATTCAAAAAGAGATACAACAGATTCTGACAGCACTCGGGGACGGCGTAATCTCTTATGAATTGCAATACGCCGCCCCGGTCAGGGAAACCCCTTTCAGTGTTAAACTGATAAATCTTTTGAAAATAGAATAATTTTTATTGCAAAATCTGAACGTAATATTTTTAATGGCCGATATTTGTTATTCTTCTGTAACTATCACAGCGAATATTAAGTAATCGGCCGTTTTCACCTTTTCAAACATTCCAGAATAGGCTCTATATATTTCTTATCTGAAATATCATAGGACTTGCAAATCATTTTTATCATTTCCTGTTCTGCTTCTGTCTTATCCTTTTTAGCTTTAAGCATTTTTATAAACATCTTCATCATAAGTTTTGAAGAAGCGGACATTTTTTCATAGTTAAATCCGCCCGGACAATAAAATACACTCACTTTTTCTGGCGCTATTTCTTTAAAATTCTGTTTCAAAGCCTGATCAATTTCCGGATTCTCTATCGGACTTCCCCCTACACAAAATGCAATCAGTTTTTTATCTGCCCATTTGTCTATATTGCTCTTAAACCAGTTGATTTTACTGATACTTCCCGCACAAGCCCAGCCTCCAAAAATAATTGCTTCATATGAAGTAAGATCTTTCTTTTTCGCAACGGATAATTCAAGACAATCCGCCCCTGCTGCTTCCGCTATCCACTCGGCATAACGCTTTGTAAATCCTGTTTGTGAATGATAGATTACTATTGCTTTCATTGGTCTTAATCTCCTTATCTTTTCAATTGGCAGCCTTCTTTTCCAGATTTTCTATTCCTGCATACAGTTTTGATAAAAGAATGAAAAGAGTTTCAATCTCTTCGTCTGTATATACTTCAAAAAGACATTTCAATTCCTCTTGATATTTTAAAAAGTCATCTGCAAAATAGTTGCTCACTTTTTCTGTGGGACGGATATACATGGCTCTTGTATCATGTGGACTTTGTTGAATTGTGATAAATCCTTTTTTCATCAAAACATCCGCTAATTTTTTGATATTCTGTCTTGAACAGCCCAGCAAATTTCCTAATTGGGTAAATGTTAACTGTTCCTTTGACTGTCTGACTATGGACAGTAACATAAACTGCTTTAACGATACCTCTGGAATACGATTATCAAAAATTGTTTGCAGCTTGTTTCCAGCAATAAACAATGTGCTGAAAATAGCCTTTTCCTGGTTTTCTGTGGAACTTGAAAATCTTGTAATCAACTCATTTAAATTCATCCGATCCTCCTTATAGGTAACTCGTTTCCTATTTAATTATAGCAACAAGTTACCTATAAATCAAGATAAAACCATATATAATCTATATCACAATGCAGAAAAAGTCTAAAGATAATTTAACAATTTAACAGAAATCAAAGTTATTAATTAATTTTCTATTCGGTTTCCTTTTAATTCTCAGCAGTCTGATAAAATCATCAAACAAAGCAGCGTCTACTGGCTCGAACATCATCCATTTCCCGTCATGATAAGTTTGAGTTTCATCATAAATTTTTTGAACTTCCTTTGAATAATTTGCTCTGTCTTTTTCAAATTTTAAGCGTTCTTCTTTCCCTAATATTACCATAAATCCTACACAGTTCTCTCTTGCATATAATGCGCATAGAGTTTTACCGCCTCTGCGGTATTTATATTCATATGTCCATGCTTTACCGCCTTTATTCCACGTACGCTCCATATCATATTTTTCATCAATTAAAGCACATAACTTATCCCATACATCATATAGTGCTTCCCCGACTAAATCTGTCATTTTTTCTTCGTTAGGTATCGTATCAAGCATATCATCCCTCCTATATAGCTTCCGTTATAATGTTGTAACGAAACAACTATTTTCACAATTTATCATAGCAAAAAAAGGGCGCTTTATCAATCAAAACCAATCCATGCCGGAACAAAATTTGATTTTCTGCCCTAGGCAGACTTTATTAGGAGCGGCGGTATTGGCGCAGGCGGCGGAGGATGACTGGCAATGATGCCCAAACAGGAACATAGAGAAAAAGAGCCAGTCGAGAAAGCATTAGCAGAACTTCCGGATATTATTCTAAAGCTTCTTGGCGTTTCTGCATCCTTGACCAATTGATAAATCCATAAATATCATTTACTAAAAACATGACAAAACAAATCGCGACAGATAAATATGATATATTAGAAATCGCTGCCAATATCCATAATATAATTAGTACAATATCGTTTGCGGCATAACCGACTGCATAAAACGCACTCCTTCTAAACGTTAAATATACCGCAAGAAAGCTTGTTGTGACAGATATAGTACTTGGTATTAGGTTTGCCGTATGAAAAGCTGCCAAAACATAATAAAATATAATCGTAATAACTGCTGTCAATAGCATCATAAAAATAATTTCTTTAAATTTTAGCCTATTCACTTTTACTTCTGCCTTATTTCCGTTATATGGATTTTTCAACCATGAAATCAATGCAAAAACAGCCATTGGCGCAGTCATTCCCAAGTAGGTTATCATCTCTCCATAATAGGCGAATGTATAAGAAATGACGCCATATAGTATGCTGAATATAACCATAAGAAATTGTCCGAACGGATTCCCCTTTGCATTAAAGATCAGTGATGTTATACCAATCAAAGAGGCGGCAAGTGTTAAATAATTTTCTCTGTCAAATATAAAAAAGGATACTGTAATCAGGATCGTTGATACACACCATAATGCTATCTCCCCTTTTGTGAAATAACCAAATATTGTTTTTCGTTCTTTTGCATACATATAATTACCTCCTAATAAAAAGCACCCGTCCACACATCTTCAACGACCTAACGATGTGTAACGAATGCTTTTGCTTCTCTACCCGGTGGCAGACTATTATCTATTTAATTTTGTAAAGTATAACATAGCAAAGCACAGGAGTCAATACATGGTATCTGTTCCGTATCTTCGCAATTCCTCCGTTAATTCTTCCCTCATTCCTTCAAACTTAATCTGCTCTATCGTACTCACATTAATTATCTCCTTGCGCAAAGCATCATTTAGGTGTTTGCGAAACACCACAAACCGTATAAATACGGTATTTTTTCGTTTCTAAAATAAAATATCTCCTCAAGGTTTATGGTAAAATAGAATTGTCCAGAAACTAATCCACCATCCACCTGAAAGGAGATATATTCTTATGATAACACATAAGCAAGCTTCCGGCAAGATTTCTTACCGGACTTACAATCCATGTTCGACCATCTTGTTGACCTGACCGAACCGATTTGCCAGAAAATTGATCCTCATTTGGCTGCCATGTCTATCTTTGATACATCCGGCATTGAAGCTAGGGTTGCTGAAAACAATCCCAAATACGCAAACCGTATCATCAAGCAGCTGAAAGTTTTTGCCAAAGCTCACAACTTTGATAAGAATTATGACCCATACAAAGCCGCCTATGGCTCTATGCCCTCACATGCTGCCGCTAACCAGGCAATCCAGCAGATGTATGTCAATGGACATTTCTGCTATGCCTACAAATTCGGTATCATTACCAATGGTCTCGGCATTGTTCGTGACATCACTTTTTTCAACAAGGACTTTTTAAATGCACACCCTGATATCGTGATCGAGAAAAAATGCGGTTCTCCGGATGAAGACAAATCGCTTGCTGACTCAAAAGCGCTCCTTCCGGTTTTAATCGACTTTTTCCTAAAGCATCCACTCATCAATCCCAAAACTTTTCTCGGAGATGCAGCGTTTGATACCATCGAAATCTATAAAGCCCTTCTTGGAGACATCGGATTTGAAAAAGCCTTTATACCCTTGCGTGTCAAACTTTCCATGAAGGAGGGGTATACCTTCAATGAAAACGGTATTCCATGCTGTCCACATGATCCGACACTCCCCCTGAAAAGAGAAGGAAGTAAATCTCATTTAAAAAGCAAAATCCCAACCATGAAATTTGTATGCCCAAAAATGAAATGGGAATACCATCCAGCGTATAAATCCAAACGCCGCGTCTGCCACTGTGACAACCCCTGTCAAGGCTCTTTAAAAAGCTTACTTCAGACTATTGATAATCCACCCACACGGCGCCGTTATCCGCGGAGCGCACGCAGTTCTCTACCCAGCGAACTCCCTGGACTCCGGCATTGATATTCGGATACCAAAACGTTATCTCTTCGCCCTTGTCGGACGCGTCCATTGCCCGGGCAAAGCGGCCGTACAGATTACTCCATGCCTCGAACAGCCCTTCGGGATGGCCTCCCCCGATGCGGTCTTCTTCCACTGAAGATTCATCCAGATACCCCATTCCCCGCTCCAGGATGCGTACAGGTTCTCCCTGTACTTCAAAAGTAAGCTGGTTCGGCCGTTCATCCCACCACTCAATAGACGCCTTCTCGCCGATCACACGGATCTTCTGTCCATGCATGGAACCGCAGTTTACACAGCAGGACCACACATAGCCTATCGCGCCGTTATCATATTCCATAATCGTCATGGCATTATCCTCGAGAGGCGCTCTGGATTCCACGAACGACTGACGACTGCACATCAGACGCTTAATCTTCATATCCGGCATCATGATCTCGGACAGATAGAGCGGATGAGTTCCTACGTCGCCTAACACATAAGAAGGGCCTGCGACTTTCGGATCCACCCTCCATTTCGTGGAAGCCGTATTCTTCTCCACCGCCACATTATGGAAACCGTGGGAAAACTGCATATTCACGATGCGGATCTTACCCAGGGCGCCTTTTTCAATCAATTTCTTACCTTCCTGGATCATCTGATGTCCGGCGTAACCGTAAGTAACGCCTACGATCTTATTCTGCTTCTTAGCCAGTTCTTCCAATTCTTCCGCTTCTTCTGTGGTAAAGCATAACGGTTTCTCGCACACCACATGAAGACCTGCAAGAAGCGCTGCTTTTGTAATCTCAAAATGCGTCCCGTTCGGAGTCGCTACGGACACGGCCTGGATTCCGTCCGGACGTTTTGCTTCTTCTCCAAACATCGTTTTATAATCCGGATAACATCTGTCTTCCGCTACATGAAGCATCTTTCCGAATTCTTTCCCTCTCTCCGGATTAATATCAAATGCTCCGGCAACAAGCTCAAAATTAAAATCTCTCGTCGCCGCCGAACGGTGGATATATCCGATCTGGCTTCCTTTTCCTCCGCCTACCATCGCCCAGCGGATTGGCTTCTCAATTCTCTTCTCTCCATAATACATAAACTTTACCTCTCTGTTTCTATATTCTATAATCTGTAATCTTCTGTAGTTTTCCGCACATTTTACAGCCTGCCCTTTCGCATAGCTACCGTCCTGCCATATGCCTCAGGGCACTCCTGTTCAGAACTCCATCTGCTTTCTTATATCTTATATCTTATATCTCATATCCTACGCTCTTTAGATATGTCACGCTTGCCTTCACATCTCTCAAACTTGTACCGGAATTCCGCGGATCTCTCTCCTGCTCAATGGTAATATATCCGCTGTATCCGATCTCCTCCAGGGCCGCTTTGATTCCGGGATAATCAAGAGTTCCTTTGCCGATGGGACACATTGCACCCCTCCCGCATCCTTCGAAGAAACGAATCTTCTCACCAAGGACTTCCTGATATATCTGCTCGTCCACATCCTTAAAATGAACGTAATCCAGATTTGCCGCACATTTTTTCAGCCAGGCAGCCGGATCCATCCCCGAATAATACAGATGTCCCGTATCCAGACAGAGCCCCGCGAGCTCGTAGGGTATGTCCGTCAAAAGCGCTTCGATCTCATCCGCAAATTCGATATAACCTCCTGCATGGGGATGGATCACCGGACGCACGCCGTATCCCGCCGCTTTTTTACAGATCCCTTTGATATGATCCATCATCATTTTCCAATCTTCCCCGGAAAGCCTGGGCGCTCTGTCAGAATGGCCCGCGGCATAATCTCTCTCGTCATGCCCCCAGTCCATGATCGTCATATACGGAGTCGGGTAGTGCTGTCCCTCATGTACCGGCAGAGGCGGAAGCTTCGTAATCAGAGAACAGATGTCATCCGTCTGTCTAAGGAGATTCTCATAATTTGCCTCGTCCACCAGATCGTCGAAAATCGTACCCGCCACAATAGACAACCCGTTCTTTTTCAGTTCTCCCGATACCGCTTCAATGTCAATGGGCAGATAACCGTAAGGTCCCAGTTCTATCGCCCGGTATCCTGCCTCTCCCGCCTCTTTCAAAACATTCTGCCATGGCGGCAGGTAAGGATTCTTCACATCATCCACTCCCCAGCAGCAGGGAGCGCCGCAAATATTCATACCCATAATTTCTGTCTCCTTTCATATTCGTTTTATTGATTGTACAGCGGATTTCCTGTATAATCATCTTCAATAAATCACCATTTATATACATTTTGTCATCTTGCGGGAGGAGCTATGGATTATCAAGAACTGAAGCCTAGAAAAGACGAGACCGGAATCCTCAACAGGGAGGGAATCTACTTTCATTCACCCTCTGATTTCGCCAGAAAAAATCTTTATTATATACATTTTGGCGGCCTGTATACCTGTACTTTTCCCTATCGCGTTAACCGGGAATATTATCATACATTTCTTCTGGTACGGGTTCTGGAAGGGAAATTCTACGTCCGTTTTGGAGAAGATACCATTTGCGCCGAGGCGGGAAGCATCATCTTCCTGGATTGTAAACAGAAGCACAGTTACTGGATCCGGGAAACCACTTCCTTCCAATGGTTCCATTTTGACGGATGCTCGGCTCAGTCCTACTTTGATTATCTGACCGGTCAGCAGCACGGCGTCTGCTTCGCCGGTCAGCACGAGTTGTTTCTTCCATTTGATTCTATTCTGGAGGAATTAAAGACGGATCATGGGAACGAACATAAACTTTCGTTTTTGATACACAATATATTAGGGCTTCTGGCCGGAATTGAGAAAAGAAACGAGCCCTCCGCGGTGACAGGCGCCATCCGATATATGACAACGCATTATCGGGAGAATATCTCTGTTGCGGATATCGCCGGATATCTGGCTCTGAATCCCCGGTATTTCTCCAAACTATTTAAAAGACATACGGATTCTTCTCCCCATCAATACCTCCTTGCCCTCAGGCTGCGCAGGGCTAAGGCGCTGCTTCTTGAAACTTCAATGAGCATACAGCAAATCGCCGACGAGTGCGGTTTTACCAGCAGTACGCACTTTATCAGGGCATTCAGGAAGGAAAACGATATCACTCCGCAAAAATACCGGAACATTCTTTTTTCCGGCGGACAACGTTGACTTTTTCTGATACGCAAATTACACTAAGTACATAGAAACACGCTGTAATGGAAATATTTTCTGATATAGAAAAGAGGTGCCTAATGAATAAAAATCAAATCGTAATGATCCACGGAACCGATTACCTCCGTATGACGGCCGAACTTTTAGACGCGATTCATCTATGCGACGTCATCGGAAACCAGAACAAACGGGTTGCCCTCAAACCGAATCTTCTCCAGCCGGACACCGCCGATAACGGCGCAATCACACATCCGGAACTGGTGGAAGGCGTCCTCCGCTACCTGAAAGAACATCATTTCTCCAATGTATGCGTCATGGAGGGCGCATGGGCCGGCGCCCGTACCAGTCAGGCCGTGAAAGTCTCCGGCGTTGAAGAGATATGCCGAAGATACAGGGTTCCTTTTATCGATCTGCAAAAGGATACCTCTTATCAGTGCGACGCCCGGGGCATGCGGCTTCATGTCTGCAGCCAGGTGGCAAAGACGGATTTTCTTATCAATCTGCCCGTCCTTAAGGGGCATTGCCAGACGAAGATCACCTGCGCTCTGAAGAATGCAAAGGGAGTCATCCCCAACAGCGAAAAACGCCGTTTCCATACGCTGGGACTGCATAAGCCCATTGCGCATCTCAATACCGTCCTGCCTCCCCAGCTTATCCTGGCGGATAATATCTGCGGAGATCTGAACTTCGAAGAAGGCGGAAACCCGGTTGTCATGAACCGTATCTTTGCCTGCTTAGATCCCGTACTCTGCGACGCCTATGTCTGCGAATGCATCGGCTATTCCCCGGACGACGTCCCTTATATCCGGATCGCCGAAGAGCTCGGCGTGGGAAGCGCCGATATGGCCCATGCGGAGCTCATTCTTCTGAATCAGCCCTCCGGGGCGCTTCCCGATATGCGTCCTTCCGGCCGGATCCGTAAACTGGAAAAATATATCGATGCTGAGGATGCCTGCAGCGCCTGCTGCGGTTCTCTCATCTATGCCCTAGAACGTCTGGAAAACCAGAAGATATCCCCTGGAAAAAGGGAGAAGATCTGTATCGGCCAGGGGTGGAAAGACGTATCCGGCGAAATCGGCGTCGGAAACTGTACCAAAAACTTCCGGAAACATCTGCCGGGATGCCCGCCCAGGGCGCAGGATATCGTGCATTTCTTAAAAGAGAACTGGTAACCTGACATAACATGAATCATGCAAGATGAGATTCTATGGAAATCATAAATATTAACGCCCCTTCTCCTGAGCGCCGTCCGGTCTGCTTAGGGGAAGGGGCGTTTTCGAACTGCCTGTGTGATAAAAACAGGTTGAAAACCTTATAATTTATATATGCATTCCAAGTCTTTCCTGCAGTTAAACACTTCAATATGATGACGCACATTCTCATATGTTCCCTGCACCATCGCTTCATTCAGCTTAAAATAATTATGCTCTCCTTCTGTCCGAAAATATTCCTCAACCCTTTTCGTCAGTTGGTTAAAGCTTGCCGTCGCAATATTAACCTTGACAATTCCAAGACTTATAGCGCGCCTGAAATCTGCGTCTGTAATTCCGCTCCCGCCATGAAGAACCAGAGGCGTTTCCGTCCTCTTCTGAATCTCTTCCAGCACGTCAAAAGCGAGCGTCGGCGCTACAGGATAATTTCCATGAGCGTTTCCGATAGCCACTGCCAGCGCATCCACCCCTGTGCGGTCGCAAAAGATCTTTGCATCCTCCGGGTCCGTACAGCGGATTCCATGATCGCAGCTTCCGTCCTCGCTTCCGCCCACCAGTCCAAGTTCCGCCTCTACCGTCGCCCCATAGATTCCTGCGAGCTTTACAATTTCCTTTGTACGCTCTATGTTCTCTTCAAAGGGATAGGTAGAGCTGTCATACATAACCGAAGTGAATCCCAATTCCAACGCTTTCTTTACCGTTTCCTCCGTAAGACCATGGTCCAGATGAACTGCAACGTCTACTTTTGCCTCCTTTGCCGCCTGTACCATCATCGGTCCCATCAACTCAAGAGGCGAATGTGCCAGCCTTACTTCCGCTATTTGAAGGATAATCGGCGTATCCGCCTCTTCCGCCGCCCTGACTGCTCCCTTTACCATCTCCATGTTGCCAACGCTAAACGCTCCTACGCCTCTATGCTCATTACCGGCCTGCATGAGCAGCGATTTCATTGTTACTAACGCCATTTTTCTCCTCCTGTACATCCATTTTCTTCAATTCTTTTCCGAGTAACATCATGCATATAAAAGCAAACACCGCAAATACTGCGCCGATTACAAATACTGCCCGCATACCATATCCTCTTCCCATGACCGCGCCCGTAATGACAGGCGCCCCGAAGGTTGCTATTACAATCCCGAACATCACGTACCCGTAATTCTCCCCCGCATGTTTCAGCCCGAATACGGAGCTTGTAAAAGAAGGAAAGCTGCCCATGATTCCGCCGTAACAGCCATACATCACGATTATTGCGGCGGTAACCGCATAAGAACGAGAAATACTTAAAGCAAGCATAGCCAGAACCGACACCGCCAGAACTCCTTTGATACAGACACTTCTTCCCGCCTTATCCGCCAGCGTCGGCAATATCAGCCTTGTTCCGGCGTTCATGACGGAACCGAACATCACCGCGCTTACGGCGACAGACGCCGGAATTCCCATTTCTATCTGGTAAGTCTGCGATACCGGCGACATCATAAAGTAGGAGATCAACCCAAACAGCATTGTCGCAAGCAGCAGATAAAAGCATCTGGTATGCATCATCTCCGAAGAACTATACTGTCTCCGGGACGGAACCGCCGTGCTCCCGGAAGTCCCGGCAAGCTTTGCTTCCTCCGCTTTTCTCCACTCCTCATCCGGCACAAAAAAGAAGACGCTGCATAAAATCCAGGATACCGCAATGACGGAACCGATTACAAGAAACGCCGTTCTAACTCCTCCCGCCTCTAACAGGCTTCGGCTGACGGGCGCCAGGAAGAAGCCGCACAGCCCGTTCGCCGTCACTACAACTCCCGACGCAAACCCGCTGCGGCCCGGAAACCATTTCTGAGCCGTGGAAATAATCGTAGTATAGATCATACCCTGACCAACCCCCTGCATTACGCCGTAGGTCAGATAGATCGGTATCGGCGACGGCATAATCAGAACCGCAGACAGAAGTATTCCCGCCGCAAATATTCCGCCCCCGATGAACACTACCGCCCTGGGATTCCTCTGATCCTGAATCCTTCCTCCGATGATATTCCCGAACACGAAGGTACAAAGTACCAGATAAAAGCACATGGATGCCTGTCCCTGTGTCCAACCCGCCTGCTCCATCACGTACGGCTGATAAATCGACCATACATGAGGATAACCGGTAAAGAATATCGCAAAAGCGCCGAATACCATCATTAACATTCGTTGTTTTCTCTGTGTTTTCGTAAGCTTCATCTCTTTTACCATAAGTTCCGATACATCTGTTCCACATCCGCCTGGGTAACCGCACGCCTTGTATTCTGCGGGCTTCCGCTCTCCATCGCGTCAAAAGCCATCTTCTCGATCACCTGGAAGAATGCGTCCTTATCAATACCGAACTCTGCCAGCGTGGGGGTCTCCAGTCCCTCAGTCAATTCTATGACTGCCGCGAGGAATTTCTCGCTGGCTTCTTTATCGCCGTCCTCTAACGACGCGGCGCCGATGCTTCTTCCCAATTCTGCAAAACGGTCGTAAGCGCCGCTTAAAGCATAGCTTAAGCACTCTTTCATCAGCATGGCGTTTGACAGGCCGTGTGCCACATGGAACAGCGCTCCGATCGGGCGGCTCATGCCGTGGATCAGGGTGACGGACGCATTATTAAAGGCCGTTCCCGCCTCCAACGCCGCAACCGACATCTGAATCCTTGCCTCTTCATTCTTCCCGTCATGAAACGCCGTCGGCAGATACTTAAAGATTCTCTTTACCGCAGACAAAGCAAATGTATCCGACAGAGTCTGGGCCTTATTGGAAGTATATGCTTCTACCGCATGGCACAGCGCGTCCAGTCCCGTTGCCGCTGTAATCTTCGGCGGCGCGGTCATCGTAAACTGCGGATCACTGATTGCCAGCGTCGGCATCAGAACCTTGCCTTTTAACAGCATCTTAATGTCTTTCTTCGTGTCTGTAATAATCGTAAACTGCGTCGCCTCTGAACCGGTTCCGGCAGTCGTGGGGATCGCCGCCATCGGAGGCATCTCAACATCAATGATCTTTCCCATATAATCCGAGATATTTCCGCCGTTTTTCACCAAAGAGCCTATCGCTTTCATAGAGTCGATGGGGCTTCCGCCTCCAAGCGCCACTAAAAAGTCGCATCCTTCTTCCTGGTATTGCCGCAGTCCCTTTTCAATCATCGTATCCGTCGGCTCGCCTGCGACCTCAGAAAAAATGGTATACTCAACCCCCTGATTCTTAAGCACAGCCTCGACCTTCGCACAATTTCCCAGATCAATCATTACCTGATCCGTTACAATCATTGCTTTCTTTCCGAACCGCCCCAATATAGCCTCGGCCATATCGAGAGCGCCGGCCCCTGTGATAATCTGTCCCGGTACAATAAATTCTCTTGCCATAAGATTCCTCTCCTTTATATCCAATACATCAGCATTATATCTGTTCCTGCACGCTGCGTGCTTTTTGTTTTGTATTTGCGTGCTTTTTGTGTGTTATTCCACATACAAATAATAGCACGCTTTTCTGAAATACTCAAGCCCTTTTTATCTATTTTTTACCTTATTTTTTCAGAGGCTGCCCGTCTCTTCTTCCGGCAGCGTATGCTTTGTCTTAATATCAATATCCGTATAGCGGTATTCCTCCTCGATCTTCAGCTTTTTCGTCAGCATATCCGCCAGAAGGATCGGAGGCTGCTGCCCCTGTACATATCCGTTCTGATCAATCAGGAAATCTGCCACGCCCTGTCTCAAAAGCCTTCGGTTCCTGGGCGTCAGGTCATAAATAATAGTATACGGCCTTTTCTCAAGCTCCAGCTTCTTATATGCCCTTTCCAACCCCTGCTGTCCCCCGGACACCACAAAAATACCGTTAATAGAAGGGACGGTCTGAATGGTATTAATTACGATCTTTTCCACCTCGTCCGCATTGTCAAAACTCCCCTGTACCCCGGCAAGCTCAAGATTCGGATAAGAAACCTTCAATTCCTCCACAAAACCGCCTACTCTTGTATTATTCACATTATTGCCGAAATATCCCGTAATCACCAGTACCTTGCCCCTGCCCTGGGTCAGCATGCCCATGAGACCCGCCGCCGCACGCCCGCTTTTCCGGTTATCCATGCCCACAAAACAGCTCCTTGCGGTTCCCACTATATCCGAATTAAAGGTAATCACCGGAATATTCTTCTGTTCGATCATCTGATTTATCTTCACACGGATCCCTTCACAATCCACAGGCATCAGAGCCAATCCGTCGATTCCTTCCGCCTCCAGCGCTTCAATCGCCGTAAGCTGCTCGTTCTCGTCCACCGACAGGCACTCCTTTAGTACCAGTTCTATTCCCCGGTCTTTTAACTGTCCAGCGGCGTCCCGAATTCCTCTGCTGACCTCCAGCATGAAAGAAGATTTGGCAAGCAGGGTCACCACGCCGATTTTTATATTCCCCTCTTTTTTCTTTCTTCTCTGCTTTGGAACATACCCTAATTCTTCAGCCGTCTTCCGAATCTCTTCAGCCACCTGCGGGTTGATTCTCCCCCTGTTGTTCAGCGCCCGGTCTACTGTTCCCCTTGATACTCCCGCCGCTTCCGCTATCTGTTGAATTGTAACTGCCATCTTATTTCCTCTTTGCTTTCCCAGAACACTTCTGTCTTTTATCTATATATTACCACACGCACAAATAGCACGCAATACCATGCGTGCTATTTGCATCAAATAAATTATGCCGGCATACAGCAAACAGAAGCCTGAATAAACAGAGATTCTATAAACCTGTTTTTTCTGCTATGTATTTTCTTGCCTTCAATGCATATGCATAGGGATTCGCCTTCGCAGGATCCTGCTCTGCCTCCACTACCACATATCCCTCATAACACGCCTCGTTAAGAATCTCAAAAATAGGCTCAAAATCCACATCTCCGTCTCCCGGAACCGTAAATACGCCTTCTCTGACTCCTTTTAAGAAACTCCATCTCTCCCTGCGGGACCTCTCCACCATTTCTTTGCGGATATCCTTCAGATGAACATGCCTTACCCGCCCTACATATCTGCGCAGCACCTTCTCCGGATCGATTCCGGCAAAAGATAAATGCCCGCTGTCAAACAACAGATATACCAGCTCCGGATCCACCATATCCATAAAACGGTCGATTTCTTCTTCCGTCTGAACCACAGTACCCATATGGTGATGGAATGTCAGCGTCATTCCTTTGTCTTTCGCAATTTTTCCCAGACGGTTCAGACCGTCCGTCAAAAGCTTCCACTCTTCGTCGTTCATCACATATTTTCCTTCCCATACGGGCTGGTCTGTCTTCCCCTGAATACTATAACTCTGCTCAGATACTCCGATCACCTTTGCCCCCATTTCTCTGAGGAAATCCGTCGCCTTTTCAAATTCCGCTTCTGTCTCCTCATAAGGTCTTGAAATCAGGAAAGAAGAAAACCACTGATTACAGATCTGAATCCCGCGGATATCCAACGCCGGCTTTAGTACCGCCGGGTCCGCCGGGTATTTTCCTCCTACCTCAGATCCGGTAAATCCCGCCAGCGCCATCTCGCTGACGCACTGCTCAAAGGTATTTTCTCCTCCGAGATCCGGCATATCGTCATTCGTCCACGCAATCGGGGCGATTCCAAGTTTTACTTTATTCTTATCTAACATCTGTTTTCCCTCCTTGTAACATAATCAACTATTATCTGCACCGCACCGTCAATTCCGGTCTTTCCTACATTAATCTCCATATCATAGTACTGGGGATCGTCTCTTCTCGTCCCGGTAAATTGCCGGTAATATATGTTCCTCTGCTCGTCTCTTGCCTTTAATTCTTCCAGACTCTCGCCCTGATAGTATTCTCTCCCCTCCTTCCTTCGGTAATCATCATCCGCATACAAATAGAAAGAATAGGTATGAGGCATATCCTTTAATACATAATTGGCGCACCTTCCCAGGAAAACTCCCGGCTTTTCCTGCGCAAATCTGCGTATCAGCCTGCTCTGAGAAGCAAACATCTCCGCCGCCGTCATCTCTCCCGCCGTACCGGCCGTCATATATGCATAAGGGGCGAATACCACGTCGTCCTTTGCCATATAAGAATCCATATAACTCTGCAGCTGCCCTGCTTCCGCACCTTCCAGTCCGAGCTTTTCCGCCAGAAGGTAGATAATCTGCCTGTCATATACTCTGCAGCCAAGTTCTTCCGCCAGCTTATCCGCAATCTGACGCCCGCTGCTTCCGTATACGCGCCCGATCGCAATATTGATCCGGTTGCTCTCCGCCTTATACTCCTCCTGATCCTGCTCCTTATCCTGTACCGCCTGCCGAACAGCCTTTTCTTCTTCGCCGTTTTCTCTCATAATCAGCTCCTGCATCATCCGGTCGTACATCTTGTCCAGCTGATAGCAGGCTGCGATCAGAAACATAACCGCCCAAAGCGCGATGGGCACATACAGGTAAAACCCTTTGATTACGGATATCGCTTCCGCCGTCTGTTCCGCCGCAGTAGCCTTCAGTCCGTCAAAAGCCGCCATGGATAAAATCGCTCCCATAATTGCGGAGGTAAATCCGGAACCCGCCTTCTGCCCCATACTCATGGATGAGAACATCAGACCTTCTACTCTGACGCCTGTTTTCCAATGACCATATTCGATGGCGTCGCTGGGCAGTGAGTACTGCACTCCATAGAACGGAGCAATTCCGATTCCTCTCATGATGCAGGTAAGCATTCCTAAGGGAACACTGGTAATATTCAGCAGGAACAGAAGCTGTCCCGCAATCCCCAGCAGACACCCGGTACAGATCAGGCTGCGTTTGCCGTATTTGGGCAGAAGCTTCGGAAGCATGGCGATTCCCACAATGGTGGCTATCTTCTCCGAAGCTGACAGCGGCATAACCAGATCCACATCATTCAGCACATACTGGCAGTAATAAGTAAGATCCGTTCCTATAATAATCTGGTAAGCCGTATAGAATACCATCAGCCCGAGCGCAATCAGGAAATACCGGTTCGTCACCGTTGCTTTAAAGGCCGTCCAGAACGGAATATTTTCCTTCGCGTCTTCCTTCTTCGCCGCCT
This sequence comes from uncultured Dorea sp., assembly GCA_910585725.1. Lineage (GTDB taxonomy): Bacteria > Bacillota > Clostridia > Lachnospirales > Lachnospiraceae > Sporofaciens. The sequence continues at coordinate 993 of CAJUFA010000044.1, read as the reverse complement.
GTACACGCTCTGTACAGTTCACATAGGTATTCAGAAGAACGAATACGGAGATCCCTGCATAGACTGCCGTCACGAGAATCCATGCCGCCTGCTGATTCTGAATCAGCTTTGCCGTCATATTAATCAGCGGAAGGGTAAAAGCCGTAATAATCATACTTGCCGTAATCGATAATACCATACGGATATTACAGATCACATCCCTTTCTCTGCGATCCCGGCTCATCAGCGACCCCAGCGCATGGAAAGGCTGGCTGATCGCCGTGTAGACGACGGTATTCATAATATTGTAGGTTACAAATGCATAGACTACCTTTCCGGTATCTCCCATAGGCGGCATGGTAAACAGCAGAATTGCAGCCAATGCGTACGGTACTGCCAACCGCAGAATCCAGATACGGGCCTTTCCGTACTTGGAATGCGTCCTGTCAATAATCGTTCCCATCAATACATCCGAGAATCCGTCAAACACTCTCGACAGCAGCATGATCATTCCTACCGCGCCTGCCGATATTCCCACCACATTCGTATAGAAATAAATCAACAGCGTCGTCGTCATGGTATACATCAGCGTCAATGCCGGATCACCAAAGCAATAGGACAGCTTCTCCCCCAGCGGTACTTTTATGAATTCATTCATATCCCTTCCCCGCTGTCTAAAATTCAATAATTCAGGTATTCCTCCCTGCTTCATAAAATGATTCCTCCATTCAGGCTGCGCCCGCCCCGCACAGTCCTTTTATTTATTTGATATGTATATAATATCACAGTGTGCACGTGAACGCAATTTGCTTTTTATACAAAAATCACAAATAAATTTTATCTATTATTCACAGAGAATTTTCTTTCGCACGCATTTTTACACACAAAAAACGCTGTGCGGCAATCACCGTACAGCGTTTTTTTCTTTATTCAATTTTTACAATCGGACCTGCTAAAACTCCACTATTTTTTACGATTCTTAAAATAATCGTCATGTACCTGCTTAATTACTCC
>CAJUFA010000043.1 GCA_910585725.1 uncultured Dorea sp. | reverse complement strand
CACCGCTACGCCGTCGAAAATCCGCCTTGCAGATGAGCGAATATTCTGCGGAGTTTCGCCAGATATAATTCGGTCAGCACACTGGTGAAGCACCCATAAGTGCAATCGTAAGCGCGTGTATCGAACTGTTCTGGAATTTCTTTTAATTCATTTTTTTACTGCCTGCAGATGTATCTTTAATAATTACCATAATTATTTTAGGTTTAATGGACATATTCTTTCTGTAATCAAAAGTCTATTGTACCTCCGGCATAGATTATGATACAATTCAAAAAATTTCACCTGTTGGACTGAGATCGTACAGGCGGAGGAAATTCGGAGGAAGCATATATGGCGCAGAACCACCAGTACAATTCGATTGAGAATTTACTTCAATCAGTGAAAGACGAACTAAAAGATGAACCAAGGCTCTTTGAGATATTCAAAAACTGCTATACACATACGCTGGATACCACGGTGAAAACCATGCCGGATAAAACAACGTATGTAATTACGGGAGATATTCCGGCAATGTGGCTAAGAGACTCCGTAGCTCAGCTTCGGCCGTATCTGATCCCGGCGAAAGACGAGCCTGAGATTGCAGATATCCTGACTGGGTTATCGAAGCGGCAGTTTATGTATATTCAGATCGACCCATATGCGAATGCGTTCAATGAGCAAAACAACGGAAACTGCTGGGAACATGACGATACAGAGATGAACGGATGGGTGTGGGAGCGCAAGTACGAAGTAGATTCTCTTTGTTATCCGTTACAATTCGCATACCTGATCTGGAAGAATACCGGGCGAACGGATCATTTTGACGGAGTTTTTAAGGCGGGAGCAGAAAAGATCCTGAAAGTTTTCCGTACAGAACAGTATCACGAGGAGAGGTCCCGCTATCGCTTTATACGGCGGAATACCTATTATACGGATACACTTTCAAGAGACGGCAGAGGAGCCCTGGTAAGATCGGGAATCGGCATGACCTGGTCAGGATTCCGGCCCAGTGACGACGCGTGTACATATGGGTATCTTGTGCCGTCTAACATGTTCGCGGTTGTCGTACTCGGATATCTGGCAGAAATAGCGGAAGAAATTTTGCGTGTCAGGAGGCTGAGGGACGAGGCGGAAGCTTTAAGAAAAGAAATCTATGAAGGAATAGAATCTTACGGGATTACCAGGACGGAGGAGTTCGGAGACGTGTATGCGTACGAGACGGACGGATACGGACAGTACAATCTGATGGACGACGCCAATGTTCCGAGCCTGCTTTCCATGGATTATCTTGGATATGAAGGAAAAGATAAAGAGACGGCCGGGAATACAAGAAGGTTTATCCTAAGCGAAGCGAATCCGTATTATTATGAGGGAAGCAAGGCGGCCGGCATCGGAAGTCCCCATACGCCGTCGAAATATATCTGGCACATCGCCCTGGCTATGGAAGGTCTGACCGCACAGTCAAGAGAAAAGAAATTAGAGATCCTTAGGAAGCTTGCCGAAACCGACGGCGGCGCAAAGCTTATGCACGAAGGCTTCCATGCAGACGACGATACACGCTATACACGGGAATGGTTTTCATGGGCAAACGCCATGTTCAGCGAGCTGACGCTTAATTATTGCGGATATCGTGTGAAATGCTAAAGATATGAATAATGTGCATCAAAACTAGAATTCTTTGAATTGATATAGTTTATCCGGCATAATACAATATGATTATAAGAAGGAGGTCGGGTTATGTTTTTGACGGACAGAAAATTAGAAAGACGTATCAGCGAGATTGAACAGTATAGATACAGGGATATTATAGGATTGAAAAGCTTTGAGGCGACAGAGGATCATCAGGGAGTGGTGAATCCGGCGATTCCGGCATTCCGGGAATGCGAGACTTTGGAAGTGGGACAGACATGGAAAGGGCGTGACCGTTTTCTCTGGCTGCATAAGAATATACAGATTCCCGCGGAATGGAAAGGGAAGAAGACGGTTGGTATCTTTGATTTCGGTAATACCGGAGGAGGAAATAATTCCGGCTTTGAATCCATGATTTATGTGAACGGGAGCATGTACCAGGGAGTAGACGTTAACCACAAAGAGGTGTTTTTTGAGGATTCTCTCTGCGGCAGGGACGTGGACGTTACTTTTCGTCTGTGGTCAGGTCTTGAGGGCGGCGGAATCCCGACGGAGCAGGAGCATCGGATTGCCCGGGCTGATCTGGCGTGGCTGGATGAGAAGGTTGATGATTTCTACTATATGGCGTCTATGGTGAGACAGACGATAGAAGAGCTTGACGAGTCAAGTCCGGTCCGGCATGAACTTCGGAGGGCGCTTGACAGTGCGTGCCACTGTATCGACTGGTCTTATCCGGGAAGCGAGGGCTTCTATGAATCGGTTCATCAGGCGGACGATGAGCTGAACAGAAGCATCGATTCAATGGATAAGAATTCCATGATTAACGTATACTGCGTGGGACATACCCATATTGATGTGGCGTGGCTCTGGAGGCTTAAGCATACAAGGGAAAAGTGCTCCCGCTCGTTTTCAACGGTATTTCGTCTGATGGAAATGTATCCGGAATATATTTTCCTGCAGACACAGCCCCAGCTTTATGAATATATGAAAGAAGAGTTTCCGGATATCTATGAAAATATCAGGAAAAGAGTAAAGGAAGGACGATGGGAAGCCGACGGCGGCATGTGGGTGGAAGCCGACTGCAACCTGACAAGCGGGGAATCCCTTACCAGACAGATTCTGATCGGCAGCAAATTCATTAAAGACGAGTTTGACAGAGATGTGGAGTATCTGTGGCTTCCGGATGTATTCGGATATTCGTGGGCGCTTCCGCAGATCTTGAAAAAAGCCGGAATCAACACGTTTATGACCACAAAGATCAGTTGGAATCAGTACAACCGTATGCCTCACGATACGTTTATGTGGAAAGGGATCGACGGAAGCGAAGTCCTGACTCATTTTATCACAACGCCGGAGCCGTGGAACGAACGGGATTCCTGGTTTTATACTTATAACGGAAAGCTGCTTCCAAGGACGGTAAAAGGCGTATGGGATTCATACAGTGAGAAGCACATGAACAGAGATCTGCTGATCTCGTTCGGGTTTGGAGACGGCGGAGGCGGTGTAAACCGTGATATGCTGGAATACCGCAGAAGGATGGATAAGATTCCGGGACTTCCGAATATTAAGATGTCCACCGCGGGAGAATATTTCCGTAAGCTGCATGAAACGGTGGAACAGACGAATCAATATGTCCATACATGGGACGGGGAATTATATCTGGAATATCATCGGGGAACATATACAAGCCAGGCTTATAACAAACGCATGAACCGCAAGATGGAATTGCTCTACCGCCGGGCCGAGTGGCTGACGGTGATGGACGCTCTCCTGGCAGGAGATATAGGAAGAGCAAAGCAGGAGGAATTGACGAAAGGCTGGAAACATATCCTGACGGATCAGTTCCATGATATTATTCCGGGGTCTTCCATTCACGAGGTTTACGAAGATTCCAGGGAGGATTACGCATATATTGAAGGAATTGCCCGCGGGGTAGAACAGGAAGCCTTTGAAAATGTGCTTGAGCAAAAAGAGAATACATATACCGTGTTCAATGCTTCCGGATGGGATATGGATCAGATCATCACGATTCCGGGCGACGCCGACGGCGTCTACAGGGATGCGGCCGGAAACGAACTGATCTCGCAAAAAGGACATGGAGCGACGTATGTTGAGGTGAGAGGCGTGCCGGCGATGGGGACTAAAGCGGTCATCTTTGAAGAAACTTTCGAGGAAACCAAGCCGGACGTGCCTAAGGCGGCGTTTACGGTCAACGGAAAGGATATTGATTCGCCTTATTATCAGATCTCTCTGAACCAGTACGGGCAGATTACGAGATTATATGACAAGACCTGCGCCCGGGAGGTGATTCCCGAGGGGCAAAGGGCGAATGTGCTCCAGGTATTCGAGGATAAGCCCCTTGATAACGACGCATGGGATATTGATATCTTCTATCAGGAAAAGATGCGGGAAATCACGGATCTCACAGCATTTGAGATAACAGAGATGGGTCCTCTCAGCATGAATATCCACATGGAGTGGAATTACATGAATTCTTGTATCAGGCAGGATATGATTCTTTACAGCGGTAACAGAAGGATTGATTTTAGGACAAATGTAGAATTCCATGAGCAGCATCAGCTCTTAAAAGCGGCGTTTCCGGTGGATATCCGGTCAACCTACGGGACATATGACGTTCAGTACGGCAACGTAAGGCGTCCCAACCATTGGAATACCAGTTGGGATATGGCGAAGTTCGAGACGGTGGCGCACAGGTGGGCGGACCTCTCTGAGAGAAATTACGGCGTAAGTATACTGAACGACTGTAAGTACGGACATGATATTAAAGACAATGTACTTAGGATATCGCTCTTAAGGGCGGGAACACATCCGGACCATCTCCAGGATCAGGGAGAACACGCCTTTATCTATTCCCTGCTTCCGCATAAAGGAGACTTTGTAGAGGGAGAGGTCGTAAAGGAAGCTTTTGCGTTAAACGAACCGATGCAGGCTGCAAAAGGAGAGAGTATTCTTGGGTATGACAGTTTCCTATCCTTCGATAATGAACAGGTGGAAGTAGACGCGGTTAAGAAGTCAGAGGACGGAAAATATATCGTGGTTCGTTTCCATGAGTTTGCGGGTTCCAGACAGCAAGTGGCGCTGAAGCCCGGATTTACCTGGCGGGCATGGGCGCAGTGCGATCTGAGAGAACGCCCGGCGACGGAATTTGTACAGGATGAGATTCGTATGGATCTCCATGCATATGAAATAAAGACAATATTGATAGAAGTGTAGATACAGTACACTGGTACAGCATTGCATAATCAATTTAGGAAGGAGTTCCCGGTATGGATGAATTATTTCATATTGAAAAAGTGTTAGGGTTTTGTGAGAAGGTGTGTTATTTTTTCACTGTAAATCTGCTGTTTGTCATTTCAAATTTCCCGATATTGTTATTCCTTTTGTTTATCGGCGCGGGACAGATCAGGGAATGCCTTCCGTTGTTCTTATTGTGTCTGATTCCGATGGCTCCGGCGTTATCTGCGGTGATGTATACGATGAATCGTTTGATTCACGGGACGGAAGGAAAGGCGGTTAAGGATTATAAAAAGGGCTATTGTTCTGATTTTTTACAGAAAGTCGGACTTGGCGCGGGACAGATGCTTGTGATCATCATGTGCTGGACAAATATAGAATTTTTTACATTGCAGGTGAGGATATTTCCGTTTACAATTATATTTATGATATTATTTGCCGCGGCGGTCCTTGTTACGCCTAATCTCTATATGCTTGCAAGCCGTTATGAGATGAAAAATATACAGATAGCCAAGACAGCGGTTACGCTGTTGATCGCTAAGCCGGTGTCTGCTCTGGGGAACATCGTGGCGCTCGGCGTCGTCCTTGCGGCGTTTGAGATATCGGCAGGAACGACGGTGCTTTTTATGGGAAGCGTTTATGGATTCCTCGTAATGTTTATGAATCAGAGCGTTCTGCGGAAATTAGAAAGTAAATAAATATCAGGATTAGAGGGAATGTGGAAGAAACGCCGCATTTCCTCTTTGTGCCGTCATATAATCTGCACAGTCTGTCGGAGGGAGCATGAAATGGATATCAAAGGACCAAAACAATTATATAATAAATTATTGTTCATTTATACATTTATCCTGGTTTGTGTCATATCAGCGTTGGTTACTTATTTTTATACCAGTACGAAGAACCGTTTTTTAGAACAGAATCTAAATTATACAGAGATGATGAGTGAGACGGCGGCCTCCTATCTGGAAGATTCTTCTGATATGGCAGAATATATTCATGAAGATTTATACAAGTCGGATATGGAATTAAAGGACGTTCTGCATTATATGACGGACGAACCTTCGGACTATCTGCGATATCGTCTTGATACCTACAGCGAGAACAAGATCAGTGAATATAATGGAATCGATAAGTTTTTCGTTGACGCGTTTCAGGCATACGGCAGCCTGAACCATATCACGTTATACAGCTATACGCGGGATGAGATTACAGAATACACGAGGGACGGGAAAAGCTACAGAAGGGAGGGAGACGCGGGATTTAAAAGGATGCTTGAAAAGGGCGACCTTGTGGGAGAAGACTGCTTCTCTTACCTGAAAGAGATACGAGATCCGGCGACAATGCAGGTAAAAGGCTGTATGCTCCTGGGATTCAGGAGTAAAAGGTTCGAGGGGATTCAGAAGTATTATTCCCGGGCGGAACTGTTTGTATATAACGAGGCGGGAACGGTCGTGTTTGATTCTACGGAGGGGCACGATATTTCTGAAATTATTGAGGCGAAAGACAGAGGGGATCTGGAAAATGTACTCGAAGCTTACGTGGAGCAGATCACTGCCGGACAGTACCATGCCGTAAGCTATCTGGAGAAGAAGAGGGCGGCAAAAGTTCCGGTATCGATTATTATTATGATTCTGTCAGTCGGAATCGTCGTGATGATTTTGGGAGAATTTTTCGTAAGATATCATCTGCAGAAGCTTGCGAAAAGACTGAACCGGATATTGGACGGAATGACCCAGGTTATGGACGGGGACTTGGACGTGCGGATTCCGGTAGATAAGAACGGTGACGAACTGGACGTTATTTCCAGATGCTTTAATGAGATGTGCGTCAATCTGGACGATCATATCAAGAAGCGTTATCTTGCGGAAATCGAACAGAAGAACGCGGAGATGTCGGCGCTTCAAAGCCAGATCAACCCCCACTTTTTATACAATACACTGGAAGCTATCCGCATGAAGGCCATTTGCAACGGCGACCGGGAAGTGGGAAAGATGCTTTACAGTCTTGCGGTTACGTTTCGGGCACAGATTAAAGAAGCGGACGTCATTACGCTGGCGCAGGAACTGCATTACAGTAAAAAATATATGGAACTTTTTGAATTTCGTTATCAGAACCAGTTCCGGTCTGCGGTGGAGTGTCCGGAAGAGTATCTGCAGACGCCGGTTATAAAATTCGTGCTGCAGCCTGTTATTGAAAATTATTTTATACATGGTATACGTATGAAGGAACAGGATAATTTTATACGGATTGCGGTGGAGAAAGAAGACGGCTATAGGATTATCGTGGAGGATAACGGAAAAGGGATGACGGAGGACGAGATCAGGGAAAAGAATGAAGAGCTTGATCATGATATTATGAAGAAACAGTCTTCGATCGGGATTTCCAACGTGAACCGGAGGCTTAAAGCCGTCTACGGCAAGCCGTATGGAATCCATATAGAGTCAAGGCAGGGAGGAGGTCTCCGGGTTATATTAAGCTTTAAACCGGAAGAAAGCGAAGGAAGAGGAGAAGAAGAGATATGATGAAGAAAGTAATGATTGTGGAGGATGAGGAATTAATTCTGCAGGGATTACGGAATATTCTGGATTGGGAGGCTTTGGGGCTTGACGTGGTGCATATGGCCCATGACGGAACGGAAGCGCTTGAAATGTGGGAGAAAGAGCCGGTACATATTGTGGTGACGGATATCAGTATGCCGGAGATGGACGGATTGACGCTTCTTCGGAAGATCAGGGAAAAGGAAGAGCAGGTACGCTTTATTATCCTGACGGGATACGATGAGTTTGATTATGCCAGAGAAGCAATTCGTCTGGGAGTTGAAAATTATATCTTAAAGCCGATCAATGAGGAAGAGTTAGAGCGTCAGCTTCGGGAAACCGTGCAGAAATTAGAAGAGACGGATAAGAAAAAACTACAGTATATCGATGAAAAGACGCAGTGGATAAATTTTTTAAGCGGGAAATCCTTGAAAGAAGAATATAGTAAATATGAAAAAATACTGGGAATCGGCGAAGAACACGGAAATTACTATGCGGCCGTCATGAAGTGGAACGCGGACAGGCTGAAGGAAAAGAAGATTGCGGAAGTTCTTGTGGAATTGAAGAAAGAGAGCGGATTGAGGATTGTACATCTCCCGCCGGATAATCTGCTTATGGTACTGTTGGACAGCGGCACGGATGAAGAAGGAGCGTTAGAGTATTTTTCTGAGCTGCAGAACAGGATTGAAAGCAGTTTTGACATCATGACTTTTATCGGCGTAGGTTCATGCTTTAGCAGTATCGAGCAGCTTCCGGAGGCATACAAGACTGCAAAGAAGCTGCAGAAATATCTGATCATCGAGGGATATGGAAGCTGTATCAGCCAGAGACAGATCGGAAGCAGGAAAACGGAAGTGGTTCGTATGGATGAGGCGCTTCTCAGAAAATATATTTTGAAAAAGGAAAAAGAATCTGCCGCCGCTTATATAGAAGATTTGTTCATCAGCAATATGCGCAAAGACGCTTCCGCCGGTTCTCTGTATCAGACGGCGGTGAGAACAGCGATGCTGCTCCAGGATATTAAGAAGGAGTACAGGCTTGAATCTGACAGGTTTTATGATCTGACAGAGTTGATTGAGACGATCTTCGGCGCGGACGACATTCTCGGAATAAAGGCAGCGTTTATTTCAGAGATCACAGAGATTATGGAATGCATGAATGAGGAGGATACGCTGTATACCCCGGTGGTACGTCAGATCATTGCCGAGGTGCAGCACAATTATAAAGATGATATGAATCTGAAGACGCTGGCTTATAAATATCATATGAATGCGTCTTATCTCGGTCAGATCTTCCAGAAAGAAGTGGGGTGTTCCTTTGCCCAGTATCTGAGCAACACAAAAAACGGGATTGCCAAAGATCTGATCCTGAATACGAATATGAAAATAAATGATATTGCAAAGCAGGTAGGATATCCGGATACCAGCTATTTTTACCGGAAATTCAAACAATGCTACGGTGTGTCGCCTGCTTCTCTGCGTGAAATGAAAAAATATTAGAGTGGACAAAATCGTGAAATAATGGACAAATTATTTCACGATTTTTTTGTCCTAGAATTTGTGCAATGAACCTAAAAGTTTTCAACTTTTCATGAAAAGTGCACAATGATATAGTTAATATGGATCAAGAAAACACCGCAAGTTGACGAACCGCTAAGGGACTGGAAGAAAAAGAATAAGTCAAAATATGTGAATTATTGTTAAAGAGTTCCTGAGTCGACAGACGGTACAAAAGGAGGGTTAAAAGTGAGAGTAAACACAAAAAAGGCTGATAAGCCGAAAGGGAATTTCCTGAGCCGACTGAAAGCGAACAAGGAGCTGCTTATCTTAAGCATGCCAGGGGCGATCTGGTTTCTGTTTTTTGCATACCTGCCGCTGTTCGGTATCCTGGTAGCATTTAAGAAATTCCGATTGTCCGGGGACGGATTCTTCTACAATTTATTTACGAGCGAGACCGTCTGGTTTGACAATTTTAAATTTCTGTTCAGCAGCGGCGATGCATGGATCATTGTAAGGAATACAGTGCTTTACAATTTTACATTCATCATACTCGGCGTGGCGGTGCCGGTAGTACTTGCGTTACTGCTGAATGAGATTAAAAACAAAGGGATGATGAAGATCTATCAGAGTTCTATGTTCCTGCCGTATTTTCTGTCATGGGTAGTTGTAAGTTATTGTGTATTTGCATTTCTGAATCCGGAAAAAGGTTATTTTAACGCGGTTATCCAGCAGTTTGGAGGGGAACCTGTTTCCTGGTACACAGAGACAAAATTCTGGCCGTTTATCATTATTTTCATGAGTCAGTGGAAAGGAATGGGGTATAACACGGTAGTCTATCTTGCGTCAATCTGCGGGATCGATAAGACTTACTATGAGGCGGCGGTTCTGGACGGGGCGACCAAATGGCAGCAGATCAAATACATTACGCTGCCGCTTCTGAAACCGGTAATCACGATTCTGCTTATCATGTCCGTGGGAGGAATATTTAAAGCAGACTTCGGATTGTTCTATCAGCTGCCGAAGAATTCCGGGCCGCTGTATCCGGTAACCAACGTACTTGATACATACATTTTCCGGGCGCTTAAGACAAGCGGTGAGATCGGGATGAGTTCCGCGGCGGCGCTGTTCCAGTCGACGGTCGGATTCGTATTGATCATGATCGCAAATAAGATCGTATCAAAGGTCGACAACGAAAACGCATTATTCTAGAAAGGGGGGAAACGAACATGGCCGAAAAAGTAATGTCTAAAAGAAAACTGGAGAAAAGGATTAAAAAGATAGAGGCGGAGGAATGTAGATATAACCAGATCAAAACGCCGACGAATATCATATTTAACATATTGCTGACCGTATTGTCGCTGATCTGTGTGATTCCGTTTATCTTTGTCATTATCATCTCATTTACGGACGAGGCTTCACTGTCGATGAACGGATATCGGTTTATTCCGGAAAAGCTAAGCTTCTATGCTTATGAATATATCATTAGCGCCGGGGAAAATATCTTAAGAAGTTACGGTGTGACGATTTTTATCACTATCGTTGGAACCATCATCGGATTGCTGCTGACAGGCACTTACGCGTATGCGTTATCCAGGAAAACATATGCGTACCGTAAATTCTTTACGACCGTAATTACGATTCCGATGTTGTTCAGCGGCGGTATGATCGCGAATTACTTGATCGTAACCAAGGTACTTATGTTAAAGGATTCTCTCTGGGCGCTGATCTTACCTCTTTGTCTGAATTCGTTTAACATCATTGTGCTTCGGACATTTTTTAAGACGAGTATCCCGGATGCGGTGGTAGAATCAGCCAAGATCGACGGGGCGTCCGAGTGGAGACTTTTCTTCCAGATCGTGATTCCGATGGCGCTTCCGGGACTTGCGACGATCGGTCTTTTCCTGACGCTGGGATACTGGAACGACTGGTTTAACGCTATGATGTATATGGACAATAAAGATTTGATCCCGCTGCAATATCTGCTGATTCAGATCGAAAGTTCCATCGACTGGCTTGCGAATAATAAAGCTACGATGGGAGTCGACGGGATTACGGCGGCGGCGAATATGCCCAAAGAGACGATTAAGATGGCAATCGTTGTGATTTCAACGTTACCGATTATTTTTGCTTATCCATTCTTCCAGAGATATTTCGTGAATGGATTGACAGTTGGGGCGGTAAAAGAGTAGAATTAGAAAGGAGAATATATCATGAAGTATAATATGTTTAAAAGATTTGCAGCGGCGGGCCTTACGGCGGTGATGACAGCCGGTCTGCTGGCCGGATGCGGCGGAAAAAAAGCGGAGACGAATTCCAGCGGAGACGAGGTTGTGGAACTTACCTGGTGGCAGATTGGCGACGCCCAGAAAGATCAGGATCGGGTTCTTGATAAGGTTAATGAATATATAACCGAGAAGATCGGCGTAAAACTGAAAGTCAATACGGCAGGATGGGGCGATTATGACCAGAAAATGCAGGTTGTGATCAATACAGGCGACGACTGGGATCTGTGTTTTACCTGTTCTTGGGCGAATAACTATCTTCAGAACGCCAATAAGGGCGCGTTTCTTCAGATAGACGATTATATTAAAGATACGGAGATGTACAAAACCATCGACGAGCGTTTCTGGGAGGCGGCAAAAGTACAGGATAAGACCTACGGCGTTCCAAGTGAAAAAGAGATCGGAAGTATGCCTATGTGGGTATTTACCAAGGAATATGTTGATAAATATGATGTTCCGGTAGACGAGATTCATAGTCTGGAAGACTTAGAGCCGTGGCTTGAGATTATCAAGGAGAAGGAAAAGGACGTGGTGCCGATGTATCTCACCAGCAGCTATTCCGCACCCATCTACATGGATCTGATTCAGAATCCGGTAGGTATCGAATATGGAGACGACACACTGACGGTTAAGAACGTGTTCGAGACAGATAAGATGAAGTCCACCCTGGATACAATGCGCAAATACTATTTGGCAGGTTATATTAATAAGGACGCCGCCACAGCGTCAGACGACAAGGCGGTAAAGCGCTTCGTGACAAAGGGCGACGGACAGCCGTATGCCGAGCTGGTATGGGGTAAGGATCTTGGATATGAAGTAGTGGCGACCCCGATTATGGATACATATGTGACGAATCTCTCCGCCCGCGGCGCTCTTACGGCGATTAACGCACAGACGAAGCATCCGGAAAAAGCTGTAGAACTGCTGAACCTGATCAACACGGACGAATATCTCAGGAATCTGCTGAACTATGGCATCGAAGGAGAGCACTGGGATAAAGTGGAAGTTCCGGCCGATGAAGCGGCGGAGGCTGAAGGAAAACCATATGTATACGAGAACAAGATTAAGCTGAATGAAGAGACCAGGAAGAATTATTCAGTATCTTACTGGGTACAGGGCGGACTGTTTAATACCTATGTACTGGAGAATGAGCCGGTTGATAAATGGGCGACCTTCAAAGAATTTAACGATTCGTCAGTTGCGGCGCCGTCCTTTGGATTTGATTTTGATCTTGAGCCGGTGAGCACAGAGGTGGCCGGATTTGGAAACGTACTGGATGAGTTCGGGAAATCTTTGTATACAGGAAGCGTTGATCCGGAGGAATATCTGCCGAAGCTTCAGGAAAAATTAGAAGCTACAGGAATTGACAAGGTTATCGAAGAGATGCAGAAACAGATCGACGAGTGGAAAGAATCGAAATAAAGCAAGCAATCGAAGTAAGTAATCGAAAAAAAGTAAGTAATCGAAGAAAGGCAGTTCTTAGATCATGTATAGAAAGAACTGCCTTTCTTACAAGAGATGGGAGAGAAGATGAAAACAAAGCTGGAAGTTTGTGTTGATTCGGCAGAGTCCGCGAAAATTGCGCAGGAAGGCGGCGCGGACTGTCTGGAGGTTTGTTCAAACCTAATCATAGGGGGAACAACGCCCGGAGTGAGTCAGTTTAAACAGATCCGCAAGATGTGCGATATAGAATTGAATGTGCTGATTCGGCCAAGGTTTGGAGATTTTTTATATACGGACGCAGAATTTCAGATGATCAAAGAAGATATCCGGATGTTTCGGGAATTGGGAGCAGACGGAGTTGTAACCGGATGTTTAAGGGCAGACGGGAATTTGGATGTAGACAGGATGAGAGCGGTCAGAGAGTGTGCCGATTCGTTGCATTTAACTTTACACCGGGCGTTTGACGTATGTAGGGATCCATACAGGACATTGGAGGAAGCCATAGAGACAGGAGCGGATACGATTCTTACATCGGGACAGGCTTCTTGCTGTGCGGAAGGAAAAGAAGTGTTGAAGAATCTGATCCTGCAGGCGGATGGAAGAATTGAAATTTTGGTGGGGAGCGGGGTCAATGCGGAAATAATCCGTCAAATGATAGAGGACGTCCATGCCGCCAGTTTTCATATGTCAGGAAAACAGAGCACAGACAGCGGCATGATCCATCGGAATCCGCGTATTCATATGGGGCTCCCGGGATTCAGTGAATATAATATTTTACGGACAAACAAGGAAGAGATTCTGAAAGCAAAACGGGTTCTGGAGTTATTAGAAGCGGGTCAGGCGGGAATTGATTCAGGGAAAGGTGAATGACAGATGGAAAGCAGGAGGACTTTACTTAGTTTAACCGGGAGTATGCAGCAGATCATGAATGTTCGTCCGGTGACCTATGATGAAGGAAGAGCAAGGGGGATGAAAGCATACGAAGTAAAAAACGGTCCCTTGAGATTTACGGTGACGGCGGATAAATGTATGGATATCGCGGACGTCTCTTTCCTGGGGCATAATATCAGCTTCTTATCAAAGCCGGGGCTGATGGGGCGGAATCATTATGATACTAACGGAGCGGAAGCACAGAGGAGTATCATGGGGGGAATGTTATTTACCTGCGGGCTTGAGAATATCTGCGCCCCTTGCCGTGTCGACGGCAAAGACTATCCTATGCATGGGAGGATACGCACGACGCCGGCGGAGCATGTGGGAGCCGACGCCTGCTGGGAAGGCGATAACTATACGATAACGTTGTCGGGAGAGATGCGGGAGGCAGAGCTGTTCGGGGAAAATCTCGTGCTTAGGAGGAAGATTACGACCCGGTACGGACAGAACCGTATCTGTATTGAGGATGAGATTACGAATGAAGGGTTCCGGACAGAGCCAATGATGCTTCTGTATCATATGAACGTCGGATACCCGTTGCTGTGCGAAGATTCCGAGATTGTGATACCGACCGGAAGGGTAACGCCAAGAGATGAGACGGCGGCGATGAATGTTATGAATTGGAATAAGATGGAAGCGCCGAAGGATAATGAACCAGAGTACGTATTCCTGCATGAGATGGCGGCGGACCAGGAGGGCAATACATTTGCCGCGATTATCAATAAAGGGTTGGGAATCGGCTTGAAAATAGAGTATAATCTCAGGGAACTTCCCTATTTTATGCAGTGGAAATCTATCGCGTCAGGAGATTACGTCGTTGGGCTGGAGCCGGCTAATTCCAGCGTCTATGGGAAACCATATCATATAAAGGAAGGGAGCCTCCATCAGATGAAGCCGTTTACTTCAGAGAAAAAACGGATTGTTCTGACATTCCTTACAGGAGACCAGCTAGACCAGGTGAAAGAAGAGGCGGAAGGTCTGTTGGACTGTAGATATTCAAAATAATAAGCAATCATGTAAAATTAAAATAGTAAGGAGATAAGAAAGATGAAACGATCAAAAATTAATGCAGAAATCAGACATATGGAAGAGATGATACAGGCTCATGGTTTTGAGATACCTCCGTTTTGTAAATGGTCCGCGAAGGAGTGGGAGACAAAGGGAGCGGAATATGATGAGATACGAGACAATATGCTGGGATGGGATATCACGGATTATGGCCTTGGCAGATTCGATGAAGTAGGGTTCTCGCTTATTACGATTCGGAACGGGAACCTGAAGCTGGATAAATATACGAAGACCTATGCGGAGAAGCTTCTTCTTGTGAAGGAAGGACAGATGGCGCCCATGCATTTCCACTGGAATAAGATGGAGGACATCATCAACAGAGGCGGCGGCAATGTATTGATTACGGTTTATAATTCCACGAAAGGCGGCGAATTTGCAGATACGGATGTCACGGTGAATTGTGACGGACGTGAATTTACGGTTCCGGCAGGAACAAAAGTAAGATTAACGCCGGGAGAAAGTATTACGATTTATCCGTATATGTATCATGACTTCCATGTAGAAGAGGGAGGCGGAGACGTATTGCTTGGAGAAGTTTCCATGTGTAATGACGACGAGCATGACAACCGTTTCTATGAACCCATAGGGCGTTTTCCGGAAATCGAGGAAGATGAGGAACCGTATCGGTTATTATGTAACGAGTACCCGAAAGCAGAGTAAAAGACATATAAATGATTTCAAATATAAGGAGGAGAGCAAGTGATACAACAGATATTGAAGGGGAATTGGCGGATGCGGTGTATCGGGGAGGATTATCAGCCGGCGGTGGTACCGGGAACGGTCTATACCGATTTGCTTCGCAACGGAAATATGGAGGATCCTTTCTGGAAGGACAATGAGATTGCCGCGCTCTCCTTGATGGAGAAGGATTACGAGTATGAGACCTGCTTTGATTTAGATGAAGATTTGCCGGCGCAGGATAAGATATTGCTCCGGTTTGACGGTTTAGATACGATCGCTGATATCTATCTTAATCAGAAGCATGTGGGAAAGGCGTTTAACATGCACCGGGTCTGGGAGTATGACGTGACGCAGGATATACGGGATAAGGAGAATATTCTGCGGGTCGTACTCCATTCCCCGTTAAGATTCATAAGAGATGAATTCTCAAAATGCAGAACCATGGGATCGGAAGATGCGATGGACGGATTCGTTCATATTCGAAAAGCTCATTGTATGTTCGGATGGGACTGGGGGGCACATTTGCCGGACGCCGGGATTTTTCGTAATGTGTCTCTGATTGGGGTGAAAGGCGCAAGGCTGGACAGTGTTTATATCAGGCAGGAACATCTTGAAGAGAAGGTCGTCCTGCACTTTCAGGTAGAGGACGAATCCGTATCGGATTTGCCGGATACGTCTTATACCGTAGAAATCGCGGCTCCGGACGGAAGAACTCAGAGTTATCAGGATTCTCCGAAAGAAATCAGTATTGAACAGCCTATGCTCTGGTGGCCCAATGGTTATGGCGAACAGCCGCTTTACACCGTAAAGGTGACGTTATATGCGCAGGGGGAAGCCGCCGATATCTGGGAAAGAAGGATCGGTCTTCGAACCATGACTATGAGGACAGATAAAGATAAGTGGGGAGCGCGTTTTGCACATGAAGTGAACGGCGTGGCAATCTTTGCCATGGGAGCGGACTATATCCCGGAGGATCACCTTCTCGGAAGAGTGACGCCGGAAACCACCAGGAAGCTTCTCGATCAATGCGCGGCGGCGAATTATAACGCAGTCCGTGTATGGGGCGGCGGTTATTATCCGGACGACTGGTTTTATGATATCTGCGACGAGTTGGGGCTTATCGTATGGCAGGACTTTATGTTTGCCTGCGCCGTATATGAGCTGACGCCGGAATTTAAGGAGAATATCCGCCGGGAATTTATCGATAATATAAAGCGTCTCCGCCACCATGCGTCTCTGGGACTCTGGTGCGGGAATAATGAGATGGAGATGTTCGTGGAGGAAGGGCATCACTGGGTGACGAAGAAGACGGAAGTGCGGGATTATATCATTATGTATGAGCAGATGATTCCGGAAATCTTAAAGGAGTATGACCCGCAGACATTTTACTGGCCTGCCAGTCCTTCGTCGGGAGGAGCGTTCGATGAGCCGAACAGTCCGGACAGAGGCGACGTGCACTACTGGAAAGTATGGCATGGGAACAGGCCGTTTTCCGAGTATCGCAAATACTTCTTCCGTTATGCATCTGAATTTGGGTTCCAGTCCTTTCCTGCTGAGAAGACGATCGAGACCTTTACGGATGACCCGAAGGATAAGAACATCTTCTCATATGTTATGGAAAAGCATCAGAGGCAATATGGCGCGAACGGAAAGATCATGAACTATATGCAGCAGATTTATCTGTATCCTTCGGATTTTGAGAATGTAATTTATGCCTCGCAGCTTCTTCAGGCAGATGCAATCAGGTACGGAGTGGAGCATTTCAGAAGGAACAGGGGGCGGTGTATGGGTGCGATCGTGTGGCAGCTCAACGACTGCTGGCCGGTGGTTTCCTGGTCCTCTATAGATTATTGCGGAAGATGGAAGGCTTTACATTACGCAGAGAAGCGGTTTTTTGCACCGCTTATGATCTCCTGCCAGGAGGAAGGGATGATGACGCAGGAAGCCGATATGAATCGCGAGCATTTTGAATTTGAAAAGTCTGTCCGGCTGAATGTGGCGAACGAGACCAGGAAAGAACAGAGGGTGCAGGTCTCATGGGCGCTGCGGAATGCAAAAGCGGAGATTATATACGACGGGGGAACAAAGGAGTTTGAAGTTCCGGCGCTTTCCAGTATATGGCTTGATAAGGTACTTTTGCCAAAGGCTGATATATTTTCAGAGTATGTGAGCTATGAACTGCGGCAGGAGGGTAAAGTAATATCCGAAGGAACCGTTATTTTCTCTTATCCCAAGTATTTCAGATATGAAGATCCTAATCTTTCTTATCGTATAGAGGGGGAGGAGATCGTTGTATCGGCGGACGCATACGCAAAAAGCGTAGAGATACAGAATGCTGCCGAAGATCTTGTGCTTTCAGATAATTATTTTGATATCAACGGGGACGAGAAGCGGGTGAAGATTATTTCCGGAGAAGCGAAAGGCATCCGATTGAAGAGTGTGTATAATATCCGATGAGTGTTTGATATTCCCACATCCATCTGGAAGGGCAGAAAGAATAGAATCTAAAGTTGAGAAAAATCATTCTGGATGTTATAATACTAAAAGCTGCAATTGTTGGTAGGAAGACTACCGAAATTGCAGCTTTTTTATTATTAAAAAATAATGATTTATGAATATTCTTTGACGAGTTGATTTATTATTTTTTTAGAAGTAGCTTCTTTGAGATTCTCGAGTTTAACTTCATTTATTGCAATGGCATCCAGAATTTTTTTGCTGGTTTCTTCGTATTCGGAAAAAATATTTTCGCAATGATTCCCTGGTTTTAATAAAATTGAAGGGATTGGAAGATTTGCAATTACAGGTTGCGATATGTTTTTTTGACAAGCGCCGGCTGACATTGCTATTAAATATCGTTGTACAGGAAACATATTGATATAATTTGCAATTGTCGCAGACGAAATGTTATTTTTTAATTCGGCAGTGATAACAAACCCCGAAGCAATGTAGTGCTTATTATCCATATTAAATGATGCATGGTCTGTAGATATAGCAACGCCGATTGTGCCTGAACGTGTAATCAGTAAGGTGTTTTTTTCCAGTTCAAAATAACTGGGAAGTTCTGTTACATATTCTGTTAGAAAATTCTGATTTTTATTAGATAATCCATATTCTTTTATTTGTGATACTGAAAGATAGTGATAATCTGTCTCCTCCATAGAGTAATATTCTGTATTAACATTCATTCCATTGCGTACGTTATTTAATATAGAACCTAGAGATACCCAATCTATATCTGGATTCGAAAAAAAATCACTGGCTAGTATAATATTGTGTTTAAAGTGAGTGTCACATCTCATTGGCTGATATTTCAGGATATCAGTTATTGAATTCTGTTCTGTAATTATTGCCATAAGTTGTCCCTCCTGATTTGTCCAAGAACAGTGTCAAGATCATTCTCCACAATTGTTTTCCAGTCGTGTGCATATTTTACGTTATACATTTGGTTACCGTTTGAATCATTAATGTGCATCAATTCATTTGGCTTATCTTTAGAGCCCTTCTTACCGGCTTTGTATCCAATATTATCAACAGCATAATTCTTGAAAGAAGAATCATTGATACGTTTATCTATATATGTCTGATTAAGAACCCATCTTTTTTCAGAACCTAATATTAAGTCTTTTATTTTCTTCTTGAAAGATGAATAATTATCAATATCATCAAGATACGAATCTTGAAAATATGGAAAGATTACAGCGCCGTCACCAAGTTCTTTCTCTGTTTCCAACATTAAATTTTTAAGAAATTCATGGATATCTATGTCTTCAAGGTCTTTTGGTTTAGGCAATGAAACGATTATCTTATTTGCTTTATTTTTGAATTCTACAGTCTTTTCTTTCCATACAGTTAGGAAAAGCGTCTCTTCGTCAATACTTTTCTTTTCCGCAAATAAAAGACTTGTTGACGTATTAGTATGTGGAAGAAAAGTAAAATTCGGTAAAGAAACAATAGTTTTAATATTAAAGTGCTTATACAAAAAGATACGTCCTTCTACGTCGTCTTCAACTGAGAAAAAACTTTCGGGAAGAACTACGCCTAAACGTCCTTTAGGCTTTAACAACTGATACCAGCGCTCTAAAAAATATGCTTCGGATTTACCTGTTATATCAAAACGCGAGGCAAGCTGATTCTTATTAACATTAACGTTAAAGGGTGGGTTAGATATAATTACATCAAATTTTTCAATCACATCGTGACCGTAATATGCCGTTGTCGAGATATTTGATGATAATATATTATGCGCGCCTATAACATCTAGATTTGCATACTCGCTGAAGCTTTCGAGACCGTCTGCACAATAAATATTTGTACTGCCATCCCCGTGTAGGATTTGATTAATTTGACAAGCTGTTGCCAATACCGGTTCAACATCCAAACCAAATACAAAATCTTTAACCCATTTATATGTGTTTCGACCTTGAGTTTCCCTTTCTATAAATGATAATACATCATCATCCCCATTAGCTATTTCACTGATATGTTCGTTTATGTATTTTTGTACATAGTTCATGTAGTAAACAAGAAATGTACCTGTTCCGCAGGAAGGATCTATAACAAAGGGCAAACGATACCGGGTGTCTTCGTCAGGATATCTTAACTTGTTGCAAACTAACGTATCTATATCTAATGCTGAAAGAATAAATAAAACAATGTTTGGATGCGTCAGAAATAAGCCCTTTGTCTGCTTAAAACTATCTCTGATTACAGTTTCATAAAATTCACCTAAGATATCAGCATTTTTATATTTGCTTTTTTCAAAAGAATATGAATGAAGAATTTCAACACAAGCGGCAACTAAAGAAGCCGGAAATTCGTCAAAATCAATTCCCTTAATATCTTTAAAGTCGATATTTGCATCTTTGGCAAAGTATTCAAGAAAAGCTTTTTTATATAGAAGATCCACATCCTGGGCCAGATTTTCATCAGTTTGAAATTCACCGGCAGAAAGTTTTCTTTGAAATTGATAGAAACTTCCATAATGTGTTTTTCTTTCATCGAAGATTTTGGCTAACAAAATTTTATTGAAATTTTCAAATTTATTATTGCTTTCAAGAGTACCTCCCCAAATAGCGTCCCAAATTTTTCGCCAGGAGCGACGAATAATCTCGTCGTTAAAATTAGAATTTAAATCTTTGTCGCCTTTTTCAATTTTAGCATTAGAGGGTATTTTTTTATAAAGGGTGGTTTTAACAGCATTCTTTCCATTTTCAACAATATCAATAAAATAAGTGGGTTTGCCTGCTTTTTCCCATTCTGAATAAGTTTTAACTTTGGCAGAATCAATCCCTATACAGCGTAAAGGGAATGCATCTACGGACAGGGGATAGTCGCATGTTACATAATAGATTTCTTTAACAGAATCGAAATCTCTGAAAGTTTCTACTGCATCAAATAATTGAGTTTTAATCAAAGGATCATTTCTATCTAGATAATCAGTTACTCTTTTTACTTCGATTAATTTTTCATATTTAGATAAATCATCAGATTTTATCGCTATATCATTTCGATACAGCGCGCTGGAAACAGTTGTATGTTTGCGGCCGGGGATACTGATTCCATATGTAGCTTCTAACTTTAATTGCTCTGGTTTATACTGATATTTCAAAATTAAATTAATAACGATAAGCGCTCTTGTAAGTTCTTCGTCAGTTGGTTTTCCGGTTAAATTAGGCGCCGCAATAAGATTGGAATATGATAGGGTATCTGCGGATTCATCACAAATTACATAGTTGTCGTTTGGATCTAAAAATTTAATTGCTTTATAATAATAACTTCTTTCACTTTTGGTTAGAGTTTTTAGCGTTCTGCTAGCCATATTTTCAATAACCTCCACATTTGAACTTCTGATTCTTTTAAAAGAATATAGTAAATAATTATATTTGTCAATGATTTTGAACTGCGAGTTCATTTTTGTACTTTACAGGCATTCTTGTCGGATTTATTAGTTATACCGTGCCTGACGCAGCAGAGAAAGTGGAAATCATTTTAGGCAGAAAACTCTCTCTTTTTAGCATATTTTGCATATAGTATAAAGAAACATAGACTAAAAAGGTATGCTAAGATATGAAAAAATATGTTATTTTATCACTAGAAACCCATCTTTTTTTCGGAAGGATTATGAAGGAACATTCTTTATTCCTGCTCGCCGGATTTCCAGCGAAAGAAACAGCGTTCATACGGCGCGCGGATCAGTTCCGAGAAGAATTTGAAGAGGGGCTTAGAAAGGCAGTAAAGCTTGCAGACGGCATCGTAAGCGAATCGGTTTTAAATTCTGGAGAAATTGTAACAGAATTTACGGGGAAGGCAGAATGTCAGACCAGGAATCTGACAGGAATCTTGATTGATACAAAGATTACTGAGGCAGAAGAACGGCTCCGTGCCGGAGTTTGTGTTACTGTAAACAGAGAAATCGTTTCTCATGTAAGAATGCTGAATCGGCAAATGCAAAGAAGCCTGAATGGATTGATCTCATTGAAGGAAGAAATCCTGAGGGAAGCGGCAGGGTGCAGGCTTTATACAACAAATTATCCTCTGTTGATTGAACACATTCTGCGGGAAGCCAAACTGTATCGACAGATTATTTCAGAACTTGAAAAGAGGGGCAGAATTTCATCACCTGATATAAGGAATATGGAAATATTCTGGAACCAGATCATGATGGAACACGCTCAGTTTATACAGGGACTGCTGGATCCGACGGAATGTGAGTTAATGGAGGCGGCCAATGGGTTTGCGAAAGACTATTGCCGTCTTATAGAAGAGGCGAAAGAGCAGGATCGGAGGGCGATAAATGCCCTGACAGCAAAAACTTTACAGATTACAAAGCAGTATCAGCAGTTTAAGACGGCAGGAACAGAGGGAATTACGGGCTGTGAGATACGCTCCGTCATACTCCCGCTTTTGGCGGATCATGTACTTCGTGAGGCAAATCACTATCTTCGAATTCTGGCAGAGGTATAGATAGGCAGGGATTCGTATGGTAGCCAGTGTATACAGTTATCTCCAAGAAATGGTTTATTATTATGAATATAAAAATATTATATTCCAAGGATCTGAACAAAATAGGCTCTCGGAATCTTGAGCCTGCCGACCAGGCTTCATCGGTCGGATGAAC
>CAJUFA010000042.1 GCA_910585725.1 uncultured Dorea sp. | reverse complement strand
ATTATGTGGTGACCGCGTCCAACGGCCACGTAAGGGATCTGCCTAAGAGTCAGCTGGGAGTTGACGTAGAGCATGATTATGAGCCAAAATATATTACGATCCGTGGAAAAGGAGATATTCTTGCAGGACTGCGCAAAGAAGTGAAGAAAGCGGATAAAGTATACCTTGCGACCGACCCTGACCGGGAGGGAGAAGCGATATCCTGGCATCTGAGCCGGGCGCTTAAACTGGAGGATAAGAAGACATACCGGATCAGCTTTAACGAGATCACAAAGAATGCGGTAAAGGCGTCTCTTAAGAATGCCAGAGAGATTGATATGGATCTGGTGGACGCCCAGCAGGCAAGACGGGTTCTGGACAGGGTTGTCGGATACCGGATCAGTCCTCTTTTGTGGGCAAAGGTCAAGAGAGGCTTAAGCGCCGGACGCGTCCAGTCTGTGGCTCTTCGGATTATCGCCGACAGGGAAGATGAGATCAATGCATTTATCCCGGAGGAGTATTGGACTCTGGATGTGGAGCTGAAGGTAGAAGGGGAAAAGAAGCCTCTGACAGCCAAGTTTTACGGGACGAATGAGAAGAAGATGACGATTCGTTCCAAAGAAGAATTAGACGAGATCCTGAAAGAGATAGAGACGGCGGAGTATAGGATAGAGGATATCCACAAAGGGGAGAGGATGAAGAAGGCGCCGATTCCTTTTACCACCAGTACACTGCAGCAGGAGGCGTCCAAGGCGCTGAATTTCGCTACGGCGAAGACGATGCGGATCGCGCAGCAGCTCTATGAAGGAATCGACATCAAAGGAAACGGAACGGTGGGCCTCATCACATATCTGCGTACGGATTCCACCAGAGTGTCAGAAGAGGCAGACGCGAATGTGAGGGAGTATATTGCGGCGAATTATGGAAACGAATATGTGGCGGCCGGCGGGACAGGAAAGGGCAGCGGCAGTAAAAATATTCAGGACGCGCATGAAGCGATCCGGCCGACGGATGTAAGCCGTACTCCCGCGGCTGTCAAAGAGTCGCTCAGCAGGGATCAGTTCCGCCTGTATCAGCTTGTGTGGAAACGATTCGTGGCCAGCAGGATGCAGCCGGCAAGGTATGAGACGACCTCGGTGAAGATTGCAGCCGGACGGTACCGGTTTACCGTCGCGGCGTCAAAGGTCGTATTTGAAGGTTTTCGTTCCGTCTATATGGAAGCGGAAGAAGAGAAAGAAAAAAGCAATGTTCTGATGAAAGGGCTGGATCAGAATACGAAGTTGTCGAAGACAGAGTTTGAGACGAAGCAGCATTTTACACAGCCTCCGGCTCATTACACGGAAGCTGCCCTGGTGAAGACCCTGGAAGAACTGGGAATCGGACGTCCGAGTACGTACGCGCCCACGATCTCGACCATTATTGCCAGACGCTATGTGGCGAAGGAGAATAAGAATCTCTATCTGACAGAGATAGGCGAGGTGGTTAACCATATCATGACGGAATCCTTTCCGAGTATTGTGGATGTGAATTTTACGGCCAATATGGAGAGCCTTCTGGATAGCGTCGCGGAGGGCAAGGTGAAGTGGAAGACGATCATAGAGAATTTCTATCCGGATCTTGAAGAAGCGGTTGAAAAAGCAGAGGAAGAACAGGAACAGGTGAAGATCGAGGATGAGGTGACAGATGTGATCTGTGACCAGTGCGGCAGGAACATGGTTATTAAGTACGGACCCCACGGTAAGTTCCTGGCCTGTCCGGGATTCCCGGAATGTCGGAATACGAAGCCATACCTTGAGAAGATCGGCGTCCCGTGTCCGGTGTGCGGGAAGGATGTGGTGATCCGCAAGACGAAAAAAGGCAGAAAGTATTATGGGTGTGAAGATAATCCGGAATGTGAATTTATGTCATGGCAGAAACCATCTGTAAAAAGCTGTCCGAGATGTGGAAATTATATGGTTGAGAAGGGGAATAAACTTCTTTGCAGCGACGGACAGTGCGGATATGTTGAAAATAAAGAAAATAATAATGAAAATAAAAAATAATTTGGAAACTCGTTGTAAAAGAAGAAATTGTATGATAATATAACTTTCAAAGGATGGAGGTATGTCAATGAGTGTACAGTTATTAGATAAGACCAGAAAAATCAATAAATTACTGCACAACAATAATTCAAGTAAGGTAGTATTTAATGATATCTGTGATGTACTTACTGAAATCTTGGGTTCCAATGTGTTAGTAGTTAGCAAGAAGGGGAAGATACTGGGACAGAGCAAATGTGAAGAAGTACCGTGTATCAGGGAACTGATCGAGCAGGAGGTTGGTCGGCATATTGACGTGATGCTTAACGAGCGCCTGCTGAGTATATTATCGACAAAGGAGAATGTGAATCTGCAGACTCTGGGTTTCTCGGAGGAAGCAGTATCGGGATATCAGGCGATCATTACTCCTATTGATATCGCGGGAGAACGGTTAGGTACATTGTTCATCTATAAGAAAGGACAGATGTACGAGATTGACGATATCATATTGAGCGAATACGGTACGACAGTAGTAGGGTTGGAGATGCTGCGGTCCGTGAACGAAGAAAGTGCAGAAGAGACCAGGAAAGAGCACATTGTTCAGTCCGCAATAAGTACGCTTTCCTATTCCGAGTTAGAAGCGATCATCCATATATTTGAAGAACTGAACGGGACGGAAGGGATCCTGGTTGCCAGCAAGATTGCAGACCGGGTAGGAATAACCAGATCGGTGATCGTCAATGCCCTCCGAAAGTTCGAAAGCGCGGGAGTGATTGAATCGCGTTCTTCCGGAATGAAGGGAACTTATATTAAAGTAGTGAATGATTATGTATTCACGGAGTTAGAGCATATCAAAGCAGAACGTATGAAATAGCCAAAAGAGGGTATTGGGAAACTGATACCCTCATTTGCGCGGAAAAGGAGTAAAGCAGAGCGTATGTATGAAGCGTGTTCAGCAAAGGTCCGGATGTATTGCATGATACTTAAGGAAGGTCGTTTTGATGAAAAAATCCATCATTGCAGAGTGATTTCGTATAAACCGGAGGAAGAGTGTATATACTTAATTGCAGAAGATACAGAACTTACGGAATTTTCTTTGGAAGGCAATTATGAATGCAGGATCAAAGTACCGGAAGGTGAGGATACCTGTATGGGAGTCATAAAAGAACGGTATTGGAATAAGGCCGGAAGAATATTAAAGTTTCATGTGAAGAATGGATTTTATAAAAATCTTGTAAACTAATATAAAGTGTGTTGACAAAGTCAGAAGAGAGTGCTATTTTATATCTAGAGTTTCTTAGCACTCTCTTTTTATGAGTGCTAACAACATAGATATAGACTGAAGGAGGCATAAATATGAAATTAGTACCATTAGGAGACAGAGTTGTATTGAAGCAGTTAGTTGCAGAAGAGACCACGAAATCCGGAATCGTGATTCCGGGACAATCCAAAGAGAAACCGCAGCAGGCAGAAGTAATCGCCGTAGGACCGGGCGGAACTGTGGACGGAAAAGAAGTGAAGATGAACGTTGCGGCGGGACAGCAGGTTATCTATTCCAAGTATGCGGGAACAACCGTAGAGATTGAAGACGAAGAATTTATCATCGTAAAGCAGGACGATATCCTGGCGATCTGTGAGTAGAGTATCGATGCCGGTTGGCTTGAGATAAATGTAATGTGGTTGGCACATTGTTTAGAGAAACAGGATAATGAATCAAATTAATAAAAGATAGCAGGAGGCATGATAATTATGGCAAAGGAAATTAAATACGGCGCTGAAGCAAGAAGCGCGTTGGAATCAGGAGTAAATCAGTTGGCGGATACCGTCAGAGTAACGCTTGGACCAAAGGGACGTAACGTCGTCCTGGATAAATCCTTCGGAGCTCCGTTGATCACGAACGACGGCGTGACGATCGCAAAAGAGATCGAGCTTGAAGATGCATTCGAGAATATGGGAGCACAGCTGATCAAAGAAGTTGCGTCTAAGACGAACGACGTAGCCGGAGACGGAACAACGACGGCAACCGTACTTGCGCAGGCTATGGTTCATGAAGGTATGAAGAACTTAGCGGCGGGAGCAAACCCGATCATTCTCCGCAAGGGTATGAAGAGAGCTACGGACACAGCGGTAGAAGCTATCGCGAAGATGTCAAGCAAATTAAAAGATAAGGCTCAGATCGCAAGAGTAGCAGCGATTTCCGCAGGCGACGATGAAGTGGGCGAGATGGTTGCAGACGCCATGGAGAAGGTTTCCAACGACGGCGTTATTACGATCGAGGAATCCAAGACCATGAAGACAGAGCTTGACCTGGTTGAAGGTATGCAGTTCGACAGGGGATATGTATCCGCATATATGGCGACAGATATGGATAAGATGGAAGCGGTTCTGGAAGATCCGTATATCCTGATTACAGATAAGAAGATCTCCAACATTCAGGATATTCTTCCTCTGTTAGAGCAGATCGTACAGTCCGGCGCAAGGCTGCTGATTATTGCGGAGGATGTAGAGGGCGAGGCTCTTACTACATTGATCGTCAATAAACTTCGCGGAACCTTTAACGTAGCTGCTGTTAAAGCTCCTGGTTACGGCGACAGAAGGAAAGAGATGCTGAAAGATATCGCGGTTCTGACAGGCGGTCAGGTTATCTCAGATGAACTTGGCATGGACTTAAAAGAGACGACGATGGATCAGTTAGGACGCGCGAAGTCTGTTAAGGTTCAGAAGGAGAATACGGTGATCGTTGACGGCCTGGGCGATAAGAAAGTGATTTCCGATCGCGTATCTCAGATCAAGATGCAGATCGAAGAGACTACTTCTGATTTTGACAGAGAGAAACTTCAGGAGAGACTTGCGAAGCTTGCAGGCGGTGTTGCAGTAATCCGGGTAGGCGCCGCTACAGAGACGGAGATGAAGGAAGCAAAGCTTCGTATGGAAGATGCGCTTGCAGCGACAAGGGCGGCAGTAGAAGAGGGAATTATCGCCGGAGGCGGTTCCGCATATGTCCATGCAGCTAAAGAAGTTGAGGCTTTGGCAGAAAGCATGACCGGCGACGAGAAGACAGGCGCTAACGTCGTATTGAAGGCTCTGGAATCTCCCCTGTATCACATCGTTGCAAATGCAGGACTGGAAGGAGCAGTTATCATCAATAAAGTGAAAGAATCTGCTCCGGGCGTGGGATTTGACGCTCTTACAGAGAAATATGTAGATATGGTTGAGGGAGGAATCCTTGATCCGGCTAAGGTAACAAGAAGCGCGCTGCAGAATGCGACAAGCGTTGCGTCTACATTGTTGACAACAGAGTCTGTTGTGGCGAATATCAAAGAAGATGCACCGGCAATGCCGGCAGGAGCAGGCGGCGGAATGGGTATGATGTAGAATGGACGCACTTACCTTCATATAAAGTATTAATTTTTGGAAAACTCCTTATATGAGGAGTTTTCTTTTTATATAAAAGTATGTTACAATACATTATGATATAAATCTAGTGTAGTGTATCATTCACTTTCAGCCAAATAACGCAGAATGAATTTTCAGTCTGCAAGGCGGCTGAATGAGGCGATGCGGTGGCATCGTCGATTGAAGCCAACGCATCAGATGGAAATTCAGGCAAGTTATTTTGGAGAAATGTGAATGATACACTACACTAGCCTGTAAGGTTAATCCAGAAAAGAATACGGAGGAGTAGAGGATGAATGATTACTATACAGAACAGTTAGTAAAAAAACAGACAGATATGAAGGACATGCTTGTAAAGGCAGTGTTAGTTGCGGTAACGATTGTTTCGTTTCTTATTGTATTGATGTTTCCCGTTGGATTGATCCTGCCGATTGCGATGATTGTGCTGGATGTATTTATGTTCCGCAGGCTTAACGTGGAATATGAATATCTGTTCTTGAACGGGGAATTGGATATTGATAAGATTATGAACAAAGCAAAGAGGAAGAAAGTATTCTCTGCCGGTGTGGCGGATATGGAGATTTTTGCGCCCGTAGACGCAGTGGAGCTACGCCAGTATCAGAATGCAAGAACATATGATTTCAGTTCGGGGAACGGACAGGCGAAGCGGTACGCGATGGTTATATCGGGGAGCGGAGAGCTTAAAAAAGTGATTATTGAACCGAATGATACGATAATAGAGGGATTCTATATGATGGCGCCGAGAAAAGTGCTGCGTTAAACAGGATAGAGAGTAAATAATGAGAAAATAATACATAAAAGCTGTTGACAAGCAGTACAGTAATTGGTTATGATAGCATTTAATAAAAATTCAAGAGAGAAAGTGAGGATGACGATCATGGGAAAGATTATTGGAGAAGGAATTACATTTGATGATGTTCTTTTGGTGCCGGCTTATTCAGAAGTAGTTCCAAACCAGGTAGACTTATCGACATATCTGACAAAAAGCATCAGACTGAATATACCGATGATGAGCGCGGGTATGGATACCGTCACGGAACATCGTATGGCTATCGCGATGGCACGCCAGGGAGGTATAGGTATTATTCATAAGAATATGTCGATCGAGCAGCAGGCAGAAGAGGTAGATAAGGTAAAGCGTTCGGAGAATGGTGTAATTACGGATCCTTTTTCTTTATCGCCGGAGAATACGCTGGAAGATGCCAATAATCTGATGGGGAAATTCAGGATTTCAGGCGTGCCTATCACAGAGGGCGGAAAGCTTGTGGGTATTATTACGAACCGTGATCTAAAGTTTGAAGAGGATTTTTCTAAGAAGATCAAAGAATCTATGACTTCGGAAGGATTGATAACGGCAAGGGAAGGCATTACTTTGGAGGAAGCAAAGAAGATTCTTGCGAAGGCAAGAAAGGAGAAACTTCCTATCGTAGACGGAGATTTTAATCTGAAGGGTCTGATCACCATCAAGGATATCGAGAAGCAGATCAAATATCCGTTGTCTGCGAAGGATTCCCAGGGGCGTCTGCTTTGCGGAGCGGCTATCGGCATTACGGCGAACTGTCTGGAGAGGGCGCAGGAGCTGGTGAATGCAAAGGTAGACGTGGTGGTTATGGATTCGGCGCACGGACATTCCGCGAACGTTTTAAGAACAGTAGATATGGTGAAGACAAAGTTTCCGGATCTCCAGGTTATCGCCGGTAATGTGGCGACAGGAGAAGCGGCGGAGGCTCTTATTAAGGCCGGTGTGGACGCGGTCAAAGTCGGAATCGGTCCGGGATCAATCTGTACCACAAGAATCGTGGCGGGCATCGGAGTACCGCAGATTACCGCGGTTATGGATTGCTACGAGGTGGCTGATAAGTATGGAATTCCGGTTATTGCGGACGGCGGAATCAAGTATTCCGGAGATATGACGAAGGCGATCGCGGCTGGGGCGAACGTCTGTATGATGGGAAGTATCTTTGCGGGATGCGACGAGAGTCCGGGAACATTTGAGCTGTTCCAGGGAAGAAAATATAAAGTATACCGTGGTATGGGTTCTATCGCAGCGATGGAAAACGGAAGCAAAGACCGTTACTTCCAGTCTGACGCGAAGAAGCTTGTTCCGGAAGGCGTAGAAGGCCGTGTTGCGTATAAGGGTTCAGTGGAAGATACGGTATTCCAGTTGATGGGCGGCTTGCGTTCCGGTATGGGATATTGCGGTACGCATACGGTTGAAGAACTGAAGAAAAACGGAAAATTTGTGAAAATCTCCGCAGCGTCATTAAAAGAAAGTCATCCTCATGATATACATATTACGAAAGAGGCACCAAACTATAGCGTAGACGAGTAAGAAACTGCAATAGATGGCACATCAGAGATGATGTGCTTTTCTATATATGGCATCAAGCAAAAACATGTGAAAAAGAAGAAAGAAGAGAGGCAAAGTATGAGAAGTGATTTTGGAATAACGGTAAAGGGTGAAAAAGCGTCGTTGTATACGATGAAGAATCAGAAAGGTATGGAAATTGCGGTTTCAGATTATGGCGCGGTTCTGGTGAAGGTGCTGGTTCCGGACAGAGACGGCAATCAGCAGGATATCGTACTTGGGTATGACGAGGTACGAGGGTATGAATCAGATGGTTTTTTTCTGGGAGCCACTTTGGGAAGAGTAGCAAATCGTATCGGCGGCGGTCAGTTTGAGCTGAACGGAAAGACCTATTCACTGACACGGAATGCGGATCCGAATACACTCCACGGCGGAAGAGATTTCTATAATAAGAGGATGTGGACGACAGAAGAAGCGGACGACAGTCATATTACCTTATTGCTTCACAGCCCTGACGGCGACCAGGGATTCCCGGGAGAGGTCGACATCCGGGTGACTTACACGCTGACAGAGGAGAATGAGGTTAAGATACATTATCATGCGGTTCCGCAGGAAGATACGGTTTTGAACCTTACAAATCATAGTTATTTTAATCTTTCAGGGCATGCGTCGGGCGCGGCTATGGATCAGGAGGTCATGATCTTCGCAGACGCTTATACCAGGGCGGACGAGCAATCCATTACGACAGGCGAGATAATTGCTGTAGAGGGAACTCCGATGGATTTTCGAAAAGGGAAAGCAATAGGAGCAGAGATAGAGTCTGATTATGAAGCGCTTAAGCTAGGGGGCGGATATGATCAGAATTGGGTGATTAATGGAACCGGGTATCGTCAGGCGGCTTCGATGTATTCGAAGGAGACAGGGATCGGGATGAAGGTTTATACAGATCTTCCGGGAATGCAGTTTTATACCGGTAATTATATTACGCGGGAGAACGGAAAAGGACAAACGGTCTATCAGAAGCGCCATGGCGTCTGCTTCGAGACGCAGTATTTTCCCGATGCAGTGCACAAGGAGAATTTTGAAGGTCCGGTGGTAAGAGCAGGCGGCGTCTATGATACAACCACCGCTTATCAGTTTTATGTAGGATAGTACAGACGCCGTAAGACAGTCTATACCCGGCGGATTTTCGTCATAAATTTCTAAGAAACTTTTAAAGAAAAATAAAATAAAATATGATAAGATAAGAAAAAGTACGCAAGACGGAGTAACTCATGAAAGAAAAAAAGAAAAAAAAGACGAAGCAGA
The DNA here is from genome assembly GCA_910585725.1 of uncultured Dorea sp. GTDB lineage: Bacteria > Bacillota > Clostridia > Lachnospirales > Lachnospiraceae > Sporofaciens. The sequence continues at coordinate 14,356 of CAJUFA010000042.1, read as the reverse complement.
TAAAAACGCAGGGAAAGACTACAAAGGATAGAAAAGAGAAAAAAGAGAAAAATAAAAAAAAGCTGCGGCGTAATATATATATAGGCATTGCCATATTGACGGTTTTGCTGGCAGTCATCGTGTTGATTAAGGTGTTTAAACCTTCCTGGTTTACGGATAAATATTTTGAAGTGACGGGAGAGAAGATTGAGGCCGTCGAACCGGATATTGATGTGGAGCTTTTGACCGTGAATCCTTATTCGAGACCCGGAACGCCTACCGAGAAGATTACAGGGATTGTGGTACATTATACGGCGAATCCCGGAGCGACGGCAATCGACAACAGGAATTATTTTGAGAGTCTGAAGGACGGGCATGATACGCAGGTCAGCAGTAACTTTATCGTAGGGCTGGAAGGCGAGATCGTACAGTGTGTTCCGACATGGGAGATGGCATATGCTTCAAACAACCGTAATATTGACACGGTATCTATAGAGTGCTGCCATCCGGATGAGACGGGAGTGTTCAATGAAAAGACATATAAGTCTATGGTACAGCTATGCGCGTGGCTGTGTATGAAGTTTGATTTGAAGGAAGACGCTGTAATACGTCATTTTGATGTAACGGGTAAAAACTGTCCGAAATATTTTGTGGAAGACGAAGAAGCCTGGCAGAAATTCAGACAGGACATAGGAGAGACGCTGAAGGCTTTTAAGTCTTGAAAATCACGGAGGACATCTTGCGAAGCGTACGGTTTGTTGTTATAATACACAAGTGTACGGCAAAAGAGAGGATTTAAAGATGAATAATATCGTATTAATCGGATTCATGGGCGTCGGGAAATCTACGATAGCCGAAAATATGAGTACAATGTTTGCCATGAAAGCTGTCGAGATGGATCAGGTGATTGCAGGGCGGGAGGGGATGAGTATCCCCGATATCTTTGCCGCGCATGGGGAAGAGTATTTCCGTGGATTGGAGACAGAACTTCTGATAGAGTTAAAGTCTCAGAAGAATTTGGTGATCTCCTGCGGCGGGGGAGCGGCTTTGCGGGAACAAAACGTGGCGGAGATGAAGGAGAACGGGAAAGTCGTGCTTTTGACCGCGAGTCCTGAGGTTATCTATGAACGGGTGAAAGACAGCGACGACAGACCGGTGTTAAAGGGAAGGAAGAATATAAGAGGAATCTCGGAACTGATGGAACAACGCCGTGAGAAATATGAAGCCGCGGCAGATATTGTAATAAATACAGATCATAAGACGGCGCCGGAGATTTGTAAGGAATTATTTCAGCGTCTGATGGAGATGGAAGAGTAATTATGTTTGATATGTTTTTTCCAGACGAGTATGTGGCGTCCACATATATTATTGATTTTGAAAAATTATATGAAAAAGGGATCCGCGGATTGATTTTTGATATTGACAATACCCTTGTTCCCCATGGAGATCCGGCGGATCAGAGGGCGGTCGATCTTTTCGAGAGACTTAAGGCTATTGGATTCGAGTGTTGTCTGATCTCGAATAATCAGGAGCCTCGTGTGAGGATGTTCAATGAGAAGATCCAGGTGAACTATGTATATAATGCCCATAAGCCTTCGGTAAAGAATTATTTTAAAGCGATGGGTATTATGGGAACAGATCAGAGCAATACGGTATTTATAGGGGATCAGCTTTTTACCGATGTGTGGGGGGCAAAACGTTCCGGAATCCATAATATTCTGGTGAAGCCGATCTATCCGAAAGAAGAGATACAGATCGTGCTGAAACGTTATCTTGAAAAGGTGGTCTTGCATTTCTATAAAAAGAGCCGTGACCACGGCGGCTCACGGTTATTATGAGCGGCGTGTGAAAAAGAGAATAGCGTTTCACGGACAAAAAAAGGTTGAAATGTTGCGGAATCTATTATAGAATTAGAAAAGATAAAAGAATGAACGAACGTGCCGAAGGGTACGGTAAGGAGGATTTATAGAATGGCTGATGCTTATATTGAGAAGGGTACTACGTATGAGATTGACGGAAAGGTGTATGAATGTCTGGAATTTTTACATGTAAAACCAGGGAAGGGTTCTGCGTTTGTCCGTACAAAATTAAAAGATGTGATCAATGGCGGTGTGGTTGAGAGAACATTCAATCCGTCTAAGGATACTCTTAAGAAAGCTTTTATTGAGAGAAAGGACGTACAGTATCTTTATAACGACGGAGATTTGTACTACTTTATGGATATGGAATCTTTTGAACAGACACCGGTGGGAAAAGATGATGTAGGCGATTCTCTTAAGTTTGTGAAAGAGAACGAGATGGTTACCATGAAATCTTATCAGGGCAAGGTGTTTTCTATCGAACCTCCGTTTACGGTTGAGCTTCTGATCACGGAGTCTGAGCCTGGAGTAAAAGGTAATACCGCGACAGGAGCGACGAAGCCGGCGACCGTTGAGACAGGAGCGCAGGTTATGGTACCGTTGTTTGTAGAGCAGGGAGAGAAGATTAAGATTGATACCCGTACGGGACAGTATTTGTCCAGAGCGTAACCAACATACTGTTTTGCGGGTTTCGAGTATGTTAAAATAACTTATAAGTAACTTATAAGTAACTTGAAAACTCCAATGTCGAAATATATCTATAAAAAAGTCTTGCATATCTTGCGGGGCTTTTTTATAATTGTATTTACCATAATATTTCAATGATCAGTAATGATCAATCATTTTTAATTTCAGTCAAGGCAGAATTCCTGCCGTTTTTCCGCAAAAAAAGATATGCTGTTTAAAAGAAAGGAGAGGAATGACATATTATCAGTTTATCCATGAAGTGGAAATGAAAGTAAAGGAAGGGGTGAGAGAGAATACAACGGTGTATATTCACTCGGCAGTTAAGAATAACGGAACCACAAGGCATGGGATTACGATTGCCGAGACAGGGATAAATATCTTCCCGACGATTTATCTGGAGGAGTATTATCGGCAGTTTCAGGCGGGCAGTACGCTGGAAAGTATAGCGGGAGATATCCTGAGACTATATGGAGAAGTGCGGTTTCAACGTTCTTTTGAAAGTGAAGCCCTCAGAAACTATGAGGGAGTAAAGAAAAAGATTGTCTACCATCTTGTGAATCGAGAGGCGAACAAAGAGCTGCTGAAGGAGGTTCCTTATAAAGAATACCTGGATATGGCGGTCGTATTCTATGTGCTGTTGGAGGTAAATACTTATGGAATGGCTTCTATGATGATCAAAGACGAACACATTAATATGTGGAACGTGCCGGCAAAAGAGATTTTCCGAAGGGCGCACGAGAATACCAGGAGACTTTTGCCGGGGGAATTCAAGACTATGAATGTGGTTTTGCAGGAATTGCTGAATGTGGAGGAAGAGGACAAGGAAGACGTTATGTATGTCTTAAGCAACAGACTTCGCAGTTACGGCGCGGCAGTTATTCTGTACGAAGACCGGCTTGAGGAGATTGGAGAGTACTTAGGTGAGAATTATTATGTGCTTCCGAGCAGCGTGCATGAGATGATTATAATAGCGGAGAGCGCGGCGCCTGGGCAGGAGGAGTTAAGCGATCTTGTGACAGAGATCAATACGACTCAGGTAGACGCGGAAGAAGTGCTGTCAAATCATGCTTATTATTATGACAGAAAGAAAAGAAAACTTCAGATGTAGAGGCGAAATCATTAAAAAGTAGAGGAAATGTGAGAAAAGTGAGAAATGTCGATATCATTTCCTTTACTTTTTCGGATAAATGTGATAAGATAATTCTTGCAATTTTATATTGTGTTTTGCCGGTATGATTGTTTGGAAGAAAGAGGACAGGCATGTTCGGCAAAGAGATTATGCACCCGTAGCTCAGGGGATAGAGCACCGCCCTCCGGAGGCGGGAGCGGCGGTTCGAATCCGCCCGGGTGTGTATTTTTGTAGTTATTCATGTATGCAGAGATAGGCCGTATGCATGGAGAGCTGCAGAATATGAGTGCATATGGAGGTAGTCTTTTATGGGAAGGAAAGAAAAGGACTGCCCTGCAAGCCGTAAAAAGTACAGGAAAGGGATTGTGTTTATTCTCCTGTTTGTGCTTATAGCGGTTATCGTGGGAGCAGCCGGATCAAGCCTTACCGAAGCGAAAGTCCAGAAAGCACAAAAGACAGATCCGGATTATGTGAATATGGAGAACAGCGGCTGTGGGATAATGGAGCTGAATCCACTTCGAAAAGAAGAATATCCGGAGATTACGAACGCTGTGAGAGAATATTATGAGCAGCAGAAAGAAGAGGCCGGTTTTGTAGATTCGTATGATGATATCTGCGTTTATACAAAACAAGGGATATATCGAGGTACGTATGTGGTATTTGCCAGGTATGATATGAAGATAAAGGATATCTATACAAAAGTACCGGGACTTGGAACATTATACATTGATGTGAATGAGGCAGAGGAATATCAGGTCAATACGGCCGTAGAGGATGAGAAGGTGAAGGATTACATCCAGGTAATTGCGCAGCATGAGGATGTACAGGCTCTTATGGAAGAGACACAGGTTACATATCGGGAAGCGTTACGGTCGGACGCGCTGCTTTTAGAAGCATTAGCGGATTTGGAGAGTGCGTATGAAGAGTCTGCTATGTAATCGAAGAATCTGTTTGCAGACGGTAGTCAGCTTTTTGATTACTGTAATGATAACAGAGAAATGTATGAATGGATGTATTATTGTGAAGTAAAAGAGAGTTCGAGAAGTCAGATTCCTGTGGATTGCAGAGATCTGGCTTCTTTCCGTCGGAGATTTCGGCAGAGTGCGGAGATATATTATTTTTATAGGAGGAGATTAGGGATGAAGAAGATCATAGAGTTGATCACAGAAGAACTGGCAGACGCGTTTGAACAGGCAGGTTATGATAAGGCTTATGCAAAGGTGACGTTGTCTAATCGTCCGGATCTGTGTGAATATCAGTGCAACGGCGCTTTAGCGGGAGCGAAGACTTATAAAAAGGCGCCTTTCATGATCGCTGAGGATGTGGCGGCGAAGCTTGGAGACAGCGCCTGCTTTGAGGACGTCAGTGTAGTGAAACCTGGGTTCATTAATCTGAAGTTGAGGAAAGAATATGTGGCAGATTATCTGAACCAGATGCGTGCGGATGAGAATCTTGGGCTTGAGCCGGCGGAAGAATCCCGGACAATCGTCATAGACTACGGCGGTCCGAATGTAGCGAAACCTCTTCATGTCGGGCATCTCCGTTCTGCCATCATCGGTGAAAGTATCAAGAGGATTGCAAGAAAGATGGGGTATAAGGTGTTGGGAGATATTCATCTTGGCGATTGGGGTTATCAGATGGGGCTGATCATTACGGAACTTCGGGTCCGCAAGCCTGAACTGCCGTATTTTGCGGAAGATTATCAGGGAGAATATCCGAAGGAGGCTCCGTTTACAATAGGAGAGCTGGAAGAGATCTATCCGACGGCGAGCGGTAAGGCAAAAGAAGACGAGGAGTACCGTAAAGAAGCTCTGCAGGCTACTTATCATCTCCAGAACGGGCATAGAGGATACAGAGCTGTCTGGAAGCATATTATGAATGTGTCGCTGCCTGATCTTGAGAAGAATTATAAGAGGCTTAATGTGTATTTCGATCTCTGGAAGGGGGAAGCAGACGCTCAGGCGTATATTCCGGATATGCTTGAATGGATGAAGAAGGACGGGTATGCTCATATTGACGAGGGCGCGCTGGTTATTGACGTACAGGAGGAGGCGGATACCAAGGATATCCCTCCTTGTATGATCCAGAAGTCAGACGGGGCTTCTCTGTATGGAACGACGGATCTTGCCACGCTGATACAGAGGGAACAGGATTACAAGCCGGACAGGATCATCTACATCGCGGATAAGCGGCAGGATCTGCATTTCCTTCAGGTGTTCCGGGCGGCGAGAAAGACAGGGATCGTTCCGAAAGAGACGGAACTTGAGTTTTTAGGATTCGGGACGATGAACGGCAAGGACGGCAAGCCTTTTAAGACCCGGGAAGGCGGTGTTATGCGCCTGGAGAATCTGATCGCGGAGATCGAGGAAGAGATGTATAAAAAGATTGCCGAGAACCGTACGGTTGCCGAGGAAGAAGCGAAAGAGACGGCAAAGATCGTCGGGATGTCCGCGATCAAATATGGCGACTTGTCTAATCAGGCGTCTAAGGATTATGTATTTGACATAGACCGCTTTACTTCATTCGAAGGAAATACGGGACCTTATATTCTGTATACAATCGTCAGAATCAAATCAATTCTGAATAAGTATCAGGCAGACGGTAAGACTCTTGAGGACCTAAGGATAGAGGGCGCTTATAATGAGAGCGAAAAGACGTTGATGCTGGAGGTTATTAAATATAACGAAATTGCAGAGACGGCGTTTGACGAATTGGCTCCGCATAAGATATGTGCGTTTGTCTATGATCTTGCGAACGCTTTTAACCGGTTCTACCATGAGACGAAGATTCTTGCAGAAGAGGACGAGACAAAGCGGAAGAGTTATATCGCGCTGCTTGTGCTTACAAGACAGGTTCTTGAGGTTTGCATTAATATGTTGGGGTTTGAGGCTCCGGAAAGGATGTAAGGAGCTGTTATGACGGAGAAATTATTTTATCAGGACGGATATATGCGTGAATTTGACGCCAGAGTGATTTCCTGTGAACAGGCAGGAGAGGAATATCAAGTCGTGCTGGATCGGACTGCTTTTTTCCCGGAGGGGGGAGGACAGTACGCAGACCCGGGAAGGCTTGGCGGGGCGGAAGTCCTGGATGTACAGGAGAAAGACGGTGTCATCTATCATACGGTGACGGCGCCCTTTGAGGCAGGAGCGGCCGTACAGGGGAAACTTGACTGGGATATCAGATTTGAGCGGATGCAGCAGCATACAGGGGAGCATATTATATCAGGAATTGTTCATGGAAGATTCGGGTATGAGAATGTAGGTTTTCACCTGGGAAGTGATTATTGCACCATGGATTTTAACGGACCGATTACCAGGGAAGAGTTGAAAGAGATCGAGCTTGAAGCGAATAAGGCAGTATTTCAGAATCTGAATGTGAAGGTTACATACCCATCCAAAGAAGAATTGGCAGAGATGGAATATCGGAGTAAGATCGAGATTGAAGGTCAGGTGCGGATTATCACCGTGCCAGGATATGACGTGTGCGCCTGCTGCGCCCCCCATCTGGCATCCACCGGAGAGATTGGTCTCATCAAATTGGTTAATATGATTAATTATAAAGGCGGAGAACGTATTACAATGCTCTGCGGTTACCGGGCGCTGGCGGATTATGAGATTAAGGACAAGAATACGAAGATAATATCCTCTCTTCTCAGCACGAAAGAGTATGAGGTTGCGGAGGCGGTTTCCCACTTAAAAGACGAATTGGGAAGCTCGAAAGGAAAGATTGCTTCTCTGAGGCAGAAAATGTTGGCATATCAGGCGGGAGAGATCCCGGTAGATGAAAAAATGACGATTGTATTTGATTCAAGTCTGGAAGGGAACGCCCCGAGAGAGCTGATGAACCTTTTGCTTGATAAGGGTGCGAAGATCTGCGCAGTCTTTGCGGGGACAGAAGAGGCGGGATACCGGTATGTAATCGGCAGTAAAGAAGAGGATGTGCGCCCGTTGTGCAGGAAGATCAATGAGGAATACGGCGGCAGAGGCGGCGGAAAGCCTGAGATGGTCCAGGGTTCCCTGCATGGTAAAGAGGAAAAGATTCGGGCTTGGCTTAAAGTTTTTTGAATTAAAAATTTTATCACGGTTCTGTCACAGTTTAAACACAATTTAGCTGTAGACTACTAATCAGAAACAAGATAGTAGAGGTAAAGATGAAAGGAGTTACAGTTATGGATCATCAATATAATTATTATACATCAGGACAGGACGCGAATCAGCAAAACAATCAGGGACAAAGGCCGCCGCTTAAAAAGAGAAGTATACCGAAGTGGATAAAGACGATGTGCTTAGGTCTTATATTTGGAGTTACGGCAAGCGCGGCTTTTCAGACCAGCAATATTATAGCCGCAAGGTTCCTGAACGCTAAGAGCGAAAAGGAAGATAGTAGGAAGACGGAGACTGTCGGGAATGCAAAACTTACAACATCTTCCGACAGTGCGGTGAAGTCAGATGTAGCAGATATTGCGGACAACGCTATGCCGTCTGTAGTTTCTATTACGAATATGAGCGTTCAGCAGGTACAAAGCTTCTTCGGAGGGATACAGGAAAGAGAGAGCCAGAGCGCAGGTTCAGGTATTATCATTGGACAAAACGATAAAGAACTCCTGATCGTAACGAATAATCATGTAGTGGAAGGCAGCGATACTCTTACAGTTTCCTTTATTGATGAAGAAAGCGTGGAGGCAAATGTGAAAGGTACGGATGCCGGTAAAGATCTGGCAATTATAGCGGTAGAGCTTGACAAGATTAAAAACAGTACGATGGAAAAGATCGCTGTGGCGACATTGGGAGATTCCGAACAGATACAGGTAGGAGAGGAAGCTATCGCAATCGGGAATGCTCTTGGATACGGACAGTCTGTTACCAGAGGAATTATCTCTGCTACAGGAAGAAGTATCGACGGAATAGACAGCAGCCTGATCCAGACAGACGCGGCGATCAATCCGGGAAACAGCGGCGGAGCGCTGCTGAATGCAAAAGGAGAAGTCATTGGAATTAATACTGCGAAGGCGGCGATGAATGCGGTGGAAGGCATGGGTTATGCGATTCCTGTCTCAGAGGCGAGAGAGACTATAGAGACGCTGATGAATCGGGAGACGCGTACGAAGGTTGCGGAGAACGAGAGAGGATATCTTGGTATTCGTGGAGAGGATGTCTCACAGGATATCTCCCAGATGTATAATATGCCCACCGGAGTATATATCGCGGAAAGCATCAAAGGCGGCGGAGCCGACCGTGCAGGAATTACGAAGGGTTCTGTGATCACAGCGTTGAATGGAATCAGCGTTACCGGTATGGAATCTCTTCAGGAACAGCTTCAATATTATAAGATTGGTGAGAAAGTAACAGTGACCGTACAGGTGCCGGGAAACGACGGCGAGTACAAGAGTCAGGATGTAGATGTAGTATTGGTAAGCAGTTCGAATTAATAATCAGAGAGGATCCCATAAGCTTAGTGGTTTATGGGATTTTTCCTGCGTAATTGATATCCAAAGAATGCTCTAAGCAGTTGAGAAATATGATGAGAAGGATGAAGAGGGATGAGAAGATGCAAAAGAACAGACAGGTCAACTTGATTGAAGGACCGATATTAAAATCATTAGTGACGTTGGCGATGCCTATTATGGCATCGTCCTTTTTAAACACGGTGTACAGTATCACGGATATGGCCTGGATCGGAATGCTGGGGGCGAAAGTCGTTGCAGGCGTCGGCGTAGGAGGAATGTATGTGTGGCTTTCCCAGGGATTGGCTTCGCTGGCCAGGATGGGCGGGCAGGTGCTTGTGGCGCAGTCTCTTGGCCGGGGGAAAAGGGATGAGGCGAGAGAATATGCCAGGGCTTCGATTCAGTTGGTTGTGGTATTCGGGATTTTATTTGCCGTAGTGTGCCTGATATGTACAAGAGGATTGGTGGCGATGTTCCGGCTTCAGGACGCCAAGACGGTGGAGAGCGCGGTAGTCTATACGAGGATTACCTGCGGTATGATTCTTTTTCCTTACTTGTCGGTAGTCCTGACAGGCTTATATACGGCGCAGGGGGATTCTAAGACGCCGCTTTGGGCAAACCTCATCGGGCTTGTGATGAATATGATTCTGGATCCTGTCCTGATTCTGGGAGTCGGTCCGTTTCCGCGGCTTGAGGTGGCGGGAGCGGCGTTTGCTACGGTGACGGCGCAGTTTATCGTGATGTTGGTTCTGATTGTCGGATGTGTGAAGCGGCCGGATAATATTCTAAGAGAGATACCTTTTCTGGGAGTAGCAGAACGGAAATATTATAGGGGAATCTTTAAGATCGGCGTTCCTACAGCGCTGCAGGGAACGGTGTATTGTATGATCTCCATGGTGTTGACCAGGATGTGTTCGGTGTTCGGACCGGCGGCAGTGGCAGTACAGCGGGTAGGCGGACAGGTGGAAGCTGTTTCCTGGAATACGGCGGACGGATTCGCGGCTGCGCTCAACGCGTTTGCGGCTCAGAATTATGGCGCCGGGCGAATGGAGCGGGTTCGCAGGGGATACCGCATCTCTTTCTGGACGCTCGCGGTCTGGGGAGCCTTGATCACGCTTGTGTTTATCATGCTTCCGGAACCGTTATCCCGGATATTTTTCCACGAGGAGGAGGCGATCCGGGTATCTGTGAATTACTTGCGGATTCTTGGAATCGGAGAAGCATTCATGTGTATTGAGCTTATGACGGTGGGCGCGTTGTCAGGATTGGGACGGACGAAACTTTGCAGTATCATCAGTATCCTTCTGACCGGCGCCAGGATACCGCTGGCAGTCGTCATGTCAGGAACGGCTCTTATGGAGGACGGAATCTGGTGGGCGCTTACGCTGTCGTCTATGGCGAAAGGAATCGTATTCACATTCGCATTTCATATGGTGACAAGAGAGGGGGCATCGGCGGTCGACTGATATCGGAATGAAAAACACATTATATTATGAAAATATTTTTTGCTATTTTATGTCGAATATAGTATAATAACTTTATACGTGGAATTGCGATAATGAATGAATAATAACCGCAATCATATTACATTAAGAGGAGGAACATATTCTGATGAAATGTCCAATATGCGGTCAGGAATTAAAACCCGGCAAGAAAGATCCTAATTATCTCTTGTGCTATAATTGTAAAAAGAAGTTTAAGGTTCCCCAGAAGAAAGCAGTAAGAAGAGAAGAGGATGAGGAACAGGAAGAACAGACATATTCTAATATCCCACCGAAGAATGTCCGCAAAAAGCGCGAAGCAGAGATGCGGAAGGCTTATGATGAGATGTTGGCGGTAGGCGACGGAAAGGGAAAGAAGAAAAAACAGAAGACAAGACGCAGCGAAGAGATTGAAGATAATTATGATGATGATTATGATAACGACTACGATGATGATGATTACGGTTATGAAGATGATGAGAAGATGTCGAAGCTTCCGCTCATTATTCTTGGCATTGCAATCGTGATTGTGGCGGCGTTGATCATATTCGTATTATTAAAATAAGCTGTATTTTGCAGTTGAGACTGCGGCAGTTTCTGGTTTTGCATCTTCAATGCGAAGCAGGGCAGAGGATTAAAGATTAGATTTAGAGTGATAAAAAGAGTTGTCGGAGAATGAAAGCATTTCGCAATATAGAAGGGATTTTGGCAGGTTCAATATATTGTGTGAATATTATTTTTCGGCAGCTTTTTTGATACTTATTTTTTAGTTTATTTGCGGGAGAAACGCCGCGTAGCGGATAAGAGAACACATGAAAATAAACCGGAGGAAGAGGATGTGGACAAACATACGCCAGACGGCGAATACACAGGCAAGTTAAGAGGAGTGCGCATAGAGTCGGTCAGTTTGTGGATGGTTAGCGCATTGCTGATTGTATCGTCTTTGATCGGATATGGTATCGTCAATGTGATGAAGAATCATCGGGAGCTGTCGCGTATAACGCAGGAGTATATTCTGGTTCAGGAAGAAGCGAAGGATCTGCTGCTTGGTTCAGATTATCTGACCGATCAGGCGCGGTTATATGTAGTCACGAAGGATTGCAGATATGCAGATGCATATTTTACGGAAGCAGAAGAGACGAGAAGAAGAGATCAGGCTTTAAAAGCGCTGGAGGAGCACTTTCAGGGGAGAGACGACGGGGATCTGGAGGCGTCCAGAGACGCCATGAGGCTGTCCAATGAGTTGATGGATCTGGAGATACATGCTATGAAACTCTCGGCTCTGTCGGTAGATGAAGACGAACAGAATCTTTCGCCAAGAATCAGGGAATATTCTCTGACGGAGGAAGAATTGTCGGATATAAAGGAAGATAACGCAAGGGCTGCTATGGAGCTGGTATTCGGAGATGAGTACCAGGATATAAAGCGCCAGATAGAAGAAAAGATGTCGAGTGTCACGAAACATGCAGTGGAGAACTGTGAGAAAGAGCGGAGGGAAAGTGAATCGGCGATGAAGATTGCGCTGACCAAACAGAGTATCTATACTATATTGATCGTGATATTAGTAGTCTTTTCGTATGTTATGATAGCAATGTTGATATTAAGGCCCATCAGAATCTATGTGAACTGCATCCGGAGGAATGATTTCCTGGATATTACGGGCGCTTATGAGTTCAGGTATCTTGCGGCAACTTATAATAAAGTGTATGCTATGACTTTAGAGCAGCATAGCACGCTTCAAAAGAAAGCGGATAGGGACGCGGTTACGGGTCTTTTGAATCGTCAGTTTTTCGAACAGCTGAAGGAGCGTTTTAGCAATTCAGGAGAGCGGCTTGCATTTCTGCTTCTGGATGTGGATGTATTCAAAGAGATTAATGATCGTTATGGACATGATAAGGGGGACAAGGCGCTTATTAAAGTCGCCGATCTTCTGGATGAGAAATTCAGGTGCGCAGATTATGTTCTGCGGATCGGCGGTGATGAGTTTGCTATTGTTATGGAGAAGATGACCGTAGATAATAAACAAATCATCCGTGACAAGATTGATTCGATCAATGAGATATTGCAGCATCCGCAGGGAGATTTTCCCAAGTATTCCCTGAGTGCGGGCATAGCGTTTTCAACGGACGGTTTCCATGATGAACTGTTCAATCAGGCGGATCAGGCATTGTACCATACGAAAAAAACGGGAAGGTGCGGGTATACATTTTATGATGAATTGTCTTAAATATGTTCCTGTTTTGTAAATAATGATTAAAAAAATGTGAAAAACAAGTAAAGAAATAAAAAAAATAAATAAATAAACAATATATTGAATAAAATCCTTTTTAATGTTATGATAGAGAAGATGAATGATTTTTATTCAATCTATCTATTTATCTATCTATACAAAAGGGGGAATTTAGTATGGAAGCAATGTTGAATAATATTTTCTCAACATTAGGCAGTTATCTGTCAAACTACATTCTGATCGTTGCTCTTCTTGGCGGCGGTATCTGGTTTACCGTAAAGCTTGGATTTATCCAAGTGAAAGGTTTCGGAGAAGGAATGAGAAGAACCTTTGGCGGTATGTTCAAGAAAAGCGATGATAAGGCCGGAGCGGACGGTATGTCTTCTTTCCAGGCTCTTGCTACAGCGATCGCGGCTCAGGTAGGTACCGGTAATATCGCCGGCGCCGCTACGGCTCTTGCAATCGGCGGTCCCGGAGCGATCTTCTGGATGTGGATCGCGGCTTTCCTTGGAATGGCTACGATCTATGCAGAGGCGATCATGGCTCAGAAGTATAAGAAAGTCGGCGACGACGGAGAAGTAACAGGTGGTCCTGTATATTATATCCGCGCAGCGTTTTCCGGCACGTTTGGTAAGGTATTGGCAGGTACTTTTGCCGTTCTTATCACATTGGCGCTTGGATTCATGGGTAACGCCGTGCAGTCCAACTCCATCGCAGCAGCATTCAATACTGCGTTCGGATTGCCGCAGTGGATTATGGGTATCGTCCTTGCAGTTCTCGCTCTGTTTGTATTCTTAGGCGGTACCGGACGTATCGCGAAGATCACGGAGCTGATCGTTCCGGTTATGGCGGCTTTCTACATAGTTGGTTCATTGATCGTTATTATTGTAAATGTTAAGGAGATTCCTTATGCGCTTCATGCAATCGTTGTAGGAGCATTCGCGCCTTCTTCTATCGTCGGCGGCGCTGCCGGTGCGACGATTAAGCTTGCCCTTACCAAGGGTGTTGCGCGCGGTCTGTTCTCCAATGAAGCCGGTATGGGTTCTACACCTCACGCACATGCGGTTGCTAAGGTGAATCATCCGGTAGAGCAGGGATTCGTTGCTATGATCGGTGTATTTATCGATACATTCGTTATCCTGAACCTTACGGCTCTTGTAATTATTACGACGCATTCTATTCCTACAGGTGAGACGGGAGCGGCCCTCAGCCAGTATGCATTCCGTACATTGTATGGAAAGGGAGGAGACATCTTCATTGCGATCTGTATGTTCTTCTTCGCATTCTCTACGATCCTTGGATGGTATTTCTTCGGTCAGGCGAATATCAAATACCTGTTCGGATCAAAGGCTGTTAAGATCTATTCTGTAATCGTTGCAGTATGTGTATTCCTTGGCTCATTGGCAGAGGTAGAGCTTGTATGGACTATGCAGGATACCTTCAACTCTTTGATGGTTATCCCGAATATTCTTGCATTGTTCGCATTGAGCGGAGTAATTAAGCAGGTACATGACGATTATTTTAAGAATCGTAAAAAATAGTGGA
>CAJUFA010000041.1 GCA_910585725.1 uncultured Dorea sp. | reverse complement strand
AGTTGAAACAACGTATTTCCGCGGTTTCTCATGGTTATGTTATTTCATGAAAAAGTATCATTTGCCCCATTTTTGCCCCATAGATTTAATTAGATTCTTTATACGAAAATAACCCTTCACACATCTGTGTCGAAATTTGATGTTCGGTAATCGTGGCAACTGCATCATATATCTTCTATAATATAAGCGGGACCTGAATAGAAATAGCGGCCGTTATGCTTCTTTAAATTGGCGTAACGGCCGCTCTCTTTTGTTATCCGGATATTAAGACAAACCTAACAGCTTGCTCCACGTCCTCGGGCCCACAATGCCATCTGTACTAAGCCCCTTCGCCCTTTGGAATGAAATTACGGCATTCTTCGTATTCTGTCCAAAGATCCCGTCTGCGGCGCCGCAATTATATCCGAGAGAATTCAGCTTGTTCTGGATCCATTTTGTAATATTACCTTTTGCGCCTGTCTTCACCGTCGGACATCCGGCCAGCGTGATCGGGCCGGCAATGCCGTCTACTTTCTGGGCGCTGAATCCTTGCCGGTTACATTCGGCCTGAAGCTCTGCAACGGAATCCGATCCCTGAGCCGAAGGTGTTGGAGTCGGCGCCGGCGTTGGAGTCGGTGTTACGTTAGAAGCCGCTGCCCCCGCGATCTCATTGAACGGAAAATGTCTGCCCGGGCAACTGCTTGCTCCGACATCTCTATGAGCTTTTACGGTATTGATCCTATATTTGTTCTTGAGGTACGCCACCAGCTCTTTTCCCGCAGTGACCTGAGCCTGAGGCATAGATGCTTCCGCCTCATAATTCCCTTCAAAACAGATGCCGATACTATCCGCATTGGCCCCGGTTACATGCGCTCCTACAGTATTCTCCGGACGTCCCCGGTAAATATTTCCGTCTTTTCTTACGAAGAAATGATAACCAATGCCTGCCCATCCATTTTCTAAATGCCATCTCTGAATATCCTGAACGCTGCATGTAACTTTCGCTGCATGATGCAGGATAATTCTGGTCGTTCGGCTCCGGTTAGATAAACCTCTAAAACTGATACCACTTTCTATAATATTCATTATTTAATCTCCTTTCTTGCCTGCTCTTGCGCCGGCGCAACAAAAAGAGAGCCTGTTTCATTTTCCAGACTCTCCAAATTTCACATTGCAATCTCATTCAATTTACTCTATAATACAGATAGGAAGAGATAACCGCCCACAAAGTGGTTAGCCTCAGATATAAGTGATAAACCTACCTGAACCGGCCAAGTACAAGGTAGGTTTATTTATTTTCGCTTGTTCCTCTTATCGAGAAAGGCAAGCAACGCTATAACAAAACTACCAAAGGCAATCAGCAAAGCCAATATGCCGATGAAAATCGAAATGATTTCAAAAGCTGTCATTTGCGCCACCTCCCTTCTTATGTAACTCCGGTAAACCGGGCATGAAGTTTAGGGAGGCTGTCCACCTTGCAACACAGTTATCTCTTTAATTATATTATCATTCTGCCAATGTTCTGGCAATCTTTATTTTTTACCCGGTAAACTTCCATCCTTATCCAGAAGATTCCTCATCATCTCATACAACCCCGTACTGGCCAGACCGGATATCATACCACCAAGCACCACCGCGGCATTAATTCCAGTACTCAGGTTTATCAGAATATTGACGATACATCCCATGGTTAAAGCCGCCAACGGAATATATTTGTTCGGGAACCACACAAACGCCGTCTTTAGGGCATAACCCACACACAGACAGATTCCCAGGGTTAACAAGTTTACATATTCAAATAAGTATGTAAGGTCCATATTATTCCACCTTTCCTTCCAAATCCTCAATCCGATGGTTCGCTACTTTCATCTTCTCTTCCAAAAGGAAGGTTCTTTCCACCACCGAATTATGCTTCTCAACCTTCTTTTCTAGCTGCTCTATCCTGTACTTGATCAACTGTGTACCGCCGAAGCTCCCCGCCAGCGTCCCGATCAGGGACAGAATAGCAACTAAAACCGTATCCTGCATAACTAACACCTCACTTATATCGTTTTCACAAACAAAATAAGACTGTTCTACGGTCTCGCCCTGATTTCCGCCATTCTTTCTCCTTTCTATACTTTTATGTTTCAGGAAAGAGTTGATCTCTTTTATTCTTCACCAAAACCTTTTATTTGATTATCTACAGGAATATGATCCCAATTAAGATTATTTCCATAAATAACGCCAATCTTTCTACCATACTTTTCAACATATCCGTTTTTTGTATCATCCAAAAAAGTTTTCGGAAAAAGTTTCGCCCAATCAATCATGATAACTCTAAAAAATAAAAACCATTTCTTGTATTCGAAATTCGCAGAACTCAAATTATTCCAATATGTTTTTATATCCCTTCCGAAGTTAACATACATTCCCATTGTTACTAGTGCGTTTCCAGACGGCGTCTTATCTAAGCTCTGTGCATCACACATATTTACGAAAGCTTTCCCCCACGGAGACTTTACGGTTCCACTTTCTTTGTAATACTCCTTATATGTAAAGGCGACCGTCAAAATATTTTCAAAAGATGAAAAAATAAGATTTGACTCAATGCCTACCGGAAACCATTGTTTTAACCAATCGAAAGGGGTAAACACAACTCTTTCTTCTCTTAGGCTTTGATTTTTATATGAAATGTCAAGAACGGACTTTGGCCTCAATGTAGCTACTTCAAGATTTCCTGTCAACCAATCATTACTTTTTATACTTCCCTTGTAATTGTAGGAATTGTATTTCTCTTCCCATGTATTAGTCCAAGGTCTGTATATGGCCATACTTCCAATGGATCCCCCGTATCCTTCCAAAAATTCATCTTCCATTCCCCATTTTAGAATCTCTCCAAGGCTCCACGCACATTGTCCAATATATACCGCCTGTGCAAAAAGCTGTTGCATCACCTCATTTATCTTCAATTGTAATTCATTTCCCATTGTTTCCACCAGGGAATCACTTCCACCTCCAACTTTAGTCCAAGTGTATGTTTCTCCCTCCTCTGTACAAACGAATATTTCTCCATTCTTAGTATTGACAAAAAATTGCTTCAACCGCCCTTGTGTATCAGATGTCGGGCTCTCAGTCCCAAGCAACGGAACCAACTCATCTACCTCATAGGACATATCCTGAATCGCTTTCTCGGCATCTTTCCTTATCTGCTCAACTGTATCTTTTTTCATAGTCTCCAGCGTTGGGACCGCGGAAAAGACTCTTTCCGGCTCCTGGATCCCCAGACCGTCAAAATTCACTTTATACAGAAGCGTATCATTCTGCAGTGCGTGTTCGTTGATAATATCACCCGTTACTTTTTCCGGGCTGACATATACATCTTCGGTTGGAACGCCTTTGATCACCACCAGGCTCGCACTTTCTATATTTGTTACAGAATCCTTTTCATAGCGTACCGCTATCAAATCCGTTCTCTTATACCCCTGCATTCCATTTTCAAAAAACAAATCAACATAAGTGTTTTCTTTCAATCGAATATGCCTTCCCTGCATCAGCAGATCCCCGTCAAAGATCCTGACTTTATTATTAGAAATCACTTGTGCCGCAAACTGTCTCCCGCGCTCGAGAACGAATTCCCCGGTTCCCATAAGAGCAGCGTTAAAGGATCCCTGATCGTTTGATGTAATATGCTCTTCGCCAGCATAACCCGTAACCAAATGTAAATTACCCAAATTCCCCATAATCATTTACCTACCTTATACGATGTAGTGACGATGTCACCTTTTATTGTTACTATTTTCTTTACTATCGGTCTTGCTACAAAAATATTTGTGATATGTTCTCTCGCTCCAACTATATCCCCTACGTCATAGCTCTGTGCACTTTCAATATTTATCTCTAAGCTGTCACTATTCCACGACTCTTTCAGCGCATCCATGCCGCCTTTTTCCAGTTCTTCTATTGATTCTGCGTTAACATTCTCATATAATCCTGTAACTTCATCCATTCCAAATATAGACTGATCATAGGAAACATCCCCTTGGATATCCGCAAAGAGATGTATCACCGTTCGTTCCTTTAATTCCCCCTGTCCCAGGCAGATCATGTGATTTACCGGTTTATAATCTTTCTCTACACTAAAATTAACCTGCGAACTATCAAACTCTTCATCTTGAGAATAATCAACCAATGTCTCTGCAGATAACGTAACAAAACCTTCCCGGAAATAAATTTTAAGTTTTGCATTAACAGAAGAAAGCATCTTCCTGATCCCTTCATAACCATCAACATACCGGTTCATTTTATAATTACTAATCGTCAATCCAGAATCACTAACATTCGCTCTAAACAGTTCCGATAAATTCATTCTTTCGATCAACATTCCCATGACTTCGTTTGCTTCCCCGCTGCAAACCAAATAATCATCTCCTGCATCCGGTTCCAGGATCCTGGACGCCAGAATACCGTGCCAAGTTCTGCCTTTATAAATTAAAGTATTGGAATCCGTCTGGACCTTTATCCTATTAATAATCCCACCATACTCCGTGTTTTCAATGTATATAAAATATCCGGCTCTACATACATGATTACCTATATCGGTTGTCAGTTCAAAATCATTTTCGTCACTTCCAAAAGCGAGATCAAATGTGAAATCCTGCATCACCCCGATATCAATCTTTTCATCCGTTGCAAAAATCAGATCCATTTCGGTTCACTTCTTTCTTCAAACAGCACGACATCAAATTTAAAAGTTTTATCCCAAGTTACTATGTTGGAGCCTGCCGGAATTCTTTCAAAGATATAAGATTCCCTGTTACGTTGATGAAAATGGTTTTCAACCGTTCCATCACGCTTCGTTAATAATATTGTTTTGGCAATACTATCTATCGTCAATTGCTCATTTTCTTCAATATGACAATTCACTTGATAGCAATGGCCGCTAATGTAAATGATCGGATTGATTGCGGCCCCATAAATATTTAACCTAAAATTTACTCCGGAAAAACCTGTATTGTTCAGGGTCTTACCCTTCATTTCAGACATATAGTCATACGGAAAATCCACGTTATAATCCAAATTACGCTTCCTGTCCGGATCCTCATCTACATCAGAAATAACATCCCCATTCATACAAAAAGAAATGAGGGTTTCCTTGACCCATTGCGGATAATCTGTTGTCACCGTCAGCTTCGTTTCCATATATCCTTTGTGAAGCAGATATTTACTTTTCTCACTTCCGGTAACATAACATTTCAGGTAATAATTCCCGATCACAATCCTTCCATGTTCCAGGGCAAGCACATCCTTTTCCGTGATTTCAAGCAGTCTGTTTTTCAGCATAATCCCTTCACTCTCTGAAGAGCAGCAGATAATCACAGGAATCGTCTTTGTAACAATCCCTTTGTGGAACGATGAAATTTTATTATTATCCGACGTAAAATTCCATGAATAATCATGCAAATCATTGCTGTTTACATATATTCCACCCTCTCCCCATGACATTTCTTCCTGAATATGGTTTACAAACCTGATCTTCTCAAGCATTCTTACACCGCCTTTACCAAACGTGCAAATTCACGGTCATTAATCTGAAATTTCATGTTAAGCAATGCCTCACAAAATTTTCTGCTGAGCCCGTCATTAAGGTTTGTTATAGCTTCCAGGATCTGTTTCAGAATTGAAAACAATTCATCATTTTCCGATCCCACGGCACTCTTAATCATGTTCATCAGGCTTTCTGTTCCGACAACTGTTTCACTCCCGGCTTCGCCGCCGGCAAGAAGCCGGTTTGATTTTGCATTATATCCGAAAATTGTCGGTCGATTCATGATCATACCGTCTCTCATAGCCTTGGCATACCATTGAACCCCCAACTTTGGCGTACTCGGTGGGTCCAACGAAAACTTCCCCCTGATTGAGAAGTGCGGCAGTTTTATCTTTGGCAGTGACCATGAGAAATTGAAGAAACCTTTAATTTTATCGATCGCACTCTTAACAATGTTTATTGCCCCATCAAATATACTGCTAAACTTGTCCTTAATCGCACCCAGTACATTGGCGGCAACATTCTTCGCTCCTTCCAACCCATTCGATATTGTAGTCCGGATTCCATTAATCACATTACTGATGGTATCTTTAACACCATTCCATACGTTGGAAGCCACAGACTGGATTGCATTCATCGCCGTAACTACTACTGATTTAATGGTATTCCACGCTGTTGTAATAAAATTCTGAATTGACCCAACTACAGTAGTAACCACTGTCTTTATTGCGTTCCATGCTGTAGATATTACTGTTTTAATCGCGTTCGATACAGTAGAAACTGTAGTTTTGATAGTATTCCATACATTGGAAACGACAGCCTTAATACCATTCAATATCGTGCTGATGGTCGATTTAATAGCATTCCACACCGTACTGACAACATTTTTTATACTATTCGATACATTGGTGATGACCGTTTTAATCGTATTGAATGCACTCGTTATAAACGACTTAAGAGAATTGATTATACTGGTAACAACACTTTTTATGCCATTCCACACGCTGGTAACTACTGACTTAATCGCATTCAGTACGTTAGTGATTGTAGATTTAATGGCATTCCATGTCGTAGTTATAAAACTCTTAATTGCATTTACTACCGTCGTGATCACTGTCTTAATCGCATTCCAAACAGTTGTAAATGTTGTCTGGATCGCTTTCAAGACTGTTAATATAATCGACTTTATGGCATTCCACGTTGTGGTCAGAAACGACTGGATCGCTGTGCCTACAGTAGTAACTACGGTTTTTATCCCATTCCAAACAGTCGTAAAAAGCGTGGATATTGCTGATAGAACTGCGGCAAACATGGTCTGGATCCCCTGCCAGCAGGAAGATAAAAAGGATGCAAGTCCTTCAAAAACTGTTTTCCCGAGCTGCGCAATTTCATCCCACAAGCTTATCAGAAAATCCTTTATTGCACTCCATGCCGTAATGGCAGCCGACTTGATCGCTTCCCATATGGCAATCACACCTTCCCTGAACCAATCACATTTATTCCAAAGCAACACAATAACAGTGATTATTCCCGCAATCGCAATAGGAATCCATCCGACTGCAGCTACTACAGCTCCAATCGCCGGAATTACTGTACCGGTCACGAATCCAATCACAGATGATACCACCCCTGCGATACTTGAAATAACCGTTATAATACTTCCAATTCCACTGATTATTTTACCTCCTACAATAAACACAGGGCTTAGCGCTGCCACGAGAGCCATCACCGTTGCAATAACTGTTTTTGTTCCATCGTCCAAACCACTAAACCATGTCGTGGCTCTTTCTACAATATCAGCCACAGTAGTAATAGTCGGAATTAACGCATTTAAAAATGCGCTACCAAGCTCAATCCCACTATTTTTGACTTGATTTAATGCCTTACTTACTTTTGCAGAAGGTGTATCCAACTTCTCAAGACCTTCTCCTATCAGATCCGTGGTACCTCCCATCTCTGCCAGCGTACTGTTGAATTCATCCGCTCCCCCATTCAGCAACGCAATCGCGGCTTTTCCCGCCTCCGCGCTTCCCCACAATTCATTAAAATTGGTTCCTGTTTCATTCGCGTAATTCTGCAGGATAGCAAGCACATCTCCAAGAGAATTTCCATCAGCCATTAACTCCTGAAAGCTTTTCCCTGTCTGATCCTTCAGTATACCACCCACAGTTGTTCCGGAATCTCCCATTTCGTTCAGCATGGAGTTGGTGTAAGTCGTAGCTTCCGCCGTTGCAATGCCCTGTTTCGTCAATGAAACATATGCTGTACACAAATTATCCAAATTTACATTCATGCTGGATGCAGTAGGGATGATCTTACCCATACTGGACGCAAGTTCGTTTACCGTGGTTTTACCAAGGTTCTGCGTCCTGACTAAATTATTCGCTATCTTATCAGCGTCCTCTGTCTCCATTCCATAGGCATTGATTGCGGTGGTCATGACGTCGACAGCCGTTGCTGTATCTGTAAAACCCACTTTTGCCAGATTTGCAGATGTTTTTACAAATCCTCCTAACTTTTCAATCGGAACGGAAGCAGACAGCGCCTGGTATCCTGCCTCGGCAAGTTCTGTTGCGGATTTTCCCGTCTCATTTGACAATCCAATAAACTCTTTGGATAATGTCCCTACATTCACCTTAGTAGTATCAAACAAGGTGGACATTTTTGCCATTCCGTCAGTAAAATCACTGGCAGATTTTGTGCTGATACCTAACGCCCCGCCAACCGCTGCAGATACCGGCGCGATTGCCTTCCCGACAGAAGATATTTTACTGCCGGCATCCTGCATTGTTTTTCCTAAAGTAGACGCTAAACTCCCAGCTCTGGAAGACACTTCATCAATTCCTCTAACCGCATCCGCATAATTGACTGTTATTCTACCTGCCAAGGAGAATATATCCATGATAATTACCCTCCTTTCACTGAGGGCGTAAAGCCGCTTAATAATTTATCTGCCTTATCCAACTGCTTCTGAATCTCGCTGCTGCTCAGTTCCTGTTCATTCTGCTCTATTGGCGTTTTACTTCTTTTCAGGAAATCCTCAAAACTGCCAACATTAGAGAATGAATTTGCGACAGAAGCACAATAAAGCGACCAGCACATATCTTCGTCGTGTTGATTCAAGATAGTGCTGACCGCTTCGTCTAATCGTTTTCGCCTGATTGCCCGTCCTAGATACCCGTAGGGATCTCCGTATCTCCTGTTACAGAGTTCTTCGAATCTGGCTGTTCCGTATCCAGTAATCCGGCAGCTTCCCCGAAAAAATCCATCACACCTTCATCTTTGAAGAAGTCATGGACTATTTTTATAAATTGTGTGATTTTCATTCTTCTCATATTTTCGACTGTCACTGGGGTACCGTCCTCCCACTCGGCACAGCCGGCTAGGAACTTATATATTTCATCCTTTGCACTTGGAAGTTTCTTTATAAGGAATTTGGAAACCTTCATAATTACTGTCATTCCTACAGAACCGGCATCTTTATTCTGAAAAGCTTTCAGATCTTCTTTGTCAAATTCTTCTGCGATAGATTCAATTCCAATCGTCTCCAGCACCTCACATAAATCAAACATACTGTCTACCGTCAAATTAAATTTTATATCTGCCATAATAATTTATCCTCTCTTTCCTACTTTCTATGCGGTTTCTTAGGCGCTTTCACCGTTTCGCCCGGATTAATCGGTTCCGGATCTGTCGAATCTTCTACCGACTCAAGCGGTTCCGGATCTGCCCGACCCTGTTCCGGGTCATTCTCAGATTTTCCATCTTTTTTTGCAGCCCCTTCGTCCTGTTCCACCTCTTCCACATACCGACCAGCTCTTGTAATTTCCGCAAAACGTTCATCAGTCAGAGAAACCAAATCCCCAACTGCATGAAACTCCTGTGTATGCTTGTCAATATATTCTTTCACTACTCTAGCTTTCATAGCTGCTCACCCTCCCTAAACCGTCGCAGTCGGATAATAAAGCTCAATATCCAACTTATTCAAAGTGTCGTTCTCCAGATCGGCCGTACATTCGAACTTCACGCTGAACGTAGTCTGCTCCGCATTCTTGGTCTCGATCTCGAATGCTTCCGTACAAAGTGCATTCGGCAGAATGATAATGATATTCTTACCGTTAGAAAGCGTACCGACATAAGCAATATTCTCAAGATAATCCTCATCCTCCGTAATATTGACCTTAGACACATACTTTGTGTAATTTGTATCTTCTGACTCTACCTTGGCCAGATGCAGCGCCGTTACAAGAAGATCGTCTGTAACCTCCGTCATCTTTCCCTCAATATAAGCAGACTCACCAACCTTCTGCTTGGAAACTCCTTTAACAAGCACGGTTGCACCGTCAACCTCTACGTCAAGCCACTGCGCCTCCCAATGGAACTTAATACCTCCGGACGTTGCGCCTAACGGCGTTCCGTTCCAATCGCTTTTTTCTGCATCATATTTCAGATTCTTATATATCACCCCAGCCCCAAGAATCATTTTCTTGATTGTCTCACTGGTAATGCCGTGTGTTTTTAAACTCATTGCTTTATTCTCCTTTCCATTCATAGGTGAACAATGTGACCGTAATCTTAAATAATTCATCTTCCCCTGTAGGAACCGGCAGCGCTCCGCCATAACGGATGTGGAAAAGGTGATTTCCCTGTATCTCCTGAAGATCCTGGAAAATCACCTTTAGTTTGTCGCTTGCTTCCACAAGAGCCAGCTTTGATCCTCTCGACCATCCGTCTAATGTAAATGTACCGGCTGTACAGCCATCCTCATACCGGTAATCCGATTCCATAAAGGATCCTACAAAATAAGGATAGGATACTCCCTGCGTCCATTCTCCATATTCATAAGGAATCCCGGCTCCTTCTAACTTCCCGCCGATAACTCCCAACAGATCAACCATCATATCACCTCAATCTTGACATTATTATCTCTCCCAGACGTCTTTTCAGTTTCTCACGCAAACTATTGAATGCATTGTAAAGTGGTCTGTTAGGCCTTTTCCCCTTCGTAAAATGTCCCCGTCCTCTCGCGTCTTTATAAAACCAGCCGCCTTTCCTGCCGTCTCCATGAAGAGCATATTCGCCGGTCCCGAACTCTTCCCAGATTGCATTTTGAAGATTGCTACCGACATGCACTGTTGATTCATCTGAACCTTCTGCAACCTTGTACTGGTAAGAACCTCTTGTCTGTCCGGTATCGACCCGGGAATTCCTCATGGTCTGAGCCTGCAGCTCACCGCCGCTCTCATACAGATAAGCTCTTACTCCTTCAGACAATGCCGCTTTCACCTGCGTACTGTTATCCATAAATTCAATTCCCATTCTGACCACCTATAAATTTTAAATAGATTTCATAATGTTCATTCATATTCATTGGGTTATCGATCAGCAACACATCATAAAGCAGACCGTCAATAACCATCCTTGCATTTTCACTTGTTATATCAACATCTGTTTCCTGCTCTCCGACCGTAGTTTTTACCGTCATTGGTTGATAATCACACAAGAAAATGTGGGTACTCTCCTGAATTTTTGCACTGAATGTCCTCCTGTCTGAATCTCCTGTTGACAGGTCCAGCCACCCTTGAAGCCTCATGCATTCTTTCCAGACTGGCTCATTCTCTTTGATCTTATTCGCATAGCCATCCACCTTAACCTGAACAGATCCACACAGATTACCGCCAATACTCATATTATCAAAACCTCGCTTTCATATAGGGCTTTAAAAAACCAAGAAGGGATACCGGATATCCCATAACCTGGTTATTTGCGTCCTGGTCGTAATAAGATACGTTATGCCTTGACAAGGTTTCTGACTTGACACCTACTTTCTGCCGGTTCTTTGCCTCCCAGATCATCAACTCGATAACCCCCTCCTGCACGTCGGCCGGATATTCTACCTTCGTCACAAGATTTTTTGGAACAGCAAACAGATCCGCATCAAGCCGGATGTAATCATCCGCAATCTCCGTAATCAAATACAACCCATCATTCACATCTGACTGCGAAATCTGGACTGTATCTCCTTCTTTGAAATATTGCGCATAGCCATTTATCCTATCGCCCTCGGAACTGCCCTGCAACCGTACACTTTGGTTCTGGAAGTTATTGTTAGTATACGACCTGATCAAATATTCTACCGCATTCAGTTTCCGCTTCAAGGTTGCTTCCGATTTCCCGGAAAATTCAGGCATTGCAAGCAGTTCATCAACTGGTACGATCATCCGGCTCACCATCCTTCATCTTAGACGACAGCCGCCTTTGAAAACTTGGCGATAACCACCTTTGCAGCATTGGTCAGCGCCACGCCATAGTACTTTGCGGCGGTAATATCATGACGCTGCTTCTTCGGAAACCACTCATGATCAACCTGTGTATCCTTTTTCAGGAAGATGGTCAGCGCCGGGAGCTCATCTTCCGAGTATTCTGTCTCAGTCGAGTCTGGTTCCGTCTTGATGATCGGATTCAGGTAATATGTACCCGCGGCAGCATATCCTTCCTCACCTTGTGTACCGCTCTCCTCATTCATTTTTACTTTCAGAGATTTCTTCACCCAGCATCCCGCGATCTTACCGATGGCACCATTGACAGCAACGCCGTCGGTGAATTTATCCGCCGACAAGAAATCTTCATCTTTCAAGAGAGTCGCTTCCTGGTTTGGATGGATGAACATCACCTTGTCAACACCGTCTTCTTCGTCTTCAAACTTAGAAACCGCATCCACCACACCCTTGTAACCGATTACCGCGCCCGGATCATGCACATTCTTACAGGTATATGCCGCATCCATTACATCATTGTCGATCTTATTTACGATAGATTTTGCAAGCTGCAGATTCGCCTGGCCTACGGGGTCTCCAAGACCACTGTTGATCGCCGTCTGCAGAATCGCGACAGACTTGCCCGCGCACTTAACCGTAAATTTGGTGCTGGATGCGGTCAGCTTCGTAGTATCGATCTCTTTTCCATCGGTATTTTCCGGATCAAAATCATCCGCGTCACCAATATAATTCCAACTCGGCACAGTCAGCGTATCACCCGGAACCCCCTGCAGATCCGTGTTCACATGTGCATACGGAGTAATTTTACACTGTGCCTCGATCTTAGCCTCAATCACATTCGCCATAACTTCCGGATTAATAATGTCTGATATTTTTGTAACTGCCATTTTCATTCACCTTTTTAACCTTTCATAATCTCATTATAAGCATCTGGATCCTCATTGAAGAACTTCACCTGCTCTGCATAAGGCTTCTTCAAGAACTCACTCTTTGTCATACCCTGTCCCTGATTCTGCGGGTTATTTTTGTCCAGTGGCCTGAATCCCTCATACCCGCCTTTTCCCTTGTCCTGAAACTGAGTCGGAAGCTGGGTTTTTAGAGCTGCGACTTTATCAGACCAGCCCCTGATATTTCCATGCTCATCCAATTCAAGTTTTTCACCCTTTTCTTTCAGCTTAAAAGTCAGATAATCCACATCAACCGCCTTTTCTGCAAGTAAGCCAACCTTGATGGCTGCGTCGATCTTCGTTCGCGCAAGCTCCGTCTCCAATTCCTGTACTTTTGTCTGGTAGGCGGTAACCTGGCCTTGAAGTGCCTCATCTCCTTTTGCTGCTTTCTGTAACTGTTGGATCAGATTATTTGCCTCCGTAAGTTTGGTCGTGTTCGTCTGGTTTTCTGCATCCAATGCCGTATATTTTGCCTTCGAAACGTATTCACCGCTTCCAAGATCAGCAAGTTTGATCTGCTTTTCCTTGTTTTCAGGCAGGCCGTTATAGGCATTAACGGCCTGCTGAAACTGTCCAAATAGTTCATCACCTAAAATTACTTTGAGAAAATCCATAAATCTCCATCCTTTCTCTGTCTATGTTTTTATATGCGGTTTCCCCGCTGACAGGCAACACTTTATATCCCTTGCTGCAGGGGTATTTCGGCGGCAGTTTAAATGTCATGAGCCTTTTTCGGACATATAAAAAAGACCGTATCTATTCATACGATCTTAATTAACCCATACTTAATTTTTAAATAAAGGGCGTGATCTCTTTCATATCTTTCAGAAAAGCCTTTGCTTTCTCCATGAACGAATTATCACACAGATATTCAATTTCATGCGGCGTAATAATACAATCTTTCAAATTCACAGGATGCGGCGTCCGCATTCCATCAAGCCTTGCAAAGGCCACACCGTCAATAAACCCTGTTTCCGACATGTTATATATTATATACGCCCAGTAATGTTCGTTCAATTGTTTGAGCAATATGCTTCCCGGTTCTAACATGGATACGTCCACTGGATTCCCATTTTTCAGGCACTGATATAAATACGCCAATATCTGATATACAATTACATGATAATCATCCCTTGCCATGCCGTCACCTCCTGTTATCTGTCAGCATCATATTTCTTTTATGACTTCAATACCATAACACAGTTTTTTCTTTAGGCGGGTCATCCATTTCTGCAAGTCTGACGAGCTCCCGTCTCACATGGGAAGGGGCCATAGAATGTCTTACTTCATCATGCTCTAAAATTTTATTGTCAGACAACCGCATCTTCAAAAAACCCTTTGGCTCTTTCCCTTCTGGTAAATATTCCGTTGAAATCTCAGTTTCCGTTTTTATTATGTTTTTTAAGATTACCATAGTATTCCTGCGCTTCCTTCCCATAGTCATACTTCTTCGCCGCCAGCGCATGAGCTTCCTCATGTGTCATCTTTGGATTTTCTCTTTTTAACTTTATTTCCAGCAGCTCGTGTTCAATCAAAGTTCTGTCATGTGGTTTTATATTCTTCCCAATCATAAGGCGCTGCCAGCTTTGTGCAATCGCGCAATCAGGATCGAACTTTCGTTTTTTTCCAGTATCCGGATCCAGTAATGAATCATCTTTGAACAAATAATCCTTGACCTTTTTTATATCTGATTCCTGCTTTTCTAAATTCTCTGCTATTCTCCTCACATCTGTTGAAAAACTGCGGATCTCATTATAATACATATCTGCAAAATCATCGGCTTCTTTACTGAAAAGATCCGTAATCCTAGCTCCTGAATATATTATATCAAACTCCAATTCTTTTACAATAGTCCGTTTGAAAGTTCCAGGTGCTTTTTCTATTCCGCCAACCGCATCATGACTTTGCAAATACTTATTTTTGAATTCCTCAAAATCTTTTGTCTTATCAAACCCAAAGAATGCAGCCTGATCTTTTAAAGTATCTAGTTCTCCCTGATCTAATGCCCATTTTGCCCTTTGCAGCATGCAGCAGCGGCAATGTATATCTTCGGATGCCACGCCAAAACCACCGGGATACTTTGCCTTATGACCGTTTACCTCAAAGAAATCCTCAATCTCTCTAATTTGACCATCAAGAATTTTATGCGTTTCTCTGGTTCGGTTATCGAGTGTTGATATCCACTGTTTCACGACGTCCGCGCCCTTTTCTTTTGCTTTGTTCAGCGTATCCATCTGTGCGCGATTCTGTATCCTGTGTCCCTCCGTTCTGGCGATCCGCATGGCTTTATTCATAGCTCTACGAAAAGGGCTGTTCATACCATGCGAGATATGTGCTGCCATCTCTGCCCACGTCGAACCGTTCGCAATTCCTCTTGATAACTCCGCCCGGATCGACTTCTTCAAATAGCTCACATCCTCACCAAGACGAGTATACAGATTCGTAGAGATCTTGCTATCAGTCTGGACAGCAGCTACAACCTTGGCCTGGTCAATGGGAAAAATTAGCGGAATACCCTGACCGTGTATGTCATAAAGAGTTCCTAAAAAACCATCCTCATAACATCCGGTAAGGTATTCCGCTATATTTTCAAATTCTTTATTCTGTAAGGCATCCAGAATGCCGTCAAGCTGCTTTTTCAATGCTTCCTGATACTGCTTCTGATAAATAATAGACTGCAGATTTTCCATATCAGTACGGCCTGCCAGCTCCCTGATCTTCCGTTCACAATCCACGGAAGCCCGTTGATAGACCTGTTTCAAGAGCTGAATGATTTTCTTTTCATTCTGTATCTGCTTTTTCAGAACTTCAAGCTGTCTTTTATTCATCTATGTCACCGCCGTCTTCAGGAATGATGTTATCCAATTTCTGTTCAACTTGTTTTGCGTCTTCTTCTTCATCCTTCGGCAGCTTATCTTTGATCTCTTCGTAATTAATGTCCAAGATATCACATATCATCTGGATCACTGTCTCATCGTCAAGGACATTTGCAACGGAAAGAATCGTGTTAATCATAACCTGCTGCTTTTCTGCATCTGTTTTTTCAATCTCCGCATTATCTTGAGCATTCGTCATCACTTCCCGGTCGAATACAAAGTAAACGTCTTTCGTCTGGTAATCTGTATCATTAGCAGCATTAATTTCATCTAACACTACTTTCAGCAGCTTACGGAAAAACTGCTTTAACCTAATCTCCAGTTTGTTACATTTCAGATCAAGCAATGCATATCTGGACTTGATCACGATATTGGTGATATTCCCATCACCAAGCTGCGCGGAATTAAATCCCATGCCAAATCTGTATATATTCTTTTCGTCAAGTTCCAGTTTGGCCTGCCTCGCCTGATATGGAATATCCACAGTCTTAATATCTACGGCGCCGTCTCCGTCAACACCAATATGCTTTTTCGCTTTTACGTTCTGAATCATTTCATCCAGGTTATTCCCCTGGAATCCGGATACCACGTATAAGGCATCTGTAAAATCCTGCAAATTATTAGAAAGACTGCATGCCATCAAGTCATAATCGTCTATCAAATCTTTTACAGGCTTCAAACCGCTGACCTGCCTCCTGCCATTATCCAAACGCCAGAAAGGAATAAACCCGAAGCCCTTTCCGTATCTCCTTCCCTTCGGATCAGTAAATACAGTATGAAGCCTTGGGTTCATTTCCACAGAATCATCCTTCAAAATCCTTCCTTCATTAGCCTGGACATAAAAATATACTTGCTCGGAATCCCATACTTGAATACGCTTGATCTTCTTCTGTCCTTTCTCAATGCGATCTACATACCAATAAATAAAATACTCACATCCGTCGTCCGTATCCTTTGCCCGAACCTCAACCACACCCATGGAATCAGCGCATTCAAATCTGGTTTTACCCTCTGAATCAGTCACCGCATACATATATTCGAATCCTTTACTCACTGTCCCGATCAACAGCTCGTATACTTCTGAATAGAAGTCGTCATTGAAATAATCATCAAGCGCGGTCTGCAGCTCCGGTATGTCAGATCTGATTATATTCCCATCACCGGAAAGCATGTACTGAACCTGCTGATCGACCAATTCCGTAAAAAATGGATGACTAATCCTGATATTGCTTTTAAATTTATCAAGCTGCAGATTACCGTCAGCATCATAGTAATAAATCTGATAGTTTAAGATATCATGTTCACCGTTATAATAACGGTCACCAATCTTTGCAAACCTTTTCTTTTCAGAGCTGACATCTTCTTCCATCAGATGTTGAATCTCCTGAACCGTCAGCAATTCCATGCACCTCCTTCTATTTGAGCCACCCCTGTTTCCTAAACAATTCATCCATCTTCGGAAAGTTGACGGCTAAAAAGGATACCAGTATTTCATCATTATTATACTGTTCAAGCCCTGCTTCACCGAAGAAGGCATGAATCACTTCATGCCGGCATACTTCATCATAGCGTAATTTCTTCGCTTTTATATCGTCAGGGTCTTCCAGCATATCCGGCATCTCACGGACTGCGATCCTTTTGCTGTATTGCTGACATACGCCGTCATGCCCAAGTTTTGTAAGTCCTTCCGTATCATGTTCAAAATTATACTCTGTACCTAAAATATTCACTTCCATCACCTTTCTTAAAACAACCATCTGCCACCGACAATATAAGATTCCAGAGCGTATCTCATTGCATCCATCAGATGATTAAAATCGTCTATCGGCCTGTTTAGTTTATTGCCAAGCTTATCTTTATCCCATGTATAATTGCTGATCTCTGTCAGGAAATTCAAACAACGGGGATGAATGATAATCTCGTAATCCTGGATAAACTGAATGCCGTTATTAATACTGTCTTTTCCCTTTTCAGCACCGTTTACTCTGAGACCGTACCCCCTCAACTGATCAATACTCTTTGGTTCCGCACAATCTGCAATAATCTTTTCTTTTCCATATCCCATTGACTGGATGTGTTCAAAAATCTTCCGATTAGAAAGACCATTTTCATACATCTCGTCCCACACATATATTTTCCGATGCTCAACATCGATAAAGCCCACAAACAATGCAGATGGATCGTTGGTATAACCGAAGTCCAAGCCGAAAGCGGATTGAATATCTTCCCTGAAAACATAGCTTCTGACCTGCCTTTCCGCTTCATCCAACTTCAGGTATTCTTTTTTGCTGATCAGATCAAACTCTTCTTCTTTCCAATTCTCGTAAACCAGACCATCCACAATCCCCCACTCACCAAGGCCGGCAACCTTATACCGTCTAGGATTCTGCTTTTGCATGGTCTCAAATACTTTTCTGTCTGCAGCATCCAGCCATTCGTTGCACAGGTAATTTGTGGTCAGTGCAAGCGTCTCTTCATCGGGATTGTCGAAGAATCTCTTTTTTAGCCAGTGATGCTCATTCCAAGGATTGAAAGTGAGTGTAATCTGCTTAAACAATCCCGCCCCTTCTGGAACGGCGCCACGGATTGATTCATCAAGCATATTGAAATCATCTTCTGAGCTGATCTCATACGCTTCTTCAATCCACATCCACGACAACACGCCCTGATCCACGGTGATGGATGTCACTTTCAGCGGATCATCAAGCCCCCGAAAATAGATCTTCTGTCCAGTAGGCTTGTAAGTCATCTCCAAGGGGCTTTCTTTGATATCCCAAAAGGCATCGACACCCAATCGATGAATCGCCCACTTTAATTCAGTAAAACATGAGTCTTTCAGGGTTCTGAATGTTTTCCTGACAACCAGTGTATTGGCATCCGGGTATTTCATCATATTAGTGATGTACCATAATGCCGTTGTCTTTGACTTCTTACTGGCTCTTGATCCCTTTACAGCCCTGTATCTGCTTTTCCACCGCCAGAATGTGCCATAGCCTTTTCCGACAATCTCAGGGAGTTTTAGATTCTGCTTCCCTTTTTCTGTCTGTTTATAATCTTCCGGATACAGAATGTACTTCATGTACCCGAAAACGTGCTGTGAAGAAATTCGCTCTCTTACCATAGGCACTCACCGCCTAATCTTCTAAGGCATCCTCACCAGATATAACAATGGGAACTGCGACATTCACATCAACTTTGTCATTCCACATGCCTAAATGCTTACCGAGCAATTCGAGAGCCTTTATCTTTGAACCGATTTTTACTTCGCGTTCCACACTGGAGCCGGAGTCTGTATCGGAATGCTTGTATTTGATACTCTCGATGCAGGATAAATCGTCTGCGGTCGCTGTGTCTTTAATCTCACCTTTTTTATTTACAACATCAGTCATGTTTACAAATGCAAGCTTTGCCAGCTCTAAGACGATCCGGTCCTGATTCACTCCGGTTCGTTTTGAGCGCTCTGCCATTGCTTTCGCTATGGCTGTTTGAATAACAGGTTTTGACAGGTTTTCACTTCCAATCTGCTGCGCTGTACTTGTCGAATAACCAGCTCTAATGGCGGCCTGGGTGGCGTTCAGATCAATTAAGTATTCTTCTACGAATCTATTCTGTTTTTTCGTCATACAGGTTCACCACCTTTCAATTCTCTGTAATCTTTAATGAATCCTACTGGGGTCGAACCAGTAACTTTCCGGTTATAGGCCGAATGCTCTGCCTGCCAAGCTAAGGATCCTGGTTTAATGCACGAAAAAGAACGCCCTGCCGAAGCAAAGCGCCCTTTTCTAAGTTAAGGGAGGGAATCAGATAGCAATCATCCACCGATCTCAGTATATACTATAGCATTTTAAAACCGGACAATCCGGACAAAACGGACAAACTTTAATTTTCTTCCATAAATCTCTCAAATTCCTTTCTCAGTCCCTCGCCCGTAGCCTTCCGCCCGATCTTCACCGCCGTCTGTTCCCACGTCATCTCCTCAAAAATCTTATATCTGATGATCCTCTGCATCCTAATCGGGATCGTCAGCATCCATTCCTCTACTTGTCTCTTGATCTTCTCTGCATTCTCCTTACGCTGTTCCAGAAGCTTCTCCTCCAAACGGAGATTTTCATCATCCTGATAAGTGAAAGTCGTGCCCTGGACTTTGAAATGCTGCTCTTGATAAGGGAAGCTCGGATTGCTTCCCCTCACGTTTGTCTGGATGACCGTCTTCTTTTTCTTTTTTAACCGCCGGATATCCTCTTCCGTTTCTTTTACAAGTGCACATGCATCTATGTAATCATTCAGGATCCTTTTGTCCATGGCTTCTGTCCTCCCTTATTTCCTGAAAATAAACCTGATCCTCCTTGATCCTGGGAACATAGAACCTGTTCTCCTGCCGGCTTTCTGCCTTGCGCACCTTCCCGAGAAGCTGACGCGCCGAATCCAGTGTCTTTTTATTCTGGGGATCCCGGACAAACTGTACGACCGGATCTGTAAGCTCAAACAGATCTTTATATACTCTGCGCTCTACCCTGTTCTGATGGATCCTGATGCCGATCTGGGCTATCTTATCCGGATTATGCTCAAACTCAATCGCATGGATCAGATCCTGATGCCTCTTGTCCTCTTCCCCGACTCCGTTGTAAGCCATGGAATTCAGTTCCTTGCACTCATCCAGGAAATCAAGGGAGCTCTTTATCTGCTCTGACAGCTTCTTTTTCAATACCGATCTCCCCTTTTATGTCATACTTCTTCGCCATATACCCAGCCACATCGCCGCATTCGTATGCTTTCCGGTTAAAAGCTGCTATTGCCTTATCTGGCGGTTTCGTCTCTGCCATCTCCATCATATGACGTTTCCGATCCATGTTGACTATGTTCCGGTTCCTTCCACGTTTATTCATGACTCTCACTCTCCTTTTCATCCTGACGTACAATTGCAAACGTGAATCCGGATATGAAATCATTCATCCTTTTCAAATCCTTAGTGTGAAGCTTATCCAGCATTCTGTCTATCGCTTCCCTGTATTTTGCCTTATCCACGTATACCTCCGCCCTTCACAATCTCCAACGCTCCAAGCGCACCGCAATTCTCACATTCTATATTGTCTATATCATCCGATATCCGGCAACTACGACACGAACCACAGATATCACTGTGGGCATACTCTTCCAGGTCCTTAACGACCTTGTCCAGGTCATAGGCTGTCGGTTGCTCCGCTATTGCATTTTCCAAATTAGATGTTACATCAACCAATACATTCCCCTTTAAAGCCTGTAACAATGCACTTCTACTAATCAGATCATTACTCATCTTCCTTCTCTCCCTTCTGATTCGTCGTTTTGCCATACATGATCTCGTCCCAGTCCTTTAGGACTTCTTTGATCACTCTATCACTGTATTCCTTATTCTCTCCTTTTCCCCTGCAAATCATCTCTACCACCTCCCAACACTCCTAATAAACCAAGCCTATTCATAGCAGAAATAGTAATAAAATCCACCATCCAGAATAGTTAATTGCTAACCACACAATTAGCCCCAATGCAAACATCCGATAGACATACTTCATTTACTCACCTCATTTCCCGAACTCCCTGTTAATTATGCAAATCTCAATTGCCCACTACTGTCATCTATCCTCATATTCGGCATTCTCTCACCTACTCTCAGATATCCACAGTTCTCTTCCACCAATTTCCTCGCCATAATCGGGACTACACTGTTGCCGATCCGCGCCACCTGCTTACTGACCGGATACTTATTACCTTTGTAATCTCGGTCAATGATATAGTCTTCTGGGAAACCCTGTCCTAATTTCAATTCTTCCGGTTTCAGCATTCTCAGGAAGATATCCAGTATCACATATTCATTTCCAAGAACCGTGATTAATGCAAATCTGTCTTTAGTAACTATGGTATGAATCGGCTCTTTCAATTCTTGTCCGATGCCACAACCGTAATATTCCATAATGAATTGACTTGCCAAAGTGCATTTCTGTGCTGTTTCCTCTTCAATCCCGATCTTTCGCAAATCTGTCCAATCTACAGTCAAAACAGAAACCATTCCAAAATGCCCCGGTGATGTGGTAATTGTATGTAACGGTTCTTTCATATCCTGCCCAGTTCCGCTTTTATAAAACTTTGTCAGATAAGGCAATACCAACCCATAACGGTTGCTGGTATCTATTGTTTGCACTGGCTCCGTCACCTGCTGCCCTCTTACTCCATTCTTTGTTGTTTCAGAATGGTACTGAATCAGAATAGGGCTAATCAGACAATGCTCGTTTTTCGTAACAACAGTACTCAAAGGTTCATCCACTGCCCTATTCCGGTCTCTTGTAAATCCAGTCTGTCCAATCTGCATGATATATGGTGTCACCAATGCCGCATCATTCTTTGATGTTATGGCTTTCAACGGTTCATATAAGGAATGTCCCCGAAATTGATCATACTTGTGCGTCGCTTTGATGATAAACGGCTCCGGACTTTCAAATACAAATTTCCCTATTCCTCTAGCAATCCGCTTCATGGTATTTTCTGCTAATGGTTTCTTCCTTCCAAATATGGACTTCCCGAAGTCCCACAAATCAAGATATTTATAAATTGGTTCCCATATCTTTAAACCACTTACACCGCCTTTGCTATGTGTCGGCTCAGGCCAGACAATCTCTTTGCCGTCTCTTCTGAATATGGCGTACCAGCGCTTTCTGGTTGTCGGCGCCCCGTAGTCTGCTGCCACCAGCTCATGGCTGTCAAATATGTATCCAAGTGACTTCATAGCTGTGATAAATTTCTTATAGTCTTCACCTCTCCTCTCCGGTATTGGATGTCCATCCGGATCCAACGGCCCCCACTGCTGAATCTCTTCCACATTCTCCATGATGATCACATCCGGCAGAATCACTTTTGCATGCTTATATACTGCCCATGGAAGGATCCGTAAGCCGTGCTTTCTGGGTTGTCCGCCTTTCGCCTTGCTATGACTTGTACAATCCGGGCTCGCCCACATAAGAGCCACTTGCCGGCCTTTTACATATTTCTGCAAATCAACCTTGAAAATATCCTCTGTCAAGTGAAGCGTATCCGGATGATTTGTCTTATGCATCAGGATAGCATCCGGATCATGGTTAATTGCTATGTCTACCTGTCGGCCTAACGCCATTTCTATGCCTACACTTGCCCCGCCACCACCGGCAAAGCAATCTATTATCAGCCCATTCTTCATAACATCACCCTATAACTCAATCTCTTTTCTTCCACCTTATCCCCCTTCGCTTTATGCCATGCAGATTTTTTCATCAAGGCATAATTAGGAAAATCCTTATTCTTGAAATTCTTGAAATGTTCTTTTTCTGCGTCATGCACGCCTATGATTAATCTATTTTTCACGGCATCACCTCCGGGAAATCCACAAAAGACATCTGTCCATCTACATTTTTCTTTCGTTCTCGCTCAGACATCAGCCTATCCGCTTTATACTTATTATATTTTGCACGGTATTCATAGCTTTTCCCAAATATATTCCATGCAGCTTTTACAAGATTTGGTTCATACGGACGTATCATTTCCAGATCATCAGTTGCCTTATATGATATTGGGCAACCACAACACCCTGTTCTTGTTAGTCCGTATACTTCATATGCGTCAGAATACCTGATTCTATAGTATTCTTTATACCAAGCCTTGTCTGCATCAGAAACATAGTACAATGGACGCAAACGGTATTGTCCTTCGCTTGTTTCCGTGAAGCATAGCGCTGTGTTGTCCTTACGAGGTACAGACCTCATGCCGCCCTCATCCCGGCGCTCTCCCGTGATGATCATTTCGTATTCTTTCTGGGCACTATGCGCCACCTGTTTCTTGCAGTAATCACAGCACTGCGCGCTGATCTGGAAGTCTGGCGGGCATTCCCTTATGAAATCCAGCATGTATTTTGAAGAATTGATTACCAGCTGGATATTCGGCCTCGGCTCTCCTTCGGAATTGCAGCAACAGAGGAAATTGATTATACTCTCGCATTTGGGAAATCTTTCACTCAATTCACGTCTTTTCACTGCCTTATCCTCTGCCTGCGAATATTCGTCAGCTATTGACAAGGGTATCTCCTTTTTCTGCCATCCCTCAAGCCCTGCGGACATGATCTTTGAAACAAATGGTATCCCGTATTTTCTGGACGCTGTCACAATACCTATCTTTGGCCGATGTTCTTCAATTTTTACCCCGTATTTCTCCGCTATTTCTCCTACATGGTCTTTCGTGGATTTCATTTCTAGCCCTGTGTTAAAAAACACATATTTAACAGGTGACAAGCTGAAAATCATCCTGACTCTTTCGATAAGATCAATTAAGATATCACTATCGGATCCACCAGAGTATGAACATATTGCCTTCGGATGCTCCCTTAAACGCTTCGCAATAATACTTTCAATCGCCTGAAACTTTGCTGGTGCGGAAAAATCTGCGTAATCTGGCCTGTCAGTATATACTCTACTTCTATATTGTTCACTCATTTTATCAAGAAGCCCGTGTACACGTCACCCCGGCCGGAGGCTGGCTCCTTTCTATGTCTCTAATCTTCCGACTCTGTTTCTACGACTCCAAATCTCTGGTTTGTCGCATTAAACTAAGCACCCATTCAAAATCATCTACCATTT
>CAJUFA010000040.1 GCA_910585725.1 uncultured Dorea sp. | reverse complement strand
GATGATTTTTTGTCTCTTGTTGTGGAAGATCCTTTTTTTAACAGAATGACGGGAATCAAGGAATTAATTCGGTGATAATTCTTCATAAAGGCAGACGTAATCAACTTTTTGTCTTGAACACCATTACTTAAGATTCATGTAATGGCGTAGTACGTTGGAAATGTAGGGAGAGAATAACATGCAGTTTGAACTTATGGCATCTATGATGTGTGCCGACTATGGTAATTTGGAGAAGGAAGTAAAGAACTTAGAAGAGGGCGGTATCGATTCTTTTCATATAGATATCATGGACGGACGTTACGTCCCGAATTTTGCTATGTCTTTGAACGATATGCGCTACATAGCGCAGACGTCGGGGAAACCGCTGGATGTGCACCTGATGATCGAGCACCCCAATAACCGGATTGATCTGTTTCTTAATAATCTGCGCAAGGGAGATACGGTCTATATCCATCCGGAAGCCGAATACCATCCCTCAACCACGCTGCAGAGCATTATCAATGCCGGGATGATTCCCGGTATCGCCATCAATCCGGGAACATCTGTGGAGACGGTGATGGAGATGCTGCGTATCGTGAAGAAGGTTCTCGTGATGTCTGTGAATCCCGGCAATGCGGGACAGATGTATCTGCCTTATGTGGGAAAGAAGATTACGAAGCTTTTGGCTATGAAGGAGGATATGGACTTTGAGATCTACTGGGACGGAGCCTGCAGCGCGGATAAGATTCTGGAATATGCGCCGAAGGGCGTGG
Organism: uncultured Dorea sp.; assembly: GCA_910585725.1. Lineage (GTDB taxonomy): Bacteria > Bacillota > Clostridia > Lachnospirales > Lachnospiraceae > Sporofaciens. The sequence continues at coordinate 24,349 of CAJUFA010000040.1, read as the reverse complement.
CGGGGTTCGTGCTTGGTACGACGCTTCTATTTGGAAAAGAACAGACTTATGGAGAGACTTTGCAGAACATCCGGGAGTTGATTTTTTGATGTTAAAAGAAGTATTAATTAAGATTAATCCATATTGCCAGAGATCCTTCTTCAAAGTATTTTCTGCGACATGGCGCAGGAGAACTAATTGAATCATAAGACAAACAGATGGCTGGCAAATAAGCAGTAATAGAATGAGAATATTAGCGGGGTACCCGGCATTCGGGCAATAGAAGAGTATAATAGAATGTTCATGTCAAAAGATGTCGATAGATTCACATTGGCATTTCCTCATTTTTGTATTATCATTACGAAGAACACGGCTCCGGATTTAGTTTCTAAAGAATATTATGATTTAATGACATTGGTAGTTATCAAATTAGGTAATGAGGTGTATAATGGAAACGAGGAAGACGAGGGATATGAACTTTTTCGTTTTCTGAATGCAATCATATATCCACATAAAGAGGACTTTATGTCTACAATATCAGAGTATATTGATTATTCTGATAATGAGGAGCTGTGGAAGGAGGTAACTGATTTGAGTACCATAGAGCAGATTAGATACGAAGGAATGGTAGAGAAGTTAACGAAAGAGCTAACGGAAGAATTAACCAAGAAAGTGACAGAAGAGGTAACCGAGAAAGTGACAGAAGAGGTAACCAAGAAAGTGACAGAAGAGGTAACCAAGAAAGTGACAGAAGAGGTAACCGAGAAAGTGGCAGAAGAGGTAACCGAGAAAGTGACAGAAGAGGTAACCGAGAAAGTGACAGAAGAAGTAACTGAAAAAGTAAGGGAAGAAGGTATACAGGCTGTTATTCTAGATAATTTAGAAGAACAGATTCCCATGGGACGAATTCTTATGAAGCTGCAGAAACATTTTAATCTTACAGAAGAGAAATCCAAGCAATATTATGAGAAATATGCTGTTAAAATATAAAGAGTATATAGTGTGGAAAATCCTGATATGGAGTAGGAGTTAGAGCATACGCGCTGTCGAGCCGCTTTACCATCTTCCCTTTAGGGATTTTGGGAGAGACGGTAAAGGGGGGCTTAATCAGAAAGCGCTATTTAAGATGTAATTACGTCTGTGTTCGAAAAGGGTTTGTCAACGGCGGCTATCTTCCCTCTCGCAGGATCTCCTGTTTCAGTCTTAGAATTTCCAGATCGTTTGGCAGCAGAGCCACAAGCTGTGAGTTCACTCCATATGCTTCTTCCCACTGCTGATTTGCTATCAATCCGTGAAGCACCTGTTTTACTTGATTACCCAGGATTTCAAATTCTGCAGATGTCGGGCGCGGCGGATTTTTAAGCTGCTCGTTCAGATATTTGCTCAGTCCGCTGACTGCAATGGATAATTGTGGATAAAGATGCAGGGCTTTCTTTAGAAGAGGAACACATCCTGCATAATCTTCGTCGACTATTAATTCCAGAGCATTTCGGATGCAGACGGCGAATTTATACTGTGCGGGTAATATATACGAATCCGGATCATTTAGAATTTCCTTCCGGTAAATCATCTTCGCGTCGGCTATAACGCTGCCGCAGTATTCATCTAACAGATTTAATAAGCGTGTCGGTTCCAAGAGTCCCTGTGTCAGCTTTTTTTTCAGAACAGATTGTTTCAGTCTCTCGGCGAAGAGAGGGTAGCCTGAATCAGTCAATTCAGGAAACAGATTTTGGTATAACTCTTCCATATCAGAAAATTCTGTGCGCTCTGCCAGTGATCCGGCGCAGAGGTCAAAGTCATCAAGAGAAAGAGACTCTAACAAAACTTTCAAAGGGAAAGCATTTCTGGCGGCCATCTTGATTAACTGAGTTATGAAATATGTCGGACACTCTTCGGCGCACAATTGCCAATAATAATAAGTATCCTTGGTTTGCGTCGGATTATCTTCGAAGTAATATGCTTTCTGGAGGTTGACATAGAAATTATCCGTCGTAAGAGAAGCATACCCTTTTAATATAACTTCCCTTTGATTCGAGTATTGTCTTTTCCATTCTTCCAGATTGTCGTACTGCGGTTCAATCCGGGATTTATCTTCCCAGGGAATCCATGAAAGTATCTGATTTATTGTGGTAAATAATGCTGAGTCGGATGTCCCGGCAGTTTTGGCGTCAGAGGTCTCTATATTTTTCGATGCAAGAAAAAGTCCTTTTACATAGATCATCACGGCCTGTATCTCTCCGCTGGCAAATGTAAAGGTGATCCCATTCTGCGTCATGGTCTTTTCCTGATGCGCCTGCAGGTATTCCAGCGTCTCTCTGTATTGACGGACGAAATTAAGTCCTTTCTCGTATTCATTCAGATTCCAACAAAGGTTGACAAGCATAGCGGTCAGATTAAGTTTTCCTACTTCTAACAACCGGGGAGAATTCAGGAGATTCTCCCCTTCCTCCAGAGCAAGTTTCTGATTTCCGGTATAGGAGATGAGGGTTGGAAGTTCAAGCTGCAGCCACATTTCCAAAGCGTCCACATCCCTCGCCTTCCGTGCAAGCGTCAGCCCTTTCCTGCAATAATCTATAGCCGTATCAAATTCTCCGGAACCAGAATATTCCTGAGCGGCCTGGGCGTACAGATGAGCGGACGCCGGTTCATTCTTAAGCCGTGTAAGAAGAAGAGAGAGATTACGGTCAGACTTCTCTGTCTGTTTCGTATCATTCTTTACTCCGGCATAGCCAAAGTGGTGTACGAAGGTTCCGAATTTCTTGCTTGGTTCAGGGTAAGGCTTTATATTTTCGTGGATCGGATAAACGAAGCGGGTATCCGGCAGACGCCGGCACATGCGCCCTACATAAGCGTCCGCATAAGAGACGCCCTCCAGGTCCGTATAATTTCGTTGAATATAGAAAGCAGTCTGATACCTCTGATATTCACCGCTTTTGAAGAAATATAGGATCTCGTCCACATCTTCAAACCATTCGTCATCGTCAAGATATAGGAACCATTCGCCTTTGGCAGCGTTAAGTCCTGCGTTCCGAGCTTTGGCAAAATCATTGCACCAGGTAAAGGGAATAATATGTGAAGTATATTGCTTTGCCAGTTCCAATGTTTCCGGACTGTGACCGGTGTAGACGATGATAAGTTCGGCGTCAAGTTCTCTTAGAAGAGGCGTTATAGAGGACAGACAGCGTCCCAGAGTTGCAATTCGGTCAGATACCAACAACGAGATGGTAAGTTGTATATTCATAGTTGGGTTCTCCTTTATATTTTGTCAGGTGATTATCCGGGAGGTTCTCCTCCAAGTATCTCTCAGATATTTCTGTAGTATATTTTAGCATTCTTTTCCGAGGAATACAATTAGGAGAGAGGAATACGGATGCCGAAATCTGCAGAGTATAAAAAGATTAAATATTCATATATAAAAGGTGTTGAACAGGGGTGGTGAATATTGTACTATAAAAGAAAAATACTAAGGAGAAATCATATGAAACCACGTATTTTTGTAAGTTCGACCTTTTATGATTTGAAATACATTCGGGAAGATTTGTCAAATTTTATTAAAGCACATGACTTTGAACCGATTATGTTTGAAGATGGAGACATAGGCTATACTCCGGGATTACCCTTGGACGAATCATGCTATGAAACCATGCACAGCACAGATATTGTCATATTAATTATAGGAGGAAATTATGGAAGCCCTGCAACAGGTGAAACAAAGGATGAGTTCAAGGAGTATATGTCTATAACGCGGAACGAGTTTAAGGCGGCTCTGGAACAAGGAGTGCCCGTCTATGTTTTTGTAGACAGTAAAGTATATGTAGAATATGGAGTCTATGAGGCTAATTATAAGAAAATTGAAGAAGAAAAGAACACGATTACTTTTAGAAATGTAAAGAATATTAATGTGTTTCGGTTTATTAGAGAAATCAAAAGCGTAGGCAATATTTCTATTACGGAATTTGATAAGATTATTCATATTAAGGATTTTCTTAGTAAGCAATGGTCGGATATGTTTAAAAATTATTTGGATAGCCTTAAACAAAAGAAATCTGACAAAAAGCTGGAAAGTACTGTCGATGAGATGAAAATCTTGATTAAGAATATGGGAATTATGATCGATTCAGTTGGGCAAAAGATATTAAATGCGAATGAATCTGAGGAATACAGGAATGTATTGATGAAACAAGAAATATATTCTTTTTGCGACTCTTTGGTTAAGGGAATCGAGTTAGAAGAAGAAGAACGCTGCAGTCAAAAAAATGAACGAATTACCTATATTCGGGATTTATTAGACGCACTATATGAGTCGATTGATACAGATATATGGGATATTTATCGACGAGAGGATGTAGAGGAATATATAAAATTTTATGAATATTTTGAAGAATTTGGGATAAATTTAACATATTGTATGATGGATTTAGATAAAACTCTTGCAGAAAATAGGCGATTTTATGATAATATGGTTTTTAGAGAAATATTAATAAGTCAATTGGCTGAAAATGAAAATTATAATACGTTTTTTGAGGAAGTGTCATGAGATTATGTCGCAATCTAATAATGCCGGTCAGAAAGATTTTCGAGATATAGATTATAGGAGTTTTTGACAATTAGACATAGAGTAGTGATTTTTAGTTAATAAACACTTTATTCATCATGTAGATATTGAATAAAGTGTTTATTAAGGAAAATTAAAATGATAATTACAGGATATGCCGCATGATTTCCTGTCTCATTTCCAGAACTTCCGGGTCGCCCGGCAGGAGAGTCAGAAGTTGTTCGGTCATACTGTAAGCCTCGTTCCATTGTTCGTTTGCGATTAGCCCGAGAATCACAGGTTTTATCTGGCGTCCAAAGGTTATGAATTCTTCAGATACCTGCGGCTGTGAGACGCCAAGGTTATCGTCTGTCTGGATCATTTCTGCATTTCCATAAATGGAATGTTCTCTTTGAGATTGATATTCAAGTACTGCGTCCAGTATCCAATCGGCGCAATTCGTCCATGTCAGGTCACGCGCTACCTTTTCATACCCTCTTTGAATTATCTTCTCTGCTTCTGCCGGATTATTAAGCAGCCGGCCGGCGATCAGGGGAAGTTGTTCCAGATACTTCAGATCATAGAAAGCGATATCTTCCCCGTCCGTAAAATAATTATCGGCCCATGCGCTTCGGTCTGTAAGCGGAAGAGAGCGCTGCAGCAAAGTATTAAAGATTCTATCGTGTGTTCCTGATTTGAACCAGGGAAATACATTCAGGTTGATTTTGGCGTCTGCCATGTATGCAAGAGTCTGTTCGTACGGAATTCTATCATCGATGCGGTGTACATTCGGATATTGGGCGCAGGGATGATTCTCCCAGCCGCGGCCCAGAAGATATAGTTCGAAGCCAGCCTCTGCCAGTACCGTTATTACCTGTTCTCTCTGATACATACGGATTGCCCAGTCCACATTATCCATATACGACAATAGTGTTTTTAAAGTATCCTCAGAAACAGCCAGTTCTATTTGCTCCAGGGTGAGCAGAAGGGCTTGATCCAGTTTCAGGTCACTGTCGGCGATGAGATTTCGGTACATAAGTTGGTAAAGTTCCTGTATATAGGGATGCTCTTCCAACATCCGATTCGGGGCGGCAAGCCTGTCCTGCGGGCGGTAGTAAGTTCCGCAGAATAAGATGTCGTATTTTCGTTCGGAATAAGGAACGACTGGAGCGTCCTGCGCCGGGAGAACTCCGACATGGGGCATAAAGTCAACGAAAGGAACTTCCGTAGGGAAATATCTCCGCACATATTCCACATGATCCCGGTCACAACAGAACAGGCGGTAATTCTTCGGATGTTTTTCGAGGACCGGATGAAACCGCAGCGGAGGATCCATCAGGATATCGATGACAACCGTATCCCAGGCGTCCCAGGCGTTGATCAATTCTTCCTGCCGTACGCCTATACCGTCAAAACAGACTGCTATATCTACTTTCGCGGAAACAAACTCAACGAAATGCGCTAAGGAGTGAAGAGATTCTTCCGGCGGGTTCATCATATCGTAGATGAAAGTCTCATGACCTCTGGATCTAAATTCATGGTCTAACTGATCGGCAAAAAAATTAAATGATTCGACGGCAGTATAAAATAAAGCGATTCGCATTTTAAAAGGTCCTCCCTCGGAATTAAAAAACCTGCCAAAGGCAGGTTTTTTATATGAAAATTCAATTTATTACAGATTACTGGAGTAACTGGAGAACTCCCTGTGGTACCTGATTAGCCTGAGCAAGCATAGCCTGAGCGGACTGTACAAGAATGTTGTTCTTCGTGTAAGCCATCATCTCTTTCGCCATGTCTACGTCACGGATACGAGACTCAGCTGCTGTGATGTTCTCTTCCTGAACACTTAAGTTGTTGATCGTGTGATCCAGACGGTTCTGCATAGCACCGAAATCAGATCTCATGGAAGATACCATGTCGATCGCTGCCTGAGCTACAGAGATTGCGTGTCTTGCACTGTTTGCACTTGTCAGATCAATATTTGCGATAGTTACAGCCTTATCCTTTGTGCCGGTAATAGTAGTAAAGCCTGTTGTTCCTAATGTCTTCACGAAAGTGGTCTTATCTGTTGTATGAAGACCAAGCGTCTTACTGCTCATTGCCTGGAAGGTTACTTTCAACTGGTTAGCCGTCTCATGGGAATCACCCACATGAAGCGTAATCTTCGTTGTCGCTACTGCAGTCGTACCATTCGTACCGCCGGCTGTGGTTCCAGATGAATTTCCTGCAACTGTAAACAGCTTCGTTCCATTGAAATTAGCTGTCTTACTGATTCTGTCAATTTCTTCATTCAGACGCATAATCTCTTTCTGCATCTCCTGACGGTTCGTTGTGGAGTATGTTCCGTTAGCAGACTGGGTAGCCAGCTCAACCATACGATTCAGCATGGAGTGAACTTCTGTCAGAGCGCCCTCAGCCGTCTGTACAAGAGAGATACCGTCGTTCGCGTTCTTCTGAGCTGTAGCAAGACCTGTAATCTGTGCGCGCATCTTTTCAGAAATCGCTAATCCTGCAGCGTCGTCGCCTGCGCGGTTAATTCTGTAACCGGATGATAATTTCTCAAGACTCTTTCCTACTGCAGAGTTGTTGTTCGTTAAATTCCTGTGTGAATTTAATGCGGTAATATTATGTTGGATTCTCATATTCTTTCCTCCTTGAAATATAATCGGGGAATTCCTTTTCCCTGTGTAATAAATTACGAATAAATTCTATTAACTAAAATATCCTCGTAAACTCAAATAAATGCAAATCTCAGACTTGCCGGCAGATTGTCTGAAGAAGTACATTTATTTTAATAAATGTCGTTTTTAATATTCTCCGACATTTATATTATCGTATGTTTTTTGGATATCTTAAGTGTTCATTGCAAATTCTTTGTTTTATTTATATAAAATAGTTTTATAATGTATAGACAGATGAGATATGTGTTGAGATATGTTTCAGAATTTTATAAAGATATTTTAAAACCATTTAACTTGCCAGTATTCGTATAATTTTTTATAATAAGAACTGTGAAGAGGTAAAGGCGCGGCACAGAATTCCGGAGATTACAGCGCATAGCGCTGTTCTTGATAGCGGAGGATAGCCGCGGGTGGTTAGTGAATTTGGAAATTTAAAAGAAAGGATTCGATTAACCGTGCCGGAAGAACCGGGTTGATAAAAAGAAAATCGTAGACAAGGGGAGACAGATGAAAAAAATAGGATTGGTTATGATTGTAAGAAATGAAGGGCGTAGTCTTGAGAAATGCTTATCTTCGGCGGCAGGGCTTGTGGATGAGATTTTTATTACGGATACCGGATCGACAGACGCTACGATAGAAATTGCCCGAAGTCATCAGGCGCATATCTCGGAGTTTGAGTGGGGCGGTGATTTCGCGGCGGCAAGAAATTATGCTCTGGATCAGTCGGATTGTGACTGGAACTTAATTCTGGACGCGGATGAATATCTGATCCGCGGAACGAAGAAAGACATTTTAGATTTTATAGAATCAGGGGATCGGGTTGGAGCTATAGAGAGGCATGACAGCTACAGGGAAGCAAACGGAGAGGTCAGTCAGAGCTGTATATATGTAACCAGATTAGTACCGCGAGGCACATATTACGAGGGAAAAGTGCATGAACAGATCATAAGTGAGCTTCCGATTGCGCCGCTTACGTTGGTCTTCGAACATGACGGATATCTCCAGGAAGGGAAAGGGCAGAGAAACCTGGAGATTCTTTTAGAGGAATTGAAGGAAAAACCCGATGATTCATACGTGCTGTATCAGATTGCGCGTACCCTGTGGATCATGAAAGAGTTTGCTCAGGCGGATCAGTATTTTGAGAAGTTTTACCGGTTTGTTCCAGAATCTGGTACTGGTTATCGGGAGAGCGGAGTCATTTCCTATATTTATAATTTGCTGGAATTGAAAAAGTATGAAGAGGGATTCCGGATTATAAAAGAAGAGAAGCGGCGACTGGGCGGTTATGCAGATTATCATTTCGCATGCGGGACTTTTTATACACAGGCAATTTTCTCTGATGTGCAGCGTTATATTAATTATCTTCCGGAGATTGAACTTTCTTACCGCAGATGTCTGGAGATCGGCGAGATACCGGAACATGAAGGAGTGTTGGGGAATGGATCCTTTAAAGCAGCGTATAATCTGGGGGTTTGGTTCGAAGTTAACGGAAAGACCCGGGAAGCTTTGCAATACTATAAAATGTCGGCGGACGACGGATATCAGCCTGCAAAAGATCGGATCTGTAAAATATGAAAATTTGTGGAAAGACCGGGGCGGCGTATTTACGGGACCAGTCCGGGACAAGAAAAAAATATTAAAATTACTTGAAAAATACTTAAGATATTTGCAAAATGTTCGATAATATAAATGTCAAAAAGTTAGGAGACATGGGGAAAAGGAAGTTCCCAGCTATTTTCAAGGAGGAAAGACTATGAGAATCCAACATAATATTACTGCATTGAATGCACACAGGAACTTAACAAACAATAACTCTTCTGTAGGAAAGAGCCTTGAGAAGTTATCATCCGGTTACAGAATCAACCGTGCAGGCGACGACGCTGCGGGATTAGCGATTTCTGAAAAGATGCGTGCGCAGATCACAGGTCTTGCAACAGCTCAGAAGAACGCGAACGACGGTATCTCTCTTGTACAGACGGCTGAGGGCGCTTTGACAGAGGTTCACTCCATGCTGAATCGTATGGTTGAGCTGGCTACACAGTCTGCCAACGGAACTTATTCCACAACCAACCGTCAGGAGATGCAGAAGGAGATTAAGCGTCTGAATGAAGAGATCGACAGAATCAGTAAGACGGCTAATTTTAACGGAACTAAGCTGTTTACGTCAAATTCAGCTTTCTCTTCTGCAAGCACTAGTGGTGTAAGTACTGTAGCTACGACAAAGATTACTCTTCATGTAGGAGATTCGCATGATGTTGCGAACCAGTTGAAAGTAACTTTCCAGGCGATGAGCAGTAAAACACTTGGTCTTCATACGACAGACAAGTCAACTTTTGCGAAGCAGATTGGTACGACAGGCTTTTTCGATGTAAGTAAGACCGGTAAGGATGCTGTAACGATTGACAAGATTGATCTGACAAGTGCGGATAGTGCAAGACATGCGATCTCTGTAGCTCAGGCAGCGATTGATATGGTATCTTCCATGAGATCTGATTTCGGCGCTATGCAGAACCGTCTGGATCACACGATCAACAACTTAAGTGTTCAGGAAGAGAACATCACAGCAGCTGAGTCCCGTATCCGTGACGTAGACATGGCTAAAGAGATGATGGCTTATACGAAGAATAATATCCTCGTACAGTCCGCTCAGGCTATGCTTGCTCAGGCAAATCAGGTACCACAGGGAGTTCTTCAGTTACTTCAGTAATCAGTAATGAATTAAATTGAATTTTCATATCAAAAGAACCTGTCTTAGACGGGTTCTTTTGATATAGGTGAAAAGCAATAAAAAGTTTATTGAAAATACTTAAGATATAGAAAAAACATACGATAATATAAATGTCAAGTTTTTTCGGAATAGTTTAGACGGATATATTATTTTAAACAGTTAGCCGGCGGGTTTTGATAAGTATATTTGTCTGGTTCCGGAATGTTTTTAGTTATAAAAATAAAAAAATAATAATGTGGGGAAAAGGAAGTCCCCGACTATTTTCAAGGAGGAAAAACTATGAGAATCCAACATAATATTACTGCATTAAACTCACACAGAAATTTGACGAACAACAATTCTGCTGTAGGGAAGAGTCTTGAGAAATTATCATCCGGATACAGGATTAACCGTGCAGGCGACGACGCTGCAGGATTAGCGATTTCTGAAAAGATGCGTGCGCAGATCACAGGTCTTGCAACAGCTCAGAAGAACGCGAACGACGGTATCTCTCTTGTACAGACGGCTGAAGGAGCTCTGACAGAAGTCCACTCCATGCTGAATCGTATGGTTGAGCTGTCTACACAGTCTGCTAACGGAACTTATTCTACAACCAACCGTCAGGAGATGCAGAAAGAGATTATGCGTCTGAACGAAGAGATTGACAGAATCAGTAAGACGGCTAACTTCAATGGAACGAAGTTATTTACAGTACCGGCAGGAAAGACAGCTGTTACCGGCGGTACTGTAGAGGTTACGAAGATTACGCTTCATGTAGGTGATTCACATGAGACGGCTAACCAGTTGAGAGTAACATTCCAGGCAATGAGCAGCAAGACGCTTGGTCTTCATACGACAAACTCATCTACTTTTGTTAAGACATTAGGAACAGGCGACTTTAAGTATGCTGATAATGCAAAGGGTGCGAAAGCCGTAACGATCGATATGATTGATTTGACAAGTGCAGACAGCGCAAGACACGCGATCTCTGTAGCACAGGCAGCGATCGATATGGTATCTTCTATGAGATCTGACTTTGGTGCTATGCAGAACCGTCTGGATCACACGATCAACAACTTAAGTGTTCAGGAAGAGAACATCACAGCAGCTGAGTCCCGTATCCGTGACGTAGACATGGCTAAAGAGATGATGGCTTACACGAAGAACAATATTCTTGTACAGTCCGCTCAGGCTATGCTTGCTCAGGCGAATCAGGTACCACAGGGAGTTCTTCAGTTACTTCAGTAGTCAGTAATGAATTGAAATTTTATAACAAAAAGATCCGCCTTAGACGGGTCTTTTTGTTATAAAAATATACGGAAGAAGAAAAAGTTTGTTTAGAGTACTTAAGATATAGAGAAAACATACGATAATATAAATGTCAAGTTTTTTTGTATAAGTTAGATGGATTTATTATTTTAAACTGTTAGCCGGCGGGTTTAGATAGTATATCTGTCTGATTTCCGAATAGTTCTGTTGAAAAAGAACGAATCAAAAAATAATGAGGGAAAAGGAATTCCCCGACTATATTTCAAGGAGGAAAAACTATGAGAATCCAACATAATATTACCGCATTGAATTCACACAGAAATTTAACGAATAACAACTCTGCAGTAGGAAAGAGTCTTGAGAAATTATCATCCGGTTACAGAATCAACCGCGCAGGCGACGATGCTGCAGGGTTAGCGATTTCTGAAAAGATGCGTGCGCAGATCACGGGTCTTGCAACAGCTCAGAAGAACGCGAACGACGGTATCTCTCTTGTACAGACGGCTGAGGGCGCTCTGACAGAAGTTCACTCCATGCTGAATCGTATGGTTGAGCTGGCTACCCAGTCTGCTAACGGAACATACTCTACAACGAACCGTCAGGAGATGCAGAAAGAGATTATGCGTCTGAATGAAGAGATTGACAGAATCAGTAAGACGGCTAACTTCAATGGAACGAAGTTGTTTACGGTTCCTGCTGGAACAAGTCCGGTTGGAGCAGGTGGCGTAACAGGCGGCGTAGCTACGACCAAGATTACACTTCACGTAGGTGACTCTCATGAGACGGCTAACCAGTTGAAGGTTACTTTCCAGGCGATGAGCAGCAAGACGCTTGGTCTTCATAGTACAAATGCAAGTACTTTTGTAAAGACATTAGGAACAGGAACCTTTACGAATATAACAGGTGGTAAGAATGAGAATGCCGTAACTATCGCTAATATTGATCTGACAAGTGCAAACAGCGCAAGACATGCGATTTCCGTAGCACAGGCGGCGATCGATATGGTATCTTCTATGAGATCTGACTTTGGTGCTATGCAGAATCGTCTGGATCACACGATCAACAACCTGAGCGTTCAGGAAGAGAACATCACAGCGGCTGAGTCTCGTATCCGTGACGTAGACATGGCGAAAGAGATGATGGCTTACACGAAGAACAATATTCTTGTACAGTCCGCTCAGGCTATGCTTGCTCAGGCAAATCAGGTACCGCAGGGAGTTCTTCAGTTACTCCAGTAATCAATGATGAATTGAATTTTCATATAAAAAGGATCTGCCATTGGCAGGTCCTTTTTAATATCTCTAAATCATTTTTATTCTATCTATCATATTTAGCTTGTTACTACATTTTGTTATATAAGATTTAGGTTATTCTGGTTTGGATAAATAAAATGATGCCAGAATCGGGTATCTGTGTTAGACTAAGATAAGATCAAAGTGTAGGATTGGGAATACACAGAAAATAATGGAGGTACGAATATGGCAGAGAAACGAGCTGATAAGGATAATCTAAATCATAAAGATAATCATGAAGCAAAAGATAATAATAAACATTCCAAACTCGATCCGGGGAGAAAGAGTGTCTCCTTAGCGGTAAAAATTTTGGTTTGTGTATTTCTGCCGGTCATTTTATGTGCGGCAGGTTATGTGATCTATATGCAGGCTAATTATTACCGGATTGAAGATCATACGGCGCTTGAGTCTGAGAATAATTCGGAACAGATCCTAAAGACCGGTACGCCATATACTGCGGTGACATATAATATAGGATTCGGAGCGTATGGACCGGATTACAGTTTCTTCATGGATACAGGCGAGATGGAGGACGGTACTTTGACGGCGGGGAAGTATGGTAAGGCGATCAACAAGGAGTCGGTAGAGACAAACATAAATGGGGCGGCAGAGGAGCTTGAAGATCTGGGGGCGGATTTTATGCTTCTCCAGGAAGTTGACGTGGACGCCGACAGAAGCTTCCATATTAACCAGTTGAAACAACTAAAAGAGGAGTTCTCAGATTACGGAAATGTTTTTGCAAATAATTTTCATTCAGCTTATTTATTCTACCCGTTCTCAGATCCTCATGGCGCGGTGGACGCGGGGCTTTTAAGCTTTAGCAGATATCGTATTGAGGAGGCGGAGCGCAGGAGTTATCCGGTGGACAATAGTTTTATTACGAAATTTACGGATTTGGACAGGTGTTTTGCCGTGATGCGCCTGCCGGTAGAAGGCGGGAGAGAGTTGGCGCTGATCAACAGCCACATGTCCGCATATGACGAAGGCGGGCTGATTAGGGCGAAGCAGTTGGAATTATTAAATTCGGTGATGGAGGAGGAGTATCAGGCGGGAAATTATGTGATCGTCGGCGGAGATTTTAACCATGCGCTGGGAGAAGAGGCGGCGGAAGGCTTCCTTTCAGAACAGAAGTTTCCTGCATGGGTGGCGGTTTTGACGCAGGAGGATATAGCCGATGGTATTACGATTATGCGTGCGGAAAATGAACTGGACGTGCCGACTTGCCGGGGAGCAGATATTCCTTATAAGAAGGGAGTGAATTTCACTACAGTGGTGGATGGATTCCTGGTGTCAGATAATGTGAAAGCAACGGCTGAGAATGTAGATACGGATTTCGGTTACAGCGACCATAATCCGGTTCTGCTGCAGTTTGAATTGTTACAGGAGTAATATAATTAAATCGTAAGAAGATGAGTGAGCGGCGGAAAAAGCGGATAACCACAAAAACAAATTATGCAAGTTTCTTATATGAGACTTGCATATTGGTTTTGTTGATGGATTTTTGATCTATAGCTTAATATGTGAGAATTAAATGAAAATAGAGAAATTTCAATGAACGTTCTAAAAACGGTGATATGTTTAAATTGAAGGATATAAAAAATAAATATGCAAAAATATCTTGACAATTCCGGCGTATCATCGTACTATAGCATATAGCGGCTATGGGAAGGGAATCTTTGTTGTTGTCAGGTACATCCCCCAAAATGCCGGAGAGTTTTTTGAAGAATTAAAATAATTTTAGGAGGGAGTTCTTGATATGGCGCCGTATAATAAGTTGAGCAAAGAGAAGTTGAAGAATCTGAAAAGTGATCTTGAGAAGCAATTCGAGGAGATTAAGAAAAAAGGATTAAAACTTGATATGTCCCGGGGGAAACCGTCTAAGGCTCAGTTGGATCTTGGACTTGGGATGATGGATGTTCTGGCCAGTGATTCTGACCTGGTAAGTTCTGACGGTATGGACTGTCGGAATTATGGTGTTCTGGACGGGATCAGCGATGCAAGAAAACTGCTGGCTGATCTGTCGGAGGTTCCGGAGCGTAGTGTTATCATATATGGGAATTCCAGCTTGAATGTAATGTTTGACACGGTGTCCCGTGCTATGACGCATGGATTTATGGGGAGCACACCATGGGCGAAGCTCGATAAAGTAAAGTTTTTATGTCCGGTGCCCGGATATGACCGCCATTTCGCGATCACGGAGTTCTTTGGGATCGAGATGATCAACGTACCGCTTCTGGAGACAGGGCCGGATATGGATATGGTGGAAGAATTGGTGGCGAAGGACCCGTCAATCAAGGGTATCTGGTGCGTGCCGAAGTATTCTAACCCGACCGGGATCTCTTATTCGGACGAGACGGTCAGAAGATTTGCAAGGCTTCAGCCGGCAGCCAAGGATTTCCGTATTTTCTGGGATAACGCATACTCTATTCATCATCTGTACGATGATAAGCGGGTGGTTGTACTGGAGCTTCTGAATGAATGTATCAAAGTGGGGAATCCGGATATTGTGCTGAAATTTATTTCCACTTCGAAAGTGTCCTTCCCGGGATCAGGAATTGCGGCGCTGGCTGCTTCCAGGGGGAATCTGGAGGATGCCAGGCGTTATATGAAATTTCAGACCATCGGTCATGACAAATTAAATCAGCTTCGTCATGTGCGTTTCTTCGGGGATATGTTGGGCGTTTATGAGCATATGAGAAAACATGCGGCTATTCTGCGGCCAAAGTTTGAGAAGGTAGAAGAGGTTCTGGAGAAGGAGCTGGGCGGTCTGGGAATCGGAACCTGGACGGAGCCCCTTGGCGGATACTTTATATCTTTTGATTCGATGGAAGGATGTGCGAAGGCGATCGTTGCAAAGGCGAAAGAAGCCGGTCTTGTGATGACAGACGCGGGTGCGACATATCCGTATGGAAAGGATCCGCGGGATTGTAATATCCGGATTGCGCCGTCATTCCCGACCGTGGATGAATTAGAAGTGGCTGCGAAGATCTTTGTACTTAGCGTGAAGTTGGTTAGTATTGAGAAGTTGTTGGATGCATAGAGCAGGAATCGGTATATACTAAAAAGACGAAAAGCCGGAGGATGCAAAAAGTAGAAGTCGGTAAACGCCGAAAAGTTGCCGGCACAGCGCTGCAGATAGCATGTTTAGCCGAAAGAGAATTCGGGAGATAATTAAGGCAGGAAAAATCGTGATATCAGAGATGGTGTCTGCGGTTTTTCCTGCTTTTATAATATTGTATTTATTCAAATAACGGCGTAGAGAAGTATCTTTCCGCTGTGTCTGGAAGGATGGTTACGACAGTTTTCCCTTTTCCCAGTTTCTTTGCCATCTTAATGGCGGCTGCAACATTTGTTCCGCTGGAGATGCCGCACATCAGGCCTTCCAGCCTGGCCAGATCTTTGGATGTTTGTAGAGCTTCTTCATCGGTAATGATCGCGATGTCTTCATAGATATGTTGGTTCAATACCTTTGGAACGACGCCGTCGCCGATCCCCATCTGGATATGGGTTCCAACTGTACCCCCGGCAAGGATTGCGGCATTCTCCGGTTCGACAGCCCAGATTGTAATGTCGGGATTAAGGGCTTTCAGGGTCTCTCCGATTCCGGTGATAGTTCCTCCGGTTCCGATACCGGAACAGAATCCATGGATCGGGCCGGCTACTTGTTCTAAGATCTCAAGACCGGTATGGTAACGGTGTACCATAGGATTCGCTTCGTTTTCAAACTGCTGCGGTACGAATACTTTGGGGTTCTCTTCGGCCATACGGTTTGCTGTGCGGACACATTCTTTGATGCAGTCGCCGATATTTCCGGCGTCGTGGATCAGGATTACTTTCGCGCCGTAATGTTCTACAAGAAGGCGTCTCTCCTGACTGACAGAGTCGGGCATGATGATGATGGTTTCATAACCTTTTACAGCTCCGACCAATGCAAGACCGATTCCCTGGTTGCCGCTTGTGGGTTCCACGATAATGGAATTTTTCTTTAAGATACCGGCCTCTTCTGCTTTGGTAATCATATTGTATGCGGTTCTGGTTTTTACCGAGCCGCCGACATTCAGCCCTTCGAATTTGACCAAAATCCGGGCGGAGTTTTCGGCAGTCATACGATTGAGCTGTATGATTGGGGTCCGTCCCATTGCTTCTAATACATTTTTATAGATCATAACGTGTATATCCCTCTGCTTTCATAAGATTCTAATACTTGCATATACATAATAACTGTTTGCATGCAAATTACATTTATCATTATACAAAAGAAAAAATTGTGTGTACAGTAAAATATGCCGGAAACTGTCAAAGTGTGAAAAGTAATAAAAACGTGAAAAACATTGGAAAAACGTTGGAAAAACAAAAGAAAGACTTGCTTTTTGGGGTGGGATATGGTACGCTATTTGAGCGAATGGAAGAAG
Source organism: uncultured Dorea sp. (assembly GCA_910585725.1). GTDB lineage: Bacteria > Bacillota > Clostridia > Lachnospirales > Lachnospiraceae > Sporofaciens. The sequence goes on along the minus strand of CAJUFA010000040.1, from coordinate 7,475 downwards.
GTCTTTTTTTTATGCCTAAAAAGGGCAGCCTCGCAAGCTGCCAGGTAACACGTCAATGAAGAAATATAAAGCGAGGTGGAAGTTGTGCGTACAAGAATCACATTGGAATGTACAGAATGCAAGCAGCGTAATTACAACATGACGAAGGATAAGAAAACACATCCTGAGCGCATGGAGACAAAGAAGTACTGCAGATTCTGCAAATCTCACACATTGCACAAGGAAACAAAATAGTCGCTGTAAAGGAGTGGTTGTCATGAGCGAGAAGACACAGAAGGCACAGAAACAGAGCTGGTTCAAAGGTGTCAACAGCGAGTTCAAGAAGATCATATGGACAGATAAGAAGACAGTGGCAAAGCAGACGGGAGCGGTTGTTTTTGTATCCGTAGCGTTAGGTGTGATTATTGCGATTGTTGATTTCGCGGCTCAGTATGGAGTGGATCTACTGGTCAGGTAACGTTGAGGGTCTGCAGGCAGGAAAGGTGAGTTTATGTCAGAAGCAAAATGGTATGTAGTGCATACCTATTCCGGATATGAGAACAAAGTAAAGGCCAACATTGATAAGACGATAGAGAACAGGCATTTAGAAGAGCAGATCCTGGAGGTTCGGGTTCCGATGCAGGACGTCGTCGAATTAAAGAACGGCGTTCAGAAAGCGGCGCAGAAAAAGATGTTTCCTGGATACGTATTGATTCATATGATTATGAATGATGATACGTGGTATGTTGTTCGTAATACCAGGGGCGTTACGGGATTTGTAGGGCCTGGTTCGAAGCCGGTTCCGCTCACAGATGTTGAGATGGCGCCGCTTGGAATCAAGCGCGAGAATGTGGTAGTGGATTTTGCGGAAGGCGATATGATTCAGGTTATCGCCGGGGCATGGGCAGATACCGTCGGCGTAATTCAAGCCGTGAACTTGCAGAAACAAAGTCTTACAATCAATGTTGAACTGTTTGGCCGAGAGACGCCGGTTGAGATTAGTTTCGCAGATGTTAAGAAGATGTAAGAGAGAATCAAAATTAGTGGGAGGGGTATGACTCCCCGGCAATACCACAAGGAGGTAATGAAAATGGCAAAAAAAGTAGAAGGTTATATCAAGTTACAGATTCCGGCAGGAAAAGCAACGCCGGCACCACCGGTTGGACCTGCGCTTGGACAGCATGGTGTGAATATCGTTGAATTTACAAAGCAGTTCAATGCAAGAACGGCAGATCAGGGAGATCTGGTTATTCCTGTAGTTATCACCGTTTACAATGACAGAAGTTTCAGCTTTATCACCAAGACGCCGCCGGCTGCGGTTCTGATTAAGAAAGCATGTAATATTAAGTCTGGTTCAGGCGTTCCGAATAAGAATAAGGTTGCTACAATCACCCAGGCTCAGATAAGAGAGATCGCAGAGACAAAGATGCCTGATCTAAACGCGGCGACAGTAGAAGCGGCAATGAGCATGATAGCAGGCACCTGCCGCAGCATGGGCGTAAAAGTAGAAGCATAGAGCACTTAGCGAGGTGCTTTCGAGCTTAGTGCGAATGCTGTTACCGAGACTAAGCGAGGTACTTTCGAGCAGAAATTGTAAAACGAGTAAGTGGGAGGGTTATCCCGGCAATACCACAAGGAGGTTATTTAGATGAAAAGAGGAAAGAAATATGTAGAAGCTGCGAAAGCTGTCAACAGAGGAACGCTCTATGATGTAGCTGACGCGGTGTCATTAGTAAAAAAGACTGCAGTTGCAAAATTCGATGAGACAATTGAGGCTCATATCAGAACCGGATGTGACGGACGTCACGCTGATCAGCAGATCCGTGGTGCGGTTGTACTTCCGCACGGAACAGGTAAGAAGGTTCGTATCCTTGTATTTGCAAAGGATGCTAAGGCTGAAGAGGCTAAGGCAGCCGGTGCGGATTATGTAGGAGGAGACGAGCTGATTCCGAAGATTCAGAATGAGAACTGGTTTGAATTTGACGTAGTAGTTGCTACGCCGGACATGATGGGTATTGTCGGACGTCTTGGACGTATCCTTGGACCAAAAGGACTTATGCCGAACCCGAAGGCTGGCACGGTAACCATGGACGTTGCAAAGGCGATCCAGGATATCAAAGCCGGTAAGATTGAGTACAGACTTGACAGAGCAAATATTATCCATGTGCCATTGGGTAAAGCATCCTTTACCGAAGAACAGATTACGGACAACTTCCAGACGCTTATTGAGGCTATCATTAAGGCAAGGCCGGCGGCAGTAAAGGGTCAGTTCTTAAAGAGCGTGACACTTAGCTCCACTATGGGACCTGGCGTTAAGATCAATCCTATGAGACTGTCTTAGAAAGATGAGAGCTGATTGAATAAGATATAAGAGAGACTGCCGGGAAATCTATATTTGTACGGATATTGTACAAAGCAGGGTTTCCCGGCAGTTTTTTTGATACTTCCTTTAAAAACAGCAAGCGTCTCAGGATTTGAGAAGGCTATAATTATTTTCATAGAGCCATTTTGCAACTCCGTCGTTTTCGTTGCTTCCGATTACTTTGTCTGCGATCGCTTTCAGTTCGTCGACGGCGTTTTCTACCGCATAGCATTCATCTGATATTTCGAACATAGGAATATCGTTGATTGCGTCACCGAAAGATACCACACGGTCACAGCGCCGGATTTCCTTTAGTTTCCGGATCGCCTCTGCTTTTGTTGCTTTAGCAGGCATGATCTCACACCAGTATTCCGGTCTATAGAGTTCTTGCTGGATTGTACAGCGGAATCTGCCGTCTTGTGCCAGGATATCATATATCGGCTGTAACTCATCCTTTTCTCCGATACAGGTAAAATAAAACATGTCTCCTTGATACAATTCCTTTCTGGATGAGATCGGACGAAGCCGGCGGTCTCCCTTTCTAAGATTTAAATATCTGCGGATCCCTTCATTTTCCTTTGACACGCTCCAGGACACTTTTTCGACATTTTCTACAAAGGAATAGACCAGGGGGCTGATATGGAACTTGTCCATTACTTCTATGATTTCTTCCGTCTCTTCTTCCAGAAAGCCTTCTCTGGACAATATCTCGCCGGTAGCTGGATGGAGAATAAATGCTCCGTTATATACGATTACCGGGATGTCGGTCGATAATCCCTGTGTTACGACAGAAGCGGAAGATAATGATCTTGCCGTCGCATAGGTAAACAGCATACCCTTACTCACCAGATCATTGATGATCTTGATGCTTTCCGGATTGATTCGATCGTGTTTATTTAAAAGTGTACCGTCCAAGTCTGACACAAATAATGTTCTGCTCATTATTTCCCTCCTTTTTATTTTATTATACGGGAATTATGATCTGGCTGCAACCAGTAACCTCTGCTGCACGTCTTAGATTCCGTCGGCAGTCAGTTCACTGGAATATTCCCTCGTCTGCGTGAGAGGTCGTTCCGATTCAATCTGCGTACATCCTTATATCTTCAGCGCCACATCCACAAAAAATTCTGTATCACTGTTTGAGGCTTTTGCGGAGCCGCCGTATTTTTCTGAGATGGCCAAAATAGAGGTGAGACCGATTCCAGTTCCGCTGTGTTTGGTGGAACAGTACCCGGCCCTGCTTTTCCTGATATTTCCGTCGAAGCTGTTGGTGGAGACAATATACAGACTGTTTCCATGGCAGACTTCCGTGGTAAGGCAGAAGTACCGAGCCTCCGGAGGGCGGTCTCACATCCTGCGAGGGCATTCTCGATGAGGTTTCCGAAAAGCGCCGCCATGTCAAGTTCTAAAAAGGGAAGAGGATCCGGCAGTGCAATATGCCAGTCTGTGCGAATTCCTGCAGAAACAGCCGTCTCATGGTAGTAGCCGAACAGGGCGTTCAGTACGGCATTGGCACAGTAGTTTAAAGGTACGTTTTCCAGGAGGGTGACTTCATACTCTGCAAGGTGTGCCCGGATGCTATCGATGTCGCCCTTTTCCGCAAGGGTGACAAGCAGCCGGACGGAATGGCGGAAGTCATGGCGCAGCCTTGCAGTCTGACGTATATGTTCCTGCAGGGCGCGGTACTGGCGCGACTGTATTTCAAAGATCTTCGTTTGTTCCCCAAGTTTTACGTGTTCCAATATGATGTTTGTATCCCTGTAAAAAAGTACATAGATCGCCACAAGCACTGTGAATGCGCCTGCTTCAAATAATGGAAAGAGCCATAGTATCCGTCCTGCATGGAGGGTGCTGTAGGACAGCGGAACGGCAAGCGTATTGTAGATGAGAAATACGGAGGAAAGAGCTACCGTGGAATACCATATCTTTGGAAAGATAAGGCTGTCCACCGCCAACGGTAAATGGTGCGTGGTGGGGTAGACGAAAGCTGCAAGCAGCAGTGAGGAGAGCAATAGCCGAAAAAGAGCTGCCTCAGGGGAGAACTCCGCCGCGCCTGACGTCGGGTGCAGGATGGCGTCAAAGGAAAAGGAGAACTGTATGGGGAAGGTTTCTATGGCGCAGACCCCCACATAGATGGCGAGGGTGCAGGAAAGCTCCAGATCCACCGTGCGGCGATACAGAAAAAAGAATAATACGAGGGACGTAAGCAGGAGCAGACTCGGGTTGACGGAAAAGAGAGTGCAAAGCAAGGCTGCGGCAGCGGAATAAGGCAGGATTACTGCCAGACACAGAGCGGCAGTCTTTGTGGGAGAATATTTCATCCGGTTTTTTGCCGGCAGGTAGCAGGATACCGCGCCGGGCAGGAGAATCAGGAATTGCAGCAGCGCCGACAAGAATTTATTTATATCCATTATTATGTCCCCTTTCTATGCCGCATACCGCAGAACCATCTGGCGCAGAATATCCGGCAGAGCGTGTCTGACGTTTGCGTATTTTCTCAAAATGATAATCCCTTGCCATCTGCTCGACTTTAGCGCTGTCACGCACACGTACCGGGAATTTTGCGCCGTTTTCCATGGTGCAGCAACCCATTTTAAATTCGAGGATATATTTGGCGTTCGCGGCAATTCCTTTGTTGACAGGTATGAAGCGGGAGTCGCCGTCTGTTTTTTTTAGAAATTCCGACATGGTCAAGCGGCAGTGCAGTTTCTTTCCGTTTGCAAGAGTTATATCAAGATAGTGCGCGTCTGTGACGGCGGAGACGATCTCGTCAAAGAATATACGGATGGACTTTCGGTCGGCTATAAGCTCCATATATTTCTGTTCCTGCGGCAGGATCTTCACGGCGTCCGACAGTACGTCAAAAATGCGCTCTTTGGAGAAGGGTTTTGTGACATATTCAAAGGCATGGCAGGAGAAAGCGTCCGGCATAAATTCCATGCTGGAGGTTAGGAATACAAGGAGGCAGCCGCTGTCTTGCCTGCGCATTTCCAGAGCGGCGGAAACCCCGTTCATGTTTTCCATGTAGATGTCCATGAACACAAGGTCAAAGCAGCCGGCCTGAAACGCTGCGAGAAATTCTTCTCCGCTGTCGAAAAGGAATGTCTTCACAGGATATCCGGTGTTTTCTTCAAAGCTGCTGCAGAGCTGTTTTATTTCGTCCAGGCTTTTCTGTTCGTCGTCCACTAAAGCAATTTTCAAAATTGATTTCACCTCTATCTATACAAAAATCTTATACAATTATAGCACAAAACGGGCTTTTTTCTTAAAATTCACATGATGTTCTTGCCAGAAAATCGACGTTCTTGCCAAAAATATTGTTTTCTGTTTTAAGTCTATTATATTTAATATTATTGTCAAAAAAATAAGAATGAAGGGATGAAGTATGTGAAAAGATGAAGTATATGAAAAAATCAAATAAATCTGTTGCCTGTAGAATGTTGGCCACATTAATGCCGGTATCGTTGATTATGCGCGGCTGCCGGCAGAGCGCTGTAACTACTGCAGACATCAAAGCAGCGTCAGAAATCCCGATACTGCAAATCCAAGTCTCTGGCGCAATACTGGGTTTAATGCTTTTTACCATGCGCATATTGACCATTACGGCAGTATAGGCGGACTTGTATCGCAGGAAGATATTGCAGACCCGGGACTGAGTCTTGAAGAACAGACGGCGTCAGGTAAAATTTTTGTAATTGTACCTGACGGTTTTGAAAAGCAGTCTTATGGAAGAAAATGTGTTTGCAGGTACGCTATGAAACGCGGATCAGACTCTCAGTACGGTTCGCTTTTTGAAAAGGGTGAAAAGGGCGGATTGTCCGTGGGGATCGGGCTTACGCCGTCAAACGGTACAAAATAAATTTTAATTTCAAAAGAAAGGATAAGACTATTATGAAATTATCAAATAAAGTATGCGCTTTTTTTCTCTGTGCAGCGCTATGTCTGTCATCAATTCCATTAACAGCACGGGCGGCAGAGTTAGAAGATGCCTCAAAGGGACTGGATTTTAGTCAGGGCTTTCCACAAGAAAAAACCGTCTATACCGCAGGGGGAGGAACCATCACTTATACACCTCCGTCTTCAGTGGGGCAACCACATAAATTGATTTTAAACAATGCAACAATCAGTACGGAGGAAAGCAGTAAAGCTCCGGCAATCTGCTTTTCAGCAGAGCAAGTCTATATGGATATTAGTGTGGAAATTGAAGTGAAGGGCGAGAATACAATCACAGTGAACAACCCTGATTCAGATAAAAACTATGGGAGGAATCATGCGATTTTTTTGTCTGCTTCTGATAAGGAGTGTCTTCTAAAGATCAGTGGAGGTGGTACTTTGAACCTAAATGCCGTGGCTGGAATCGGCGCACAATGGTGTAATGTGGAAATTAGCGGTGTCACCGTCAACACATTTTCGCCTAATCGTTTCAGCTACGGAATTTATACTGTGTTTACAGAGAGTGTCGAAATAAAGGAAGCCTCTCTTAACCTGAACAGCAGTCAGGGAGTCTCTGTGAACAAAGGAAAGCTTTCAATCCAAAACTCGAGCCTTATCATTAATTCTAACGCAGAAGCTTTGAGTGGAGCTCCTGTCCACATTGAGAGCAGCACGATTGACGCTTATGTAAGAGGCAATGATGTTATGGGAGGAATTACATCAAGAAACAAAAGTTTGGAAATTATAAATAGTAAGGTATCTTTAAACGGACCCCAATGCCGTTACGGAGTATTTACCCACGCAGGCGTTCATGTAGACAACAGCGAACTTTACTTGAATTGTCCTTATACTTCTACGGATAAGACCCCATATGTTATTTTCAATGAAGAACCGCTTGTAATAGAAAATCAAAGCATTGTCACGCTTATTTATTATCCGGGAAAGAACGCTTTGAAAAACGTGAATACTCAAGCAGACGAAGGCTGCCAGCTGAAAATAGAGGTCGTAAAAGCTGACTATAGTGAATTGGATAAAATTGTGAAAAGCATTCCGGAGGATCTATCTATATATACTGCAGTATCGGTCGAAGCGCTCAACAATGTATTGGGCAGTCTGGATTATGAAAAAGACATTACAAAACAGAATGAAGTAGACGAAATGGCGAAAGCGATTGAGGAAGCAGTTGCGGCGTTGGAATACA
>CAJUFA010000039.1 GCA_910585725.1 uncultured Dorea sp. | reverse complement strand
CGTGGGCGGTGTATATCCAAGAGCGTCTGTTACATTTTTCTTTGTGATCTCCTCTCGTATCGTGGCGGATGATTTATTTTCAACACTTCCAAGTCCGATATTTGCCGCCGTAATATTAACATTTCCGACATGGTATGTACTCTCTGCGCCTCCTTTTACTCCCGTCACCTGCGTACCTACCATGACATCCCACTTTCCGTCTTTTGTCCAATAGACGTTAGCTCCGGCACGGTAAAATACTCCGGCGCCCTCTTCAAAACGGCTATCCGTTGTAAAATCATTTGATACATTGTACATATACCCAACATTTGGACTACCAGGAAGATCATCAAACGTCACTGTCCCACCTGGGATCAAGGCTCCCTCTGTCGCGGCTGCCACAATCTTCTGTGCCTGCTCTAAGAGTTTTCGCCCTTCTGTTACAAGGATCTCTGCCAGCCCGGCGAAGTATTCACTATTGTTTGTATCTTCATCCGCTCTTGTCCCGGTCTGACCATGCGCCCAGGATTCTGAGAGTTCTGCAGATGTACACGCAGCATCGGCGCTTCCAGCCGCTTCTGTTGCTTTCGTAGTTGCCGTACTTGCACTTCCGGCGGCTGATACGGCAGAATTTGCCGCCTCTGTTGCTTTCGTAGTTGCCGTACTTGCACTCCCGGCGGCCGAAGTCGCGCTATTCCCGGCGGCCGTCGCTTTGGCTGTAGCCGTATTGGCACTTCCGGCGGCAGCTTGCGCAGAATTCGCCGCCTCTGTTGCCTTTACCGTGGATGTACTGGCACTCCCTGCAGCGGCCGTCGCACTATTCCCGGCGGCTGTCGCTTTAGCTGCAGCCGTATTAGCACTTCCAGCCGCATTAGTTTCGGACAGCTTTGCATTATCTGCAAAGTTTTTTGCCGAATTACGATATCCTTCCGCCGCTTCCTTTGCCCTTGTGGATTCATTGTTCACCTTCTCCGCCAGGGAGATTAAGCTGCCTCTGACCTCTTCCCCATATACCGCATCCCGAAAGTTATTTGTCTCCTTACTAATGTCCGCCATTTTCCTCTCCTTCTTTGCACGCCTTTTCCTCACTTTCTTTGCACGCCTTTTCCCACACTTCCCGATCTTGAGTGTATTCCTGGCGTGCCACATTACCGATGCCTGTCAACATCTCACCCAAGACCATTTCCAAAAGAAAAGGCGGCAGCTGTGATTCCGCCACCACCTTATTCAGGTTCTTCCTAAAATCTTCAATCTTTACTGTTACTGGCTTTATTGCTACAACTTCCGAAGATAATACTTCATTATTCTGTGGTTTCTCCATAATAATCTCCTTTATCAACTACTCCATCTTCTATTTCAGACATATTCTGATACTCTACATGTAACTGATAGGCTGGAATAGAGCCAACACTGATATGATACTTATCACTTATGTTACCGAATTTTATAAACTCTCCAGTAATGCATCTTCTGCCATCCGCTTGTTTTTATACATCCTCTTTTCCATCATATTATCTCCATAACAAGCCCGTTTCTGATTCTTAGATTCCTCCGTGCTACATCCAGGGAGTTCTCCGGCCCATAGGTCACATTGTCCGTATAGCTTATATTCCCGGTGTAGCAAGTCTCTCCAATATAAGAAAACGCCGTATTAAACTGTATTCCTGGTCGTGCCTCGGTGCTTTCCAGCGTAATCATGCTGTTGAAAAGATCATTACCGGCCCAGTAACCAAGCCCCAACTTTCCGTAAGCCCCATATCCGCCAAGACATGCCATTCTTTTCTGCGGATCGAAACTCAACATTCCAGCCGCAATACTGGAAGCATCCTGCATATAGATTCCTCTTCCGAAAATAGCTGTTCCGCCTGTGTCGTTATGTGTACTTAAGTAAGCATCTATCAGCCTGGTCGTGCCATCCTTGTCAAGTTTAAACTTCTCTGTGTCAATTTCAATTCTTGGCCCCTTCAGCGATATCAGACCGGATTCCACAGAAAGCTGGGAAGATATGCTGCCTTTATTTACTTTCATGGATATCTGTTCGGCCTGGACGCTGATGGCCGCCGCAAGCTCCACTTCCCGGTTCGTAGCACGGGTAACCTCCGCCCGTATCAGGTTCTCCGCCACCTGAAATTTCGACGTTACCGTAGTACCAATCTCCTTTGTCACCGCCGCCTTATACTCCGCCGACAAGGCTTCCGCTTTCACAGAGCCGGCTTTAATAAATTCCCCTAAGAGCACACCGTCTATAGTCCAGGCATTCTTATACGGTCCGTCAAAACCATCCCTGGAAAAGCCGATACCATTCATGTTGATCTGCATGACCAGCGTCGCGTCTTCTTTTTTGGGAGCGTTCATATACAGATCCCTGAGCCATCGTCCATTCTTATCATATTCCGAGACCTTATATCCACCCTTTGATCCGGTCATCATAGCAGTAGCATTGTCAATCGCAGACTGCAGCCATGTAGTTGTCTGGCGGGTATTATCTAATTCCTGCTCCACCACCTGGTACTGCCCTTTATTCTGACTTGTATAACATAGCTTCACGTCTGCCCCAAGCTTCAACTGATTTTCGATTGGATTCTGCAGATGCAGCTCAACAGACCTCACCGGGAATGTACGATCCATCCCATGTGGCCTGGAATAAACCGGGATAAAGTCCCCCAGTTCGAAGCATTCCATATCCACATCTAACTGCGACAAATCTGCAGCGGTAAGGTTCAATGTCATTGTTTCATACTGGGCGTCCTTAAGCCATTCCTCAGCCTTTTTCTTAAGATTAGCCGGCAATGTCACATCATTCCAGGATACCACGCACCGATTCCATCCATAAATCGATACCGCTTCTGGACTGTATACATAATCTTCTCCGCCATTAACAGATGTAATATCCACATATGCCTCTAATCCCTCGATCGGACTCTTCTCCAGCCTTGCCCCCTTTGGTATGACACAGGTATAAAGATCGCTCGCAGATATATTTTCCGCATAGTCCAATAAATTATCTCCGAACTCTATCGGCTGTTCGCAGATCTTTCCATACTCCTGCAGCGTCACAAGATCGAGATATCGTTTCCCATTTACTTTCCGGATCCTCAGATATCCGTCCAGCTTTTCACACAGTTTCTCCCGGATGGCATCCAACGTGGTCTCTTGGTTTGTAAACCGGTACAGACTGTCATTACTATCATGGACTGTAACAATGCCAACATAAAATTTCTTCTTATCCTCCACCTGACTGTTATGGATATTCAGCCAGGTTTCCAAAAGCTGTCTGGCCGTCTTGTCCTGATATTTTGCCTGCGGCTGAATGCTGTCAAACAGGAAAGCCAATTCCCCCACTGCATAGACATGCTTTGTCCGGTAAAAATCTTTCTCTGATTCCCGGACTTCGCCGTAGAAGATCTCTCTTCCATTTTTCAGGACATGTATCATGGATCGGCGATTCTTAATGTTCCCATATTCCGGATTCAGTATTGGAACATCACACTCGAATGTACCGGAATCATTTAGCTGCAGACAGACCTCCGCATCCGATACCGTATATTCCTCATCCCCCGGATAATACAAGTCTCTTCCGTCTATCAATATTTGATACATTACAGATACCGCCCCCTATACTCTATAGATAGTTTCCCCATGCCTGAGAATGTCAACGTCACATCTTCTTCCCCTACCCGTACCGCCGGAAACCTGTTCCTGCCAACTTTCAGCACGTACGTTCTTCCCTCATGCGTAAGCTTCAGGTTATTCGCCTCCGAAACAATAAATACCGGCGGGTTATCTATCCCCGCTCCCAAGATCTTAACAGTATGGTTCGTATTGGATATCACCAGATCCCGTAAATTCCGGATAACACCGGTCCGGAAATTAAAAGAATCCCATTTCCACGGCTCATTGCTGGCAACGTGATCATATTTGAATGGCTCGGCAGTGCCTGATAACGTGATCTCCCCGTATACAGGGTTCGTCTTCTGTCCGTCCAGATTCAACCGCACCATGTAATAGTGATCCAGTTCATCATCTAGCACCATCTTTACTTTCTTACCGTGTATTTCCTTCGCAAACTCGGAATATTTCATGAACCATACTTTGTAATCTTCGTCTATCAGATCAAAGGCAAGCTCCACCCCTTCCCGGTCATTGTATGCCGGACGGCCGTTGATTTCTGTCAGGTCGATATTACCGTCGCCGCCGGGGATATCCCTTATCTGGTTTTTTGGATCCGGCATTGGGATGTAGATACTTACCAGATTCAGTCCCCAGTCTCTCCAGGTATGTATTCGCTCGTCAAATGTTACACCGCAACACATTACGTTTTCCTCCTGTTAATCCGTCCTAACTCCATGTTAACCGTCGACGCTACCAGTTTTCCTACAGGTTTTCCTTCCATATAGACACCCATACCCCCTATCGTCTCTGCAATTTCATTAACTGTAAGCCTCGAAATATCACTCAAGAGGCTACACATATCTTCTTTCGTAACAGGCGTACTTGAATCTCCGCCAGCCTTTAATCTTTCATATGCTGCCACGGATGCCGTGACCTTTTTTGCAACGGTCTCATTCCGATCTTCCACAGCCATTTGTATTCTTGCCATCGTCTTTGGGATATCAAGATTTCTAACTTTTTCAGATATCTCATCCAGGTTAATTGCATCTAAAGTATTCTTAGATAATTCCTCCGCTGCGGAAATCGCTGTTTTAGCATTCTCTTCAATTCCAAGCTTAAAACCAAGATCAAAGTTTTTTCCTGATTTCTTCGCTTTTCTTGAAGGAGAATGTTCAGACAAGGCACTTCTCAGGGCGTCATATGCTGCTATTGCAAGACTTGCCGCCGCAGAAGCCGCTTCTCCAAGCCATTCACCAATTCCAGTGATAAATCCTGCGCCAAAATTAGATCCTGAATTATATCCTGTCATGGAGCCGGCTCCTGAATCTGCATTTTCCACAAGACTAATCCCTTGTTTATTTGCGTTTACAGCCTGGCTTCCTACTCCATCGGCGTATTGGCTTCCAAATTCATTTCCTGTACCGGTTGGATTCACACTCCCCGCACCCGAGTCTGCAGAGTTCGCAATATTGGTTCCTGAGCTATATAGTAAGCCGGCTGTCGAAGAGACGCCACTCCCTAACATGGAACCGAAATTGTTTCCTGTACCGGTTGGATTCACAGATCCTGACCCTGCATCTGCAGAATTCGCAATATTAACCCCCATCTGCTGTAAATGCCCTGCTGTAGAAGCTACCCCGCTCCCAAGCATACCGCCAAAAAGTGTCCCTGTACCAGTCGGATCCACCGAGCCCGCTCCCGAATTGGCAGCATCAGCATTTGCTTTGCCTGCATTTCTAGAGTTTTCCTGCTGGGAAGAAACACCAATACCAAAAAAGGACATGATATTTGCGCCAATTCCCTGCATCGCCTCTCCAAGCCCGGAATTTCTAAGTGTATCTAAAAAAGAATTACAAGTTTCTGTCCCCTTTGTATTTAATTCTTCGCCTCCTACGTCTAATCCGTCTGAGGCACCTTCCCACACACCTTCAAAAATTTCCATCACCTTTTTTGACGGTGAATTAATCTGCAACACTTCTCGTAATGCTTCCAGAAATGAAACTCCTTCTTCCTCCGCTTTATCCTCTATCTGATCAAACCCCTTAAGTCCTTCCATTGCACCCTCGACGGCATCAGACAAAACTTCTTGCGTGTCTTGAGGCAGATCAGTAATCCCAGTTATAAAAGCCTCATATGAAGCTCTGGATTCTTCACTCAATTTTCCATCAAGGTCTGCCTGTGTAAGTGCTGCTACCATTGTAGCGGCTCCATCTGTACCTATCGAATCTATAGCTTCTTTAATTCCATCAGGAAGTTTCTGGAACTCAGATACTGCTTTTGCGGCAGCATTTGCAGACTCCTCCCCCCAAGCTTGGTACATCTGACCATTTTCTGATACTAATATCGATAACGCTCCAGTCATTTCAGATGCCTGCTCAAGCATGGATGTTTTTGCAGTTTCTGATGTCTTCAGCATTTCTGCCGTATACCCTTGATAACCACTCAACAAAGAATTCATTGCGGATTCAATCTCTGCAACTGTCCCATTCTGCATTACTTCCATAAGAGCGTTATAATTATTGACTTCTGCCGATAGCGCATTCAATGAAGTGCTTGCTTCATCCACGGCTGTTGACGCTTCGTTAAACGCATTTTCAGCTTCACTTACAGCTTGCTTTGCCTCATTTATAGCTCCCATAGCTTTCGGACCGCTATTATTCCCATACATATCAGTGACTTCATTCAAATTCCTCTGTGCTTCTGCAAGCGCCGCTTCCTTTTCCTCCATTACTGCTGTAGCATCTTTATACGCAATCAACGCTTCTTGGCTGTTCTTATATGCGGATGCCATCTCCTCTTCTAAAGATGCACATAGAGCCGCAGCCTTTTTCTTTGTTATCACTTCATCTAACGCGCCCACGGTTTCTTGATAGTTTTGTATTACTCCGTCCGTCAGTTCAATTTCTGTTCCCAGTGCATTAGAAAGTTCTCCCGCTATAAAACTAGCCCGTTCCTCATATCCTGCTTTTACTTTCCCATTCTCATCTGTAATAGACTGGAGTTCCGCCAATAATGACTGATATCCGTCATATTCCATATCTATTGACTGGACAGCCTTTTCACGTGCATTTCTTTGATCATTCAACGAATCTGTCAGATCATTACAGGAATTTAGCAATTCTTTTTCACTGTTAGAAAGCTTATAAGACTTTTTATCCGCGTTGTCAGCAATAACTGTGTATGCAATTAATCCCGCCGTCAATGCCGCAACTGCCGTCACAGCCAGTCCGATCGGATTTGCGCTTACCACAGCGTTGAACGCCGCATGTGCCGCGGTTGCAAGACCAAGCTGCTTACTCAGCAATCCGACAGCAACCTGCTTTAATGTAATAGCCCCTGTAGACGCCGCTGTAACAACTGCTGAGGTCCCGTTAGCAGTTATAAAAAGATCCATAGCTATCGCACTGGCATTGTATGCGGTCGACAGTTTTTTGATCATGCTTGCCGCTGTTTTCGCCACTGTATAGCTCTTTACTGCTGCCACTCCCGATACCAGTAACGGAACCGCCACATCAAGGTTCTCCGCAAGAAGTTTAAAAGCTTTCGTTGTCGTAGGAAGTACTGTTTTTCCCAGGTTCACTCCTGCGCTTGCAATATTTCTTAACGGTCCTACGATCTCCCCTGCTATTTTACTACTGTCTTCTACTTTATCGGCAAACCTGCTGAAAATTTCTCCTGCTTCTGAGACAACTCCTTTTAAACCTCCAGACGAAAAAGCCCTTGCAAGACGGTTTACATTCTCTGTTCCCTCGTCCACGGCTTTCTTAAGCGGTTCCTGCATCCGCTCGTATACCTGGATCCCAAAACCTTCCAATGCAGATCCAAGAATAGTAAAGCTGCCTTTCAGATTATTCTGCATGGTCTCCGCCATTGCCTCGGCCGCGCCATCCGCATTATTTATAGCATTTTGCAAAGCAGTAAAATCAGCATCTGAAGCATTCACAATCGCCAGAAGTCCCGACATAGCTTCCTGACCGCCGAGCGTAGCCGCCATGCTTGCTTTTTCAGCTTCACTCAAATCGGCAAATCCATTCCGCAAGTCACCCATAACCTCATTCAATGACTTCATATTGCCGTTACTATCTGTAAGTGAAATGCCTAATGCATCCATAGCAATCTGCACATCATCTGTCGGCTTTGCAAGTCTGGACATGATAGATCTTAGAGAAGTTCCTGCCTGTGAAGCCTTAATCCCGCTATTCGCCATCAGCCCGATCGCGACCGCCGTATCTTCTACTGAAAAGCCGAGCGCCCCTGCCACAGGAGCCACATATTTAAATGTCTCCCCCATCATGCCGACATTCGTATTTGCATTGGAAGAAGCTGCCGCCAATACATCGGCAAATCTTCCAGAATCAGATGCTGACATTCCGAAAGCTGTTAATGCGTCTGTCACGATATCCGAAGTAGCTGCCAAATCTTCACCGGAAGCCGCCGCAAGGTTCATGATTCCTTCAATACCAGAAAGCATATCTTCCGTCTTCCACCCGGCCATTGCCATATACTCAAATGCACTGGCAGCTTCTGTGGCGCTGAACTTGGTTTTTGCTCCCATCTCTTTCGCCTTATCTGTCAGCTTCTCAAGATCTCCCCCCGCCGCTCCGGATATCGCCGACACTTTAGACATCCCTTCTTCGAAGCTCGATCCTACCTTGACTGCATATCCTGCCATCGCCGTAATCGCAGCCCCTGCAGCACTTGCCGCAACTGCGACTCCCTTTAATGCGATCTTCGCTGTTGTAGAAAACTTTGCCAAAGCTCCCTGGGCTTTCGAACTGTCCAATTCTGTATTAATCTTTATTGTTCCGTCTGCAGCCATTATCTCACCACCTTAGCTTCCATTTGCCGCGCCTTTACATAGTCTCGCCACTTCCTATTCCGTTTTTCCAAAGATATCTTTCCACCTACTCCCGAAACATCTGTGATCTTATATAATTTCTTCATCTCATTCAGAAACGCTCTCTTCTCCTTCGGAAGCCCCGATGTGCTCGCTTTCCGGTAATACATGATCCGACTCATCTTCGTATCTTCATTCAACGACTCGAAAAGAGCCATAAACTTCCACCAATGCATTTCCACTTCGGTTAAATCAATCCCATACTGTTCTTTGAAAGCTGCATAGATATACGGGGCATCCTGAGCAAAGGAATACGCAGGATCCCTGGAATTCCTGCGTTGGTATCTCTGCCTTTTATTTTTGTCCTCTTCCTTCTCTTCCGATTCCCCACATTGGTAAAACCATAACATCTGGTTAATTGCCTCCTTTATATTCGGGGGAATCTCTGAATAATACATCTGCAGCAATCTGACAATCTTATCTCTGTCACTCAGTTTGCTGCTATAGATCCTTTCAAACTGCATCCCGATCCGGAAATCACACCGGACCGGGTATGTAGTATCGTCAATCACAACTGTTTCGGGAAGGATTCCAGTAATGAAATCTTCTTTCACTACACATCACCATTCTTCTCTTTAAACTTTACTTTTTCATTGCGCTCTTCCAGAATTGGATTCACCTGCTTCTCATACACATCTGTCAGTTCCTCCCACGCGTCCAGGCACGTCAGGAGATCTGTTTCTTCCCCAAGCACCTTTTTGGCGCTGTCGTGACCAAATATATCATCAATAAATCCAATGACCGCATTACATTGTATTTCAATTGCCTCTGGACCTGATCCGCATGCTCTGGATTCATCAGCGATTCTGACAACCTTCTTGATACCGTCGTCATACTTCTTTGCTACTTTAGGATTTAACAGTGCCGCTTCCAGTTTCACTCCCAAGATTTCTACAGTTATTGATCTCATTGTTCCCCCTCCTATTCTGTCTCTGTCTGAGTTTCATCTTCCATCAGCGTATCTTTTTGTGTCTGTACATTGACTTCTTCTGGTGTATTACCCACCGAATACATATACTCTGTCGGATTGGAACCGATCTTTTTAAACTCAATATCTACTGCGGAAGATTCTCCGGCATTCCCGGAACCATCTGAATTTACAATGATAGATGCCTTCCCCTTCTCACCTTTTCCATTCAGAATATTAAAGTAGAGATAATTCGTCACAACACTGTTACCGGTACCATATTTCATCTTGTGAGATAAGCAGTAATCCTGTGCCGGATCCCCTACATATCTGTCACCGGTTACCGCAAAGGATCGCTGCGTTCCTGTCTTCATGGTATTCTGGCCAGAACGGATATACTGCTTATCCTGGGTTACCGGATTCATTTGGGAATCCAAGCCGGCAATCCCCACCTCCACAACCTCATAGTCTCCGTCTGTTGTAACCGTACTTCCTTCGGGTTCAACATCAATTGCAAATACATAGTCGTCATTCGTTACCCATCCCTCATAATCCGGATTCACAGTATAACCTTTCATTAATTCACTAACTTTCATGATCTTCTCTCCTTTTCAAAATAAAGAACCCTGCACTGGATCATGTACTGGGCAGTCATATTCTCCCAGTCAACTGTTGCAAGGTTCGGCATGTTTTGTAAGTTTTCAATTTTCTTTACCCGGCAGTTTGCCCCAAAATCTGGGAATCTCCTCTTTCGGTTCTGTTCATCGATCCAGTCCATGAAATTCTGCGCAAGATTCATAGCCTGCATATTCAGATCATCTGTCTCAGTAGAATAGTGCCAGGTCAGCACTATAGAAAAGGCATACTCTTTATCTGCAGCGCGCAGGAACTTCTTCACGACCTTCCCAGAATAATTTGTCAGGAACGATACAGAATCTGGAGAGTCATTGGCAAAATTAAAGGAAGTCAAGGAACCCACCAATTCCGTCACCTTTTCTTCTACATAAGCCTTCATAATCTCATGCTTTGTCATACTCCTCCTCCATTCACAAATCTCTGCACTGCATTCGTAAAATCGCCCATACGAGCCGCTTTCATTGCCTTTTCCCATTCAGATGTCGCAAGGGGATGTCGGGATTTATTATACTTTAGTTTCCTGCCTGTCGTGACTTTGCTTTCACCCTTCCGCGCCCACGGGCTCCCGGTGATCCTAGACACCATCAAGATTCCCTTATGTTGATAATTCGCGTAAGGTGAAGTGTAATGTACTATTCCGACTCCACCATCTACATACGTTCGTACATTCTGTGATAATCCCATATTCAGCGCAGGTACATACGGATCCATCAGACGCTTCGCCTCATTTGCCATAAATAACATTGTCCGCTCCCCACCCAAGGCTTCCCGTGTAATCAGTGGGACGGGGCGGTTCCATCTGAAATCAACACTCATCTTTCCTAACCTCCCAGCCTGTAATGCTTCGCCAGCCGATGTGACGTATTGTCTGCGAACGCGGTCACCACAAACGCGTCCGGCTTATTCCTGGATAATACTTGGGATGCCGTATCTGGAGGATTGCCGGTAATCTCATCCATACATTCCCCTCTGGCCACGATGTCCTTCAGACTGCAGGTGAAGAATTCCCTGCGTTCTTCTTCTGGAAGCCGAATCCATTCACGATAGGACTTATATTTGTCGGATACAGGGATCCGCACTGTATAGACATTGTTCATCTTTGATACCTTATCCGCATCTGTCCGGCCAATCACATTCTTGTAGAAACAATTGTGAAGTACAGTCCTCTGCCAAACGTCTTTTTTTCCATCGGGATTATCCTCTGCACGGAAGCAGTTATAGATTGTGACTGCCTGGTTATAGTTCGGATTCATCACTCCACCCCGCAATACATCAACTCTGTGTTCCCCAACCATTTCCGAATGATCCTTGTGGCGCTGCGCCGGACTCCCGACTCTGACAGGTCATCGGTCTTGTAGGTACCCGTCTCCCCGTCATTTCCGTAACTCTGCAGGATCATCCCGTTCTCATCCTTTATGGACTCAACAGCATACAACTTTTCCGCAAGCTCACAACAACACATACCTGCTTCCTCCGGGACTTCTGCCAGATCATCTATCCGGCTAAAAGTCAGCTGCCGAATCTCTCCGGATGCAAGCATTGCCCAATAGGAGAAGTCTGCATCCGGAATCTTCGGAGTGCGACCAAGAAGATACTGATTCATATAGAATTCTGTGTCTGCATAAATCTTCACTACAACACTCCTTCCTGCTCCGCAAGAAACTCATTGATAATATCCGCCTTTTTTGTCTTTGTAACGGCATAGCCCAATTTGTCAGCCAAAGACCTGATCTGATATATCGTCAATCCTTCCAAGTCTTCGGCTGTATATATTTCCAAGTCTGCACTCAAGCTATGCCCTGCTATTCCCCCAAGTTTTTACCGGTTTCACTTTCCTGATCTGAATTGCCCGCACTCCCACACTTTTTTACAACTGCGTAATTCCTATCGCCCAGACGATATCCGGAACAGATCTCTACCTGCGCCAAAGTTCCGTTGAAATTTTCAGAATCTTTCAGCCGCGCCATATCCAGAAGATCCACGATATGCAGCCCCCGCCAGTCATACATAACATATTCTACTTTAGATAAGTCCTCCGTCTGCAACGTCCCTGTGTAGTCGTAATATTTAGCCGCTGTAGACAAGTCAAGCATGTTACACTCTACCCAAAGCATCCCCAGATAATATCCCATCTGCCCGGTACGGATGATCTCATCGTTTTTCACAGGAATGAACTTATCGCCGGCAGCTTCGAGCATAGTACTATATGTCTCTACGGATGCCATCACAACATTTGCAGACGCTTTCTGCTTACGGATGCTCTTTCTGCCTGCAATGACTTTACTGATAATGTTATCCTTTGTGATTGCTTCTGTATCTTCCATGACTGTTCCCTCATGCACCAGACACGCAAGACCAGACATCTGCCACCCTTCACGGCATACCTGAGCAGACTGTGCCAGATGAGCATCCGCCATATCATAAGGTACTGCACCTGCCTGAACATTATAGATCTTCGTAGATTCCTGCTGCAGATTATTTAACAGTAATGGAATCAAATCATTATTTGCGGCCCCGTGTTCAAAGTCAGACGCCGGTTTCTTCGGATCTTTCGCCGCCTTAGCCGCCAGTCTAAAAATCTTTACCGCCCCGGCCCCTTCCGCGTCTCCCTGATGCTGGTCACTGAATGTCAGACCCGGCTGAAATACTGCGTCAAAATAAAAATTCGGCTCAATAATCGGGCTGTATTTCTCACTTACATTATATCCACCATATTCCATAATCTCATTTCTCCTTTACTGTTTTGAATACTTGTTGTTTCCATACTTCTTTTTCAGATACGCTTCTTCCTCTGACTTGGTTGTCGGCTTATAGGTTCGACTGGTCGCACGAGTGAAGATTTTCTTTTGATCTTCCTTCTGCTCTTCCGTCTCAAACTCATCCGGATACTGCTCACGGATCCTTTTCATGTAGTCATCCGCACCTGAGAACTTGCCGTCTTTAAATTCCATGTTCTGCGCAAGGAATTCACTCAAGATCGTTTTCCTTGACAACGGAGACTTGATCTTCTGGCTATCCAGATACCTCTCGGCAGCAAAGGTCCTCTCCTGGTTGGCAATCTGCTCCTGAAGCTTTCTCGTATCCTCCGTGTACTTTGTCTCCCAGTCCTTAGCTGACTGCTTGATCCCGTCAATATCCATATCTTTGTAGGATTTAATAATCCCGTTTGCGTCATCCAGCTGTTTCTTGTACCCTGCCGATTCCGTCTGCAGGCGGGTGTAGTTTTCCTTTCCTACATAACCTCCCTCCGACAGATCAACGTACCTGACCGGGTTATCCTTCCTGCTGTCAGCGCCGTTGATCTCCGTCAACCTTGCTTCTACCTGTGTGAATAACTCTTCTCCTAAAGCTTCTCTTAATTCCATGTAATCTCCTTTCCATTCCGTTGTTCGCCTGCGTTTTTATAGCCGGTGTCTTCCGGAGGCTGTACAGTTTAAACGCCATGCCGGGCGTAATCGGGACAGTTTAAACGCCATAACCGTTTTGGGCGAAAAAATAGCACTGTGTTTCCACAATGCCTATTTCTGTTTGACGAATGACTCTAAGACATCTGATTACATCCAAACAAACCACAAAAATCTTAATCTCTTTTTCTATTAAAAAAGCAACCACCGATATTGATGGTTGCTTTCCTCTTCAACTATTTATTATATTGTTTTTTAATATATAGTAGCGCAAGTTCAATCCGTATTCTCTTTTCAAACTGTTGAAAAATGACCTCCTCAATCATTTCAGACATATTATTCAATATTTCCACATCCTCGCTATTCGTAAATCTGTAACCGTAAGTTGATACTGTTAATATAATACGTGCAAATTTTCCATCTTCATCCTCAAGTGAAATATCGTCACATATTAAAGAACCTACATCATGATGCCTATGATCCTTATTATCAAACACATAACAACCTTCATTTTCCGCCTTCTGCTTATCATTTATAAAAATAAAATTACTTTGTCCATTATATACTTTATAAAAAGCTGTGTTCTTATTTTTCTTTAAATTCTTCAATTCCATACATTGGACAACTTCACTCTGATCAATCCAACGTATTGTTTTACTCAGATTCGGAAACTCATAAGCCATTGAAACGCTTATATTGTTAACTGGAGGCAATGTAAGCTCTGCAAGGCACGTCTTCATCTCTCTAGCGATGCTCTTTAATTGCTTTTCCGGGAAAACAGTCTCATTAAACGGCTTCCGAAACTCATTGTTCTCCAAAGAAAAATTAATGTAATTATATATTGCCTCTAATTTTATATCGCATACTTTTCCTATGACATTAGACAACCTAATATATACATCCAACGTATTTTCATACGCTTGTATTTCGTCCACATACCTTTCTATCTCTGCTATATGTTCAGCTTCCTTAATGATATCATTTTCTTTATCTCTTTTCGCTTTGTAATTTGATAAAACATTGACTGCTAAAACTAAAATATACAAAAAGGTTGTAGAGATAACCCCAATTGATGTTAACATCCCAGAAGAATCTGATAAATGTAATTTTTCTCCTTGATACTTAACCAAAACAGGTAAATAAAATGAAGGTAAAAATAAAATGATAGTCTTCCATATCCAATGTTCATTCAAACAATCAGCAACTTTTTTAAAAAAGTCTCTTATCTTTTGCATTATATGCACTTATCACCTTATAATTGATAAGCTTCTTTTTGACTTCTCAAGAGAAGTTTTTGTATGCCTTGTTTTACAAGTCACAGCATAACTTGACTTCTCAAGAACGCTCTCTTTTTTACTGCATTGTTCTGTATTCAAATTACTTTGTTTGATTTTTGCCATATTTTTGCCCTCTTCATCAGTATATGAAAGTTACTATCCTATTATGCATACTTTATCATGATTTCCCACCGTTATCAACTGACAAACATCATATTCGTATCAATTCTCAGCATATCGCAAATAATTATTTCATTCCTTAACAAAATAGGGGCCTAATTCCATAGGATTATTACTTCCTACCTCATACAGATTTATTAGTATCCGTCTCATAAGAAACTCCTACCCTATATTGATTCAGTATTGCACCCCTCCCAGTATCACCTTTTCCATTTTCATCCCCTTTGCAATCTACATACGTGATACATAGAAGACCTTTTTACAGTCATTGCACCGAATATCTCTATATCCGTTCCGGCTTTCCTGCTGTACAATGGAACATTTATAATTAGTATTTACACCGCCACAAAACGAGCACTTTCCAACATTGCCACAGTTCGATATACTTTTAGATTTTCAAGCCATTTACCTATTATTACTCTCACTCATTTCTAGAATCAATGCCTCTGCCCGGAAATCTCCCTCTATAAGCACCGTCGTTGTTTTCCCAATCGCATCAGAAGAAACGTCCAATGGCATAGAAACTGAAATAAGATTGTACGACTTCCCATCTGAGCCTGTTACCCTCATGTCATTTCTAAGTCCTTCATCATCTCCTTCAATCGTGACCGAGGTGTTGTTTCCTACTGCAAATGTGTTCAATACTTTATACATTATTTCTGTCCTCTCTTTTCAACAGCTTTTCCGGTTCTTTTTGATAACTGTTAAGCACCCTTCTGATCAGCTTGATTGATTAGCCAGAGGTCTTACACTATTTTCTATAATCCGAATGTATGTGCCTGATTTAAGTAAATTTCAAATCGATCATACTCATCTCTGAAAGTATTTACTTTTTCTGTTATTGTTTGTCCAACTGGTACATCCATCACATTCTGTGGATATTCGACAGTCACAATATTATCTCCTTGATACAGCACTGCAATATATTCAACCTCATCCAATACCACGTCCGAATTATTCGTTATTTCCACGATAATACATTTATCACCCTGATTGGAATTGACTATCACATTTTCCGCATGATTTTTATACTTTGGATGCGTGCCGAGTTCTATGTTAGTCTGAATTTCATAATCTTCATATGATTCCGGCGTATCTATTCTTGAAACAACTGTACTCCCAGGAAGAACCATGTCATGCCAATCCTCATCAGTATCAATAGTTGTACCCTCAGCATTCTTATAATTCAACTGCACACTTAACTCATCAATGATACAGTCACTGCTATTCGTAATAAATACGCACATAAGACCATCCAATGTAGGAACGGCCCTTACATCAATTTTCTTCTTTACAGCTTCTGGATCTGCTTCATCACTCTGGCTCTCACCTTTTGCTACCGCACCACTCTCAAGTTTCAAGGAACTCAAAATACCTTCAAAATCTTTATCGTAATTTTTTTCTGAATTTGACAATGTGGACATGAGCAGACTTACCACTCCCCCCTGGCTGTCCATCACAACCATTGTGGCTTTCCACTCTTGGTCCGCCATACTAATATTCATTTTGTACTTATACGCCTGTTGCCCAGCCACATCCTGCTCTGATACGGAGACAAGATCAAACGCCTCCATTCCAGCAGCGAATGAATCCATAAACTCTTTTCTTGCAATTTCATCCCCAATACTTTGATTCATTTCAGAATATCCTATCATCAGCATTGCATCCGCTGGATAGAAATACAACAAATCTGCTGTATTCTCGCCATTCTTCCATGAATCTGGAACCTCAAAAGAATATTCTCGAATTGACACTGTTTTGCTTGCAGATCTATTTATAACCTCGTCATTCTCCCTGTCCCCTTTACTACACCCTGCTAACAACCCACAACACAAACAAGCCGCCAGCAACATACTCAGCACTCTTTTCATTCGTATCCTCCTTTGTCTTTCTCCTTACACTGAAAATCTGCTTAAATTATACCGTCTTTACTAAATAAAAGCAATAAAATACCACCCACTACAAAGAATAGGTGGTACTAGTTAATATTTTTTCCCCTTACAATTGTCATACACAAAACGGTACGTTTTTTATGTGTCTGCTGGTAAACAGCTTTCAACAACAGAAACTTCTCCATCACTTCTACTTACGTCCAAAGTCAAATGGTATTTATACTTAACTTCTGTAAGCACACAATTATCTGCTATTGCAGATTCATTATCATTCATCCCATAGAAACATCTTACCTTATCATCTGATATTTCGTAAGCGCTCCCACCGAAATCTGCATAGCGTTCGCAAAATGATTCTCCAAATAATTCCATGCACTTTTTATTTCCTAACAATCTAGCCTCTTTCACATCCAACATAGAGCTCATCTCCTTTATCTGATTATACCGGAAGCTTCTACCCATCGTCAAACATATTCTGATAAAACTCTTTTTCTCTTCCATCTATTGAGACGATCAGGCTTTTCTTCTGACCGATCGCCTTCAGTAATCGTCTATCATCCGCCGATGCCATTAATTCGCCCATGTCCACATGTGTATGTGCAACCAATTCATATTTCCCAGATAACAGCAGATCGTAGATATCATCCGGCAGATTACAATGATACTGAGATCCGTGGCACAGTATCATATCATGCTTTGATTCCCATATCGCAAATTCATGTTTTGTATGAGCTGAAAGAAATGCAATATCCTTTGCAGATACCCTTTCCTTTTTTAACGAAGTCCAACTGTTTTCTGTTGGCACCCGTTCCAACAGGGCTTTACGCGCTTTTGATAATCCCGCTTTCCCATTCCGTACATACTCCAGACTCCTTTTATAAGATTGGGATGAAGCAAGTCTATGCTTTGCTCCTTGTTTCACTTTCTCTGATATCTTACCAGATGATACCCGCCCCAATCCATCCTGATACACCCTTGGCATCTGCTCCGGAAGCTTCATCGCCTTAGAAAACGCTTTGTACTGCTGCATCTGCAACTGATATCTCGCTTTTTTAGAAACCACACTCCTATCATTGGATCCACCTTCCTGCAAAAGCTTGATATCCTGCCTGGTTTTCCGCATATTTCTTTCCATCTGGCGCTGTTTCTGCAATGCCTGATATGTCGTATATTCTTTTCCCAGATACTTCTTTGGAGTATTTTCCTCTTCCATCATCTGTGCAAGCTGTTCATCCGTATACGTCCGCGCCGATATCCCCGGTATGAATGGATTGTAGTCATGATAACAGTTGGCTCCGTGTAATCCTGTTACAGTTCCGAGACCACATACGTTCTGCAACTGTGCGTAGCTGTATACTCTTCCTTGCCAAACCTGATGTTCTGGCCGTGCACCCCTATGATAGGTAACCTCATAGAAATCTGTTCCGAGATCTCTTGCAACCTGTTCATTTATCTTTCCCTGAACCTGACGGAACCCGGTCATGATTGCTCTTCTGGCCGCTACTTCTACACGATTACTATGTCCCGTATCGTAAGATATTGTACGTAGCCCGCTATTAGTCATGGTATTAATTGCGCGGTTAATTGCCACATCGTAACTCACTGCACCTGACACAATATCCATCACCGCGCCATCCAGCGTATCCCGATAGAAGTCTGTAAGCGGACTGTTATAAATATTGCCTGTCCCAGGATTGCGCAGCGCAAATCCCATTGAATTCGTAATATTTCGAAACTCTAATTTCGTCTGCGCTTTTACCGCCGCCAGAAGGGCCTGCAGTTCTAGATTCTTTGTAAAAGGAATCTGTTTCCTACTGGATTCTTCATACGCTCTCTTATATCCATAATACTGTTCATATGCCCTATCAGAAAAGATATGTTCTATCTCTGCGTCTGTAGCCTCCAGAGCTTCCTGGATCCATTTCTTTATATCTGTTTCAGACTCACCGATCTGGATTAAACTCTGTATCTGATGATCCACCTTTGCCGTGGAAAATCCATTGATCTTGATTGACCGAACAATATCCGCCATGATCCGCATTTCCAGATCAGACATAGTCTTCTCAAAAGGAACCGGTATTCCTTCTAGGCTTCCCTGAGACATCATTACTCAATCACCTCTGCAGGCGTTCCCACTTTTTCCTTCGCAGTTTTTTCATCTTCTCCATACCATTTCATCCTGTATTCATATGCTTGCATGATTCCGGCTGCTAGATCCTGCAAATCCTGCTCCCTTTCAGCTTTCTTATCTGTGACAAGTGAATCATCCCAGGAAATGGCAAGGTTCACACTTCCCGGAAGTGCAAGATCTTCCATTGTCATCCAAGCGTCAATGGCATCTACAAGCGCCTTAATCGCATCCCCTAGTTTATTCTGAATCGCTTTGACTGTAGAGTACGACCTTTGCTTACTCATCTTTATCTCTTCGGCTGTCTTCTCAACTACCTGAGGATCCGACAATGTTCCATATGCAAGGCCGCTATTAAACTCCACCTTCTGGACAATTTTGTTGTAACCATTAAAGAAGCTCTCGTCCCGGATTTCCGGCGAATACACATTAAAAAAGGGTTTCCCGTCCGTATCAGCCACATTATTCCCCATATCAACATACTGGCGTTCCTTGCCTTTCGGAAGGATGGCATTTCCCTGCCGATCATGCTTAAAGAATTCAGATGTTGCCTGAATTGCCGTTTCCTTGGACTTATACTCCCACAACGCGGCGCCATATTGCTCGTCTGCATCACGAATTTGGTCAACCGCTCTTGCATAGATTGATACGCCCAACGGCGATTCTGGATCAACGTTATTAGCAATCGGGATTTTAAAATAAGAGAACAATGTCCTGTCTGCATTTTCGAATTCTACATACGGTTCTATATCTTCCCATTCAGGCACATCTTCCAGACGAATCTCCTGGCCTAGATTAATCACATTATCATTCTTGACCTGCGCCTGTCTGCTGGCAAATGCCTTATTGGTAATCGTATATATATCTCCGGAAAGCTGCTGATATTCCAGCCTAGTGAAGAGTGTCTTTCCTACCCGCTTAAACTCCGGAAATATTACCCCGGTTATATTTTCAGCACTGTCAAAAGACACCGGATAGAAATATCCTGCCTTTGTAACATCAACCGCGATTCCACTGCTGTCCATATATGGCTTAAAAGATATTCCCCCAGTGGAACATGCGTATTCCACATATCTTGATAGATTGCTCAAAAAGGGAACCAAATACTTCGCAATCAATTCGGCTCTCGCACTCCCAGATATCGTAATCTTGGATTCCATCGTGACCAGTCTCGCCATTTCCGTGCATATTGACGCAGGCAACCCCAAACTTTTTATTTCGCCTTTGATCCAAGGAGACTCATTAACATACATCTTCCCCCATTTGTATATGGCCTCAGACATCTTTTTCGAGACTGCAATGTCTACCCCCATTGCTCTCTGGATATTTTCATACTGCATCAATCTTCATCACCTCTTTCCGACATAGGAAGCATATAAACAATCTGTTTCCACATCCCCACAACAAGATATCGCCACGCGTCCTGCGCATGGTCATTTACTTTCAAGGGAACTTCTTTTCCGTTCTCTATACTCTTAGGATCGTACTGATATATTCCCATCTCTTTGATCAGATATTTCTGGGATGCACTGATCAGAGTTTTTTTCAGCGACAGGAACTTTTGTACTCGACTGATCCCAAGCTTTACATCATTTCTTGCAGGAACAATAGAAATGTGCGGCAGCTGCCGGCGCACTTCTTCTATCAACCCTGCTGCAGACGGATCTATGAATATATAACTAACCACCCTGTTATACTCCCCCTCAAGGTCCTCACAAAACTGTTTTAGATCCTTCGCATATTCAGAAGGACTTTTCTGCTTTCCTACTTCTCTTCCAGAATGGTAATACTCTTTTAATCCCCTTAAAATCTGATTCTCATAATCTATGCCGGCAGCTTCGAAAACGGTCGGATTTTGCTGTCCATAGTCCACCCCTATTCCAATCTCGCCTATAGCCTCTTTAGACTCTTTTACATAGTCACTTGGATTATAGATATGGTTTTCAGAATTGAACATATAATAAATCAGATCATCCACTCCGGTAGGCTCACCAAGCCAAACCCAGCGGTACATCTTCATATCCGCCCGCATCATCTCTTCTGCAGTATCAATCAGATCCTGTCCCAGCCACCCCTCAGGTACATCCCGGTAATCCGTATGTATATGGATACAGTCAGACCTCTCTTCCATTTTCTTACACCACTGATTAATCGGTGCATTCGGGTTCTTTGGCGGGTTGTACAGATAAATCATCTGGAACCCGCTGCTATTACCGCGGACAAATGTAGCTTCGATATTGGTCAGCTCATCTTCTCCTTCACCATCGTCGAAGAACTCTGTCAGCTCATCCAGAATGACCAGCTTGATCGGCTTGTCTTCATCAATGATACCTTTTGTGTCGTCAATACCGTCTGAACCTGAAAAATAGATTGTGGTACCGTACTTCTTATACGTAATCTCCATCGGAGACTTGGTGATCTTGAAGGCAGCCTTTGGAACCTGCAGTCTGTTGATCCCGCGGATCATCTCCTTGTATACTGTCTTTCGGAGCTTGTTATGGTGCTTCCTTAAGACAACCACAGAACCATGAGGGTCTGCCAGGATCTGATAGTTGGCACGTATGGCTGCATAGCTGGACTTGGTACCTGCACGGCCGGAAGTCAGTATGATATGCTTAATCTTTGTATTATTGAATATCCCCAGATACTTCGGAATGATGATCTTCGATATCCGTACCCGTTTCTTTTTCCTCTGTGTCATTTACAATCTCAACTCCATCCTCTTCATCCTCGAAGGAATCTTTCCTAAGGCGGTCTGTATTGGCTTTTATCTGCTCAATCCGGGCTTTCTGCTCATCCGTGGCAAGATCCCACCGCTTATGCAGTAATTCATCATAATATCGAATACTGCTTCGAAGGTCAGACATCGCTCTTGCCTGTGCCTGAAGGAAGTTTGCATGCTTATCCCAAGCCTGCTGTACTTCCCATTTCTCCCCGATCACATTGCCGACCTTCTTCTCCACCCTTTCAATAGTTTTATCTTTTCGATCACGGACATACATTATCTGCTGTGCCCGGATGATTGCAGCATAGGCAATCTGTACTTCACTCCATGCAATTTCCAGCGGATCGGTCGGCATCTCCTGGATAATAGAAACGGTCTCTTCTGGAAGATACTTCGAGAAGAAACCGAATTTTTCTGCATTCTTATTCCCTGGCGGGCCTGTGGCATTGTGGTTGCCCGGCTGACCGCCCCGTTTTCGTTTGGTAACGTTACCTTTCGATTGATTAGTAACGTTACCATTCCATTTGTCTAAATTCTTCCACTTCCTGATCTGGGTTTCTGACACGCCAAGATCGGATGCGATGTCTTTCAGCTTCTTCTTTTCGCCCGAGTCGAGCCACATCTTATATGCCTCGTCCCGTTTTGGGCTTCTGGCTCTCGGCATACCACCACCTCTCAATTCTAACCCGGTTTGTTGCATAGAAAAGACACCCCGAAGGGTGCCCGTAAACTGCCTCATTCAAATATGTTTCTATCATCAACAAGTTTCCTACTTAAATCTTTTCCCTCGCTTTCGGCGCGAACCTTCTGAAAATAAAAGCCCCCAATAGTCAAAAGCAAAATGAAAAACACTTCCCCTCCAGACGGTATCTCAATTCCAAAAAGAGAAAGCAGAAACGATGTTGGATCAAATATAAAACTATAATCTCCTGTCATTACAAATAATGTTCCATTTATCCATTCAAACATTTTAGGCACAAAATCAATAGCCCCCCAAAATGCCAAACACGCCAACACAATATATCCTGTAAATTGAGTACAAGACACTATTCCGCCAATTATTCCTATTACTACGGGTAACACAAACAACATACCTACATCATCAAACGTACCATATTCAAATACTTTCGTTATAATCATAAATGAAATTTTAGTAGCCAGTAAAAAACCTGCCATAAAATGATTCAAAACAATCTTTTTATAGACCATCACTGAAAAAGCTGCTGCACATGTCGGAATAGCTATAAAACTCTCTACACCAAAACCACTTTTAAAAAGCATAACACACACTACTACCCCAATTGCAACCCCTACATATGACGATACTGTGGCAATCAATCCTCTGCCCCATTTATAGCCATATACACACATGATTCCTGATGTTACCATCTGAATAACAATAAATGCCTCTACAACTAAATACAACCCTTCCATTTCACGTACCTCCTCAACACCTAACGCTGAGAAACCATATTTGTATCATACATTATTCGGCAGAAATTGGCAACCTAAAAAGAACGCTCCGCCGAAGCAAAGCGCCTTTTCTATGTGTGGGAGGAATCAGATGACTTATCATCCACTGAACTCAGCATATACTATAACATTTTGAAAACGAACAATGTGAACAAAACGAACAAACTTTAAGAATCTCTCATAAAACGCTCAAATTCCATTCGTACACTGTCCCCCGTAGCCTTCCGCCCAATCTTCACCGCCGTCTGTTCCCACGTCATTTCTTCAAAGACCTTATACCTGATGATCCTCTGCATCCTAATCGGGATCGTCAGCATCCATTCCTCTACTTGTCTCTTGATCTTCTCTGCATTCTCCTTACGCTGTTCCAGAAGCTTCTCCTCCAAACGGAGATTTTCATCATCCTGATAAGTGAAAGTCGTGCCCTGGACTTTGAAATGCTGCTCTTGATAAGGGAAGCTCGGATTGCTTCCCCTCACGTTTGTCTGGATGACCGTCTTCTTTTTCTTTTTTAACCGCCGGATATCCTCTTCCGTTTCTTTTACAAGTGCACATGCATCTATGTAATCATTCAGGATCCTTTTGTCCATGGCTTCTGTCCTCCCTTATTTCCTGAAAATAAACCTGATCCTCCTTGATCCTGGGAACATAGAACCTGTTCTCCTGCCGGCTTTCTGCCTTGCGCACCTTCCCGAGAAGCTGACGCGCCGAATCCAGTGTCTTTTTATTCTGGGGATCCCGGACAAACTGTACGACCGGATCTGTAAGCTCAAACAGATCTTTATATACTCTGCGCTCTACCCTGTTCTGATGGATCCTGATGCCGATCTGGGCTATCTTATCCGGATTATGCTCAAACTCAATCGCATGGATCAGATCCTGATGCCTCTTGTCCTCTTCCCCGACTCCGTTGTAAGCCATGGAATTCAGTTCCTTGCACTCATCCAGGAAATCAAGGGAGCTCTTTATCTGCTCTGACAGCTTCTTTTTCAATACCGATCTCCCCTTTTATGTCATACTTCTTCGCCATATACCCAGCCACATCGCCGCATTCGTATGCTTTCCGGTTAAAAGCTGCTATTGCCTTATCTGGCGGTTTCGTCTCTGCCATCTCCATCATATGACGTTTCCGATCCATGTTGACTATGTTCCGGTTCCTTCCACGTTTATTCATGACTCTCACTCTCCTTTTCATCCTGACGTACAATTGCAAACGTGAATCCGGATATGAAATCATTCATCCTTTTCAAATCCTTAGTGTGAAGCTTATCCAGCATTCTGTCTATCGCTTCCCTGTATTTTGCCTTATCCACGTATACCTCCGCCCTTCACAATCTCCAACGCTCCAAGCGCACCGCAATTCTCACATTCTATATTGTCTATATCATCCGATATCCGGCAACTACGACACGAACCACAGATATCACTGTGGGCATACTCTTCCAGGTCCTTAACGACCTTGTCCAGGTCATAGGCTGTCGGTTGCTCCGCTATTGCATTTTCCAAATTAGATGTTACATCAACCAATACATTCCCCTTTAAAGCCTGTAACAATGCACTTCTACTAATCAGATCATTACTCATCTTCCTTCTCTCCCTTCTGATTCGTCGTTTTGCCATACATGATCTCGTCCCAGTCCTTTAGGACTTCTTTGATCACTCTATCACTGTATTCCTTATTCTCTCCTTTGCCCCTACAGATCATCTCCATCACCTCCCGTTTCAGAAGTTACATCTTCTCGCATCTCCCTCAGCTTATCCCTATATTCGCTTAACCTGTTCCCCTGACACTCGTTTGCGGTCTTTTCTGTCTTCTCGATTTCAACAATCATTTTTTCTGCTTTCATGTTGTTCTCCTTTCTCTATGCAAACCTTAATTGTTCCCCGCTATCATCAATCCTCATATTCGGCGTCCGTTCTCCCACCTTCAGATAACTACAGTTCGCTTCTACCAGTTTCTTTGCCATAATCGGAACTACACTGTTGCCGATTCGCGCTACCTGTTTACTGACAGGATATTTATTGCCGTTGTAATCCCTGTTAATGATATAGTCTTCCGGGAATCCCTGACCTAACTTCATAGGACTGATCATTCCATGGTGTCCACCTGTCGTAATCGTCAACATCGGCTCTTTCACATCACTTCCCGGTGCCCCAGTATTATTCCTTAACATATATGGAGATACAACTGGCATCACCATTGTAGCATCATTTTTTGATGTTATAGTCCGTAATGGCTCATGCACGGAATGACCCCGGAACTGGTCATATTTATGTGTGACTTTGATAATAAACGGCTCTGGATTATTGAACACAAACTTTTCCAACCCTCTCGCAATCCGCTTCATGGTATTTTCAGCTAATGTCTTCTTCCTGCCAAATATGGACTTCCCGAAATCCTGCAAATCCAGATATTTATAAATCGGTTCCCATGGCTCCAAACCATTCCCGCCGCCTTTGCTGTGTGTCGGCTCCGGCCAGACAATCGCCCGGCCGTCTCTACGGAAAATCGCATACCAACGTTTTCGCGTCGTAGGCGCTCCGTAATCTGCCGCTACCAGTTCCCGGCTGTCAAAGAGATATCCAAGTGATTTCATTGCCGTGATAAATTTCCTATAATCTTCACCTTTCCTCTCCGGTATTAGATAACCGTCAGGATCCAGCGGTCCCCATTGTTGAATCTCTTCCACGTTCTCCATAATGATCACATCCGGAAGAATCCTCTTTGCATGTTTATATACCGCCCAAGGAAGGATACGCAGACCGTGTTTTCTTGGTTGTCCGCCTTTTGCTTTGCTGTGGCTCGTACAGTCCAGACTCGCCCACATCAAGGATACAGGTCGGTCTTTTACATATTTCTGAAGGTCGACTTTAAATATATCCTCTGTCAGATGAAGCGTATCCGGATGATTCGTCTTATGCATCAGGATAGCATCCGGATCATGGTTGATCGCTATATCCACCTGACGTCCTAATGCCATTTCTATTCCTACGCTCGCTCCGCCACCACCAGCGAAGCAATCTATGATCAATCCATTCCTCATAACATTACCTCACACTTCAAGCCTTTTCTTTCGCAATACTCCTCCCACGTTTCTTTCCGATAATTTCCACCGTATATATATCGGTTCTGAAATTCTAACTGTATCTTATTGGGAATGATCCCTAATCTTTCATTCCGTTCTGCCTGTGCATACAGGTTAATCGCCTTATATCCCTTCAATGCCTCTACCCGTTCTGCCGCATCCTGAATATCTTTCGTCACCAATAGATAGATAAAAACTCTATACGGTCTGACTCCATATTTTTTCAATAACTCTATCGTATTCCTGATCGGCTCAATCTGTGATTTCTGGTCACACGAAAAACGTATAAACCGAATCCACTTAATACGTGATAAAATATCAGCTATATCATCATCCACCAAACGCGCATCCATCCCTTGATTAAGATCAATATGATATCCGCTTCCAATAAAGCTTATCAACTGCTCTATTCCATGCTCACAAGCCAAGATATTATTATCCATCAAAACCAGTTTATTTGTATCTGCCCTTACAAGCTCCCTCCATGTTTTATAAGGTCTTATGTCCCCTTCTTTCTTCGGGACCACACACCACCTGCAATGGTTCGGACAACCTCTTGTAAGGTATCCAACAGCGTAATCACATTCCGGATAAATGGTATAATCTGGAAACATATTATCTATCTCTTTTGGTAACTCCTGACTCATTGAAATATCTCTATAGCCAGTTCCACCACGTATTGTATCCTCTGGAAGGTAAGGATCTGTAGGTGTAAAGTCAAAAACCTTACTGCTATATACCCGGTCATACCTTTTCAACGGATTCCACCACTCAACTTGATCTCCTTGTGCTTTATGCCATGCAGATATCTTCATAAGGGCATAATTAGGAAAAATCTTATTCTTGAAATGTTCTTTTTCTGCATCGTGCATGCCTATGATCAATCCATTCTTCATGGCATCACCTCCGGGAAATCCGCAAAAGACATCTGTCCCTCTACATTCCTCTTTC
>CAJUFA010000038.1 GCA_910585725.1 uncultured Dorea sp. | reverse complement strand
CATTCGGAAGCACTTTTAACAGTCTCACCTTCTTCCCCAGCAGCAGCGAAATCAGTTCTTCAATCCTCTCTGGGTAAACTTCCGGGTTCAGAATCGCCTTGGCGCAGAAATCATAAAGCATCTTTACCCCTCTCGCGCCTGTGCAGAAATCCAAAAACTCCTCCTGCTGCTTTACCTCCCAACGATCAAATACTTCCTCCAAATCTTTTTTGCCATGGATCTTTTTCAAAATCTCCTTACGACTCTGAAGTATCGGAAAATACTCCCGCAATGTACTTTTCAAATGCAATCCCTCCTCACATTACTCACTCTTTTTGTATAAAATATTTGTCCAGGATAAATGCCCCGCAATTGGAGCTTCTGACGCCTTCCGGCTTAAGAAATTTTAGACACAGATCGCTGTCTATAGATGGAAATAGAATAAAAGATTAACTATCATTCTTTTTATAAATTAAATTCTACCATTTTTTGATGATTTTCTCAATTACAATGAGTCGTCTTTTTTCGACATCGTCTTTTACCGTTTCTTTTCACACCTATATCAACGGCAGATTGATTCAATCTGCGTGCGCCGGCTATACGTGCGATTTCCGGCGATTCCTAAATAAATATGAATTTGAGAGAAGACAGGCAGTAACGCCTGTCTTCTCTCTTACAAATTTACAAAATTCCGCCGGAACATCATCTGGCATCTCTGTATCCAACTCAAACAGATAAAGTGTTAAACAAGAATCTAAATATCTCGTTAATACTGACATCTTAACAAGAAGAGGCTCATTACAGCACTTCCCGTATCACCCGCTCTGCATTCTTCCCCCATATCTTATCCAATTGCCCTTCTGTCACCCCTGCTTTCTTCAGCGCGTCCCACAGCAGCTCCATCCTGGACACATCGGGGATCTCCAGTACTCCGTCCCCGTCAAAACCGTCAAAATCCGTTCCGATGGCCGGGAATTCGCTTCCGCCCGCCTTAAGCATATGTAAGATATGCGCCGCCATCGCTTCTATTCTGGAGTCCTGCCGCGCCGGAGATATTCCTTCTTGTTTCCCGCTTTCCAGAAACGCCCCGTAAAAATTCAATCCCGACACTCCGCCCCTGTCAGCAAGGCACTTAATCATCTCATCCGTCAGATTCCTTGGATGGTCACAGACCGCCCTGCAGTTAGAATGGGACGCCACGGCAGGACGTTTTCCATACTTCATGATATCCCAAAACGTCCCGTCCGAAGCGTGGGAGACGTCGACGATCATTCCTATCTCATCCATCCGCCTGACCACATCGATACCAAACGGCTTCAGTCCCCGGTTCATCACTGCCGCATCTTTGCTGTTCGGATAACCGATACAATTCTCATAATTCCACAGAGGCGTCATAAGCCTGACTCCCTTCTCATACAAAGCATTCAAACGCTCCATCTCGCCGTTTAGAATACCGCCCTCTTCTACAGTGAGGAATGCAGATATCTTACCCTTTTCTTCGTTCTCCTGCATCTCCCGGTAAGACCCGGCAAGAGCGATCTGATCCTGATACCGCTCTGTCTGCTCCTCCATACAGGCTATCATCTCCTGCACATGGTTATAACATCCTTCGTAACCTCCCGCCTCTTTATAATCCTCCAGATAAGTGAAGCACGCAAAAAACTGCGCTTTCGTTCCTGCCTTTTTCATGTGCGGAATGCTGACGCTGCAGCGATTCTCCATAAGATTCCCGCCCTCATTCGGATCCGTCAGTTTCCATAATGTATCACAATGCAAATCAATTAGTTTCATAACCTCTGCCTCCAATTCATATTTTCTACAGTAAGTATATATCTTTTATAAAGAAATGTATACTAGTATATGGAGATTATCATGAAACCCATAATCGGAATCGTATCCTGCGGATACATGGAACATCGGCAGTTTGTACCCCAGACATACATACAGGCAGTGGAAAAATCCGGAGGCATCCCTATCATCCTTCCCTGCACACACGATGAAGGCTCTTACGACCTTTACGGAAAATTATGCGGCGGATTCCTGTTCTGCGGCGGGGACGACATCACGCCTCTTCTATTCGGCGAAGAATTGATGACAGACCACGGGACCACGGATCTTCACACCGACCGCTTCCATATCCGCCTGATGCAATATCTACTGACACTCCGGCTTCCTGTCCTGGCTGTCTGTCGGGGAATGCAAGCGCTTAACATTGCTCTTGGAGGAACGATCTTCCAGGATATTTCCCTTCGCCGGAGTACTTCCTTAAACCATATGCAGTTATCCTCAGAACGCTCAGATCCCTGCCATCGGATTACAATCAAACAAGATAGCATGCTGTCTGATATCTTCAACAAAATCGAGTATGTAAACAGCTTTCATCATCAATGCGTTCATCAGTTAGGGAAACATCTGAAAATATCCGCCGCCGCGTCCGACGGTATCATAGAAGCAATCGAATTAGAAGATCATCCCTTTGCAGCCGGAGTCCAATGGCATCCGGAATGTATGATGGACACATCCCCTTCCATGGAAAATCTTTTCCGTACTTTTATTAAAAATTCAAAATGCAGCAAGAAACCCAATTATAGAAAAAACACCTAGTATATTTCACGAAAACTATGGACACACTATCTCCGAAGCAATCGTCGTGACAACCCGCACGACAGCCAAATCCCCCGCGGCGGCCGGGCAGATCTGCAAATCAGCCCTGCCCGCGGGAATCATAAGGAGGAAACAAACATGGCAGATTTATCAGTACTTGACTTACAGAACCTTCGTCACCTGATCGGAGGTTACGACACAAGCCACTGCAAAATGCAGGATTATGCCTCCCAGGCACAGGATCCTGAAGTAAAGAAACTTTTCCAGGATGCCGCAAATTCTGCGATGAAGAACAAGCAGGATTTAATGAAATTCTTATAGGAGGTCAAAAGACATGTTAAATGAAAAGACAATGGTAAGCGACGCCCTCACCGGCGTTAATGGTGAACTGACCCGTTTTGGCGAGATGATCCCGCAGACAGAGAACAAAGAACTGAAACAATGCCTGAAGCAGATCCGCAACGAGTGTGAGATGTCCCAGGAAAAGCTTTATCAGGTTGCACGGGAGAAGAGCTACTATGTTCCGGCAGCAAAAGCTTCCCAGCAGGAGATCGACCACGTGAAGTCTATCTTAAGCGGCGGTTCCATGAAATAGGCGACCCTTTTTTCTTCGACAGTCTGTCTGAAATCATTCCAGTCAGACTGTCATTATTACATAGCGTGCTATGATTTTTTAATTTTATGCGCTTCTTTCGAACTGGGAATTATAAAGTTCTGCGTAGAATCCATTCTGTTCCAATAATTCTTCATGATTCCCCTGCTCAACGATATCCCCGTCCTTCATCACCAGGATCAGATCCGCGTCACGGATCGTGGACAATCGGTGCGCGATAATAAAACTGGTTCGTCCGCGCATCAGATTATCCATCGCTTTCTGAATCCGCACTTCGGTACGGGTATCTACAGAGCTGGTGGCCTCATCCAGAATCAATATCTTCGGATCTGCCAGAATCGCCCTGGCAATTGTAAGAAGTTGCTTCTGCCCTTGAGATACGTTATTCGCCTCCTCGTTTAACTCCATCTCATATCCTCCCGGAAGAGTCTGTACAAACCGATGCACATAGGCGGCCTTTGCCGCCTCTTCCACCTCTTCATGGGCGGCGTCTAATTTTCCATAACGGATATTTTCCTCGATACTTCCCTTAAACAGCCAGGTATCCTGCAGAACCATGCCGAACATCTCCCGAAGCTCGCTCCGGTTAAAATCACGGACATCATGGCCGTCTATCTTGATTGAACCGCCCCCCACGTCATAGAACCGCATTAGCAGCTTAACCATCGTCGTCTTCCCGGCCCCTGTCGGTCCCACGATCGCAATCTTCTGTCCCGGCTCTACCTTTGCGCTGAAATCACGGATGATCATATGCTCCGGATTATACCCGAACCGTACATGTTCAAATTCCACGCGCCCCTTAAGCCCCTCTATAGAGACCGGGTCCGGCGCCGTCTGGTCTTCTTCCGCTTCCTCCAGGAATTCAAATACCCTCTCCGAAGCCGCCGCCGTGGACTGCAGCATATTCGCTACCTGCGCCGCCTGCTGTATCGGCTGTGTAAAGTTACGCACATACTGGATGAAGGACTGGATATCCCCGACCTCGATGGTCTTCTTCATCGCCAGATATCCGCCGAGGATTACTACCGCCACATACCCCAGATTTCCCACAAACTGCATGATCGGCATCATCATACCGGATAAGAATTGGGATTTCCACGCTGATTCACACAGGATATCGTTATCCCTTTCAAACTCCGCGATTACATCCTCTTCTTTATTGAACGCCTTAACAATATTATGCCCGCCGTATACTTCCTCTACCTGCCCGTTGACATGACCAAGGTATTCCTGCTGGTTCTTAAAATACTTCTGGGAATACTTCACAATCACAGAGATAAATCCCACGGATACAGGAAGAATAAGAAGCGCAATCAACGTCATCAGCGGACTGATGCTCAGCATCATGACCAATACGCCGACAATGGTCGTCACCGAAGTAATCATCTGGGTCGCGCTCTGGTTCAGGCTTTGGCTTAACGTATCTACATCATTGGTTATCCGGGACAATATCTCACCATGAGAAACCTTGTCAAAATAATTCATCGGAAGCCGCCGGATCTTCTCCGAGATCTCTTTGCGCATCTGATAGGTCAGCTTTTGAGATACGCCCGTCATGATGTACCCCTGGATAAAGGAGAATAACGCGCTGCACACATAAAGGCCAAGCAGCATAATCAGTATCTTTCCGATCTTATCAAAATCAATTCCCGGTCCGCCGGATATCTTTCCCACCAAACCGTTAAAAAGCTCTGTCGTCGCTTTTCCCAGAATCTTTGGTCCTGCGATATTGAAGACCGTACTCCCGACGGCGAAGAGCATAACAAAAAAGATCGCCGCTTTGAACTTGCCGAGATAAGCCGTTAATTTCTTCATCGTTCCCTTAAAATCCTTGGCTTTCTCTCCCGGCATTCCATGCCCTCCGTGACCCATAGGCCCTCTGTGTCTCATACCCTTTCCAGCCATATTATCCCGCCTCCTTCATGTCGATTTCCAGTTCTTTCTCAGACAACTGAGACTTCGCAATCTGATAATATTCCTCACAATTCTTGAGAAGCTCCCGGTGAGTACCCTTGCCCGCTATCCTTCCGTCATCCAGCACGATAATCTGCTCCGCATGCAGAATTGTACTGATTCTCTGCGCTACGATCAGAACCGTACTCTCCTTCGTCTTCTCTTTCAGTGCATTGCGAAGCTTCACATCTGTCTTATAATCCAGAGCCGAAAAACTGTCGTCAAAGATATATACGGAGGGCTGCTTCGCAATTGCCCTTGCAATAGACAGTCTCTGCTTCTGCCCGCCGGACACATTTGTTCCTCCCTGGGCGATGGGACTATGATATTTTTCTTTCTTCTCTTCCACAAACTCTGCCGCCTGGGCAATCCCCGCCGCTTCTCTCATCTCTTCCTCACTGCCCGCCGGATTGCCGTACAGGATATTCGAAGCGATGTCTCCCGAGAACAGAATCCCCTTCTGCGGCACATATCCAAGCCTGTCCCGCAGCTCATGCTGGGTAATGTCCCGGATATCCGTTCCATTAATCATGATCCGCCCTTCCGTGACATCATAGAATCTGGGAATTAAGTTGACCAGCGTAGATTTGCCGCTTCCGGTGCTCCCGATAAATGCCGTCGTCTGCCCGGGCTTCGCCGCAAACGAGATATCCTTAAGCACATCTTCTTCTGCTCCCGGATAACGGAAGGACACATGATCAAACACCACGGCGCCGTTCTCTGTTTTATCCAAAGAAACCGGTTCCTTCGGATCATGAATCAAGGTATCGCTCATGAGAATCTCATCTACACGCTCCGCAGACACCGCAGCCCTTGGCAGCATAACAGATATCATACAGATCATCAGGAAGGACATGATAATCTGCATCGTATATTGGATAAACGCCATCATATCTCCCACCTGCATTGTTCCTTCGTTGATACTGTGACCGCCGACCCACACGATAAGCACGGCGACACCGTTCATAATCAGCATCATCACCGGCATCATAAAGGTCATCGCACGGTTTACAAACAGATTAATCCGCGTCAGATCCCGATTCGCCCTGTCAAACCGCTGTTCCTCATATTCTTCTGTACTGAACGCCCGGATGACCGGAAGTCCGGTCAGGATCTCCCTGCTTACCAGATTCAGGCGATCCACCATGTCCTGTACCACCCGGAATTTCGGCATTACGATGGTAAATAACACGGCGACAACCAGAACGATCATAAGTACCGCAAGCGCAATGATCCAGAGCATATCCACGTTCGTCCGCAAGACTTTAAAAATTCCCCCCGCCGCCATAATCGGCGCATACAGCACCATGCGCAGGATCATCACCGTCAGAAGCTGGATCTGCTGTATATCGTTGGTGCTCCTGGTAATCAGAGACGCCGTCGAGAATTTATCAAACTCTCCGTTTGAGAAGCCTACTACCTTACGGAACACATCTTTTCTCAGTCCGCGCCCCACATGCGCTCCTACCCGTGAAGCGAGAAGCCCCACCAGGATACTCGCAAGCATCCCAAGAGCCGCAAGAGCAAGCATCTTCCCGCCTGTCTTAAGAATGTAATGTATCTCCTTCCGGTCAATGTCAATTCCCAGGTTTTTATAGACATTCTCGATGTACACTGCGGCGGACTGCTCTGCCATAGTCTCCGGCATGCCGGAGAACTGAGTCCCTATCTCACTTATAACAGCCTCTCTCTGCGCGTCCTCCATCATACCGAACATGTCGTAGACATCCAACTGATCCCTCAGCTGCTCTTCCAGCTGCTCCTTCATCCGCTCTTCTATCTCCGCCGCAGACTCATTGCCCGAATCAAATCCGGCGCACAGAAGCATCGGTTTGCCAAGAATTTCGGAAAGCTCCTCCAGCTTTTCTCCGTCGTTTCTGACCGCCTCCTTAATTTCCATGACGGCTCCGTCGTATTCATAAACCCCCTGACTTTCCTGATAAGCATTCTTCACCGTCTCCTGCTCCTTCGCCGGGACGAATAACAGCAGATGTTCGAAATCCTCCTCCGATATCTCATAAGGGACCTTCTCATCAATCCCCTTCTGCTGGATACCTGTATTTACAATATCCGATGTGTAAGTCGGCAGAGACAGATCACAATAAGCCTGGACAATCAGCACACACAGGATTGCCAGCATAGCGCCCCCGTAGGGCGTTAAGAATTTAAATAATTTTCGCATATCTCACCTTTCCTTCCCTGATCACAAGCGTTTAATAGCATAAGTTCTTAAAAATCATGCCGCATAGGCGGTCCCGTCTTTTCGATAATGGTCTTAAAATCCATTCCCTTAAAATCCTTAGACGCCAACAGATTCTCTCTCATCTCCAGAACAAGCCTCCGAAACAGCATCATCTCTTCCGGGGTAATTCCCTGATACAGAACCTCCTCCATATCCGACATGATTCCCTTCAACGATTCGATGCACTCCCTCCCCTTCTCGGAGAGACGGATGAGAACGATCCTCTGATCCTTCTCATCCTGTTCCTTTCTGATATAGCCCCGCTCTTCTAATTTCCGCAAGGCTACCGTCATAGACGGCGGCTTGATCCCGATCTTATCTGCCAGACTGCGCTGCGAAAGCTCTCCTTCACAGTTAAGTATGAAGAGGATCCCCGCCTGACTCGGCTTAAGTCCAAGTATTTCCATCCGTTTCATCGCCTGATATTTACTTAGATGAAGCAACTGATGCAGCACAATAAATACCGATGCATCCTCCACGTTCTTCATTACCCTTTCCCCCTTCTGCCATCAAAAGATAACATTAACAACGTTAAACATACAGTACAGCACAGATATTCATTAGATATCTAACTAATATACTAGATATTTTTACCATATATGTCAACATTATTCCATAATTTTATAAATTATTATAGGAAAATTTATAGATATTTTATTAGATAACCAAACTATTTATATGCATCCACAAATGATAAAAGCTGCGTGAAAACGCAGCTCCTTCTTTAAAACCGTTTAAACTTCTACAATGTATCGGAATCCAGGATAATTGTAAAGGGACCGTCATTGACAAGGCTTACTTTCATATCCGCGCCGAATCGTCCCCGCTCTACCGACGGCACCTGTTCTTTACATTTCCCAATGATGTACTCGTACATCTCTTCCGCCATGTCCGGCGCCCCTGCTTCGATAAAGCTTGGCCGGTTTCCTTTCTTACAGTTGGCGTACAAGGTAAACTGCGAGATCAGGAGCAGCTCTCCTCCCACCGTTTCAAGCGACAGGTTCGTCTTCCCCTGTTCATCCTCAAAGATACGCAGCCCGAGCATCTTCCTTACCATCTTGTCCGCGATTTCCTTCGTATCGGAGTCACACACGCCGATCAGAACCATGAATCCTCTGCCGATCCTTCCAAGAACCTCTCCGTCTACCTTAACTTCACTTTCCAGTACTCTCTGAATTACAAATCTCATCTTATCAAACCTCCTTTTTCTCCGGCAGCTGCGCCAGTATGATTGCAGCAAACATCAGTACACATCCAACCGATTCCCTCACAGACAGCCTTTCTCCCAGAACCAGCCATCCCGCCAGTACCGAGAAGCAGGATTCAAGGCTTAAGATCAGGGAGGCAATCGCAGGATTCACATTCTTCTGCCCTATGATCTGCAGGGTATACGCTACACCGCAGGACAACACACCGGCATACAGCAAAGGCATCCATCCCGCAATCATTGCCCCTATCTTCGGCGTCTCCAGGGCAAACATAAATGGCAGAGAAGCAATCCCGCACACAAAGAACTGGATACAGGACATCTTCACCCCGTCCACCTTAGGTGAAAAGTAATCAATCACAAGAATATGCAGTGAGAATACCAACGCACACAGGAATATCAGGATATCCCCTTTTCCTATGGTGAATCTCTCCGTAATACACAGGAAATACAGACCCGCCAGAGCCACGGCCACCGCAAACCACACCTTCCAGCCGATCTTCTTTCTAAGAAAGATCCCCAGTACCGGCACGATCACGATATAAAATGCTGTAATAAATCCTGCCTTCCCCGCCGTCGTATACTGAATTCCAATCTGCTGAAGGCTGCTGGCGCCGAACAGCATCATGCCGCAGGCAATCCCCCCAACTGCCAAATCCTTTCTGCCTGACGGTGCAAACTTCTCCCGGCTTTCCCCGCCGTCTCTTTTCTCCGTCTCATTTTTCCCATTTATCCTTCCCAGAAGCCAGATGCAAGGAAGCAGCGCGATCCCCCCGATCAGGCTTCTGACGCCGTTAAATGTAAATGGTCCCAGGTAATCCATTCCCACGCTCTGGGCAACAAACGCAGTTCCCCAGATAAAAGCGGTTACCACTAATAGAATTGCATTTTTTGTTTTCATGGTCTTTTATCTCCTCGTTACTATATCATATCCAAACCCGCCGTCTTCGCTCCATACGGCGCACATTTTGTAATTATAGCATATTTATCCATATAAGTGTATAATAAATATGTTTCCAAGAGATACTGAAATGGGGGACTGACATGAATAAACATAGTACGCTATATAATAATTTCTTTTTTTACAGTGGTTTTCTGATGCTTATCAGCGAGATCTGGAAACAATACTGCCTTACTTATATTATGAACGAGGGAACCTATAACTGGTGGCATTTTCCATTCCAGCTATGCAGCATCCCCATGTATGTCTGCCTGATCCTCCCCTGGTGCAATTCTTCTAAAATACGCGGC
This sequence comes from uncultured Dorea sp., assembly GCA_910585725.1. Taxonomy (GTDB): domain Bacteria; phylum Bacillota; class Clostridia; order Lachnospirales; family Lachnospiraceae; genus Sporofaciens. Next base: position 18,132 of record CAJUFA010000038.1, on the reverse strand, counting down.
GTTCTTCTCGCTTTCCTCATGGACTTCGGTCTTCTGGGCGGTATCTTTACATTCTTTGATACCAGCGGCATGTACTACGGCTATTTCCCCCTGACCTTCCATTCATTTGCCTGGCATATTCTTCTGATCTTCCTGGGTATTCGCGCCGGCCTGACCCGAGAATCCGACCGTTCGCTAAAAGGCTTCCTGAAATGCGCATGCCTTTTCTCCGCATGTTGTCTGGCTGCGACGTCTTTTAATCTCTTATTCCATTCTTATGGGAAGATTAACATGTTCTATATCAGTCCTTATTATTCTATGGGACAAGTCGTCTTCCGCGATATCGCCCGCATTCTTGGAAATAACGCGGGAATTCTGATCTATATTGCATCCATCGTAACCGGCGCGGGAATTCTGCATCTTTTTTGGAATCGATTTTTGGAATCGACTAAACATTTCTGTTGACATTTCGAGATAACTGTGATTTAATACTCATATAGTTAGTTACTCAACTAATTAACCGCATAAGTAACCAGGACAAGGAGGAGCTTTATGAAACTTAACCTTGATCAAGAAAAACCTATCTTCATTCAGATTGCCGACGGCATAGAGGACGGAATCTTAACAAAAGCTTTCCCTGAAGAGAGCCAGATACCTTCCATCACGGAATTCTCTGTCAAATATAAGATCAATCCCGCCACGGCGCTTAAAGGCATCAATCTGCTGGTGGACGAAGGAATCATATTTAAAAGGAGGGGGGTCGGCATGTTCGTATCAAAAGGGGCCGTAAGCCAACTACAGAAAAAGAGACAGGATCAGTTCTTTAATAATTACATAAGCAAGCTGATCGACGAAGCAAAGAGACTGAACATCACAAGCGACGAGATCATCGCGATGATAGAAAGGGGATTTACACAATGAGCAGAATCGAAGTGACCGACGTATCCAAGACATTCAAGGATACAAAAGCATTGACCCACGTGAACCTGCGTTTTGAAGAAAATACTATCTACGGACTTCTTGGCAGAAACGGAGCCGGAAAGACCACGCTGCTGAACATCATAAACAACCGTCTGTTTCCGGACAGCGGCGCCGTCACCTTAGACGGAGATACGCTTACCGAAAACACAGCCGCGCTCTCCCGATGCTTTCTCACCAACGAGAACAATCTGTATCCGGAAAGCATGAAGGTGAAGGACGCATTCAAATGGAGCAAGGTATTCTATCCGGACTTTGATATGGATTATGCCGGGAAACTAAGCAAACTTTTTGAACTGCCGCAAAAGAAGAAGATCAAAAGTCTCTCAACCGGTTATCAGTCCATCTTCAAGAATATCGTCGCACTGTCCGTCAACGTTCCCTTCGTATTCCTTGACGAACCGGTGCTTGGCTTAGACGCTTACCACAGAGAGCTTTTCTATAAAGCCCTGATTGAGAAATATGCCGAACGGCCCTTTACCGCCGTCATCTCCACACACCTGATCGAAGAAGCGGCAAATATCATAGAACGGGTCGTTATAATCAAGAACGGACAGATCATCCGCAGCGAATCCCTTGAGGAACTGCTTGCCAGCGGTTACTGTGTCAGCGGCCCCGCGGTGCAGATAGACGGCTACATACAGACTAAGAACGTTATCGGCACAGAATCTCTGGGCGGACTTAAGACTGCCTGCATCATAGGTACTCCGGATCCGGATATGCCATCTGGTCTTGAGATCTCCAGGATGGATCTGCAGAAATTATTCATCCGGCTTACGGATATGCCGGAATCACATTCATAATCTAACACTCAAAACCTTATAGAACTCAAGAAGAGGTGTCATCATGAAAAAAATATTTAAATTCCAGTTAAAGGATATGCTGTTCGGCTGCTCAATCTATGCCTTGATCATGCTTTTAATTACGGCTGGCGCCGTTATCATTGCCCTTACATACCCTCATATTACAGTCGCCGGGAACGGATTTGCAAGCGCTATTTTCTGTCTGGCAGTAGGAGTCGGCATTTATAAAGAACATTGCCAGATGGCTGTCATGAACAGCGTCTCCAGAAAGGATTTCTTCAAAAGCCTCCTGTGTATAGCCGTGATCATAAGCCTTATATGTACGCTGATCGACCAGATTTTTCAGCTTATAATCATGCTGCCTAAGCTGAATCTTGTAATCGACTTTGATTTCACAATTAATTTTGATATTCTCAAGATACTTAAGATCTTCTATCCGGGATTTTTTGAAACCCACTCTGCCGCCGTGATAGCGGCCGTCGGTTTTCTGATGGAATTTCTGATAGACGGAATCTTATTCATCACAGGGACTCTGTTTGCCGGAATATGCTGCAGACTGCCCAAAAAGTACCGGGCCGCCTATTGTATCGCGGTTCCAATCCTTGGCGTCGGCGGCGCTCCTATGCTTTTCAGTATATTTATCGGCACGTCCATCTATCCGCCGTTTGCCCGGCAGCTTATAAACGCTTTTCGAAGCGCCATGGGAATCCCAAGCGGCAACCCTTTCCTTGGAGCGCTGACGTTTGCCGCCGCATCTGTAATCATAGCCTCTGTCTGCTACGGTATGTTACGGCGGACGGAAATCAATTAAAAAGGCTTGCTTTTCCCTCCGGTATTTGCTATGGTTGAGACAGTTATTTCTATGCCATATATTTCACGGAAAGATTCCAGGAGGTACCTTCGATGTTAACAGAAAAACTTTTAAAATCCCCCGGCTTTCTCTACCAGATCGGCAGTACTTATTATTATCTCGGCAAATGGATCTGTAAAGAATGCGCGGATACAGACGCCACGGACTGCGTCATGATGTACCACATGTGCCGCGGCGGCAGGGAAGAGCCGGATACGGGCATGTATTTCAACAAGATACGGGCATACAGCGATTTTGCACTGGAAGTCCCCTGTAACCCGGCGAAGACAAAATCCGATATCACCGCATTGATCGGAGGATTGTCCGATTCCGCTCTCGACACACTGATGAGGGAATTCCAGTGTTTTGAAGAAGATTACGCGAAATACTGCGGAAATTAAAGCATAAACAGGCTGCTGCAAATCCTTCCGTTTTGCGGCAGCCTTTCATCTTTATACTTATAATCTCTTCTCAAAATTGCCGATTACCGTAGAACCCTCCGTCAGGATCATAAATGCATTCGGATCGATACCATGCACGATCTGTTTGATCTGCCCTACCTCATATTTGGAAATCATAACAAAGAGGATATACGACCGCATACGCGTGTAGGCTCCCTCTCCGTCCCACGTAGTAACCCCGCGCCCGGTCTGATCCATGATCGCCTGGGATATCCCGAGCTTCTTGGTAAATATCATAACACTCATATTAATATTCTGAATATGCACTTTATCTACCGTCAACGCAAATACCGTCGCGTATATCAGCGAATATACGACGATCTCAATGTCAAACATAAACAGACAGATTCCATATACTACCAGATTCAGAAAAATATTGACCTGTCCCACGCTGATATTCAGTTTCTTCTTCAGGCAGCATACGCCGATGATGTCCGGACCGCCGGCCGTTCCTCTTCCTCTGAGTATCATACCGCTTCCAAAACCTGCGATAATCCCGCCTATAATACACGCCGTCAGATAATCCTCAATAATCGGCGTCGTCGGCACCGGTACCAACACAAGAAAGATACTGATGACGGTCGTACCAAAAAGGGATTTGACAAAAAATCCCTTTCCCATAATCCGATATCCCATATAAAACAAGGGAACATTCAATATGTAATAGATCGCTCCCGCGATATCCATCCCCGGCGGCATCTTTATATGCAATACGCTCACCATAAACGTACGGATCAACTGTGCGATACCCATGAATCCCCCGTTATACAGCGCAAGCGGCGTAATCAGCATATTCAGGCCAATCGAATAAGCCAGGCTGCCAATCACGATCAGAGACGCCTGAATCATCGTCTCCTTCTTTCTGAAATCCATCTTCCCCAACATGAAACCTCACTCCTCCTACCTTCATCTTAATGTATCCAATATTTTTCCGATAATCTTCTCCACATCTCCAAACCCGGCCGCTTCTTCCCCATATTCTGACAGGTCACGGTCCGTCACGATCAAGAAACGCCCGTTAGGATTCGAAACGGGGCGATCCGACACCTCTTTTCGGATCACTTCAATCTTGGGATAATCACTGTCCTTCATCCCTTCTAAGAAAATAAGATCGGCCTCCGGAAACATCCCAAACAATTCTTTTTCCTTCTCTTTCGTTCCCGTCTTATGAACGGCTATACGGTAATCCGAAAATATCGCCGTTCCATAAGCCCCCGCTTTCTTTAACCTGTCTGTATCCGACCCCTCTATATCACAGATAAAGTCATGACCGTCATGCTTAATGACCGCGACCTTAACTCCCCTCTTAGTCAATTCCTTTACAAGCCTTGTAAGAAGCGTCGTCTTTCCCGAATTCTTCACCCCGCAGACAGAAACGATCTTTCTCCCTTCATTTCCCTTCATATCTTAACTTCTCTTTCTTTACAGCAAGACGACCCATACCCGGTCCCCCCTGTCCACACTTACAGTTCCTGCCGGGATCTCCATCAGACAGTTGCATCCCCGCATACTGCTCAGAATCCCCGACGCATTCGACCCTTCCGGTATCCGAACTCTTCCGTCCTCATAATATGCCCGGACATATCTGGTCACACCGCTTCTTTTCGGAAAACCATTCTCTGCCGCAGCCGAGACTCTCTTAAGCTCCAGATCCTTTCTTCCGGTCTGTTTCGCAAGAACCGGACGCACCAGAAGTTCCAAGTTGACCGCGGCGCCAAAGGGGTTCCCCGACAGACAAATCAGAAGCGTATCCCGATACCGGGCGCACAGCGTCGGCATCCCCGGTTTTATAAGGACCTTCCAGAATATCCGTTCACATCCAAGCAGTTCCAGCGCTTCGTGCATAATATCCTTCTTGCCTACCGATACTCCTCCTGTGGTGATGATGATATCCGTCTCCCCCGCATTAGTCTTTATCCACTTTGCAGCCGCGTCGGAATCATCATCTACATGGTCTCCCCGGATCACGTCAATTCCCAGAGACGTCAGCCTTGTCGCCAGGGTATACAGATTCGAATCATAGATTTTTCCCGGTCCTAAAGCTTCCCCCGGAAGTATAGTCTCATCTCCTGTCGTCAGCACAGAGACTCTTGGCTTTCTATATACCCTTACTTCTTCCAACCCAAGGCTTGCCAGAATCCCGACTTCAATATGCCCTAATAACGTATCCTTTTCCAATATCTTTGTACCGGCCTTATAATCCTCTCCAGCATAACAGTAATTCTCATACGCCTGTATCTCTTCGTAGATTTCTACGGTCTCTTCCCCATAATCCGTATCCTCCTGTCCGACGATACAGTCGGCCCCGTCCGGAATCGGCGCGCCCGTCATAATGCGCACAGTCGTCCCTTCCTCTACGCAATACTTACTTACATACCCTGCATCCACCTCATCTATCACAGTAAGCGTCGCCGGACGCTCCTTTGACGCGCCCTTAATATCACTGCTCCGCAAGGCGTAACCGTCAAGCGGCGAACGCGGAAACGGCGGCTGGTCGCGACCGGCATAGATATCCTCTGCCAGTACTCTGTTCACGGCGTCCCACAGAGAGATGAACTCCGCCTCGATAATTCTCTTAGTCCTCTCAAGCAACATTTCCTGTGCCCGCTTCAATTCGATCGTCATCTCACCCATCTTATCTGCTGTACCTTTCCCCCAATCTTTCCTATCAGCAGCTCTTCACCTCTTCCTGATCTTCCCTGATCAGATTCCTTACCGCCTCGACCGCGACACGAACCGCCATGTCCGTATCATGGACAACCGGGTTTTCCAGACCTTCTTTCTCCCTTTCCTGATTCGCAACCACAAGGAAACAGGATCCTACCCTGACATGCAGGCTGCCTGCCACGATGAACAACGCAGCCGACTCCATCTCCGACGCGAGACACCCCATCCTCTTCCATGCCTCCCATTTATTCAGCAAATCCCAGTAAACCGGTTTCGTTTCCGGAGAATGCTGTCCGTAGAATGAATCCTTGCACTGAACAACGCCTACATGATATGACTTTTGAAGTCCCTTCGCCGCCTCTATCAATGCGTTAACCACCTGGATATCAGCCACCGCCGGATATTCAATCGGCGCATATTCCCTGCTCGTTCCTTCCATCCTGACCGCCCCGGTTGCAATTACGACGTCGCCGCTCATTACATTGGTCTGCATACCACCGCAGGTACCGATTCGGACAAATGTATCCGCTCCCGCTTTCACAAGCTCTTCCATCGCAATAGACGCAGACGGACCTCCTATGCCTGTCGACGTCACGCTTACCTTGACCCCCTCCAGATAACCGGTATAAGTCACATATTCCCTGCTGTCCGCTATCAACTTCGCATCGTCGAAATATTTCGCAATCTTCTCGCAGCGCTTAGGATCTCCTGGAAGAATCACATATCTCCCCACGTCTCCCCTGCCTACCTGGACATGATATTGTTTATCTGGATTCTCTGAATAATTCATAAAGATATCACTTCCCTTTCTCCTCTTTTTCCTGAGTTTCATACTGTTCTTATTATATGAGATAAGAAGCAGAAAGTAAAGACTGCCGGAAGACGAATTCTCCGGCAGTCTCTATACATTATATAAATTATCTGTCCAACAAATGACATGCTACCATGTGTCCCGGCGCCACTTCACGAAGCTTCGGAATCTCACCTCTGCAGCGTTCCGTCGCATACTCGCAGCGTTCCGCGAACCTGCAGCAATCCTTCGGGTTGATGGGACTTGGAATCTCACCTTTGATAGGGATACGTTCATTCGCTTTCGCTTTCTTCGGATCCGCCTCCGGAATCGCCGACAGCAGCGCTTTCGTATAAGGATGCTGTGTATTCGAGAAGAGCTCTTCTGTCTCGGCCGTCTCCACGATCATACCCAGATACATTACGACCACACGGTCGGAAATGTACTTTACAACACTCAGGTCATGGGCGATAAAGAGATACGTCAATCCCATAGTCTCCTGCAGATTCTTCAGCATATTGATGACCTGTGCCTGGATAGACACGTCGAGAGCCGAGATCGGTTCGTCACAGATAATGAATTCCGGATCTACAGAAAGCGCTCTCGCAATACCGATACGCTGTCTCTGTCCGCCGGAGAACTCATGCGGAAAACGTGACATATGATCCTTGTTAAGACCAACCGTCTCAAGAAGCTTCTCCACCTTCTCATCTACTTCCTTCTGGGTCATTCCATGCTGTTTCAGACCTTCGCCTACAATCTCCTTGACCGTCATACGCGGATTCAGGGAAGAGTATGGATTCTGGAAGATCATCTGTACCTTCTTACAGAATTCCTTCTGCTCCGCCCTTGACAGCTTCATAATATCCTTCCCGTTATAGATGATCTCGCCTTTGGTCGGATTATACAGCCGGATCATACACCGTCCGGTTGTAGACTTCCCACATCCGGATTCTCCTACCAGGCTGACAGTCTCTCCTTTATTAATATGGAACGTTACGTCGTCTACCGCCTTCAATGTCTCTTTACGGCTGATATGAAAATATTTACATAAATGATTCACCTGTACGAGAGGCTGATTCGATTCACTTCCTGCCATTATTCCACCTCTCCTTTCTTTATCACAGTTTTCTTTATATCTGTATCCGGAGCAAATTCATGCTGCAGCCAGCAGCAGGTCCTATGCTCTTCGGAGAGCGTATACGTCTCCGGCGGCGTATCGATGCAGACATCCATACAATACTCGCACCGGGCCGCGAACGGGCATCCAACCGGAGGAGAGAACAAGTCAGGAGGTGTCCCTTCGATTGGTTTTAATTTTTCTCCCTTAGCGGTATCCAGCCTTGCAATCGACTGCATCAGGCCTTTCGTATACGGATGGGCAGTCTCATAGAAGATCTCGTCCACCGTTCCTCTCTCCACGATCTTGCCGCCGTACATAACCAGAACACGATCGCAAAGTTTCGCTATAACACCCAGATCATGAGTGATCAGTATAATAGAAGTCCCCAGTGTCTTCTGCAGGTTCTTAAGCAGATCTAAGATCTGCGCCTCGATCGTAACGTCCAGAGACGTCGTCGGCTCGTCGGCAATGACGATACTCGGACTTCCTACCAGGGCGATCGCAATCATGACACGCTGCTTCATACCGCCGGACAGCTCATGAGGATACTGCTTATACCTGCGCTCTCCGTCAGAAATTCCAACCAGCTTCAGGATTTCCAACGCTTTCTGCTTCTTCTCGGCAGCGCTCATGCCCTTTTTGCCGACAAAGACTTCCTCGATCTGCTTACCGATCCTCATGGTCGGATTCAGGGAAGTCATAGGGTCCTGGAAGATGAATCCAATCTCGGTTCCGCGCATATTGCGCAGCGCTTTCTTATCCATCTTCAGCACGTCGTCTCCCTTATAGATGATCTCACCGCCGTCAAAGAACCCCGGCGGTTCCGGATTCAGACGCATAATACAAGAAGAGGTAACGCTCTTTCCACAACCAGACTCTCCTACAATACCGAGAATCTCACCCGGACGCACCTCAAAACTCACATCGCGAACTGCCTTTACGACACCCCCGTATGTATGAAAGGAGAATGTCAGATTCTTAACTTCTAATAAATTTTCCATCTTCTTACTCCTTTCCTATTCTGTTCCCCGAAGCTTCGGGTCAAATGCATCTCGAAGACCGTCGCCTAACAGATTCAGCGCCAGCATAGTCGTACAGATCAGCACGGCCGGCACAACAACCTGATACGGATGAATACGCAGCTGTGCGATACCTTCTTTCGCAAGTACTCCCCAACTGCATCCCGGCGGCTTGATACCAAGACCGATATAGCTTAAGAACGCTTCCTGGAAGATCGCGCCCGGAATCGCCATTGTCAGGTTCGTAATAATAAGCCCCATAATATTGGGTAATATATGCTTAATGATGATCACCATATCCGGCACGCCAAGGATTCTTGCCGCCGCGACAAAATCAGACTCACGCAGTTTCAGCACTTCACCCCGGACAAACCGGCAGCTTCCGATCCATCCTACCATACACATCGCAATGATCAGACAATGAACGCCGTTACCGATTACAACCATTAAAAGAATCGTTACGATCATGCTGGGGATTCCGTACAGAACATCCACGATACGCTGGATCAGCATATCCACCTTGCCGCCGTAGAATCCCGAGACGCCTCCAAGGACAGAACCGATGCAGGCATTGATAATGCTCGCCGCGAATCCGATCGTAAGGGACACCCGCGCGCCCATCCAGGAACGTACCCAGAGGTCCCGGCCTAAGGAATCTGTTCCAAACCAATGCTTTGACGAAAGGCTCCGACTCATCTCATTTACATTCTGTGTCGAATAGTCATATTGACTGAACATTGGCGCAAATATCGCCAAAAGTATGTATAATCCTATCAAACATAATGAAAAGAATGCAATTCTGTTTTTACGGATACGTCTCCATGCATCCTGCCAGTAACCGATATTCGGACGGGAAATGGACTCCATACTCCTTGTATTCTTTCCAATAACTTTAAATCTCTCTCTTGTTATCTCTGCCATGTCCATTCACCTACGCTTTCTTTCCGCTGAGACGGATTCTAGGATCTACGATACCATACAGGATATCTACAACCAGGATCGCAATAACAAGGAATGCGCCATAGAAAATCGTCATACCCAGAACCAATGTATAATCAGCCATATTGATACTATCCACGTAATGTTTTCCCATACCCGGAATTGCAAACAACGCTTCAATTACAAACGTACCGGTAAGTACGGACGCAACCGTCGGACCCATAATCGTAATGATCGGAGTGATCGCGTTACGGATCTGATGTTTAAAGGTTACACGGAATTCTGACAATCCCTTTGCCCTTGCAGTCTTCGTATAGTCTGAGGTTACAACCTCAAGCATACTGGAACGCATCAGACGGGATACGGAAGCCAGGGTATAGAATCCTACCGCTATAGACGGCAGAATCGTATGCTTAAAGCTTGTATACTGTGCAACCGGAAGTATCTGCCACTTAATCCCGAAGAAATACTGCAAAAGCGATCCCATGATAAAGTCTGGTATGGATGTTCCCACAATCGCAATCAATATACAGAAGAAATCCAGTTTTCTCCCGCGGTTCAAAGCCGCAATAATTCCCAGTATAATTCCGAAAAAGAACGCGAAACACAGCGCCCTGATTCCCAAATCCGCAGAATATGGAAAAGATTCCGCGATAATACGGTTTACCGTACGTCCTTCGTATTTCATAGAGTACCCTAAGTCTCCGTGGAATACATTCTTCATATAAGTTACATACTGTACCGGAAGTGGTTTGTCGAGTCCATAATATGCTTCCAGGTTAGCCTTAATCTCAGGCGTCATCTTCGGACTTGAAAATGGATCGCCGGGCAGCAGACGCACCAGAACGAACACGATACTCGTAAGCACGAATAGTGTGACGATTGCAAGCAGAACTCGTTTTACAATATATTTTGCCATGTGCTTCTCCTTTCTCTCTATTTGACAATTTTGATTATCCCACACCTCTTATTCTCTCCGGATAATCAAAGTTGTCAAAAAGGGAAGCCGTAATACGGCTTCCCCCACCTCGCCAAAAACTATTCTGCTAAATCTGCATATACAAGGTTAAAGTCGTATCCTACAAAGTATACGTTAAAGTTCTCGATCTTCGGATTCACAAGATAAGTATCCTGACGAAGCTGAAGCGGTACTAAAGCAGCGTCTTCTTCAAGGAAGATCTTCTCAGCCTCAAACAGAAGATCCTGTCTTGCCTTAGCGTCTGTCTCAGTGGTAGACTTCTCAAGAAGCTCGTCATACTTCGGATTGTTGTATCCGGAATGATTGTACTGACCGTCGCTGATCCACAGCTCAAGATAAGAATATGCGTCGGAGTAATCCGGTACCCATCCGGTAACTACCATGTCATAATCCAATACCTGCTCTCTTTCCAGTCTCTCTTTGTATGTTACCTGATCAATCTCAACCTTAATGCCAAGATTCTTCTCATACTGCTCTTTCAGAACTTCCGCCTGTTTCTTAGCGCCCTCTGTATCAGTTGTAAGAAGCGTGATCTCAATATCGGCCGGGGAAGATACGCCCAGCTCTGAAACTGCCTTGTCAAGATATTCTTTTGCTTTGTCGTTATCGTTCTCAAGCGGGAACGGCTCATACGGATAAGCCTCTCCGTAGGTCGTATCTGCTGATGTTACGTTAGGAAGTACAAGTCTCTGCGCCGCTACATAGGTGTCATAATTTACAAGTGTATTGTACTCTTTCCTGTTCAGACCATAGTTCATGGCAAATCTCAGATTCTTATTCGCAAGAGCCTTGCCTTCCGTCTGGTTCAGCATAATATAATCATCAGCGCCTGTGAAGTACGCTTCCGTATTCAGTTCGCCCTCTGCATACTGAGGTACCATCTCTAAAGGAACGATTGTGATATCAACTTCACCCTGCTCGAACATAGCCACACCAGTCTTAGCGTCCGCTACAGTCTTAATGCAGATCTCGTCAAGCTTAATGCTGTCTGCATCCCAGTAATCCGGGTTCTTTGTCATGATCAGTTCGTCGCCGTGTTTCCACTCAGACATTACAAACGGTCCGTTGTAAGCAGCTTTCTCAGGATCCGCCGCATATTCTGCACCATACTCTTCAACAAGATCCTTTCTTGCCGGTCCGAAGGAACACATAGATACCATTGCTTCAAAGTATACAGCCGGATGTTCCAGCGTAATCTCTACCGTCTTGTCGTCCGGAGCCTTTACACCAAGCTCTTCTACGGCGACGTCGCCGTTATTTACAGCAGCGCCGTTCTTCAGGATATAACCGATGAACGCATAATCGGAAGCAACTTCCGGATCCATCAGTCTCTGCATACCATATACATAATCTTCCGCTGTTACGTCTTCACCGTCGCTCCATTTCAAACCGTCGCGGAGGTGGAATGTATACGTCAATCCATCGTCAGATACTTCCCACGTCTCAGCAGCGTCGCCCTTTACTTCACCCTCAACGTTTCTTGTCAGACAGGCAAGAACATGGATATTCGCGGATGAAGAACTAATGGAGTTACTGTTCTGCGGGTCCATGGACGGCACGTCCTCACGCAGCGTATAAGTAATTCTCTTCTTTCCACCGGCGTCAGAGCTTCCGCCGTCAGAACTTCCCGAACCGGAATCTCCTCCTCCTGCCCCTGGCGTACTGCAGCCTGTAACCATAGCGGCTGTCATAGCCATTGCTAAAAATGCGGCTAATAATTTCTTCTTCATAAGAATCCTCCTTTTATTATAGTTCTATTAGCTCATGTGTAGCACTTATCAGGTTCTTATATCCGTTTTCTGTAACAATGCCCTGATCTTCGATACGGACACCGCCCCATCCTGGTATATAAATCCCTGGTTCTACCGTCATCACACTGTTTTCCTTAAGCTTTGCATTACTGTTCTTTCCGATAAACGGAAGCTCGTGGACAAACAGCCCTATCCCATGACCGATTCCTCCATAATGATACGGAAAATATTCGGTTCCTTCGATTGCCTTAAGAGACGCGTCATAACACTCCGTCCCGGTCACACCTGGACGGATCTTCTCCTCTGTCTCTTCCGTCATACGCCTGCAGATCTCATATACTTCCCTCTGCTTCTCATCGGCTTTCCCGACTACCACAGTTCTTGTCATATCCGACAGATATCCGTCATACTGACACCCATAATCCATTAATACAAAATCGCCATATTCAATGGCTTTCTTACCCGGAATCCCATGAAGGAGGGATGTCCGCGCCCCCGAGATCAGGATATTACCGTAAGGCTTGGTATCCGCGCCTTCCATGACCATATAACAGGACAGCTTAGCGGCAAGCTCCTTCTCTGTAATTCCTACCCGTATGTCCTTCAGGATCTTATCGAATGCTCTGGACGCAATGTCACAGGCAATCCCAAGCTTCTTGATCTCCTCCGGCGTCTTAACCTCCCGCATGCGTTCCACTACATCCTGCGTGGGAACCAATTCTGCCGGAATAAATTCCTGCATACCCTTCCATGCCTGAAAAGTCAGAACCTCCGCCTCAAAGCCGATCTTCTTAATCTCGTCCCAATCTACAGCTTCCGCCAACGCGCTTCCTACGCTATACTCCTGCGAAGCCCGCCAGTTAATAATCGTATAATCCGGACACTCCATCGCCGCCTGTTCCATATATCTGGGATCTGTAATAAAATACTGCTTCTCCCTGCCGATAAAGAGATACGAATCCTCCCCGGTATAGCCGCTGATACATCTGACATTGGCGGGTTCTGCAATATAGAATCCATCCAGACCTTCCTGTTCCATATATGTACGTAATTGTTCTATCTTAATTGTCTTCATCTATATCTCCTATAACGTTAATCTATTAACGTTAATTTTCTATGATAAAAAAATAAATTTAATCTATTCTACCATTTTCTTTGGACAGGGTCAAGGGAACATAGTGTACAATTAACAAAAAGTTGCGCTGTAAAAGTCGTATTATGATATATAACATCAAAAAAACAGAGGATATCCGCCTGATATCCTCTGTTTTTATAAAATTTTCATTAATTCCTTTTTATTTTGAACTCTTCCCTATACGATAATCCGTCTTTAACACGTGCAATACCGCTCTGGAAGCCACGTCCACAATGATAAAACCAAACGCAATCGCCAGACAAGTGGTAAAAAGTACCAGCATTTCACTTAAGGCGAGATTGACGTCCTTGCTCACACACCCGTACATCATATAATACAGATTCGGTCCGGGTATCAGCGGAAATACAGACGCCGTGAGGAAGATCGTGGAGGGAGCCTTATTAACCCTGGACATAACGAACGCATAAGACGCTACAAATACGGATCCAACCAGCGTCGCAAGGAAATTACTTGGTCTGATCTCAAATACGGCAAGATAGATCGCCCACGTAAAGAAAGCGCCGATTCCGGAATACACCACCTGCCATCCCCTGATCTTAAACCACATCGCAAATCCAATACACGCGATCGTACAGGAGATCAACTGTATCGGCATGTTATTGTTCAGGATAAATCCTTCCGAAGACATCCCGTCCAGCATCAGAATCGCAAGCGCGATCCCAAACGCAATTCCCGCCGCGCCAAGCATCGCATTCATAATATTAAGCGCGCCGGATATAAAGTCCCTCTGCAGGATCTCCCGGATACCGTTGGTAACCCCAAGACCACTGATCAATAGCATAACAATTCCTATCATGATTCGGTCCGGATGCACTCCGATCCCCGCCCTGGCCGACATCAGAATGACAATCTCTGACAGAAACGCCAAAATCATGTTATAGATCAGCAGATTACTCTCGTGCTTCCCAAGCCACTCGCCCACGGCCACGATCATAAAAGAAACCAGGACCGCAACCAATGCGTCTGCCAAACCGCATCCGAAGAATACCGCGAATCCGGCGCCGCCCATGATTCCGGCAAAGTATTTGACCGCGGGATGCGGCCCCTTCCTCTGCATAACTTCCACATATCTCTTGTGAAACTCTTCTTCATCCGGCGTATTCGCACAGACGTATCTGGACAGATTATTCAGATAATCCAGCCGTTCAAAATCAATATCTGTCGATTCGATCTGACGGATCTGCGTGATAAATTCCCCTTCCTGGGTTTCCACCGTTATCTGAATGTTGCTTGGAACGGCATATACGTCATACCTCTTGAATCCATAGCTCCTGCACATCCTGTACAGACTATCTTCCAATCTGAAATTCTCCGCGCCGCTTTTCAGTAAAGCCTCTCCCACATCAAGAATATTCTGGACAATTTTGTTATAATTCATAGGCCACAGGGAAACTCATTTCCCCTACTCTCCTCCCTTTGTATTTTATTAATCCCAAGGAATTGTTAAAGAATCAATCTTTACATCCGGCTTACAGTTAATTCTCAAATAATTCCTAAGAAATCATATCACGCTTTTCAAAGAAGTCAAGAAAATTTTCTGTCTGTAAAGAAATTTGTCAAAAACCCATAAAAATCTGTTACATTACGGCTGTCTGTCTTATTTCTATTATAATGGATGACTATATCTCGCTGACAGACCGGCTCTTCAATCTTCAATAATCTTACATTCTCATTCTCAATGCTTCCCCAGGTAAATTCAGGCCAAAATCCAATCCCCATATTTGCCGCAATCATATTCTTTACAGCGGAAGGATTATCGCTCTCAAAAATAATCTTCGGCGTAAATCCTGCATGCTGACAAAATCTGTCGCAGATATATCGAAATTCTCTTGAACCAAGCAGGCTGATGAACCCTTCTTCCGACGCCTCTTCCAGACGAACCGACGTCCTGTCCTGATATCTTTGATTCCTGGGTACCGCCAGATATATCTCCTCCGCGCAGGCAAAGCTATTCTCCTCCTCCCCTTGATAAAAGAGCTTCGTTGTGACGGCAATATCGTAGAGCTCACTCTCCGAATTCTGCTGAAGCTGGAAATTAATATCTTCATGCCCCTTCTTATATTCGATAATCGCCTCCATCACAAGGCTTGACGCCGCCAGCACATTCATGTGAATCGTCTCCCCCTCCAGTGCAACCATCATCTTAAGCTGCTCTGGAACCGCGTCCAACTGTTCCATCAAAGGTTCCAGCTTCTTCTGCAGATATCTTCCGTATTCCGTCAATACGATATTGCGCCCTTTTGCCGTGAACAGCGGTACGCCAAGATCCTTCTCAAGCCGTCTGATCGCCTGCGTCAGAGCCGGCTGCGTGATATGCAGATTCTTCGCGCTGTTCGTCATATGCTTCGTCCTCGCCGTCTCCAGAAAATACCGGATCTGCATTAATTCCATCTCGTCCATCCTTTCTTACAAAACATCTCTGCGTCTAAATTCATAATATAAACATTATAATTTTTATAAATATTATATATTAGACATAATCATATATCAATGCTAAACTATACGAGTAAACAAAAAACCGCTGGAATATATGAAAGTGAGGGAAACCAAATGGCTGAACTTCTTGAGTCCACCATGCTGATCTGCTTTGGATTATCCTGGCCGATGAACCTTGCCAAAAACATCAAAGCAAGATCAGCAAAAAACATGAGCCTCCAGTTCATCCTTCTCATTATAATAGGATATATCGCTGGAATCTCTGCAAAACTCTATAACCACAGATTCAATTATGTATTACTGGTATACCTGTTAAATCTTGTCGTCGTATCCGCGAATGTCGTCGTCTATTTTATCAACCGCAGATACGACAGACAGATGAAGGCAGCAAACACCGAATTATGTAAACAAATATCCGGGCAATCGGCGGATATTCAACCATCGTTCCACAAACAAGGAGATGACGAAATGGAAACATATCGAGAACTTAACAGTATCACAGAAGCAGGCGGCGTTGTACTCTTCGGCTCCAACACCTTCGCTTCTCTTCCGGTGGGAGAACTGACACAGGCATTCCGTATCACAGAACCCATCTATAACAGAAGTATCCGGGACGTGCGCATAGATCAGATCGAGAACTATCTCAAAGTATGTCTATATGACCTGAATCCGCGAAAGATTTTTGTAAACATGGGCGACGTAGACGTACTCAACGAAAATGTGGATATAGACAACTTTATATCTAAATACGAATGGCTTCTCTACATGATCCACACAAAGACGCAGGCTTCCATCTATATTGTACCCATCGTCTCTGACGTTCCGGCCGCCTTCAAGATCAATCAGCGCCTGAAAGCATTGGCGTCCCAGACCGGATGCAAATATATAGACGTCTCCGGCGTATTAGAAGCGAAACGTCCGACCCTCAGACTGTTCGAGATGCTTAAAGTGCATATGCGCAACCACCCCATCAATTTCGCCGACGCAATGGAAGTCGGCACATTAAGCAACCGCGAACAGCAGAATATTCCAAGCGACGGACAATTCTCATCCGCGTCAGGATTGAAAAAGGAAGTCGCTTACGCAAAACATTAGGATATATCTTTATGAATCCTTTCGAAGATAGACGAACCAATATACACATCCGACGCAGACTGCGCCGCCGATGATATTCCCGATCGTTACAGGAAGCAGATTCGTCCCCAGAAAATTGCCCCAGGAAACCGCATCCAGATTTACCCCTGCTTCCGCGGCCGCCTCCGCATATGCCGGAATCCCTTTTGCAAAGATTCCGGCGCTTATATAATACATGTTCGCCACACTGTGCTCGAAACCGCAAAGTACGAACATCATAATCGGGAAAAAGAGACCCGCTATCTTCCCTGCCGCGTCCTTCGCCGCAAATGAAATCCACACCGCGATACATACCAGAAAATTACACAGAATACCTCTGATCAGCGCGTCGCCGAAGGTCAGAGTACATTTCCCCGCCGCCGCAGAGATCACGGACACTGCCATCTGATTTCCAAACAATCCCGCCTGATGCGAATATACGATCCCTGCCGCCGTCAGAAGTCCGCCGGCAAAATTTCCTATATACACAACCACCCAGTTCTTCAACATCCCCGCCGGACTGATCTCTTTCTCCAGAAGAGGGATAACCAGCAGCGTATTCCCGGTAAATAACTCACTGCCCGCCAGCAGTACCATCGTCAGGCCGCCGGGAAAGACACACGCGCCTAAAAATTTCCCTACCGACGCCTGCGTAACAGACACAGCCGCCGTTGTCGCTCCGACGCCTCCGATTCCGATGAACATACCCGCCAGAACCGCCAGAAGAAACATCTTACTGACCGGCAAATGTACTTTCGTTTTCCCCGCCGCAATATAATTCTTAGCCACCTCGGCCGGTGTAAATAGATTCACTTCAACATTCCCCCTCTTTCTTTTATGCCGCAACTCTCTCTTACATTGAAATTTCTATAAATTATCATAATGCTTATTCGGGAAAAAAGCAAGAATACATCTGCTACAGTTGATAGTTGACAAATTCCCTGCTTTATGATACGTTTGAAATGGTAAATAATCCATGTAATTTTGTGATACGGAGGAATCTTTATGGAAATTAGCAATGCCGTGTATATCTCTGATCGGCATCAGGAAAGTCTGACTGAAGGACCTGTGCCAGGAATCTGTAATTT
>CAJUFA010000037.1 GCA_910585725.1 uncultured Dorea sp. | reverse complement strand
GTAATGAAGTAACACACTCCATTACTTTTATATATATCTATGTTCTGTCATATACTTCAATACTACCTATAAAAGATACTTATTATTATGCATGGAATTTTACCTTTCCTATCTGCATATTATCATTACTTACTTTGAGAACCGGTATGATCACACCGCATTCGCTGCCTATGGATTCTAATTTGTTAGGCGGCGCGCAGAAGATCACCTGGAACCGCTGATTTTTAAAGAAATCCAGCATCAGTTTGATATTATGGTCGCTCATCTTCTCAAACGGTTCGTCTATGAAAATCATGCGCACAGAATTCACTCTGACATTGTAAAGCATGGACAGCGCCGCCGATAAGATCAGCGTATATGGAATCTGCGTTCCCGCTCCCGAGTTATACCCCACCTGCTTTGACAATTTTCCGTCTTTTACTTCGCCGTTATTGATTATAATCTCATAACTCATATAATTTCGATAATCCGCGAATCTCTTCATCTGTGTCATATCATTCTGATCGATAATTTTATTAATAATATCCCGGATCTCCTTCTCCCTTATCTCGACCTCATCATTCTCATACCCCATAAGCCCTGTAAATGAAAACTGTCCGTCTAGCATATTATTGGTTTCCTGCAGGTATTCTGCATAACGAAGAATCTTCGCATAATCCGAGTTATCATTCAATAACTTTACATCGAATTGGTATTTGGTAGAGAACTGAAGCTTTTGCAGCTCCTTATTGATCTCCGATATATCGCTGCGCGCATCCTTTGCCGCTTCATAGATACTGAGCACAAATTCCCGTTTAAAGATCCTCTCATAAGTCAACGTCTGTTCCTTAAGTTTCTGCTGTATTCCCTGCAGATTATCTATCCATATCCGGCCTCTTCTCTTCTGATAAGCGGCTTCACAGTCGAACCCCGCCGGAAGTTTATCAATCTCCTGCTTTCGGTTGTTATAAGTCTGCTGTTTCCCCCTGATATCTCCTTCCAGTTCTCTGACTCTTCGGTCCATCCGCTGCTTCGATTCATGCTGCATCAGGCCGCCGCCCTGATTGGCGTCCGCCAGATAACCGTCATATTCCTCGATGGCTTTCTCCATGGCCGAATGATTTGAGACGCGCTCCTCTTCTAACTCTGCTTTCTTCTTATCTTCTTCTGCTTTCAGTTTCCTGACGCTTTCTTCTTTCTGAGATATCGTCGTTTCCAGAATCGTCTTTTTCTGCAGATTCTCAGTCTGGGCTTTCTTCATATCCTCCAACTGTTTCCCCAACTCACAGACACGGTCGTTCAACGTCATAAATTCTTCGTTCTGACGCTGTGCTTCCAATAATTCCTGATATCGGCCTCTCTCATCGCTTAAGTCGGCCGCCGCTTTCTCCGCTTCCCTGTGGGCATTCAGATTAAACTCTTTAAAATAATCCAGGCTTGCCTGCAGATATTCGGACCGTTCCTGTAAGCCCTTTTGCTCAGCGAAGATCTCTTTCTCCCTGATTTCCAGTTCTTTCAACTTCTTCTCGGCGGTTTTCCGATTTAATTCCACCGCCTCGCTTCCCAGGCAGTAATTCTTTATCCTTCCTGTATTCATATAGGTAACCGCCATATTACGGGCAAGTTTTCCTTCTCTGGACATGGCGTTATCATACATCTGCACGTCTGCAATATCTACCGCATGAATCCTTCCAAGCCAGAATTTAAAATACTCTGCCGCCGTCTCATTCTGAATATTCAGATAGTAAAATACGGAATCCTCTACACACTCCGTCTTTCTTTTCATCAGCCTTTTTGTATTCACCAATTCTACATAACGATGCTTTGACCGGTCTAACACGGCGTTTGCCGCGTCAAAAGAAGAGGGCGCAACGATAATCGCATAACGATGAATCCCCAGGAACGTTTCTATGGCGTCTCTCCAATCCTCATCCCTAATCTCCACCACATATTCGCACGCCATATGCGCCTCGTCTCGAATTCCCTTTCTCCTGAACTCACGGTTGATTTCCTTTAACAGCTCCGATTGCTCCTGTACATGAGAAAAATCCGATCGGTTCTTCGTACAGTTTTCGATAATTCCGGTCTGCTCAATCCAGTCTTTCTGGACGTCCTTTAACTCTTCCCTGAGCAGCGTCCTGGCTTCGATCAGACGGTCGCGGCGTCTTCGTATCTCTTCTTTGAAAGAATCGATAAACTTTTGTTTTTCTGCCGCGCCAACTTCCCTGGAACTAAGCAGACCTATCGCCCCGGCATCCTCCGCCGCCGTCCCCGCTTCGATTAACTGTACGGTAACTTCCTGCATTCGTTTCTGAAACTTTTCCAGATTCTCCTTTTCTTTCTCCAGAACAGTTAATTGTGCTTCATAGGTACGAATCATCTGCTCCGACGCGCTGATCGCCTTCGACACATCCAATTTGCGGAGAGCTTCTTTTGTCTCGGAATAATTCAGGTCGGCCTCCTCAATCTTCCTGCCCTGTTCCTGAATCGCTTTCTCCAAAGCTTCACATGTAACCGCACCTTCCCGGATGAACCCTTCCGTCTCCTTAATCTCCTGTTGATATTGGACGAGTTTCTTATATTTGATCTTAATATCGTCGACCTTCAATCGAAAGGCTTTCCTGTCACGTTCATCAAAATCTGCTAAAATAGAATCTAAATCCTGCAGTTCCTGATTGATCTGTTCCAGGCTTCCGTTAATCAGCTCGATATTCTTCTTCGCCTCTTTCAACTTATCAAAATTCACATCATGCTCTTCCAGCACAGACTCCTTAATAAATTCCTGAATCTTTGCCGCAGGATTATACGCCATGATATTTCTGAGCTTTCTCTGGTACTTCGGCACCTCCTGAAACGGCAGTCTAAGCCCCACCATCTGCATGAATAAAGTAATGCCCTCTTTTTTATTCTTCATCTGCACGCCGTTTCTCTTCTGGAAACCGGACGCGTCGTAAGGTTTTCTGACGGCATCCTCTTCATATACAAATACAAGCTCCTCCATCGTCTTTCCGTCCGCCGCGTACCAGTGGGTTCCGCGAATGTCGGTAACAGCCGTTTCGATCACCACGCCCAATACAAAGGGGTTCTCATTTATCTGATCATAGTACTCCAATGCAATATGTGTATACACAACCGGTATCTCATCCGCCGGCCTTGCATAGATCCCGGCGCTGGCGTCTATCAGACACCGGGTATAAGACAGGAGATTTCTCTTCCCAACTCCGGTATTGTAGCCGCTCGTCGCCTTATTAAACTGTGTATCCCCCGTATACGCATATTTGACTGCATCCAGTATCGTTGATTTCCCGCATTCATTTTCACCGGATATCAAAGTCAGACCTTCCGAGACAGGGATCGTCTCATTGCCGAATCCATACCAGTTCACCAGATGTATCTTCCGTAAGACCGTTTTATTCATCCATATCCTCGCTT
Source organism: uncultured Dorea sp. (assembly GCA_910585725.1). Classification (GTDB taxonomy): domain Bacteria; phylum Bacillota; class Clostridia; order Lachnospirales; family Lachnospiraceae; genus Sporofaciens. Next base: position 27,100 of record CAJUFA010000037.1, on the reverse strand, counting down.
TCCGGCTCTTCCTCCAACCCTTCTTCCGCCCCCGCTTCTTTGGTTTCTTCCGCGGCATATTCGTCCATAACACGCTTCAACTGCCCGATATCCATGCAAAACTGCAGCGACGGATACAGCCGGACTTTCCCTTCTTCCGTCCCGATATCATCGCTGTAATCTACCAGACTGAATCTTTTAAACACACGGTATGCATCTTTGAACTCTGCCGGTTTCATATCGACCTGATAGATCTTACATTTATCAATAATATCTCCCACCGTTACATACACGGAATCCGCATACCCTATACGTTCCAGAAACAAGAGCCAAAGCACCAGTAATAGTTTCATCTGTTTTGAATCGAAGCGGTACAGGTTAATTCTTTTTAACCCTACGGTCTCCACGTCCTCGTCCGCCTGCTGGAGCATCGCTATCTTCATCCGTTCTTCCACCACGACTTTATATCCGATTGCCGCCAGATAAGCATTGACGTCATACTGGTTCGACTCCGACGCTATGAAGTCATATAATTTCTCGTCCTTATCGGCCACGATAAATGTTGTCTCCAACATCTTACGGATACACCGCTTGAATAAATACGCGTCTTCGTCGCTCATCTTTTTCATAAAACTGAAATCGCTCATAGATATGCCCTTTCTATTCATGCGGCGATGTCCTGGTCACCGTCATGTTCGTGATATCGGCAAATTCTGTCTTCACCATATCATCCGAAAGCCGGATTTCATATGGAAATTCCTCATTCTTCGCATAGATCATCGCCGCCGCATACATCAGTATTTCTTCTTTTTCCCGAAGCTGTTTCTCCTTAACGATTAACTTCTCCTTATTTCCTAACTGTACGTCAAGGAAATTACTTACCCGATCTACGGAATATCGGTTCGGAGCGCTCTTAAAGAGATTCTCTGTCTGCGCCAGCTTCTCTTCTTCCGACAGTTCTTTCGCCGCAAGTCCGATATTCTCTCCCTCGTTCTTCAATCGCTTCTTCTTCTCGAATGACTTATATCCGATATATCTCTGGTTAGTAACACGCGCGCAGTCCGCCGCCCTTTTCATCGCGGTCTCCTGCTTTTCTTCCGGCATCTTTGATACTCTGTTCAGGAAATCATTGATTGCAGCCTCTAACCTGACGCCATTGCTCGCCATCAGCATAATTCTCGTATTTGCAAGATTATAATAATTATTGATCCTGCCGTCTATCAATTCCATAGTCGATTCATATTCCACACTGAGGAAATGCTGTAATTCCGCAAAATAACCTTCGACGCGTTCCTGGGCGTCCTCATAAGACATCTGCAGTTTCCCGGAACATTCTTTGACCATCTCACCGCACATCTCTCCCTGCCTGAGTACCCGTAACTTTCCCTTTATGTATGAGAGCTGCGTAGGAATTAATCCGTTATTCTTGATAAAAAAATATTCGCTGAAAAAACGGTCTAACATCTCGTCCCTCATTATGAACTGACCGAAACTATTGATATCCTGAAATACGATCACGGCCTTCATAATGCCTGAAATACTGTCCTTCAGATCTGCAAGTTCATTCTTTAATTCCGTCTCATTATCAATCAAAGGAACCAGGATATTGGTGTAGGGTCTTTTCCTGCGCACCGAATCTTCGTCAAACGCAGACTTCATGATCTCATACATAGAAAATATCCGGTTTGACATCAGTCCCTCGCCGGTCTTCTCCGTCATCTTCCTCAAGAAATCCATAAACCGCCTGCAGTCGGCGGCAATATTCACCACGTACTCTCCGTTCCGTCCAAGCTCACGCGGGAGCAGCCACCCGCACTCACGGAACAAAAAAAGAATCTCCGGCGCCTGCAGCCAGGCGTCGATATCTTCTGCCGCCGCATCTTCTGCAGTAAGCTCACGGCTGCTCTGCAGCGACGCATACCCTGTATTCTTAAGATAAACCGTTATACTGTCTTTCGCATCTGATTCATACAATACCGGTAATTCCTTCGTCTTTTCAATCAGTATCTGAATACAATCATAGTATATCCTGTGATACTTTAAGGATAATGGCTTGAAAAAAGTTTCATTTTTAATATAGTCAAAAAAGTTCACCGTTTCTCCTTCCGATCCGGAATCTCCGTCTCCTCCATATCTTCTTACTGCAAAGCCTTTACTAAAAAGACTGGGTTACTTATAAATGCCCAGTCTTACGATCTATACCCTTTATTTTCATGATCAGCAAACCAACCGGGCATACTTATATACATATCGGCCCTTCGTTTTCGCTGTCTGCAGAAGAAAATCTGACTTACTTCATCTGCTCTACGCGTTCCTGTACCGTCTTATTGAAATTCTGCACTCTCCGGTCGTAGGTTCCCTCCATGTACTTAGAATTCAGCATGAAATCTGCAGTCGCCAGATTATTCGCGATAGGAATATCATATACAACCGCGATTCGAAGCAGCGCCTTCACATCCGGATCATGAGGCTGAGCCTCTAACGGATCCCATAAGAAAATCATGAAATCAATCTGACCCTCGACGATCTTAGCGCCGATCTGCTGATCTCCGCCAAGAGGACCGCTGTTATACCCTTTCACCGGAAGTCCTGTCTTCTCCGCGATCAATCTGGCCGTAGTACCTGTTCCGCATAAGAAATGCCCTTTCAGGATCTCCTTATTCCTGTCGCACCACTCCACCAGTTCCCTCTTCTTACCGTCATGCGCTACCAGCGCAATATGCTTCGTCTTTCCGATCTCAAATGTTACATAATTATCATTCGCCATTTTTTTCTCTCCTTTTATTGTATTCATATTTGATCCTACTCTTCTTCACAAACCGTCTCTTCATAATACTTCATAAGCGCCTGTGTTCCGAGATCGCCATGACCTTCCGCGGCCAGCTCCTCATAATTCGCCAGCGCCTGGCTCAGCACATCCAAAGACAATCCGCTCATATTTGCTTCCGTAAGGGCAAGCTTCATATCCTTGATAAAATGCTTCATAAAGAAGCCCGGCGCATAGTCTTCGGCAAGAATCTTCGGCCCAAAAGTGTCAAGCTGCTTACTCCCTGCCGCTCCTGTCGATACGGAATCCAAAAGCACCTGAAGATCGAGCCCCTTGGCTTTCGCATATGTCAGAGCCTCGCAGACTCCGGATAAAGCCCCCGCAATCATGATCTGGTTCGCAAGCTTGGCATGCTGTCCGCATCCGGCGTCTCCCTGGTAATTGATATTGGTTCCCATCGCCTGAAACAGCGGCATACAAGCTTCGTAGTCCTCTTTGCCGCCGCCCACAAGTATGGATAATGTTCCGGCTTTTGCCCCGCCGTCCCCGCCTGTCACAGGCGCATCCAACACACGATACCCCCTCTCTTTCCCGGCTTCTGCAATCTTCTTGGCAAGCATCGGACTCGTAGTCGTCATATCAATCAAATATGCGCCCTTCTTCGCGCTCTCCAGGATATTTTCCGTATCGAAATACACTTCCTCTACATCCTGCGGGAATCCCACGATCGTTATCACCGCGTCGCAATCCTCCACGCAATCCTTTATAGACTCATGAAAGACCGCTCCCTCGCCGATCACATCTTCCACTTTTGCCCTCGTCCTGGCGTAGATATGGAGTTCAAATCCGGCCTTCATCAGATTGCGTACCATGGATTTACCCATGATTCCGACCCCTATAAAACCTATTTTATGCATCTTTTCTCTTCCTCCTGTTTCTCATATATACTCTCGGAATCTCTTCGTGTCTGAAAGTACATTCACTGATTCCGGTTCTTTTACATCTTCTCCACGACTTCTCCCTGCTTCTTATAGATACTGCCCGCCGGCACGTATCCTCTGACGCTGGAAAGGGGATAGATATTGGTATGGCTTCCCACCACGCTTCCGGGGTTCAGAACCGTACCGCATCCGACTTCCACCTCGTCCCCAAGCATAGCTCCGAACTTCTTCATGCCCGTCTCGATATTGCCTTCCGGCGTCTTTACCACCACCGGTTTTTTATCTGATTTCACATTGGACGTAATGGAACCGGCGCCCATATGCGCCTTGTAACCCAAAACAGAATCTCCGACATAATTATAATGCGGCACCTGAACCTTATTAAACAGGATCACATTCTTAAGCTCCGTCGAATTCCCGACTACCGCTCCTTCACCGACGATGGCATTTCCGCGGATAAACGCACACTGTCTTACCTCCGCGTCCTTCCCGATGATCGCCGGCCCATGAATGTACGCGGATTCGAATACCTTCGCGGACCTGGCGATCCACACATCCTCTCCGACTTTATCATATTCATCTTCCGGAAGCGCCGCGCCGAGACGCAGAATGAATTCGCTGATCTTCGGAAGCACCTCCCACGGATAGGTGACTCCCTCGAAGATATCTTTCGCAATCGTCTCCTCCAATGTGTACAATTCCTTTACTGTCAATCCGTTCATACTGTATGTTCCTCTCTTTCCGTCTTATTTTTTAGTCTTTTTATAGGATGCCGCCGCTTTATCGTAACAAGCCTGAAGCTGACCCTGATTACATAATCCCTTCACACCTTCCGTCCTGCTTACAATAAAATGATTCAGTTTCTTCATATATTCATCCGGAGTGATATCTCCCTCCGCTACATAAGTCAGCCCCTTCTCCCAACTTGCCGTAAGTTCCGGGTTAAGTAGAGACTTGATAGAATGTTCCACCACGTCGAAGATCATCTCCCCCAGCAGAGTGGGAGTTACGATCTGCGTCTTCTTATTCAATGCAAGATACTGGATATGAAACAACTTCTTTAAAATCTCTCCTCTGGTGGCGCTGGTTCCGATTCCGCTCCCCTTAATCTGCGCACGCAGATCTTCATCCTCAATCAACTGCCCTGCGTTCTCCATCGCGAGTATCATAGAACCGGAATTGTATCTCTTCGGAGGCGACGTCTTTCCTTCCTTAATCTCAAGAGATCGGACCGGAAGTGTCATACCCTTCCTGAGTGTCTGTATCTTCTGGAAGAATGCGGTATCCATACTCTTCTCCCCGCCGTTCTCTTCCGATTCCTGTCTGTCTTCCTGATCTTCCTCCCTATTCTCTCCTCTGTTCTCCTGTCCCTTTTCCGCCTTTGCCGCAGACGCCTTCTTTCGCCCCGGCGTCCCGGCGACTTTCAAATATCCTTCCTCTGCAAGCACTTTGAAATTCGCGAAGAAATACTCTTCTCTCATCTTCGTTACAATCCCTATCTTCTGATAGACCGCCGGCGGATAGAAGATACTGAGGAAACGTCTGACGATCGCCTCGTATACCCGCGCAGATAAACGGGGCAGAGAACCGAGGGTATTCAATCCCTGTCCTGTAGGGATAATCGCATAATGATCGGTGATCTGTTTATCATTGACGTACTTTGTCTTCTCTAATCCCTTATGGCTTCCGAATCCCACGATCTCTCTCAGATACGGCACCGCCGTCTCATACTTCATCAGACCATTCAGGTTCTTATGTATCTCTTTTGCCACGGCAGTGGATAAAACTCTGGCGTCCGTCCTGGGGTAGGTCACCAGCTTCTTTTCATATAATTCCTGGACGATACGAAGCGTCTCGTCCGGACTGATCTTGAATCTTTTAGAGCATTCGTTCTGTAATTCTGCGAGATTGAAAAGCAGCGGCGGGGCCTTCTTCTCTTTTTTCTTTTCTATGGAAACAATCCGGCAGGTCAGGGGACTCTCCTCGTTCAGATAGGCAACCAGTTCTTCTGCCTTCTTACGCTCTTTGAATCCGTTTTCCTTGTAGAGATCAAAAGACTCAAACCACCTGGATCCCTTTACCGCTCTCCATTCACTCTCGAATACGGCCCCCTCCTCGCCGCTTGTACTGATCACCCGATAGAACGGCGTCTCTACAAATTCCCTGATCTCCCTCTCCCGACGAACCACCATGCCGAGCACACAGGTCATTACTCTTCCGACGGATATCACGGAACGATCCTTTTTCAGATAGCGCGAGATACTGTCTCCGTATTTCAATGTCAGCAGACGGGAGAAATTGATACCCATCAGATAATCTTCCTTTGCCCGAAGATACGCCGACGCCGACAGATTATCATATTCTTTCAGGTCTTTCGCCTCACGAATTCCCCGTAAGATCTCTTCTTCTGTCTGGGAATCAATCCATACCCTTCGCCGTTCCTTCCCTCTGACCTTCGCCTGCTGTTCCACCAGACGATAGATATATTCTCCTTCCCGTCCGGAGTCCGTACATACATAGATCCGCTCCACATCTTTCCGGTTCAGGAGTCCTGCAACGACGCGAAACTGTTTGGCAACCGCCGGGATCACCTCATATTTAAACTCCCTGGGAATAAAAGGCAGCGTCTCCAGACGCCATTTTTTAAGACCGGGATCATAAGCATCCGGATAACTCATCGTTACCAGATGTCCGACACACCACGTAACAACGGCTTCTTCCGACTCCAGATACCCGTCCCCTCTTCTCGCCTTTATCTTCAGCGCCTTGGCAAACTCCTGCGCTACACTGGGTTTCTCCGCTATATAAAGTGATTTTCCCATATAAACTATGATTCTCTCCTATCCATTCTTTGTAAATAACAGCACTTTCTTGATCAATTCGCTGATCGGCTTTTCTTTCGGCGGCGCCTCTCTCTTGGCATGAACCGCCTCTTGCATGAATATCCTCTGAGAATCAATCGAATTGCCGGTTACCTTCTTCTTAACAAATGTCCCGTCGCTTTGCAGAACCCTGGCTTTCACATTATCATTCAGCATCACCTTCAGATAATGGTTGATCTGTCTCTTGATATTCTCATCCAGGATCGGGCATGCAACCTCGACACGTTTCTCTGTATTTCTCGTCATCATATCCGCCGATCCGATATAGACCTTCTGCGACGCCCCCGCACCGAAACTAAAGATACGCGCATGCTCCAGATAGCGTCCGACAATACTCATCACTCTTACATTCTCCGTATATCCCTGCACTCCTGGAAGTATACAACAAATCCCTCTGACAATCAAGTCTACTCTTACCCCTGCCTTGGAAGCCTCCGATATCTTCGATATAAAATCCACGTCGGTCAGGGAATTCATCTTCATGATGATCCTGCCCTTCTCCCCCTTTCTGATCTCTTCGTCGATCAGATAGAGAACCTTCTGCTTCAGGCTCGTAGGCGATACGATAATATGGTCATAACTGCCGTTCAGATTGCTGATGGACATATTCTTGAAGAACTCTGCCGCGTCCTTTCCGATCGCCGGATTCGCGGTCATCAAAGACAGGTCCGTATACATCGCCGCCGTCTTTTCATTGTAATTCCCTGTTCCAATCTGCGTGATATACTGGATCTCGTTCCGGTTCCGGTATGTAATCAGACATATCTTGGAGTGCACCTTATAATCTTCAAAACCGTAGATCACGCGGCAGCCGGCTTCTTCCATACGTTCGGACCAATCGATGTTATTCTGCTCGTCGAACCTTGCCCGCAGCTCTATCAATACCGTGACGTCCTTTCCGTTCTCGGCGGCCGCGCAGAGATACTCCACCAGTCTTGCTTTCTTCGCAAGACGATAGATCGTAATCTTAATCGTTACAACGTTCGGATCAACGGACGCTTCCTTTATCATCTTCAGAAACGGATCCATACTCTCGTACGGATAGAACAGCAGGATATCCTTCCTCTTCACCTGACGCATCACGTTGCTGTCCTGAACATGGGGTGAATTCTGCGGCGTAAACGGTCTGTATTCCAACGAACGCTTCATAGATTCCGGGAGCTTTCCGTTGATTCCAAACACAAAATTCATCTTCATCGGTACTTTAGTCCTAAAGATCTGCGTCGGTTCGATATTGAATTTCTCACAAAAATATGCTTCCATATCCGGCTTTAACTTCTCGGCAACCTCAAGGCGCACCACCGCCATCCTGCGGCGCTTATGCAGCGTCTCCTTCATCAGATAACGAAAATCGTCGCTGATCTCCAGAGCCTCGTCATCCGGCGCGATATCCGCGTTCCTTGTGACGCAGATATAATTCGCGTCCGACACCTCGTATCTTGAGAACACCAGCCCCAGAAACTCCATAATCACTTTCTCCATACGGATATATCGGACGTCATGCCCCGGAAGCTGCAATATCTCCGACATAAACGGAGGAATCGAAACGATCCCCATCATATTCTTTACATTTGATTTCTCTTTGAACCGAAGGCTCGCCGTCACGTATACCTCTTTATTCAACAGATGAGGAAACGGATGAATAGCGTCTACGATCTGAGGGGAGAGAACCGGAAGAATCTGATCTTTGAAGTATTTCTTCACATACTTCTTCTCGTTCTGCTCCAGGTCTTTGAAATTCAAACCGCAGATTCCATAGGGCTGCAGCTGCTTCTTAAGCTCCGCGTACGTCTTATCTCTCTCTTTATAAAGCGGGGCGACAGCCTCAAATATCTTATCCAGCTGCTCTTTAGGCGTCATGCCTGAACGGCTGTCCCTGTTATTCGCGTCCGTATGCGCCATATCAAAAAGACTTCCGACACGTATCATAAAAAATTCGTCCAGATTGCTGGTAAATATCGCCACAAACTTCATACGTTCCAGAATGGGAACCGTCGTATCCTGCGCCTCTTCCAAGACTCTCTGATTAAACTTAAGCCATGAGAGTTCTCTGTTCTGGGTATAATTCAGAATCTCTTTGTCCATATCCGTACCTCGTCTTTCATAATTCTCATTTTTTTATTTTACCACTTGCATAGGAGAAATGAAAGTAAGAGAGAAAACATTTTTGTAATTTCAAAAAGTTTATTCTAGCCTCATCGCCCTTTCAATGATATAATATCGTTACAGTTTATACCCTAATGCGGCGTTTTACGAATAACGCGAGAACAAACTGTTAACGAACAAAAAAGGATGGATTACACATGAGAAAACAAGTATACAGGCTGTTTTTGGGCATTCTATGCACCGCAGCGCTTACAGGCTGTCATACGGCCGATAAGACAAATTCCTCAGATGCGGAAAAACAAAAGGTCGAACTGGTAGTCTGGGGCGCCGAAGAAGATACAGAACTGATGAACCAGATCATTCAAAACTTTCAGACTAACTATCAGGGACAGGCCGATTTTCAGATAACATTTGAGGCACAAGGAGAATCTCAGTGCAAGGACACATTGCTTGGCGGACTGGAAGAAGGCGCGGACGTATTTACCTTCGCCGACGATCAGTTGAATGCACTGGCGGCGGCCGGAGCCCTGGATCCGATCGAGAACGCGGATCAGATCAGCAGCAGGAATCTTTCAAGCGCGGTAGAATCTGCCACGGTAAACAACCGGCTCTACGCTTATCCGCTGACTGCAGATAACGGATATTTCTTATATTATAACAAACACTATATCACCGAAGAACAGGTGAAGACCTTAGACGGCATATTGGAAGCCGCGGCTGCGAATGGCAAAAGATTCACCATGGACTGGTCCTCGGCATGGTATGTATATTCTTTCTATGGGAATACCGGGCTGCAGGTCGGGCTTAACGACGACGGAATCACCAACTACTGCACCTGGAACCAGGCGGAAGGCGATATCCGGGGCATCGACGTAGCCCAGGCGATGCTTCGGATCGCAGGGAATCCGGGTTTCGCCAATCGGACAGATGAGGAATTCCTTGACGGGATCAGGAATGGCTCCGTGATCGCAGGTATCAGCGGCGTATGGAATTCTGTTGCAGTGAAGGAAGCCTGGGGAGAGAACGCCGCAGCCGTCAAGCTGCCAACCTACACCTGTAACGGGAAACAGGTACAGATGGCTTCTTTCTCCGGATGTAAGCTGATCGGGGTAAACGCTTATTCCGAACATCCGAAATGGGCGGCCAGACTGGCAGAATGGATCACCAACGAAGAGAATCAGCAGCTTAGATTTGAAAAGCGCGGACAGGGTCCATCTAACGTCACCGTGGCAGAATCTAAGGAAATCCAACAATCCCCGGCAATCGCCGCTCTCATAGAACAGTCTGAGTATTCTCAGCTTCAGCGGATCGGAGGCAATTTCTGGGATCCGGTTACAAAATTTGCTGAAAATATGGCCGCCGGCAACCCCTCCGGCCAGGATTTGCAGGAACAGCTGGACGAGATGGCAAAAGGTGTTTCCGCACGTTAATGGTAACACCCCCGCCCGAACATTAGATACAATATGTTGAAAGGATCTGTTAACATAAGATGAAAAAGAAACTCACTATACAACAACGTCTGATACTTCCGATCATCCTTCTGGGTGTTGTGGCATTGTTCTCAAATGTCCTGTCGGTTTTCAGCATTCAGAATGTCGATTCCAATGCTTCTAAGATTGTAGACAACTATATGGTAGGCTCGGAGACACTGCAGAACATCCGCCATTCTACCACTGACATCCATAAGTTGGCGCTGTCGCACATTGTCGCAACGGATTATAATACCATGATCACCGTCGTGGCACAGATCAAGGAAGAAGAGGCAATTCTGGAAGAATATCTAAAAGAATTTAAAAACTACGTGACAGAAGACGAAGAGGCCGTCTATGCACAGCTTCTTCAGAATTACGATTCCTTCAAGCACGCCCTGGTCTATCTTGTATGTGCAAGCGCAGACAGCAATACCGCGGATGCCTACGCATATGCCAACGGCGACGTAGCTCATTTTGGTTCTGCCATAGCCGACAATACTAATGAATTATATGCCGCTGTCAGCGAAAGAACAGACGGCGCAAAGCACAGACTGATGATAGTCTATATCATCTCTCTGGTGATCGCGGCTGCTTCTATCATAACATGTCTGATATTAGTGCTTGCCGCTATCCGGATCATCAAAAAATATGTGATAGCGCCGATCAAGGACACGGTATACACACTTCAGGAAAACTCGCAGAAGCTTGACGAAGTAACCGGCGAAGTACTGAAACACACCCGTACGTCGAGCAAAAGCGCCAGGGGACTCTCCTCTCTTACCGACTCCCTGTCTATGGCGATTCAGAAGGTGGCAAACAACGCGGCGATCATCAACAACAGCGCGTCCGACATCAAAGGAGATGTCCATGATATGGCCAAGGAATGCCGTACGATCACGGATTATTCTTCCGCTATGAAGGTCCGAGCAAATGAGATGGAAGCATTGGCACAGACGAATACAAAAGCAATCCGGCAGAAAGCGTCTGATATCTTAGATGTATTAGAGGAAGCAATCGAGAACAGCAAAAGCGTCGATCAGGTGAACAGCCTGACCAAAGATATCGTAGCGATCTCCTCCACAACAAACCTGATCGCACTAAACGCTTCCGTAGAAGCCATGCGGGCGGGCGAAGCCGGCAAAGGCTTCGCCGTCGTTGCCAGTGAGATCAAGACCCTTGCCAATTCCTGCAGCGAGACTGCCGGCCGTATCCAGGAAGTGAATCAGATCGTTACGAACGCTGTACACAACCTGTCCAGGAACTCCCAGGATATGGCAGATTATCTAAGCGGAACGATTCTTACGGAATTCCAGGAATTTATCCGTTCCGGTAGACAATACAAAGAAGATGCCGACTATGTAAAGGAAATGATCGATGCATTTAACAGCAGGACCGACCGGCTTAGGAATTCTATGATTGAGATTGCCGATTCCATCGACAGCATTTCGAAAGCGATCGACGAGGGCGCAGACGAGATCAATGGGGTCGCAGGCAGCACAAGGAGCCTGGTTGCGGATATGACGGATATCGCGGGCCGTATGGATACGAACCGAGAGATTGTAGATGAACTAAAGAAACAGATGGAAGTATTTTCTGATTTTTAATTATCCTGATATAATTTGGATAATCTATTGTAAGCAGGCAAAATCCGTGATATGATGGCAGACGTACCCTTGTCCGGCAGATCCTTCGGCAGTTTCCCATACTGCCGGCAGGCTGCCTGAAAAAAATAACAGGACTAAGATAATTAAGATGAATAACGAGGTTTCATAATGGCATCACATGTAAAGAATATGACGGAAGGAAAGCCCGTTCCACTGATCTTCTCCTTCGCAATCCCGCTGATGATCGGCAACGTCTTTCAGCAGCTTTATACGGTTGTAGATACTATGGTGGTAGGAAAAGCCCTTGGCGTAAGCGCTCTGGCCGCCTTAGGCGCCGCAGATTGGATGAATTGGATGATGCTCGGCATTATTCAGGGTTTTACCCAGGGCTTCGGTATCCTCCTGGCACAGGAATTCGGCGCCAAAAGATACGATAATTTACGCAGATCTGTCGGAAATTCTGCCGTCCTCTCCCTGCTGTCCGCCATAGTACTGCTTGGAATCGGACAATTACTGGCGCGCCCTGTCCTGGAACTTCTTAATACGCCCGCCAGGATTCTCCCTGACGCGCTTCTTTACCTGCGCATTATGTATCTGGGAATTCCTGTCGTCATGGCATATAATCTTCTGGCGTCCATCCTGCGCTCTCTGGGCGACGGGCAGACTCCGCTTCACGCAATGATCGTGGCCGCCGCGACAAACATCTTCCTTGATCTGCTGTTCGTACTGGTTCTGGGTTTTGGTATCGCCGGGGCAGCCATAGCCACCCTGATCGCCCAGCTGATATCCAGTCTGTTCTGTCTGTATCATATTCGGAAGATAGATATATTGACGCTGCAAAAGGCAGATTTCCGACCATCTGGCAGGCTTCCCCTCCGCCTGCTTATGCTGGGGTTCCCTATGGCATTCCAGAACGCAATCATCTCGGTAGGGGGAATGATCGTCCAATTTGTAGTCAATGGTTTCGGCGTGCTGTTTATCGCCGGATTTACCGCTACGAATAAGCTCTACGGTGTATTAGAAGTGGCCGCCACCTCTTACGGATACGCTATGGTAACTTATACCGGACAGAATCTCGGCGCCAAGAAGACAGACCGTATCAGAAAAGGCGTGAAATCAGCGATCCTGATCGCATTATTAACGTCCCTGTTTATCGCGCTCCTCATGCTCTTTTTTGGCAAAGAAATTCTCAGCTGGTTTATTTCCGGCACACCTGAGGAATTTGAACAGACCTTACAGATTGCCTACTACTATCTGGCGGTCATGAGTATCTGTCTTCCTATCCTCTACATCCTTCACATCACGCGTTCCGCGATTCAGGGAATGGGCAATACCATCCTCCCTCTGGTATCCGGGATTGCGGAATTTGTTATGCGCGCCGTAACCGCCGTCTTTCTGCCGATGCTGATCGGAGAACACGGCATCTTCTACGCCGAGATCATGGCATGGACCGGCGCGGTCGTTATCCTGATTATCAGTTATTTTATAGTGATAAGAAAAATGGAGCGGCTTTTTGGACATACATAAAAACGAAATGTGAAAGGAATTGAAAATGGCTGAAAAAATATATAGATTTACATCTAAAATTTACCTTATTCCGGAAAAAGGCGGAGCATATATTAAGTTTCCCCACGATATACGCAAAGAATTCGGTAAAGGCAGAGTTAAAGTTCATGTCACGTTCGACGGGATTCCATATGACGGCAGTATTGTAAATATGGGCGTGAAAAATCCCGACGGCAGTATCTGCTATATCATAGGAATGCTGAAGTCAATTCGTGAACAGCTAAAAAAGTCCGACGGCGACGAAGTGGAAGTTACCGTTTGTGAAAGATAGACCCAATGTCTGTATGCATATTTGAAGAATACCGTAAAAGTCAAAATCCCCTTTGCCGGACACGCTGCAGAGCGCTGCCCGCAAAGGGGATTTTGGCTTTAAAATTTATCGCGGATCTTTTGTTTTAATGTACCCTTTTGCCGTCAGCGCTTCCGCACAGAGGACCGCTCCTCCTGCCGCCCCGCGCACGGTGTTATGGGAAAGTCCGACAAATTTATAATCATAGATACTGTCCTCTCTCAGCCGCCCGATGGAGACTCCCATCCCCTTCTCATAGTCTACATCCATGGTTACCTGCGGACGGTTATCCTCACCGAGGTATTGGATAAACTGCTTCGGCGCGCTCGGAAGATTCTGCTCCTGAGGATACCCTTTATAGTTCACCAGCTTTTCGATCAGTTCTTCCTTCGAAGGTTTCTTCCCAAACTTAACAAATACTGCCGCAGTGTGGCCGTTCAGAACGGGCACACGGATACACTGACAGGTTATTTTCGGCAGATCGGCTTTTACGATCTGTCCTCCTTCAACCCTGCCTAATACACGGAGCGGCTCCTGCTCGCTTTTCTCTTCCTCCCCGCCTATATACGGAATAATATTCTCTACCATCTCCGGCCAGTCTTTGAATGTCTTGCCTGCGCCTGAGATAGCCTGATAAGTCGTCGCGATCACTTCCGTAGGTTCAAATTCCTTCCATGCGGCCAGACACGGCGCATAACTTTGAATCGAACAGTTCGGCTTTACTGCGATAAACCCCCGTGTCGTTCCAAGACGCTTCTTCTGGTCTTCAATCACCGCAAAATGATCGGCATTAATCTCCGGCACCACCATCGGTACGTCCGGAGTCCACCGGTGCGCGCTGTTATTCGATACAACCGGCGTCTCGGTCTTCGCATATTCCTCTTCGATCGCCTTGATCTCATCCTTCGTCATATCTACGGCGCTGAACACAAAGTCAACAGTCTCTGCAACCTTCTCTACATCATTGACATTCAATACTGCCAGCTTCTTTACTCCCTCCGGAATCGGCGTCGTCATCTTCCAGCGGTCTCCCACCGCTTCCTCATAAGTCTTCCCTGCAGACCTCGGGCTTGCCGCTACCGTTACCACCTCAAACCACGGATGATTCTCAAGCAGTGAGATAAAGCGCTGTCCAACCATTCCCGTTGCTCCTAAAATACCTACTCTTAATTTCTGTTCCATGATTCTTTTACTCCTTTTATCATTCTTTACTACTTATTTACCAGCCGTCAATCATCTTCTTGACCGGATAACTTCTTACCGCGCGATCTCCGCGCTTTCATCAGAATGTCTTTGTTCAGGCATCCGTTATATTCATATATTAATACTCACCCAGATATTTTCTGCAGGCGACGATCTCCGCCTCCATCGCCGTCTTCCCGGGCGCCCCGGTCGTGACGCGCTTATTCACGCAAGTCTCCATGCTGATCGCATCATAGATGTCTTCTTTAAATACCGGCGATATCCTCCGATACTCCTCAAGCGGCAGATCGTCAAGAGCGACTTTCTTCTCGATACACAGAAGCACCAGTTGTCCCACAATGCCGTGGGCATCCCGGAACGGCACGCCGTGGTTTACCAGATAATCCGCCGCATCCGTAGCGTTGGTAAATCCATGTTTTGCACTGTCTTCCATTCGTTCCTTTTTAAAATTCATAGTCCTAAGCATTCCGGTAAATAGGGTAAGACATCCCTTCGCCGTATCAATCGCGTCGAACGCCCATTCCTTATCCTCCTGCATATCCTTATTATATGCAAGGGGAATTCCCTTCATGGCAACCAGAAGAGCATTCAGCGCACCATAGACACGACCGGTCTTTCCGCGGACTAGTTCCGCGATATCCGGATTCTTCTTCTGCGGCATAATACTGCTTCCGGTACTGTAGGCGTCGTCAATCTCCACGAATTGGTATTCATTGGAATTCCAGATGATCACCTCTTCGGAAAAGCGGCTCAAATGCATCATCATAATCGAAAGCGCCGACAATAATTCCAGAAGATAATCCCGATCCGAAACTCCGTCCATACTGTTTCTTGTCGGACCTTCGAATCCAAGCAGACTCGCCGTATAATCCCGGTCCAAAGGATAAGTCGTTCCCGCAAGTGCGCCGGAACCCAACGGACAAGTATCCATCCTGTCATAGATTCCCACAAGTCTCTCATGATCCCTTCGGAACATCTCAAAGTACGCCCCCATATGATGTGCCAGCGTAACCGGCTGCGCTTTCTGAAGATGCGTAAATCCCGGCATATAAGTGTCCACATTCTCTTCCATGATCGTAAGAATCGAAAGAAGCAGCTCCCTGACCAATTGATTTAATATATGCACCTCGTCCCTGGCATAAAGCTTCATATCCAACGCCACCTGGTCGTTGCGGCTTCTTCCGGTATGCAGCTTTTTTCCCGACTCTCCGATCCGGTCGATCAGCGTCGCCTCCACAAAACTGTGGATATCTTCATACTGATCCGTAATCTCAAGTTTTCCGCTCTCAACGTCGCTTAAGATCCCCTCCAAGCCGTTCACAATCTCATCTTTCTCGGATCCTGTCAGGATTCCCTGCCTCGCCAGCATCATCACATGCGCGATACTGCCCCGGATATCCTGGGCATAGAATCTCTTGTCGAAAGAGATCGACGCGTTAAAATCATATACCAGCCGATCTGTTTCTTTAGTAAAACGGCCGCCCCATAACTGTGCCATATCTTTCCATCTCCCTTATATGCTTTTTCTTTCTATTGCTTATTTACCAGCCATAAGCTTCTTAAAAACGAAGCAAAACGTTAAAATACCAATCTACGCCCTTCGCGACGCCGGCACGGAGAACTCGCATCCACAGTAATCCTGCCGGTACAGATCATATTTCTTTGACAATTCAATCGAACGCTTATAACCGTTCTTCTTCTTAAAATCAGATACCAGATACTTTACCCCGTATTCCTCGGAAAGACGCATCCCAATCTCATTCAGCTTAGCCGCGTTCTTAAGGGGACTGATGCTTAAAGTAGTCGTAAAATAATCAAATCCACACTTCTTCGCAACCTCCGACGCCTCCCGAAGTCTCAGCTCATAGCATCGAAAGCACCTCTCTTTACCTTCCTTTACATGCTCCAGACCCTTCGCCATCTCATAGAAACGATCGCTGTCATAGTTCCCCGCCATGAACGCAACCGGATATCGGGTCTTCATCTGCGTAATCAAAGTCTGCTGTTCCAGTATACGCTTTGTATATTCGCTCTCCGGATAAATATTCGGATTATAATAGAATATGGTAATCTTAAAATAATTACTCAAATATTCTATAACATAACTGCTGCAAGGCGCGCAGCAGCTGTGCAGTAAAAGACTTGGCGCCATTTCCTGCTTTTCCAGCCGCTCAATCAATTTATCCAATTCTTTCTGGTAATTCATTGAATCTTTTCCTCCAAAGACATCTCGACCCCGCCGAACCGTCTTAGGCGCATTGTCGGACTCTGTCTGCTTATGTATACTTTTGCATTATAACCGCTTTCTTTACTTCTGACAAGATGAATCCGTCACGAAATCCCGATATTTACATAAAATAATGTAATCATTCAATTTTTAGCTGCGAGGGAACTGCATCACAGTGACTTTAAGCTGAATCACAACCAAATACAGGAGGTTTCTATGGAACAAGTATTAGAACTTAAGAATATCCATTATGCCTATCATACCCTGGACGGCGAGACCCCCGCTCTCACGGACATCTCTTTTGCACTGAACAAAGGCGAATTCGTCTCTATAGTGGGTCCGTCCGGATGCGGCAAATCTACCCTTCTCTCACTAATCTCCGGACTCCTGGAACCGGAGAAAGGTCTGATCAAGATTAATGGAAAATACTTAAAAGAAAGTACCACGAACGTAGGCTATATGCTTCAGCACGACGAACTTTTTGAATGGAGAACCATATACAACAACGTGATCCTGGGACTTGAGATTCAACACATGCTGACTGCCCGAACCAGGGAACGAGCCCACGATCTGTTAGATCTCTACGGCCTCCGCCAATTCGAATCCTCGCACCCTTCTGAATTATCCGGAGGCATGCGGCAGAGAGCCGCCCTGATCCGAACCCTGGTATTAGAGCCTGACCTTCTGCTTCTGGATGAACCCTTCTCTGCTCTTGATTATCAGACGCGCCTGACCGTCGGCGACGACATCGGCCAGATCATCCGCAAAGAAGGTAAATCCGCCCTCCTTGTAACTCATGACCTGTCGGAAGCCATCTCTTTAGCCGACCGCGTCATCATCCTCTCCGGCCGTCCGGCGACCATCAAGCAGACCATCCCGTTGATCTTCAACCTTGACGCAGACACACCGCTGAACCGGCGCAACGCCCCGGAATTCAAGACATATTTTAATCTTATATGGAAGGAGTTGAACACAGATGAATAATCTGTCGGCAGAACAGAAGAAATACCTGCTCATGCACCGCAGGCATAAACGAATCGTCAGAATATCCCGAGTACTTATCCTTCTGAGTTTTCTATTTGTATGGGAATTTACCGCCAATGTGGGAATCATTGATTCCTTTATTTTCAGCAGTCCCTCCAAGATCGCGCTTTGTTTCTTCGGAATGCTCCTGGATAAAAGTATATTCCTCCATCTCGGAGTGACACTGTTTGAAACTATCATAAGCTTCCTGCTTGTGATTGCCATCAGCATTCTGGTGGCAGTCGCCCTGTGGTTCAGCAGCAAGCTCTCCGAGATCCTGGATCCTTACCTTGTCGTACTGAACAGCCTCCCAAAGTCCGCATTGGCGCCGCTTTTAATCGTGTGGCTGGGGGCAACCAAGACGACTATTATCGTAGCCGGAATGTCGGTCGCTATCTTCGGAAGCATCTTAAGCCTGTACACCAGCTTCACCATCGTAGATCCGGGTAAAATCAAGCTGATCTACACACTGGGGGGCAATCGGTTCCACGCGCTTTCGAAAGTAGTGCTGCCAAGTTCCATTCCGGCTATCATCAGTAATATGAAGGTTAATATCGGCCTCTGCCTGGTGGGCGTGATTATCGGAGAATTCCTTGCCGCAAGAGACGGACTTGGATATCTGATCATATACTCAAGCCAGGTATTCAGACAGGAGGGCATTCTGATATAATCTTTCTACTTAATCTTATATTTCCCAAATGCTTTCTCTTCATCCAGATGTACGTCCCGGAAAAATACCACAAGCCAGATAATACCTGCTGCAATCGCCGCATTCTCCGACGAAGTCAGCTCAGACAAGAGGCTTCCGCTCCCCAGAATGACCGCCCACAGGATAAATGCATTCCTTTGATCCTTACTCATCCTCTCTCTGTCGTACTGCTTTCTCTGCTCCTTCGGCATCGTATTAAACCCGGAGATCAAGATAGCCGCTTTCCCCTTCAGGAGGGCAAATAAAAGCGCCATTCCCCAGAAAATAATACTCATCCCACCGCACATCGCCGCCCATTTTTCCATACGCTTCTCCCTTTATTTAATATAGAAACCGCCCACTTTCATATCCTCGTCAAAGGATATCGTAAACTGAGCCTTACGCTTCTCATACTTGACTTTTACCACTGCAACCGCAAATTCCTGCTCTGTGTCTTTATCCTTGCTTCCCGTGACGGCTTCCTTATCAAATTCCTCAAAAGCGCCAAGATCTTCTACGATCGGAAGTACCTGATCTGTCATCATCTCCTTGCCCGCCATACTCTTCATCATAGAATTCCATTTCTCATCCACAAGGGTGTCCACATCTTTGTCATTCAGGATTTCTATCACTTCTCTGGCAGCCTCTTTCACTTCCTCCTCGTCGAATTTGTCCGAAAGCTTCTGACTCCCGGCGCATCCCGCCAGCATAACCGCCGCCATAATGATTCCTGTTATAAAAATATGGAGGATATGACTCAAAAAAAGTCAAACCCTCCCCACAGCATCACCGTCTGTCAATCTCAAAGCAATACGGCCAGCGGCGAGACTGCCAACAATACGTTTACTCCCCACATAATAACCGCAATAATAATTCCTATAATGCAGAGAACCTTCCCGACTTTTGCCATTCCTGACTTGCTGGAACCTGCCCCCATCCTTGCCCTTGAGAATCCAAGGCAAGCAAATATGATGCTGACAAGCGGAATCAAAAACGCAAAGATCAGACTAAAAATTCCAAATACCAGCCCCATTGTAGCCGCATTAGAATTATCCACAGTATGTACCGGGACTACATTCGGCATCGGCTGCCCCGGCGCTGCCTGCTGATTCATTGACAGCGGCTGGTTGAGAGCTGCAAATAATTGCTCTAAACTTTCTCTATAGGGTTTCTTCTGCAGGGTTCCCACGAATCCGTCAAGGTTCCATTCTCCTCCGAAAGTCCCCTTCATCCATGCTTCCAGATGGAAGATGCCTCCCGCATAGTTCCATTTCAAATACTTGTACCCTTCCATCACGGCGTCTCCGGTACGGTACGCCGCCTCTCCCTTCCAGTCGGACAACACGAAACCATTCTTCTGAAGGAAATCATTCATGATAAACTTCACAAAATCATCCGGCTTGTTCAATACCAGGTCTCTCACATATCTGGCCATTTCTTCCCACTCCTTACTATAATCATAATATATTCATAGTTATTATTTTAGCGCACAAATCCTGAAATTGCAATCAATCATGAGTTAAAATTTCCCATTCTCCTTTCCCGCCGCTTCCGTTAAACTTCACCTTTCCTTCTGACTTCAATATGCCAATTCTATAATTTGCCCCGGATAAGCTGATTTGTAACTGCTCTGCAATCTCTCTTGCCGTTACGCGTGGGTTTTCCTGCATTATCCGGACAATCGCGTTCCTTTCTTCCTCTTTCTTTTTTCTATAATCGAACAGATTCCCATACTCAATTTTTATTCTGTCTACATATTCCTGCGTTGGAATATCTGTATTTTTCCTCTCTGCCGCCTCCGGAAAATTAAATACAATTTCCATATATTCCGGATAAATCCATATTTTATCCACATCCTCCAACATTTCCGCGGCTACGGCCTTTTCTATCATTCCTGCTGTCTGCAGAGTCTTTTCGATATGGGCAATTCGTTCCTTTAAAACATTTTCACTTCTTTTTGCATTCTGCCTCTCTAACTCCTTGATTTCATCACGAATATTTTCTAACCTCTCCTCCAGCTCCCTCTGTGTCCTCTGGTATGCTTCATCGGAAACGATACCTTCCAAAAGCTTTTCAACCAGAGCGTCCATCTGTCCCGACAGCTTCTCTTCCTGCCGCCTCTTTCTGTCAATCTCCTGCCGATAATCTTTCTCCTTCAGGACGATTTTCAGCATATGAACCATATCGCTGATCATCCGTTCTTTATCCGGCATATACCTCTTCCCACAGATCTGCTCCAACAATTGATACAGCGTCTCTTCATCGAGATGAACATTATCACACCCTTCTGCCTCTTCTGACTGGACTTCTCTTAACTGAAGCCCTCTTGTTCTCCCGGTATTCCTGCCTGTCTCCAGATATCTTTTACACTTCCACTCACAGATAACCGCGCGGTCTTTATAACGCCGTCTTGTCCTCCTGTAATAAGGATTCCCGCACAATCCGCAGAATAATTTGCCGCTTATCCGGGATTTCCCTCTATATCTTCCTCTCTTCTTATCCCCTGACTGGTTTATCCCTTCGGCTCTCTTGGCAATCTCCTGGTTTGCCGCCTCCCACAGCTCCTTTGACACAATCGGCGGAACTTTATTTTCATAAACATACTGTTCTTCCTTCGGTATCCGCATTACTTTCTTTGTCTCAAAATCATAATGTAATCTGTTCATCACTACCGTCCCCTTATTAAGCGGATTATGTATCATCCTGAGAATCGCAGAATCTGTAAAAGGCTTCCCGTTTCTTCCTACGATCCCCTCACTTTTTAAAATAGAAGATATCTTCCTGCTTCCGAAGCCGGCGGCGCATAGTTCATACATTCGGCGTTTAATTCTTGCCTCTTCTTCTTCAATTACTATGCTTTTATCCGGCATTTTACGATAACCATAGGTATTGGATGTCAGAACCGCAGACCCGTTCTGCTTCTGACGGTTATGATGAGCATTATTAATCTTCTTACTCAGCTCCCGGCTGTATTCCTCCGCAAGGATCGCCTTAATTCCGGTAATCAAGGCGTCGTCCGATGAATAGAATTTCCGTTCGATATAAATATACAGCCTTTTCTGCTCTGTTAATAAACGATCTATAAATAGATACCAGTCCTTTGTATTGCGCATTAATCTGTCCTGAGATTTGATGACGATAACGTCAAATTTATCGCCTGTCAGATCTTCATACAGACGGTTATACTCGCTCCTTCCCTTTGTGGTCGTCCCGGAACGACTCTCCACGTAAAGACCGGCCAGTGTCCAGCCCATTTCACGTACACTGGCTTTTCCTTCTTCGACCTGCTTTTTCAACGCGTCCTTCTGACTCTCCTCCTCCGTACTGCATCTGGCGTAAATGACTGCTCGAAAGATCATAAACTATCATCCTTTCGAATCAGCCGGACCAGGCGATATTTTTCCTCTGGGCTGATAAGCTTTTCCTCCATCAATATCTCTGCGAGTTTCAGCATAATTCTTACTTCTTTTTCATTTTTTATCAAAGGCTGGCTATGCATTTTCTAAATCCTTTTAATTTTTTTACAGCATATGCAAGCCGGCCCGTCCTTTTACCTATTTTTCGTCATAATTATGCAACTCGGCGGCATAACTTCCTCTCCTTTTAAACACATATTGTATCAGAATGCCCTCACGCCTGTTTAAAATGGATTGGCTCCTTATGAGCATCGTTCTGCTCTGTATTATGGCTACATTGCTTTATTCTCTGATCAATCTGCTGGAAAAATGGTGCCTGCACCATTTCTAAACCATAAGCATAGGTTTTGACTTTATCCACACAAGGCTTATGAACATACCGCCGTATTACCTTCGGCACATATTGCCTCAAAAAAACAGGAGATATACATCATCTCCTGCTTACATAACCCTAATATAACCCTATTTCCCATATCTTTTACTTTTCTTTCTCATGATACTTTTTAATCTTCTCTACAGTCTCTATATCTGTATATACGCTGATATGCTCTGTTCCGTCTTTTGATACAACCGTTGCATTGATATCCAGTGAAGTATCCGACGGATACAAATTTGGTCCCACATCGATTCCGTAGAATTTACTCTGAACCGACCGGATAAATTCTCCGTCTGTAATGGTATATTCCTCGCCCGGGCCGCCGTCATACTGCCGGATATCAAGTCTTGTGACCACGACCTCGTCAAAGGATAACGGAAACTTCTCATTCAGCAGATTTTCCAGATATTTTATAGTATTTTTAAAGGAAGGGTAGATATAATAAGAATCTCCGATCCCGCCGCAGCTCACCGTGTCATATGCATAGCTTGTACCGCCTTCTGCCAACGTGACGCAATTTAATACAAGCTTTCCCATTGGAATCGTCGTTCTTGCAGTATCATAATCCAGCTTATCAAATTCATCCAGATAAATACAAAATAGTTCTGACCTCTGCTCCTCTGTCATCTTAAGCTGCGTGTTCCCTATAAAGTGCCAGAACTCTATATCCCTCACACGCGACCAGTCGCCGGTATAGAGAGAAAAATGATCCTCCCGGTACTCCTTCGTATCAAATACCTGTCTCATGAGCCGGTCCTTAAGCTCTGAATCAAGCACATAGGATCGCTTCTTTTCCCTGCCGTTTTTCAATCTGTACCGGATCACATAAGAAGAATACTCAGATGTATCGCCGTTTCCATTGGACGCCTCCTGGTTTTTATCATTTTCCTTCACTACGTCGGCAAGTACATCCAGTACGTCGTCTTTCACGGCGCCGGAAACACCCTTTCTCTCCTCTC
Organism: uncultured Dorea sp.; assembly: GCA_910585725.1. GTDB lineage: Bacteria > Bacillota > Clostridia > Lachnospirales > Lachnospiraceae > Sporofaciens. The sequence goes on along the minus strand of CAJUFA010000037.1, from coordinate 3,602 downwards.
CCCAGAAATTATTTCCATACAATATATATCCGTCGTCCATCAGAAGGGCGTCTGTCTCTTCCTTCGCCGGAAGATACGCGTCGTAGCCGGATATATCCGCCCAGAAAAAACCGACGATCAGAATCGCCCCCGCTACAGAGAACAGCATCTGCTTCTTGCAGCCAAAAAACCCCCGGATATCAAACCGATAGATACTCTCGATCACACCATGGAAGATAAATCCGCCGATCATAACCCCTGCGATGATCCATCCCCTGATGGAGCTGAAGGATGCCGAATAAAGATAAAGCCCTACATAAATCGACATTGGAATTACAAATAAAATCCTGACAATCCCATTCGCCCTTGGAAATGCCGTCGCCTTTCCCGCCGTCTCCGAGGGCCTCCTCTTAAACAGCAGGAAAACCGCCGCTCCCATCGCCGCGATCCATACGCAGATTGCTGCAAACGCCGCACTGTGCGCTTTCCATGTCCACGCCGGATCTCCCGCATAGAATATATCATCCCTCAAAAGCTTTCCCGTCAGCCACAGAGGCGAAAAATATGTCAGAACATCCCCTCCTCCTGTAAAACCTGTCTCCACACAATAGGTCCTATAAAATACCGAAGCCAGATAAGGATACAGATTATAAAGTATAAGAGGCGCATATGTCGCCGTCACGCCAAATGCCAGCAGCCCCACGAAGGTATGTCCGGTGAGGATCATGGAAAGAGCCATTGTAAGGTAAGAGGCCGCAAACACTGCAAGATAACAGACAAACGACCAAACCGTATTGATTCCGAAAACCAGAGAAAAGTATCCTGCAAACGCCGCGATCACACATTGCAGGCACAGAAGCAGAGTAAGAAAAAACGTAAAGACCAGCAGGTCGTTTGTCATAATCATACATAAATAGTATGTCCTTCTAACCGGAAGCGAGTGATAGAAATCAACCTCTTTCTTCGAGTGAAGATAGCGGAATCCGCTGACCGCCAGAAGTATCGCCGCCAATACCGCGATGACCCCCACATACATTCCCGGCTCCGATAACGCAGCGATGTTTCTTCTTATATCCGACTCTCTCTGATAGCGTACGCATATATTCTGCACAGATATCAGAAAGCTGATCAGATAAGCAAAAAACAGAAATCCCACCAGCATTATCATCCCGATCCGATGCTTCATATTCTCCCGGCGCAGATTATAAGATGAGATTCTTGATGTCATACCCAGTCACCTCCGTTTCACTGATGAAGATTTCCTCTAACGATAATGGCAGTACCTCAAAATAAACCGGCTCTAATTCCCCCATCTTTCTGAAAATCTCTTCCTTTTCCCCTCTGACCGTCATAGAATAGAGCCTTCCTCTCTGTTCAAGCTTCAATATATCAAAAAACTCATGGAAGGACTGTTCCATATTCTCCGACGGCACACATTGAATCCTATGAAGATTGCATTTCAGGTCTACAAGCTCCCTCGATAAGAGCACCCCTCCTCTGTGCAATAACCCGATGTGATCACAGATATCCTCAAGCTCTCTGAGATTATGGGACGCAATCACAAGAGTCAGGTTCCTCTCCTCCATCTCTTTTGCAAATATACTTTTTATACCCTGGCGCATAACCGGGTCCAGACCGTCGAATGTCTCGTCGCAGAGAAGATACGGTACATTGGTACACAATCCCAATATAACCGAAAGCTGCTTCTTCATCCCTTTCGAAAAAGTCTGTATCTTTCTTCTGCCGTCAAGCCCGAATCTTTCCAGCATTTCCGCATATCTTGCATGATCAAACTTCAGATAATACTTACTGTAAAATTGACCCATATCCCGTGGGGCCGCGTTGGGATAAAAAAACTGCTCGTCCGAAATATAAAAACATTGCGCCTTTGCCGCCGGATTATCCCAGACCCTAGCGCCGTCTATGAAAATCTCTCCCTCATCGGGCTTAAGCACTCCGGCAATCATACGAAGCAGCGTACTCTTTCCTGCTCCATTCGTCCCCAGCATACCAAAAACATTCCGCGGCTGAATCGTAAGACTGATCTCCTTTATCGCCTCTATTGCTTCAAATGATTTACTGACCTGTCTTATCTCAATCATACTCTCACCTCCCGGTTCCCCTCCGCCGCTTTCCAAACTCTTCCTAACAGCTCGTCTCTTGTAATCCCCTGCCTTATACAGACGCATGCCTGCTTTTCAAATTCTGCCAGAAGATCTTCCTTCAGCCTCTCGAATAACGCTTCATCCTTTTTCACGAAATTCCCCCGTCCCTTTACCGAATAAATAAACCCTTCTCGCTCAAGTTCTGAATATGCACGCTGTATCGTATTGGGATTAATGGACAACTCCACCGCAAGGGTCCGTACCGAAGGAAGCCTCTCGTCCGCCTCCATAATACCGTTTACAATCAACATCCGAAAACGCTCCACGATCTGTTCGTAAATCGGACGTTTATCACTGTAGTCAATAACGATCATCGTTTCTCCTTCCTGCAAGCCAACTGTATCAATCGTATTAATTATATTAGTACACTTATTGTATCTTTATTTGCAGAATTTGTCAATTATATTCTACAAATAATCAAAAGTCTAATTCCTATATCTCATAACTATTGCCTATAAGCGCTACTACTGTCTGTTCATCTAATTTTTCTCTCAGGAAATCCACAAAAGCACTTTCAGTCATTGAAACCGGATATTCTCCTTTTAATGTAAATCTTGCCGTCTTTAAACCAATATCATATATAGTACATCTATGAGGTTTTGCGATCAATTTAGCCCACGGATAAATACCTCTTATAAATTCCTGCCGCCTGTTTAACGATATAGGCTCAAATCGCTCTTCACCAAGCAATTTTTTGATAACTTCTGTATACGCACCAAAAGAGTAATCTGTAATTGCCGGAATTTGATTCAAGACAGCGCATAATTTATCATTACTATTTTTTAGTATTTTGTGACATACCACTTGATAAAATGCAATTTTAACCATATCATTATATATATCTTGCGACTCTTTTGAATATATCCAGGGCATTCCATTTGTAAAAGATTGACATATTACATTTTTCTTTCTGTCCAATTCCGATAGATAATAATCTTTCATAATACCAAATGATAATTCTAAATGCATCAAACATCTTTGTAACGCCCCATTTTTATTCTTTTCAAACTCGATTTCTTTCATAATATTTTCGACGTTTTGAAATTCTATTTTGCATAACTGTTTCATTTCTATTGAAACCGGATCATCATCCATCAGTAAAAGTATCTTGGAAATAATTTTCGAAATAACCCCGGCGCTTATAAGATTCCCTTGTAATAAATTGCCGATTTCTTCAACAATAATTTGTACTGCAAATACCAATTCTCTATTCCTCATTATTCGATTCCTCCGTCAATATATCAGTTGGAAATTTACTTTTTAAAACAAAAAACCGGGAACCTATTTTTAGATTCCCAGCTTATTAGCGCCATTTACTGATCTGTTTTAATTTTCTCATTTTATCAACAGTTAAGCCAATAAATTATTCAGCACTTTTCTAATCAAGCTGGAAATCGGACTTGAACCGACGACCCCTTCATTACGAGTGAAGTGCTCTACCGACTGAGCTATTCCAGC
>CAJUFA010000036.1 GCA_910585725.1 uncultured Dorea sp. | reverse complement strand
TATATCACGACATGCACTTCTTTTCATTACGGTGTGTTTTGTATCGCTTACGGATGTACTGTTTTTTCTCAATTTCTTTTATGCCAAGAGCATTAAGCATAGTGAAATCAATCTTTGCCCTGTTCCATTTTGCAAATAATCTTACAGCCTCCATCGGTTTGATATGAGCGGGTAAAGATGATGATTGCAACTGAATACCCCTTTTCCCGTCTACCGTAATTGTACCACTATCATATTTTCTCAAACCCTCAATACATTCAAGGGCTGTCGTTTTTCCTGCGCCATTTACACCGAGCAGAGCGAAAGTTTCTCCCTTTTCAATGTCAAAATCAAGTCCGTTGAGAACAATTTTGCCGTCATAGCTTTTCTTTAATCCACAAACTTGTATTGTACTATTCATCATTCCACCCCCTCAAACGGGTTTTCTCCAAGTCTTGAAAAGTAGATTTGCAAAGCCGGCTCTAAATAGTCGTTTACTATTTTTTGTCTTTCTTCCCAAGCATTTGTAGCGGTATCAATATTGCCGACCTCCATCAATTTCGGAAGCATGCTCATATCACCGTTCGTAAATTCTGTAATCAATTCCCAATACTCTTTTACAATCCGTTGACATCTCTCACTTTCAGGGGACACACCTGCCTTTTGAAGTTCTATAATTTCATCACTCATACGATTAAATCTATCTATAAATTCCAAACCGCTTTCTTTATCAAACCGATTACGGATATGATCGAGCGTATCATCATCAAAACGCTTAATGAGATAGCAAGAGTCGTTTTTCATTTGCAGATTGACAACAATATCTGCATACTTCTTAAAATTGACTGTCTGCATTTGTAACACTTCTTCTTTTAACTGTTCAATTACTGTCAAAGAATCTGTTAACTGTTCTATCTTCTCCCGTATGCTATCCGCCTGTTCGGTAAGGGCGGCTGCCACATCAGTCGGTGTTTTTAAAGAAATTAAGCGATGCTTTATATCATCCAAAGAAAAACCCAATGATTTTAAAGATATAATTTGATGAAGTATAACTAAGTCTTTATCTGTATAAAGCCTGCGTCCACCTTCACTTTCTGCTGAAGGGGATAACAATCCTTCTTTGTCATAATATTGCAATGTACGGACTGTAACTCCTATTTTCTTTGCAACCTCTCCAACTGTCATAAACCCAAGCGGTATTGCTCTGTGTTTTTCCATAATTATCTACCTCTTATAATGTATTATATTTCATTACGCCGCGTCACAAACAAGACTTTTTTCAAAAAATTTGCGGCAGAGATTTCTCCCTGCCGCCTTTTTACTTATGCAAAGATAATTTCCTTTGCTACAATTTCCTTTGCCTGTTTATCGACATCGGCAAGATAAGTATTCAACTTGCCACTTGTGAGTAGCGTAGGCAAAACGCCCTCTTAATGTTCTTGTTAATAGTATTTGTGTCGCCGTCCCCCCCATAACCTATGGAGAGCAATAATCACTCATAATCTTATGGATTTCAAATTCCGGTTTAGTGCGATCTTCATATTGTTCCTCTTGCGAAATCAATCAATTGCTTTTATCCCCTGTTCAGATAATTTCTTGAGATTTACCAGCATATTATTCAATATTTCAGGAGAATGTCCTTCCCATTCGATCACCTCTGCTACAATCTTTAAAGGTTGTTTTGATCTATACGATTTTGTTGGATTTCCCGGAAATTTCTTGTCTGTAACATTCGGATCGTCTTCAAAATCGCCTGTTGGCTCGACAACATATATCCTTTCCTTCCCCTCTCCTTCTGCCAGTTCTGCTCCTCAGATTGCCGCGTCCAAAGTCCCCGCAAAGTAAACGTACTCAGATTTTCTGTCATCATTATAATTCTTTTTCTTCCCCGTAACTATCAAATCTCCTATTTTTAAATCTGCTCTTGTTCCATGAAAAAAAGAATCCCGGCTAAATACTATTTTTTCACTCATCTGTTTTTCTCCTCAGCAATTACCAATCTTCTGGTCGCTATCGACATTAAAATTATACCCTAATTCTACACTGATTACAAGGAATAAAGGAATCTGATCATACCTCAACTTGACAATACCGGACATCTATGTTAGGCTATAATCACTCTTTGCACTGCATACAAATCTACAGTTCAAACTGAACAGACCGTGGCCATGGGTCATGGAGTCGGGTCACATGAGTGGCAGTGGAATCTTATATCCACGGGACAGTAGTTGCTAATACTGGTTCGTGGGTATTTTTTATACTTTTTTATAAAGGCAATATTCTAAATCCCCACATATATTGGAGTCATTGAGCAATCTAACATTTGGGAGGCGCTTAGTATGCGGAGAAATCGAATAATGAAAAAAGTATGTGTTGAGCCAGACAATAATTTCCAGAGAGTTGCAGACAGAGTGTCAGCCGTGAGCATTACGGGCAATTTGATTTTGTCTGTGTTTAAGCTTATAGCTGGCGTTGCGGCTCATTCTAATGCAATGATTAGCGATGCTGTTCATTCTGCATCGGACGTATTTAGTACGGTGGTAGTAATGATCGGGATCAGGCTTGCTTCAAAGGAAGCGGATAAAGAACATCCTTATGGGCACGAGCGTATGGAATGTGTGGCAGCCATTATATTGGCAATGATTCTGTTTATGACAGGACTTGGCATTGGAATGGAAGCATTAAAAAATATTCTGTCTGGCAATTATGGCGATTTGCAGGTACCAGGGATTTTAGCGCTAGTTGCCGCAGCTATTTCCATAGTGAGCAAAGAAGCCATGTTTTGGTATACAAAAGTTAATGCAACAAGAATTGACTCCAGTGCGCTGTTGGCGGATGCATGGCACCACCGTTCAGACGCATTTTCCTCTGTCGGGGCCTTGATAGGAATTGGGGGATCGAGGCTTGGCTTTCCAGTTATGGATTCCATTGCAAGTCTGGTGATTTTTATATTTATTATTAAAGCCGCATATGACATTTTTAAGGATGCTGTCAATAAAGTGGTAGATCATTCCTGTGACGAGAAAACAGAACGGCAAATTTATGATCGTGTAATGAGAAATGAGGCAGTTATGGGGATAGATTCGCTCCATACACGTATTTTTGGGAATAGAATATATATAGATATAGAAATTGCAGTGGACGGTTCCTATACACTGAAAAAGTCTCATGAAATTGCGGAAGAAGTCCATGAGGATATTGAAAAGAATTTCCAAAAAGTAAAACATATCATGGTGCATGTAAATTCAGCCCAGACGGACGATTAATGAACTGTCATAATGAATGCTTTCAATACACCCCCGCAGAAGCTTTCTATGCGGGGGTATTCTTAAAGACTATATAAAAATGCATTTTCACTATACCATGCCAGATACTCACCTTTTGCCACACTATTTCTAACTACCACATTCTTCGCATGCCAAAGTGCATCTTTGACTTCATGAATCAGCCGGCAATTTTCCAGATTTTTCCCTTCACACTAAACCGCTTTTCCCATCTCATACGCGCTCTTAAGAGCCAAATGTCCCGTAATCTCTCCTGCGCCGTCCACTCCGCCTGCAAACACCGTCCCGGCAAGCCTGGCCCTCTCAAAACAGGCAATCCATCCTTCTAGTCCGCCGACTGCCCTCTTGTCCACACCCTCCTTATCTTCTGCCGCCGCAGACAACATGTAAATGTCTTCAAAACAATAATCCGAACCATACAGAGAATTAGCTCTGTCCAACATCGTTTTCATCTGACCGGACATCTCATAATAGTAAATAGGAGTGGCAAAAACAATCACTTCGGCATCATGCATCTTTTGCGTAATCTCCAGGGCATCGTCCCTGATTACACATTTTCCTGCCTTCAGACACGCAAGACATCCTTTACAAAAACCAATGTTCTTATCCCGAAGACTAATCTTTTCTACCTGATTTCCTGCCTCTTTAGCTCCTTCTGCAAAAACATCTGCAAGCTCCTCTGAATTACTGTTGCTCCGAAGACTGGTTGATATAACTAAAACTTTTTTACTCATTGTATTTTCCTCCTTTTATCCTTTACTTGATTAATATCTTTTATTGTAATTGTATATGAACAGGATTTCAAATACTTATCTCGAATGCTTATACATAACTTTTTTCTATACTTTGAGTTTCCTCTACGTCGATTAGAAGGGACATTGGCATCGTAATCCCGATTGCGGAACACACCCAAATATGCTATTGTATTCATAGGCAGCAGAGGTCTTATATTGCAGAAGATTTTTCCACTGCTTTTTACATTAGAGAAAGTAAAAACTGCGCCGCAGCCTTGCCAGACCATCGCGCAGCGATTTTATTCAATCAGAATTTATGGGGGGACAATTAGATGTTAAAAAATTACAAGTTAAATTTTGAAATTTGGGGATTACTGCTATTTCTAATTGTTATGATACCGAACTTTATTTGGTTTGCTATCCCTGCGCCAAACGATATATTAAGGGCAAAATCAATTACAGAAATAATTGATGCTGCCGCTTCTATATGTCAAATATTGATGATTGCCGCTTTATGTATTTTCAGAAACATAAAATGCAGAAAAATGTGTGTAACCCCTTTTATTATCATCGCAGCCGGCTGTTGTTTATTATATTTTTTAAGTTGGATACTTTACTATGGCGGCATCGTAAATGCGATTGTGATATTAGGTCTGACTATTTCACCCTGTTTAGCATTTCTGTTTTTTGCAATTGATAGAAAGAATGGGATAGCATTAATTCCAATTTCAATTTTTACAATTTGTCATTTGATATATGGAGTAGTAAATTTTATAATTTGATAAATTCATATTTGTAAAGGCGTTATTATAGTATTTATGATTAACGTATATGTTCATCATAAAAATCAATAAAATCCTCAAACAACTCCAGATCTAATGAATTACACCATTTCTCCCGGTCAAGGTTTTGGTTTATATAATTACCTTTATCCTTCAAAAACCGCTCCTTATTTTCCTCTGTGCTATAGTCATAGTCAAGCGTTTTAAGCCATTTATCAAATTCTGCATTAAACTCATTGCGATAGATATCATCATTAAAATAGTTATGCCCTTTATTCTCAAAAGAAATGAAACTGAAGCGGGAATCGTCCTTGTACTTTTCATAATATATTTCGTAGCCGTATTCGACCGGAACAACCTCATCATCAAAGCTATGCACAATCATAACGGCGGCATTGCTCTTTGAAAAACCATCCATCGCAGTACTTGAGGCATATCCTCTATATTGAATCCTTTCATGCAGCTTCACAAACGGCAGCATCAAATAAATACCATTCCCTACTTGCTTTTTCCCCTCTGACTCAAACAGATTCGATGAAGCGTTGAAACCTGAACACGCTATAACTGCTTTTACTTCGGAGTGGTATGTAAGTACGCTGCAAACACTGTAGCCGCCCCAACTATGCCCAAATAAAACAATCGGGAGATTAGGGAAGTTTCCGCTTTCTTCCACAAATGTGACTGCATAGTCAAGGTCTATTACTCCCTGAGGAAGTCCTCCGACTCCTTCCCCTTCGCTTTCATCGGTTCCCGTGGCGTCATAGGCGAAAACATAATACCCATTACGGGCAAAATAATTCACACAATCCATGTAAGAATTATGCCCGCCTCCACCAAAGCCATGCGCCATTACAATGATACCTCGCTGTTTTTCTCCCGAACTATACATATATCCCACCAGGTTCTGCCCCTTATCAGAAGTAAACTCATATTTCATGCGCTGCAGTCCGTCAAAATCGTCAACACACAACATAAACGGTTCATAGCTCTCAAACCGCCGGTTAAAATTCTCATTATATACCATTACGGACAATGCCCAGTCGCCGGCAATTATTAGTACAGATACGATAGATAATATAATCCATAGAATCTTTTTCTTCTTAAATTTTGTTGTCATATCTCTTAACCTCTTCGACTTATCCCCGCGTCGGAAAATCCCGATTGTGATTTGATAATTTTATCGCAGGCGCGCTTTCCTTTAGAGTTTCCCTTGCGTTATATCTTCCCACAGGGTATTATGAACCCTGATAAGGGAAAATAAAGGAAACAAAATTATATAAAACAGTATAACACAAAACATACGGGAATTGGTAAACTAATTGAAATGCTTTCAAAAAACAATGAAAAGAGGATAGATTACAATAAAGCAGAAGATTCTTTGGAAATTTGGCAGAAAAAATTTGAAATAATTGCTTCTTAAACCAAACTATAACATAAGGCGTCATAGTTTGTCTGTTATACTGAAACAGAGAACAAATTGACGGTGCATTTGATGAAATGGAAGAACAACTGGCATCAGTGGGATTAACGGTTTAAAATGTCGTTCAGATGAATTGTCTATTTAAAAATATCCGGGATATTCCGGTAATGGAAAAATAATTAAGAAAAGATTTCATGGCAAATATCCTGTACCCAAGTCATTTCAGACTGATTTTCATAAAAACAGACGGCCATTTTTGGCCGTCGCAGATCCAACTTATTATAAAAACAGGCATGGTATTTTCATCTGCCACGCCTGAGTTTTCCCCAAGCAAATATAATGTATCCCCCAAGTATTACATTGTTTACATGCTCTGATTCCTGTTAATACCTCCTAGCTGGTTCATCATTTTAACTGCATCCTTAATACCAGCCATATAACATATATCAGCATATCGGTTAAGTACTGTCCGCATACAAGCAATGTAGTCGTTTACCAACAACCTTTGACTTTTTTCTAAATCCAATTCCATATACTTTCGCTCCAGTTCCTTCTCATCCTCATTGTCTTGCAAATAAGTTTCATCTGACATACTAAGTTCTCTTCGACTCTTATCCATGAATTGTTGCATACCCATGTCCATCATTTTTTTTTCGATTTGCTCCATGTACTTTCCTCCTTTGATATTATGATGTGTAAGAAGTCTCATCAGACTTTTAAGAGCTTACATATCTATCTTAGATTTTCTATACTATATGTGTCAACAAAAACTCTTCTACAAATATCTGCACTATTCGACATTTTCGCTCCATTCCATGAAAAACCTGTCGGCCATGCCGGCGGCCACATGGCATATGTGTGACTTCATCACCGAATAAATCTTTTTTTTCCTATATAATAAAAGAAAAAAGGAGTTTTACCATGGCAAAAAGAAAAGCGGCTGTCAGTATCCGGAAATGTGTTGCCTGCGGATGCTGCATAAAAGTTTGTCCACGGAATGCAATTACCATTCCCAAAGGCGTCCATGCGGTCATAGACAAGGAATTATGCGTCGGATGTGGAAAATGTGTAAAAGAATGCCCGGCAAGCATTATCTCACTGGAGGTGACAGAACAATGAAAAACAAAAAGAAATGGTACGATTACCTTTGGATTGCCTCACTTACCTATTTGATTCTGGGTTTTTTCAATATCCTTTTCGCATGGCTGGGTCTCCTCTGCTTTTTTATCCCCCTTGCCATAGCAATTGTTAAAGGTAATAAGGCTTACTGCAACAAATATTGCGGCAGAGGCCAGCTATTTTCCCTGATAGGCGGCAGATTCGGACTGTCACGGAAAAAAGATATCCCCGGCTGGATGGGAACCGGTTATTTTCGATATGGATTTTTGGTCTTCTTCTTTGCAATGTTCTTTCTAATGCTGTGGAACACCTACCTGGTTTTCGCCGGAGCAAAAGATCTCGGCGCTGTGGTAACGCTGCTGTGGACATTCAAACTTCCCTGGCGCTGGGCTTACCATGGCACCCTGTTCTCTGACGGCGTAGCTCAGTTTGCTTTTGGTTTCTACAGTGTAATGCTTACCTCCACCGTATTGGGATTTTTTACTATGATATTATTCAAACCTCGGTCCTGGTGCGTGTACTGCCCCATGGGAACGATGACGCAGCTTATATGCAAAGCAAAAAACGTGACCTCATCACAGAAACAGTGAACAAAATATGATATATTGTCATCAGATAAAAACGATTCAAAAATATTAAAACAAAAATATTGAAAGGATGGTATTAATTATGTCCGTACTTATTGTAAACAAAGAAAATTTCAATTCAGTCAGAACCAACAAAAAACCTGTGCTTTTAGATTTTTACGCCGACTGGTGCGGTCCCTGCAGCATGGTATCTCCCATAATAGATAAGATCGCCGAAGAAAATCCACAGTATGTAGTCGGCAAGATTAATGTGGATTCAGAGCAGGAACTGGCACGTACATTCAAGGTTTTCAGCATCCCTACATTGATTGTTATGAAAAACGGCGAGGTTGCAAGCCGTTCAGTAGGTGCAAAATCAAAATCAGAAATACTTGCTATGTTAGAGAGTTAAACTGCGAAGACGTTTCTTATCGAGGATTCTGATTCCACCCCGATAAACTTCTACAATTCCTTCACTGGCAAAATATTTCAGCATTCTCGATACTACTTCACGGGCAGAACCCATATACCGGGCTATCTGCCCGTGCGTCAATTCAATGTCATCTGAACAGGTTCTGGCCGATTCGTCAAAAAGAAAGATTGCCAGACGTTTATCCATACTCATAAACAGAATCTGCTGCATCACCCACATCACGTCTGAAAAACGACTGACCGCAGTTTCCAACGCAAATATTCGGATGTCTAAATTCCGTTCCGACACTTCCGCAAAAGCCGGTCCGCTGATTACACAGCACTGACTGTCCTGCTCCGCGTCTACGAATACGTCAAACGTGATGGAATTCAGAACGCAGGAAGCAGACAACATGCACAGATCGCCTTTGTGCAGGCGATACAGAGTAATGTCCTTTCCTTCCTCTGACATCATATAAAGCCGCAGGCTTCCAGAACGAACAAGAATCACTCCAGAACATTCGCTGCCATCATGAATATTCTTTCCCTTCGGGTATGTAACGCCATATGAATTCTGACAGATATACTCCCTGTCCTCATCCGATATTTTCTCCCAAAACGGGAAGATTTCTTTATAAATAGATTCAAATACTTTCTCTGACATTCTGTCTTTCTCTCCTCATAATCTCCTGAATGAAATTAATTTTTTTACAGGGTTTCGAGACTATTCTTTACTGCGTCAAAACCGTTCTGCAGATCGGCAATAATATCATCAATATGCTCCGTACCAATAGAAAGCCGGATGGTATTCGGCTTAATTCCCTGGTCGGCAAGCTCTTCCTTTGTAAGCTGACTGTGCGTTGTAGTCGCCGGATGGATGACCAGACTTTTCACGTCGGCAACATTTGCAAGCAATGAAAAGATTCTTAAGTTATCAATAAACTTGTGAGCCTCTTCCAATCCGCCCCTGATTTCAAATGTAAAGATGGATCCGCCGCCGTTCGGAAAATATCTCTGATACAGCTCATGGTCCGGATGATCCGGCAGAGACGGATGATTGATCTTCTCAACCTGCGGATGAGCCTCAAGAAATTCCACAACTTTCTTCGTATTCTCCGCATGCCGTTCCAATCGCAAAGACAATGTCTCTATTCCCTGCAGAAGAAGAAACGCTGCAAAAGGAGAAATAGACGCCCCGGTATCACGAAGTAAGATCGCACGAATATATGTTACAAACGCCGCCGAACCTGCCGCTTTCACAAAGGAGACGCCGTGATAACTCGGATTTGGTTCGGTAATCGCCGGATATCTTCCCGAAACAGTCCAGTCAAACCTGCCGGAATCAACGATGATACCGCCGAGAGTCGTACCATGACCTCCAAGAAACTTCGTAGCCGAATGTACGACAATATCTGCTCCATGCTCAATAGGGCGAATCAGATACGGCGTTCCAAACGTATTATCTACAACTAGCGGCAGACCATGCCTATGCGCTATCTCTGCCAACGAGTCAATATCCGGAATATCACTGTTGGGGTTTCCAAGCGTCTCTATGTATATTGCCCTTGTATTATCCTGAATAGATGCCTCGACTTCGGCAAGATCATGGATGTTCACGAAACTGGCTGTAATGCCGAACGCCGGGAGCGTATGAGCCAGTAGATTGTAGCTTCCCCCATATATGGTCTTCTGGGCAACAAAATGACCGCTGTTCTGCCCAAGCGCTTCCAGCGTATATGTAATTGCCGCCGCGCCAGACGCAACAGCCAGCGCCGCCGCGCCGCCTTCCAGAGCCGCCACTCGCTGTTCCAACACATCCTGCGTAGAATTTGTCAGCCTTCCGTAAATATTGCCGGCGTCAGCAAGATCGAAACGGGCCGCCGCATGGGCCGAATCCCGGAATACATATGAGGTTGTCGCATAGATAGGAACTGCACGGGCATCGGTCGCCGGATCGGGATTTTCCTGTCCTACGTGGAGTTGTAATGTTTCAAATTTGTAATTAGACATAATAGATTCTCCTTTCTAACACCTACCTTTTTGGTTGGTGTTATTATATTCTATATTCCATTATATGTCAACAACTATTAAAACCTGAAACGGGGCGACCGCCTTTTTGGTTTCTGATAAACAGTAATATATCATTCGATAAATTCCGATGATAAACTTCTAATAATACCATTATACACTGAGCTTCCATCAAGAATGGTTCCAAATGTATCAACCCAAAACGGTATATAGTCACATCTACTTGCTACCATCTGCGAACCAATATTTGTTATAGAAGCAGAATAAAATGGAATAATATTACGTTCCAGTAATTCTTTAGTTAACCCTCTCACTAAATATGTTCCTAATCGGGCGTTTCTATATTCTTCCATTACATCTATACCTATTTCCCACACTCCATTTACTAATGATTCCGCTGCGCCCGCCACTCCGATGATTCTATTCTTGTCCCTTGCAATGTAAACAGCTTTTGTTGATGTAGAACCATTTTCATCAAATGCTAAAGAATTTTCAAAACCAGTCAAACCAGTAAGAGCTAAAATATCTCTGTCAAAAAGATACTTGCACTGATAACCCGATGATTTTGCTTCATCTTTTGTATAATTATCATCAGGGACATAATGTATAGTCTGTCCATAAACCAGAGGAAATTCAAAAATTTCATCTCTATTCTTACCTTGTAAATACTCTCGTACTTTATAATACAAATCCTCTGATGCGCAGACCACAACACAATTTCTATAAGCCAGTATTTTAATATATAATATCCGTCCACAGAGGTCAACGGTGTGCGAATATCATGAGACAAGTCATTAGAAACGGTACTCGCACTAATCATTTTCATATTACTTTCCAGAACATAGTTGTTAATGTCAAAATTCCAACTCGGCTTAATATTTGAAATAATCTGATTGATACCGACATATAAATATGCGGTTAATCCATAGCAAGTCAATATCCCTGCCGCTGTGCTGAAAGCGGTGCTTCGAGTCAATATGCTTAAAAATATAGTCAGAACAGCAATCCCTAGCTTCCATTATGTCTCCAAAATCAAAGCTCAAATATTCACAGACATTCAGCAAATCGGAAGCGTAACATTTTTATTTTTCCAAGTTTACAAAGGTACTTTTGCTTCTTTCTCTATTCGACTATCCGGTCGGAACTGTAATTTGATTATCTCTTTTTGTATACAATGATTTCAGGCTCTGCGCCATTGCATCCATATTCACATACAAGTAAATATTCGTTATCTGCAACAAGCCCATAGCACCTATCACTGTTTACTTTTTCAACTTGATAACCGAGATATATCTTTGTATCGTCAAGCAATTTCATTTTTTCTCCATTCGGAAGAGTATATTCCAAATTAACATATGCACCGTTTAACTGATCAAGATTTGTTATCGTAGGCATATCCAAAATTCCAAGAGAATTAAACTCTTTGATCAAGCGGTTCTTGTATGTAATAAAGCAGTTTTCGCCACCTGATTTATAACACTCAGCGGCAATACAATCGCCGCCAAAAGGGTGCCCGTTTGTTTCTGTACATCCTTTACAGCTGCCTTTAAAGCTGCATCCGCTGCAATCAATTCCGCAAATTGTTTTCATTTCGCATTACCTCCATCAATTTCATAAATTGTCTTATTCATAAATGTTTTTCCAAACTCATAAGTTTCCAACAAATGATTTGTTACATTCGTTACTGCTTATTTGCCAGCCATCTGTTTTTCCGACCTGTATAATATTCTATATGCCCTAATACCATGAATACAGAATCCCCTCGCACTTCCTCAAAATGTTCATTCTATATTTCATGATACATCTCTGTTGGTATATTCATAAACCAGCTGTCCACTTTGAATCCTTTTGTAACCATTATCTCCCAATACCAAATTTGGATAAAATTCGGGCAAACCTTGATTTTCAACTAAAACCATGCTATACTTTCATTCGTTGCAAAGCCCGCAAAAAACCAAGGTCTTATTGGGCTTTCCGCCGATTCCCGGCGTTATGGGAAGACAGCAAAGACATCCGCCGGATCTCTTTGCTGTCCGCTAAGGCGCGTGTGTTCGAGACCTTCCACACGTAAAACAAAACTAAAGGAGAAAAAACATGAAAAAATCAAACACAGCTTTTCTAAGCCAGGCAGCAATGATCGCTGCCGTCTACGTGGTGCTAACTTACATATTCGCACCATTTTCTTTCGGAGAGATCCAGGTAAGGATTGCCGAAGCGCTTACCATCCTTCCAGTCTTCACTCCCGCCGCCGTTCCCGGCCTTTTTATCGGCTGCCTGATCGGCAATATTTTAGGCGGCGCAATACTCCCTGACATTATCTTTGGAAGTATTGCCACTCTGCTGGGCGCCCTTTTTACTTATCAAGCGTTCAAAGATCGACCGTTGCTGGCGCCGATTCCGCCGATTATTGCGAATACTCTCATCGTACCTTTCGTATTACGTTTCGGTTACGGTGTGACTCTCCCGATTCCGTTCATGATGCTTACAGTAGGAATCGGAGAGATATTATCCTGCGGAGTGCTTGGACTCGCATTGTATTTTGCGTTAAGAAAATATAAAAATATCGTCTTCTCTCCTATTCGGAACTAGAGTTAAATAAAGAGACTGTTGTAAAATGCAGCAATCCATCAACATATAGTTAAAACATCTTAATAACTACACTATATGTTCTATAGATTCAGCATTTTACATCAGTCTCTATTTTTAACTTTTTGATGCTTTAAGAAGCAGAACAGTGAAAACAATGATACAGCCAAACGGAAGAATCAAAGCGACCGGAAGAAACCATCTTCCTAACATTTCACCTGTACCTGTACATATACTTATATATCCAAAAAGCAATATTACAATAAATTTCATAGTTACGATCATGTTTTTTAACATACCGTATACTCTTTTGTAATTCTCTTTAGTGATTTTAACACTCGTATTCCACCAGTTAGGACGCCTTTCTATAAGAGTCAGGAACTGGTACATCAGCAGCATAGCAATCGGTGTAATCCAAACCGTCCACTTCCCTCCATAACCGTCGGCTTCTCCTATATTATTATAATGCATCGGAACACTGTCCGGCAGATACTTCCATATGGAAAACAGATACAGGATAACTCCTGTCTGTATTCCAATACAAAGCCATTTTATCATTTTATGATATTTTGTCTCGGGAATCTCTATATCATTAAGTTTATATTCTGAGTACGTCACTTTTATCTACCTCGAATCATCTTTATCTCAGTATACTCTATTATCTATCAAAATTCAATAAAACGGCTTTCCAAATTAAAAGCTTGGATACAGTCCGCCCCAGACGATATTCCTATAATTATCACGATCCGTATCTCCTTCCGTAGAAAAGCAGAGAATCCGTGAAGACTCGTTAAGCCTTAACTCTCTCCGTAGGTCACGAAGCGCCGGATTCGTCATAATTTCCGCCACGAAACCCGTCGTTGAGGCGCCGCTTTCGCCTGAAATGATCCTCTCATCGCCTCTAAGCGGATTCCCAAGAATACGCATCCCCTTTGCCGCAACATAATCCGGCATAGAAATAAAATAATCCGCATGATCCTGTAAGACATCCCAGGCTATTGTACAAGGCTCTCCACAGGCCAACCCCGCCATAATCGTATTCATATCTCCAGCTACAAATCGTGGTTTCCCGTCGTTCGCCTTGGCGCTTCTATAAATACAGTCTGCTTTATCTGGTTCCACAATTGTAATGATTGGTTTATCATCTTTAAAATAGTCGCTAAAAAATCCTGTGAGCGCCCCGGGCATAGCTCCGACGCCCGCCTGGAGAAAGACATGGGTGGGTTTCCTTTCTTTCATCTGACGAACTGCTTCTAAGGCCATCGTTGTATATCCTTCCATAATCCAACCTGGAATCTGTTCGTAGCCTTCCCATGCAGTATCCTGTACCATAACCCAGCCATATTTTTCGGCGCATTCATTCGCATGACGAACTGTGTCGTCGTAATTCATATCTGTTATGGAAGCGTCTGAAGCGAGCGCCTGAATATTATGAAGACGTTCTTTAGCGCTGCCCTTCGGCATAAAGACAACGCTTTTCTGTCCGATCCTGTTTGCCGTCCATGCTATTCCTCTTCCATGATTTCCATCAGTTGCCGTAACAAATGTAATCTCTCCCAATTCTTCGTGAATCTCCGGACTCACCAGTTTTTCAAAGGTCAGCTCTGAGATATCCATTCCAAGTCTTTCAGCGATATATTTCCCAATACAGTAGCTCCCGCCAAGTACCTTAAACGCGTTCAAACCAAAACGATAACTTTCATCCTTAACACAAAAACTTTCTACTCCCAGATATTTGGCAAGATTCTTCAATTCTGCCATTGGCGTCTCCTGATACTCCGGAAAACTGCTGTGATAAGCCAATACCTTCTTTGCATTATCCTCTCCAAAACGTTCCGTTGACGAGAGCTTCTTTTTTCCCGTATGATCAATATGAACCATTTCCATAGACCTTACCTCCCTGTTTCACTGTTTATATATTATTTGCCATATTTAATATATCCAATTGTCACATCTGCCGTATGTTTTGTCAACATAAATATCTACCGGACTCTCACAGACGCTTTTATAAATTAAATTCTGTCATCTTTCCGCGATACCGAAGCGGCAAATGCTGAAGCTGACACCGCGAATTCGTACGGCTCTCGATTGCAATCGTACGACAGAACCCTTTCCACAGTCTGGCATACTCTTCTTCCTTATCCGATACTTTCTCAAATACCGTCTCGTCTATCTCTTCTCCCCATAGGATCACCCACTTTTTTCCTGCTTCGTGAACGGCGAACATCTGATGCGCCTTATCATGGATCATCCAGTTCTCCACAGGAAGTCGATCGGCAAAGTGCGGCGCAAGACAAGTCAGAATCTGATTCTTCGGTTCGATCTCCGCATACAGTACGCCGTTTAAAAGCTCTCTGAAACGCAAGAAGCCTTTGTAGCTATGCGCCTCCCCACCTACGTTCCTGCTAAGTTCAAACACCTTTTCCACTTTCGGGTGACTCAGATGTTCCATAATCTTCGTGCTGTCCGGTATCATTCTGGCCGCCAGCATCGTTCCAAGGACAGCGTCACCCTTCCTTTGATCTGCCGACAGCACCGCATGGTAGATATCCCAATATGCCCGTCTCCCCAGATGCTTCTTAATCAACGCTTCCACCGCAATCGCCTTATGCTCCGTCTCTTCCACTTCCACATAATCACAGAATAACTGCTGATCTAACATTCCTCTAAGAGCAATCTCACATTCACTTTCTCCTTTTTTCGATTTCCAGGCATCATAGATTCCGGAAAATATTCCGGTAACCGTATCATTACACACATACACTGTCTTCATAGAAGTTCTCCCTGAATCTGATCCACACTTTCTTCGGTCCATATTTATATTTCAGATTATCTATCGGCACCCTACGTCATCAAACAGCGAAAGCTGCCTGTATCCCATGTTAGTCACCTCCGCCGGTAGTTTTTCCCCTGCGTCAAGCAGATTCCTTGCTATATAATCTTCCTCTATCTTCGTCGGATACATCATCTTACCGTTACATGTAATAAAGTAAAGCGCCCTCTTAAGTACGACTCCGATCTTCTTTAGATCCGTAAAATCTAGTATGCCAAGCCTCCTCGCTTTGACGATCCGTATCGCAGACTTATATCCGATCCCCGGCACCCGAAGAAGCATCTTATAATCCGCCCGGTTAATCTCCACCGGAAAATTCTCCAAATGCTTTAACGCCCAATTGCACTTCGGATCGAACAATACGTTAAAATTCGGATTCTCCTCTGTAAGAAGCTCCTCCGCGCGGAAATGATAATATCTCAGAAGCCAATCAGCCTGATACAGCCTGTGCTCCCGCAGAAGAGGCGGCCCCTCCCCGGTCTTAGCTGGAAGCGCGGCATCGTCATTAACATGTACGAACGCCGAATAAAACACTCTCTTTAACTCAAATTTCTGATAAAGTGATTCCGCCACCCGGATAATCTGATAATCCGTCTCCGGCGTAGCTCCGATTATCATCTGCGTACTCTGTCCGGCAGGAACAAAACGCGGTGCGTTCCGATACAACTGGATCTCCTGCCTGTTCTCTTCCATCCGATTCTGCACCAGGCGCATTGGGGCCAGAATATTCTTCCGTGTCTTATGAGGCGCAAGAACTCTGAGACTCTCTGCTGTCGGAAGTTCCAAATTCACGCTCATCCTGTCTGCAAGAAACCCCGTCTGCTGTATCAAATCCGGACTTGCACCGGGAATTGCCTTTACATGGATATATCCCTGAAAATTATATTGCCTCCTTAACCGGTACAAAGTCGCATAGATCAATTCCATCGTATAATCGGGACTATTCAAAATACCGGAACTAAGAAACAATCCCTCGATATAATTCCTCCTGTAGAATTCCATCGTAAGCGTACACACCTCTTCCGGCGTAAACGACGCCCTCTCCACATCGTTGCTCTTCCTGTTCACACAATACTTACAGTCAAAGATACATTCGTTCGTGAAAAGGATTTTAAGAAGCGAGATACATCTGCCGTCCGCGGAAAAACTATGGCAAATTCCCGACTGTTCGCAACTACCGATACCCGTTCCGTCACTTTTCCTCGCAGTTCCGCTGGATGTGCACGCAACATCATACTTTGCCGCATCCGTCAATATATTCAGCTTCTCGTACAGCCCCATCCCGCTCCTGACATCCGCGGCTCTCCGGCTTGGCGTCACATTAGAAATCTCTCGTCTGTCTACCAGCTCCTGCCTCCCCATATTCTCCCTCCTTCCAGATAAAACTCCTGAAATCCTTTTAACCTTTTTGATCTATATCTTCTTGATCTATATCTTCTTGATCTATATCTTCTTAATCACATCTTCTTAATCTATATCTTCTTAATCACATCTTCTTGATCTATATCATTTTAATCACATCTTCTTAATCTTTCTCCTCTTAATCTATATCTTCTTAATCTTTCTCATATCTGCCTATACAACCAATTTTCCGTCGAAAGTATATTTAACAGAACAAAAGAACATCTGTTCCTATTTATTATACAAACAAACGTTCTTATAGTCAATACCATTTTTATACTTTTTCATATAATTCCTGCACGGCTTCCGTAATCTCCCCTATCACGGCAATCAGAGTATTTCTGTCGCCTTCCCTGTTCCTCTGAAACGTATGATACCCTCCTTGAATACAGTAACTTAAGATAATATTCCATTTTTCATCATTCCGATACTTTGGATACTCTTTAAACACCATTTCCTTGATACTGGTCTCAATCCTGTCTACAAGATGGTTGCGCTGGCTACCGGAAAATAATATCATGGTTAATGCATTCTGAGACAAATAGGCAAGAAATAATTCTCTGGTAAATTCCGCCGGTCTCTCCATGATATATTCCGGATGCGAGATACTATTCGTGATCGAGCGCACCACCTCCGCTTCCATACTGTCAGACAGATCATAAATATCTTTATAATGAGAATAAAATGTAGACTTATTGATACACGCCATCTCACATAATTCCTTCACCGTAATCTTCTCTAACGGCTTCCTTGAGCGAAGCTCTATAAACGCATTCTTAATTTCCCTCTCCGTTTTTTCTATACGCAGATCCATATACATTTCCTCCCTCTGAAAGCGCATAATACACATTGCCGGCAGCCATACCCGACATTTTCTGCGAACCGTCGGTTATCCGTCCTTTTTATTATATTGTCGGTGGATGTCTTCATGTTTGGCAAGTATAATTATTATATACCAAAAAAGCAACTACTGTCTATTATTTTACTTAGGAACTGTAAAGTTCTTTCATTACGGTTCCTCATAGGAGACGAAAAGCATGATGGATTTTTATGGATTCTATACCGGGAAAATTTTCGACGCATACCGATTCCTCGGCGCACATCCGGAAGCCAAAGGAGTTACCTTCCGTACATTTGCACCGGGGGCCGCAAAGATCTCGCTAATCGGAGAATTTACAGGCTGGCAGGAATGGGAGATGCACAAGATCTACGACGGGAACTTCTGGGAATGCTATGCCGAAAACGCCGCCCCGGGAATGATGTACAAGTACCGTATCTACAAGCACGATAATTCCTATATCGACCATTGCGATCCCTATGGATTCGGAATGGAACTAAGACCTAACACTGCGTCTTATATACGTGATCTCTCTGCATATACCTACCGGGATTCCCTGTGGATGCAGAAGCGTTCGGACTGCAAAGACAAGCCTCTTAATATCTATGAAGTTCACTTCGGCTCTTTTAGAAAACCGTCGGATCAGGCAGACGACTGGTATACCTATACGGAGATGGCTGATATTTTGATTCCTTACCTAAAGGAATACGGCTATAATTATATAGAGATCATGCCCTTAAGCGAGCATCCCTGTGATGAATCCTGGGGATATCAGAATACCGGCTTTTTCAGCCCTACGGCGCGCTATGGCGCCGCCGATGAACTGATGGCGTTCATTGATTCCTGCCATCAGCATGACATCGGCGTCATCCTGGATTTTGTACCGGTTCATTTCGCCGTAGACGGATATGCCCTTGCCAATTATGACGGAACCGCTCTGTATGAATATCCGAACCAGGATGTGGGAGTCAGCGAATGGGGCAGCTGTAATTTCATGCATTCCCGGGGCGAGGTCAGAAGCTTCCTTCAGTCCGCCGCCAACTACTGGCTTACTGAATACCATATAGACGGAATCCGCATGGACGCAATCAGCCGGATCATCTACTGGCAGGGCGATCCGGCAAGAGGCGTCAATAACACTGCCGTCGATTTTATCCGCGAGATGAACCGGGGACTGAAGGAACGACACCCAGGCGCCATGCTCTCTGCCGAAGATTCCACGTCCTACCCTGGCGTTACCAGACCGGTTTCCGAAGGGGGGCTTGGTTTCGATTATAAATGGGATATGGGATGGATGAACGATACGCTGGATTATTTCCGCACCGATCCTAAATACCGGACCACAGATTACCACAAACTGACATTCTCTATGATGTACTACTACAATGATGCTTTCTTACTTCCATTCTCCCACGACGAAGTCGTACATGGAAAAGCCACGATTATGCAGAAGATGAACGGAGAATATGAAGATAAATTCCCTCAGGCGCGTGCTCTCTATATGTATATGTACGCACATCCCGGAAAGAAACTGAATTTCATGGGAAATGAGATCGGTCAGCTCAGGGAATGGGATGAGAAGCGGGAACAGGACTGGGATATCCTGACTTATCCGATCCACGACGCATTCCATCGGTTTATGAAGGATCTGAACCTGCTCTATTTGGAACATCCGGCGCTGTACCGGAAAGACTACAGTACCGACGGCTTTCACTGGATCGACTGTCACCAGGAAGAACGCTGCATCTATGTTTTCGAAAGAATCTCGGAAAAAGAAAGGCTCCTGGCCCTCTTCAACTTCTCGGATCAAATCCAGGAAGACTATGAAATTACGTTAGACGACGCGAAAAAACTGACTCTGCTTCTCGCAAGCGACGCCCAGGAATATGGGGGAACAAAAAAATACAAAGATAAAGACAAAGAAATTCTGTTGAAAAGCCATCAGGTTGCTTTCTCATTAAGTCCATACTCCGCCGTTTATTACAAGATCAGTTAACAGCGGCAAAAGGGGCTGCGGCAAAAGGGGCTGCGGCAAAATAATGATTCTACTGTAAATCCGTTATTTTGCCGCAGCCTCTTAATTTTTCTGAAAATCAAGAACCTCGCTAATCTTCTTTCGATATCTAATGAAAATAATGAGCTCCGATCTTCATTCCATATCCGCCCTGATCAAAATACAGACAGTCTCCGATAGGATTGGATCCTGCAAGCGCGTCTGCCGCCGCCTGCATAGATGTCGCCGTATAACTTCGCGAACTTCTTACTCTGTCGAGCCATCCCGTAGATGCCGGACCAAATTGTCCCGCCTGGTAAATTACCGCTTCGATACTATTGGGATAAACACTGCTCTTCACACGGTTCATGACCACGGCTCCAACCGCAACCTGGCCTTCATATGGCTGGTTTCCGGCTTCACAGAAGATGATGGACGCCATAAGTTCCTGGTATTGCGCACGTAAAGCTTCTGCCTCACGCTCTGCTTTCTCTCTGGCCTCACGTTCCCTCTGTTCGATTTCTTCTTTGATTCTTCTCTGTTCTTCTTCGATCTTCTCTTTGGTAGAAACCATAATCCTGTCAGGCATTACTTCCAATGTATCATCCTGTACCTCCAATATATGATTTTCCTTTGTGCCCATGATCATCTTTCCTCCCGGCTGCGAAGGAGCCGCTTCACTGGTGAACCCTGCCATCAATGAGCAAGCCGAGACGACGGCAACCACTGAATTCATTTTTTTACGTTTTATCATCAATTTATATCCTCCTATTGTTACAATACATGAATATTGTTTTAATAAAGTATATTCATTTTTTTAAACTTTATTACAAATATTACAAATTTATTACATGTTGTTCACAACGAAGGATATGGTATCACGTCTCTTTGCATATGTCAACAAAAAATAAAAACTGGTTTCAGCTCCCAGAAATACAGAATTTATCCATTCGCTCAATCATTGGTCGTACTTTCCGGCTAAACTACCGTCCTCATCAAAGAAAAAAACGCCTGATTTAAAGTTTTTCAACCTCAAATCAGACGGTTTTTATTCATATTGCCAATAAATCGTAATCTTATTATTCTCCGGCTCATCCATATACTGATAACGCACCTCTGTTAATCCATACTTCTCCGCCAGATCCTGCGCCGCTGCTTTAATAACATTCTGAAACACGTCGTCATGCGCCTGATTGTAAAGATCCCGGTTTGCAAATTTTAACACCGACGGATTGCCTTTGGCCGCAATCACATCTTTCATTTTCAGCAGCGCCGTGCTTCCATCATAAGAATCATAATACATTCCATTCATCACATAGTAATTTCTGTCCATCTTTGTGCAGGACGGAAACTGTGCGTCTGTATCCGGAGTATGACTCTTAAGCAGTTCCTCATCATTACAAAGCATATAATCATAGCTGATATTCTGAAGCTGGCTTACTTCTTCTCCCTCCGCCTCCTGAAACACAGGATCCCCCCATGTCACATCCACATAATAGTAATCCCCGTCACATTTCACCAGATTCCATGCATGATTCTGTCCGGTGCTCGTAGTTCCCGTCACATAAGTACAGAACACGCCAAGCCTCTCCAAGAGATATTGAGCCGCTTTCGAATACCCTGCGCAGACGGAACGCTGATGCTTAAACACACTATAGATATTCTGATTATCCGGCGCCGCCATATCGTAATCAACTGTATTTACAATGTATTCATATACATACAGAATCTTCTGATATTCCGAACTCTCCTCCGGAACCTGTACCAGACACTCCTCTATGGCGGAAGCCATCTCTTCCTCCATGATTCCTTTTGCCATCTCACTATAGGAATATGTCGGCTGTAATACTGTATATGCCTCTTCCCCTTCATAAGATGTGGCGGTTATCGTACCATCACACCAGAAGATCTCCGGGTAATCCTTCAGAATATACTGAAATATTGCGTTCGCCCGTTCCGCGTCGGAAGTATGGACATAGATTTCTTTTCCGTTTTCCCGGATTCCGTCCAGAATCTCTCTGTATACCAGCCTTTCCTCTTCTTCCAATTGCTGATAATAGAATTTCTGTACGGTTTCTTCTTCCGAAATTACTACTTCCTGATAGGGAACCTTGTCGGACATGATAAGCTTTTTCTCAATCTTCTTTACAACATCGACATTCGTACCAATTCCATAAGAAATGCTGAGTACTGCGATAATCAGGCATAAAAATCCTCCAAGCGCCACAAATGTATGTAGGCACCCCGTCTTTTTTCGTCTTTTCTTCATACTTACTCCTCACTTATATAGATTGTCTTACCTTGATAATCTATAACTATTATATTCAATTTTCCGAAAATATACAATATCAGGAACAATTTCTTCCTTGACTCATATTCTGACAGTAACAGAGTTTACTATGAGGTATTTCTATGAACGATATATATATAGCACAGCAGGATACCCCCGATAAGGGAAAACTTCAGATCAATCTTACATCTGAGATCACTTCTTATCCCGTTGCAGACGCTTCCATATCCATCTCCTATACCGGAGTTCCGGACAGTCGGATCGAACAGCTTACTACAGATTCCTCCGGTCAAACCGAGACGATTGAACTGGAAACACCGCCCTTAGATTACAGTCTGGACCCGGAAAATGAAAACCAACCCTACTCTGAGTATACGCTCCAGATAGAAGCTCCCGGCTTCGAACCCGTCAGTATTGCCGGAGCAGAGATCCTCCCTTCCGTAACCGCTATCCAAAACATATCCCTTCGCCCGCGGGATACACAAGAAATTTCTGAAAATGTCTTTGTTATTCCTGCACATACTTTATATGGTACTTATCCGCCGAAGATACCCGAAGATGAGATTAAACCGATCAACGAGACGGGCGAGATCGTCCTAAGCCGCGTCGTAGTACCCGAGTATATCGTCGTCCATGACGGAAGTCCGAGGGATACTACGGCCCAAAACTATTATGTGAAATATAAGGATTATATCAAGAACGTCGCATCCAGTGAAATCTATGCCACCTGGCCTGCAAACACGATACGGGCAAACGTACTGGCCATTATGTCCTTTACGCTGAATAGAGTTTACACAGAATGGTACCGCAATCAGGGATATGAATTTACGATTACTTCCTCTACTGCCTTTGACCACAAGTGGATCCCTGAACGTAATATTTTCAATACAATATCCGTGATCGTAGATGAGCTCTTTTCCAACTACCTCTCTCGCCCGAATGTCAAACAGCCGATCCTGACGCAGTACTGCGACGGAAGGCAGGTTCAATGCCCGAATTGGATGACACAGTGGGGGTCTAAGTCCTTAGGCGACCAGGGTTACTCCGCCATAGAGATACTTCGCTACTATTATGGCGCCAACATGTATATCAACACCGCCGAAGCCATCTCCGGTATCCCCGCTTCCTGGCCGGGTTATAATCTGGAAATCGGTTCACGCGGCGACAAAGTCCGTCAACTCCAGGAGCAGATTAACGTAATCGCCGGAGCCTATCCGGCAATTCCAAAGATCGCGGTAGACGGAATCTACGGTCCTGCCACTTCCGCCGCCGTCCGTAAGTTCCAATCCGTATTCGGTCTTCCTGCGACAGGCATCACAGATTATAAGACATGGTACAAAATATCGGAAATCTACGTCGGAGTCTCCCGAATCGCTGAACTAGTGTAGTCTGAGATCTTTTCTTGAACCGACAATGCATTCTCTGACGCTGAACACATACTTCCGAAAATTAAATACCCCGCGCAAGCTAAAGGATACCAAAATCCTATCAGCAAGCTACGGGGTATTTAACATTATGAATTCAACATCCCGGCAAAATCTGCCAGAGCTTCCGAGATCTTGATCTGCTGCGGACAGACTGCCTCGCAGCTTTTGCATCCCACACAGGCAGACGGCTTCTTGTCATCCGGCACAGTTGTAAGCGCCATCGGAGCGATGAACCCGCCTCCCGTGAACTTATGCTCATTGTAAAGATTCAGCATAGACGGGATATCAATACTCTGGGGACAATGACTCGTACAATAATGACAAGCCGTACAAGGCACGCCGTTTACCATCTTATCAGCAATCGCAAGAATCTCCTCCCTCTCCTTTGAATCAAGAGGTTTCTCACTTTCAAAAGTATGTATATTCTCTTCTAATTGTTTATAATTCGACATTCCCGAAAGAGTTACGACTACCTCCGGAATCGACTGCAGGAAACGGAATGCCCAGGCCGGGATCTTCTCCTCCGGACGAAGCTCTTTCAGTTTATTGACATGCTCTTCAGAAAGTGAAGCCAATGTTCCCCCGCGGAGCGGTTCCATTACCCATACCGGAATATCATATTCTTTCAATAATTCCACCTTCGCCTTTGCCTCCTGGAACTTCCAGTCCACATAATTCACTTGAAGCTGACCAAACTCCATATGTTCCCCATATGCTTCCAGGAAGCGCCTCATTACCTCAATACTGCCGTGAGCAGAGAATCCCAGATGACGGATTCTGCCATTTTCTTTCTGCTTCACCAGATACTCAAATATCCCATACTTCTCATCTAAATATTCGTTGATATTCATCTCGCAAACATTGTGGAACAGATAGAAATCAAAATAAGAAACCCTGCATTTTTCCAGCTGCTTTTCAAATATCTCTTCTACCTTTTCCATATTAGCAAGATCATATCCCGGAAACTTTGTCGCAAGATAAAATTTCTCACGGGGATACCCGCTCAGCACCTTTCCCATAACCAACTCGGAATTACCGCCGTGATATCCCCAAGCCGTATCAAAATAATTGACTCCCTGCTCAATCGCATACTTTACCATCTTTGCAGTCGCTTCTTCATCAATCTTCTGATCATCGCCGTCTATAACGGGAAAGCGCATCGCTCCCATACCAAGCGCTGACAACTGCAAATCCTGAAACTTCTTATAAACCATATCCTTATTCCTCCTTGTCTGATATGTCCTCTCTGCTGCACCCGCTTCTTTGAGAACACATTTATTTCACTGTCCTACCGCGCAATCTTTCCGACGGATAATATCCACAATCAATTTCTCTGAATACACCCCCCTCTAATACCAGATCAACTTACCTGTCTTTACTGCTTTATCATAACAGGAAATCTTATAATCCAGCCTTTCCATAGTCTCTTCCATAATCTTTATCTGCGATACAAGCTGCTGCCTCTGCTTAAGCAGCAGATCACGTCTCTCGCGAAACGTCTCATCGCCGGACTGGCACAATCTGACATATTCCGTCAGGGCTTCTATCGGAAGACCGGCGCTCCTCATGCAACCGGCCAGCTCTACCCATTCACAGTCTTTCGCCGTATAATCTCTTAAACCACTCTTGGTCCGATGCACCGGCGGGAGCACTCCCACACGTTCATAATACCTGAGCGTATCCTGCGAAATTCCATATTTTTTGCTAACTTCCGAGATTGTCATGTACCCACCTTCATTCTTTATTCCTTCATCCATATTCAGTGTACCACTTAGAGTCCACTCCAAGTCAAGCAGAATTATTTCTGATCAAAAACTTCCGACTGAAAATGAGTATGCCAATCACACTATATCCGGACCAAATCAGACCTCTTGGTAATTAAGCCGAGTACACTAGAAAAATATCCTCCTGATATCGTTATACATGACAAATACCATCAATATCATCAGCAGCATAATTCCCACCAGATGTACATATCCTTCCTTCTCCGGCGGAACTCTTTTCCTTCTTACTGCCTCTATGAACAAAAACACCAGCCTTCCGCCGTCCAACGCCGGTAAGGGCAATAGATTCATAACGCCCAGATTGGCGGTTAATAAAATCGCAAGATTCATCAGTTCTACCACTACGACAAAGACTCCATAAGATTTACTTTCCTTATAGGTCGTGCCTACCACATTTACGATTCCCACCGGTCCGGATACCTGGTCTATCCCTACCTGTCCGGTTATTAACATCTTAAGGCTCCCCAGCGCAACATCAATCCAGTATTTTACTTCATATACCCCATACTGCATCGCCGTCAGAATATTCGCTTTCGTATACCCCGTACTTGTAATCCCAAGCCGATAATAACCCGCCTCCTCATCCATCTTTGGCTGAAGCAAGGCAGTCTTTTCCTTACCTTCATGGTTATACGTTATTTCTATCTCTTCTCCCTGATGGAACTGATTATACATGCTTATCTCACGGAAGATATGCACTTTTTTATCTCCCAGCTTCACAATTGTATCTCCTGGCCCTATCCCCGCTTCTTTGGCAGGATATCCTTCCTCCACCGAGTCCACCACCGGCTTGTCGTATCCCACCAGACCAATCAAAATCACGGCAAATATAAACGCAAGTATGAAGTTAAAAACCGGCCCCGCCGCTATAACTGAGATCCGCGCCCATACGGACTTGTTATTAAAATTCCCCGGTGAGTCCGTCGCTTCATCGTCCTCTCCCATAGCGCAGAAACCGCCGATCGGCAGAACATGGACCGCATATTTCGTCCCTTTATATTCCCGGGCGTACAGAGTCGGTCCCATCCCAATCGCAAATTCCTGTACGTCTATTCCATTTTTCTTTGCCAGAAGAAAATGTCCCAGTTCATGAAAGAATACAATAAAACTAAAGATAATGATCGCCAATACAATACCCAATTTATGAGTTACCTCCTACTTCTAATCCTGTCATACGTCGCCGTTTCCACATCAAGTATCTGCTGAAGACTTGGATTCTCAATGTTTTGATGCGCCTTCATACAATCTTCGATAATCTCCACAATCTCAAGGAACTTAATCTCCCGATTCAAGAACATCCTGACCGCCAGTTCATTAGCCGCATTGAATACTGTCGGAAGCGATCCTCCTGCCCTTCCCGCTTCATATGCCAGCTTCAAACCATAAAACGTATCCATATCCGGCTTTTCAAAATCCAGCTTCCCAAGACTTAAAAAATCCAGCCTTTCTCCTGGTAGATACCGTCTCTGCGGATAATATAAAGCATACTGAATCGGCAGCTTCATATCCGGCGTCCCCAGCTGTGCCATAACCGCTCCATCCACATACTCAACCATAGAATGAATAATACTCTGCGGCTGCACCACAACCTGCACATGATCCACGTCTACACCGAACAGCCATTTTGCTTCGATCACTTCCAGTCCTTTATTAACCATAGTGGATGAATCTATCGTGATCTTTTGACCCATAGACCAGTTCGGATGCTTCAGCGCGTCCTCCACACGGATTTCCATTAATTCCTCTTCTTTCTTTCCCCGAAAAGGCCCGCCGGAAGCCGTCAAAAGAATCTTATGGACTGCTTTTGGTTCATTTCCTTGTAAAGACTGAAAGATCGCGCTGTGTTCACTGTCAACCGGAAGAATGGAAACCCGCTTCTCTCCAGCCAACGGCATAATAATATGTCCCGCCGTAACCAACGTCTCTTTATTGGCAAGCGCAATATCTTTTCCCGCCTTAATTGCTTCAATCGTCGGACGTATTCCGATCATGCCCACAACAGCTGTCACTAGTATCTCCGTATCTCCCAGAGTTGATACCTCAAGAAGCCCATCCATCCCGGATACAATCTCCGTATTCGTGTCTGCAACACGCATCCTCAGTCCCTGTGCTTTTTCTTCAGACCAGACGGCGGCAAGCTTCGGAGTAAATTCCCTGATCTGCTTCTCCAGAAGCGCAATATTACTCCCTGCCGCAAGACCTGTAATTTCAATATCACCATTCTCTCTGGCAACCTCCAGAGTTTGTGTTCCGATAGAGCCTGTGGAACCTAAAATCGCTATTTTTTTCATATATACCTCTCTTTACTATATATATGGCGAAGCTTTCGCCATATTATCACTTCTTAACTTTTCAGGATATAATGTACTGACGCAATGGTGCGAACAGACACTTCCTTCTAGACAAGCGTCGCAAGATAATAGATAATCGGCGCGGTAAAAATCACACTGTCAAACCGGTCCAGAATGCCGCCGTGCCCCGGAATCAACTTCCCATAATCCTTGATCTCGTGGTTACGTTTGATCGCGGATGCCGCCAGGTCTCCAATCTGAGATATCATGCTTCCTGCCGCGCAAATGATTACATAATGCAGGGGATCTGCCGAAGCTCCCCCCCATCGGTTCATGGCAAGCGCAAAAAGCGCGCCCAGCAAAGCGGCTCCGACAATCCCGCCGATCCCGCCTTCTACAGACTTCTTCGGGCTTAACTTCGGCGCCATCTTATGTCTGCCGAACAAAACCCCCACACAATAAGCGCATGTATCGCATCCCCATGAACTTAAGAAGATCAGCCACACCACTACATGCCCTTCAGGCAGCATACGCGTCTGGTATACATAAGAAAGCATCACAGCCACATAAAAAAATCCAAAGAATACCGTCATTACCTGCTCTGCCCTGAATGCCGGAAATGTAAACACATACACCGCCATAACCGCAACAAGAAACAATATAGAAAGCATAGTCATATACTCCATATGATTCACCCAGAGCAAGCTATAGTAAAAAAGCGCCGCCAGATATCCCGCCATCCCCAGCGCCCGGTTCTGTACTCCGACCACCTGATACAATTCCTTCATTCCAATCAGACTGATCGCTCCGGTAAACGCAAATAAAAGTTCATTCCCATACCCTACTGTCACAATCAGCACAACAACCAACACAATTCCGCTTAACAGCCTTGTCTTAAACATTCCGTTCCCGCTCCTCCTTCACTCCTCCAAAACGCCGGTCTCTGGCGTTATATTGCTCGATCGCTTTCTCAAGCTCCTTTTTTGAAAAATCAGGCCATAAAACATCCGTAAAATAGAATTCTGTATATGCAAGCTGCCAGAGCAGGTAATTCGACAACCGCAATTCTCCGCTGGTACGAATCAGCAAATCCGGATCCGGAATATCATGTGTGTCCAGATATCTTTCGAATACTGCTTCATCAACCGCCTCCGGATCAAGCCTGTTCTCCTGGCAATCCTTTGCCAGATTTCGCACCGCACGGATCATCTCATCCCTGCTTCCATAATTAATGGCAATCTGAAAATTCAAACCGCCGTTATTCTTCGTGGCCTCTTCAAGCTCTTCAATTCTGGTCCGGATATCTTTGTCAAGCCTTGTCACATCACCGATCACGCGGATCTTCATATCATTCTTTGCCGCCGTCTTAAGACAAGTCTTCATATAATTCCTCAGAAGCTTCATCAACGCGTCTACTTCATCCTTCGGCCTATTCCAGTTCTCCGTGGAAAACGCATACACCGTCAGATATTTGACCCCCATACGATACGCATCCTCACAAATGCGCTCTACATTCTTGCTTCCCTGAGCATGACCATAATTACGGGGCATTCCTTTTGACTTCGCCCAGCGCCCATTTCCATCTAAAATAATCGCAATATGTTGTGGTATAATCATTTGATTTCTCTCCTCTTTGCAACAGACTGTCTGAATATGACATGAAGGGAGGACAGACCTTGCACACAAGCTTCTGATCTGTCCCCTCTCTCATCAAGAACTATGCCGTCCGCATATATCGATTCTGCACAATTCTTTAAACCGTCATTACCTCTTTGGATTTGTTATCTACAGCTTTGTCCACTTCCTTCACATACTTATCCGTCAGTTTCTGAAGCTCTGTCTCCATATCTTTAATCTCATCCTCCGATACATCTGATCCTTTCAATTTCTTCAGCATATCATTTCCGTCGCGGCGGATATTACGGACAGCAACCTTCGCCGCCTCGCCCTTCTTCTTAACGTCCTTTACCAGTTCTTTTCTACGTTCCTCCGTCAGCTCAGGGAATACAAGCCGAATCATAGTTCCGTCGTTGGTAGGATTGATTCCAAGATCTGATACCTGGATCGCCTTCTCAATCACTTTCAGCATGTTCTTCTCCCATGGCTGGATCTGGATCATGCGCGCTTCCGGTACGGACACGTTCGCCACCTGCTGTATCGGCGTAGGCGTCCCATAATAATCCACTCTGAGCTTATTCAGCACGTTCGGATTCGCACGCCCAGCTCTGATCGCCCCCAATTCGCCTTCCAGATTCCCCATCGTCTTCGTCATCTTCTCTTCGTACACCTTGAGTCTTTCATTCATAATAAATCCTCCCTTATTCTTATACAGTCACTTTTGTTCCTGTAAATGTTCCTGTCATCGTCTCTGCAATACTATTCTCTTCATTCAGACCAAACACCAACATCGGCATCTTATTCTCCAAACACATGATAGACGCTGTCAGATCCACCGCCATTAATTTCTTATCGATAATTTCCTGAATAGATATCTCGTCATACTTCTTCGCTTCCGGATTCAGCTTCGGATCGCTGTCATAGATACCGTCGATCGCTTTCGCAAGCAGCATCGCATCGGCCTCGATCTCTATCGCGCGAAGAACTGCTCCCGTATCCGTCGAGAAATACGGATGCCCGGTTCCGCCGGCAAAGAAGATGACCTTTCCCTCTTCCAATGCCGCTATCGCCGCATCCTTTGAAAACAGCGACGTAAAAGCGCCGCATACAAACGGCGTAAATACTTCCGTCTTCATCCCCACATAACGGAAAATATCTGATACATAGATACAATTCATAACCGTCGCAAGCATCCCAATCTGATCCGCTTTCACACGGTCGATTGTCTCGCTGGTTCTTCCCCGCCAGAAATTACCTCCGCCTGTCACGATAGCAACCTGAATACCGTCGTCTGCCAGACGCTTTACCTGATTCGCCACCTCTATACAGGTCGCCTCGTCAAATCCGGTTTTTTTATCCCCGGCAAGAGCCTCCCCGCTGAGTTTTAACAACACTCTCTTCATAAATCTATACTCCTTATCCCGCCTTCTCTAAATATTGCCATAATATGATAAATTATATCATATGAAAATAAAAAAGGGAATATGCTAAGTGCAACATTCCCATTTTAATCCCCTTTATTTAAAAATCGACAAAATTGTAATTCAATTCATAAATCGGTTAGAAGCCTCGTAAATCGGGTTCCCTTTATTCAGTCCAAACGTAAAAAAACAACAAAAGAAAAACTGCAAATGAACGTAACAAATGGATTTACAAACAGTCCTATTAAATCTATAATTACGCTATTCTGTTTTCCAAATCAATATCAAGCCCAAATTCTTTTAAATCCTGATCTCTGACGTACAATTCCGTCTTTAAAATATTCAGCGTTTCATCCATCGTAATCCCCCCTTTTTTGAATTCAAAATAAAAAATCCCGCAGATCCTTATTTTAAAGGGCTTCGGGATTTTAATTCAATGCGGAAGATGGGACTATTTTACGGATTCTTAGAATTGCAAAAAAAGTTGAAACAACGTATTTCCGCGGTTTCTCATGGTTATGTTATTTCATGAAAAAG
>CAJUFA010000035.1:27186-31701 GCA_910585725.1 uncultured Dorea sp. | reverse complement strand
GGATAACTATCAATTATCCTCTGTTTATGATGAATGGAATTTCAATGTCGGATTCATTATGCGGGAAAACTGGATATTATGGAGATTACCTATTTGACCATAAAAACTCAGTTGATTCAAAGCGGGTTTCAGGGTATAGTAGTAACAAGATCATATGCCTTTTGTGAGAGCCTGTATATTTCTTGGCAAATACACCAAAGGAGGAGAACCGTGAATACAAAGCTTCGCAATACAGTAAGTGCAGCAGATACAGAAGCCCAATATGATGAAAAAACAAAGCAATTGCGCAGCAATAAGATTATACTGGCGCATATCCTGGTAAAGACTGTTGATGAATTTCACGGTATGAACCCAAAGGATGTTGTTTCATATATTGAAGGAGATTCGTTTATCAGTGTAGTTCCGGTGGAACCGGTGAGCCGTCTTGTTTCGTCCCAGAAGGAAAGAGATTTTGTTAAAACAAATTATAACGACATTCGACGCGTATTCTCGATATGGGCGTGCATGGCCATGGATGAGAACAGCTTGGATTACGTTCATCTAACGGATGATAAGCTGTTAGGCTCTTATTCGTGGAAAGGCAGACTTGACTTGCTAAATATCGTCCTGATTGGCATATCAAATGAACTGCCAGAGCATGTTGGTAAATATGAGTTGCACCGCCTGCTGAGTACATTATTATCAATGGAGTTAGCTGTTGATGAAAAATTAAGTATTATGGAGAATGAGTATAATATACCGGTGGATGACAGAATAAGAAAGAATGTGAATGCAATGTGTAATCTGAGTCAGGGAATATTGGAGAGAGGCGAGGCTAGAGGTGAAGCCATAGGAAAAGCCAAAGAAGGGGCTAAATTTATTTTTAATATGTATGAAAAAGGTTATACATTAGAACAGATAGCGGATGTGGCGGAAAAAGCGCTGAAGAAGTCAAAGCCATTATTGCGCAAAAGAAGCCTGTATTGACATAGCGCAGTGATTTGATAAAAGCAGTAGTAAAGCAGTGAACGTAGTTCAGAAGAAAAGTTCACTGCTTTTTCTTCAGGACAGCGGAGGAGAAAACACGTTTCTAACATTCGTTTAGATGCATAAAGTTCCGTGGATGCTTAGTCATCAGGATATTATTCTGCTTTGCCATGGATACACTCGTATATATTTCAGTCGTTTTGATCGAGCTGTGACCAAGCATTTTTTGTATATAACGGATGTCAACGTCAGCTTCCAGCAGTAAAGTGGCGAATGAATGGCGGAACATATGTGGAGTAATATGCATGTCAATCATAGCCAATTTTAAGTATTTTACAATCATGGCCCGCACAGACTGCTCTGAATACCGCTGATGGAGCCGATTGATAAAGAACCATCCGGTGGCGGCAATATCAGCTTGAAATGCAGCATAATATTCGGCAATTACCTTTTTGACGTCATCATTGCCGATCTGTATCAGGCGTTCTTTGGAGCCTTTTCCATAAATGATTATTTTGTAGGATACCAGATCTATCTGCTGTATTCTTAAGGCGCACAGCTCAGAGATTCTGACGCCTGTGGAAAAGAGCATTTCAATGATCGTGATGTCACGAAGTACCGCATTGTATTGATACGTTGTAGCTGCAAGTGACTTTTGTTTATACATTGTGGAGATAAATGTGGCAATCGTGGTTTCCGGTATTGTACGGGGCAGTATTTGCGGTTCCCGAAACTTCACATTTATTTTGTCAAAGGGATTTGTAGCAATCAACTCTTCATAAACTAAATAATGGAAGAAGGCTTTTAAAGCAGCAATCTTTCTTTTGGTAGTCCGCGGCTTATACTGGTCATGTAGCGAGGAAATGTAATCATTTATAACATTCTTATCTTCAAAATCAGGGTATGCCAGCATAAATGTCTGAAATTGCGCCAAATCAATACGATAAGCCTTCAGGGTTTTCTTATCCAGTTTTTTGATGGATTCACAATTTTTCATGTAACTTGCAATTAAAATCTCTAATCTGTTCATAAATGGATACTCCTTAGTTTTTTATATCTATTATGACTATCCATCTATGAAATGTCGATTACTTTAATCTTCGGGGCAAAATTCATTTAGTATCTCAATAGTCTCTTTCGCTGTAAATCCCCACAGAATCCTACTTAATGCTTCAATGGCAGCATGACGCTTCCGGTAGTAGGTACGATAGGGCTTGCAGTCAGAAGATAAAGGAGAATTTACGATGCAATCGTTCCCGCTGACCATCTTTTGCGAAAGATGAAAGAGAATATCGATTTCAGCTTTGTAAATCCAATGTTGCGTAAACAGTATTGTAAAAATTCGGGCGTCCGGCAAAAGAGTCAGAGATGATGTTCAAACTGCTGTTCTTGAGAATCACGAGGTTGGCTGAACCTATTGTCCAGTAAAGCGGCAATTTCTTTGTATATATTAGAGTGATTTTCTATATATGCCGTTTATATATAGAAAAGAGAAAACTCCCGCCAAAAAAGTGGGAGTTTTTCAGTGCCCTCGAATTTAAAGCAATCTGCGGATTCTTTCAAGGCCGGGCGTCAGCCTGTTTAATCAATTATTCGGGCAATCTCACGGTTGACCCGGTTTCTTAATGTAATCAGATACATATCCGACTTCGGGTATCTCTTGAATGTCAACGGCTCTGCAAGCTCTCCCTCGATCAGCTCTATCACATGCTCCTTACTGGTAAGAGATGCCAGAAGCTTAAGGGCCCTCAAGTCCGTGAGCGCTTCATAGTGAACCATCATGCGGATAGATTCCTCCGGATGTCCGTCGCTTCCCGGATATACCAGGAACGGATCTCCCGACGGAAATGCATTGTCAGAATCGGTTATCTCATAAGGATTGATATGTTCGATGGAGAACTGGCTGTTATAAAAATTATACCCCCAATGAAGTATACCAATAATATCATACTTGAACAACTGCACTCCGTAGATCCTGTTTCTCGCCGACGGCATCGACATAAACCGATTGCTCACCTCATAGAACTGACCGGTACAATAATAGGTCCACATATCCGTAAGCCCATGCGCGAGAAATTCCTCGATCTCATTATTTCCCGGTATCGGCTTATCAATCAGTCCGTGGCGGTAGAACTCATAACTCGAAAGGGCGTCAAAAGTATGGAAGCCCTCCAGAAGATTCCCCAGCGATTCCTTCGCCGCCTTAAAACTTTCCAGGTGCTCTTCTCTCGGCTCATCGGAAATATGGAAGTACGTGACGTCAGCGATTCCCCATTCTCGCAGCTTCCCGACCAGTTGGGGCAGGAAACTATGAAGGAACTTCGTGTATTCTCCCACTGCAGGCGTATGCCATCCAAATATCTTCTCTTCCTTTCCATCCACCATCGCCATAACCTTCGGTGCGTATTTCGCTCCCCACTGCGAGAACAGATGAGACATCTCATAATACTCGATACCGCAATCTTTACACAGATCGATCCATCTCTTCAGCTTTTCAAATCCAAACCGGTACTCCCCCTCCTTCACTTCCACATCAACCAATTGGGTCGTCGTACGCTCAAGACCGACAGCCGTATCCAAAGGTGATGTAAAGAGCGGCGTCAGCATCATGTTACACCCTCTCTTCACATATTCATGAAAATAATTCTCAAGAATCTCCCAATGTTCCTCCGAGAATACCTCCACATGATAATAATCCGCCAGACAATCCGCGTGCATCCACTCCGTATGCATGATATCAAGCTTCGGCAAAACCGCTCCGATCACCTGAACTTTCATAACGGCGAAACATACAACCTCTTCTTCCTTCACAAGCTGTATCTCAATCTCATACTCTCCGGCCTGAATCTCTTCGGTCACGTCTACGTCAATCCAGAGACTTCTCCACTGATGAGAGCAAACGACTGCCTTCCCCTCCTTCAGATCACGAAGAAGATCCGGATAAAGTCCGGAAGTCGTCTTCAGATAATTGTCGTCTACGATCCGATTCGTCGCGCGCCCTACGGGAACCTGCTCTACCGTTCTGACCCGAACCCATCTTCCTATCGGAGACACTACTCTTACGTCCAGACGTTCACGCATAAAGAAGTCTCCGGTATACGCCGCCTGGAAAGATACCGTCTCTCCCCACAGAGCGCTCAATTTCAGACATTCCGGCTTATACACCGGCATCTCGTCCTGAAACACTTTCGCCAGGGAACTTAATAACTTCATCTCATACTTTACTTCCTTCTGTTTAAACATACACTTTTTACCTCACTGTTATTATGCATTTTCTGTTATTATGCATTTTTTGCTATTACATTTTCTGTTATTATACATCTTCTGTTGTTATAACATTTTCTGCTATTACATTTTCTGTTATTATATATTTTCTGTTATTATGCATTTTCTGCTATTACATTTTCTACTTTATGCCGCTCATGGTCATTCCCTTGATAAATTGCTTCTGGAACATCAGGAATATGATGATCATCGGCAGCATGATCAGTGTTGCCGCCGCCATCGTCGCAGACAGATCCGTCGATCTCTGGCTGTCGAAGATTACAA
>CAJUFA010000035.1:0-27086 GCA_910585725.1 uncultured Dorea sp. | reverse complement strand
GCCGCCGCCATCGTCGCAGACAGATCCGTCGATCTCTGGCTGTCGAAGATTACAAGTCCCAGCGGCAAAGTCATCTTCTCCATATCATTTAACATCAGAAGCGGATTCAGATAATCATTCCAGTGCATCATAGCCGTAAATATCCCGATAGAACCGATTGCCGGCTTAATATTCGGCAGGACGACATGCCAATAAATCCGAAGCGGTCCTGCCCCGTCAATCTTAGCCGCCTCACACAGGCTGTCCGGGATATCTGCAATAAACTGCCTCGCCAGATAGATCGAAAACGCACTGACAAGTCCCGGCACGATCAACGACCACCTTGTATTAAAAAGATGCATCTTCTGAATCATCAGATATCTGGGAATCATCGTTACCTGCGGCGGAACCATCATGGTCGCCAGCAAAAGCGCAAATAAAATCTTCTTCCCCTTGAAAGCATATTTCGCAAAGACAAACCCGATTAACGTACTGGTCAGGATCACTGCCGCTGTCACGCATATTGTCACAAACATGCTGTTCGCAAACCAGCTTACAATCGGCGCGCGTTCAAATGCACTCTGATAACCTTCCGCCGTCCACTCAATCGGCAGAAATTTCGTCCGGTGCATCCGGATCTCCGAATTGCTCTTAAAGGATGTCAGGCACATCCAGACCATGGGATACATCATACCGACTGAAAATATTCCCAGAAATGCAATAATAATATAATGGTATTTTTTATACTTCCACCGTTTCTTATGCTTTAACTGCTCCATTATTCATAACTCCAATCTGAACGCATCATCTTATTCTGAATCATCGCTACAATAAATACGATAACAAAGAGCGCCGCCGCGACTGCCGACGCATAACCCATATCAAAACTGTCAAAACTCATCTTATATATGTAGTTCGTCAGCACCATCGCCGAGTAGTTTCTTCCTCCATTGGCTACAAATACACGGAACTGAGCAAACATCTGGAAATAATTTGCCATCGTCATA
Organism: uncultured Dorea sp.; assembly: GCA_910585725.1. GTDB lineage: Bacteria > Bacillota > Clostridia > Lachnospirales > Lachnospiraceae > Sporofaciens. The sequence continues at coordinate 26,100 of CAJUFA010000035.1, read as the reverse complement.
ATCGCTACGAATGCAAACGTCCGTCCTATCAATGGCAGTTTAATCCACAGGAACCTTCTTATCGGTCCCGCCCCGTCAATCGCCGCCGCTTCGTCGAATTCCTTCGGTACGCCTTCCAGTCCCGCCGTAAAGAGCACCACATTGTATCCGATATCGGCCCACAGAGTATAGACAACGATCAGAAAAAACATAGGCCACGTCGTCAGAAACCAGTTTTTCGGCGCTATATTGAACAGTCCTGCAATTCGGTTCAGCACACCTCCGTCCGTGCCGAATATACCGTATTTCCATACCATAGACGTGCCCACCATAGGCGCTATACATGGAATAAAAAGAATCGTCCGAAACATCGTCTTCATCCATCTCGCCGGAAGTACGGAGATAATCTCAGCAAGAAAAAGTGTAACAACAATATTTCCCGTCACTGCGACCACACAATAAAGCACCGTATTCTTAACAGACAGCCTGAAAACCTCGTCCTGAATCAGACGCCTGTAATTATCAAGACCTATAAACGGATTCTGGGAATTCGCCGGATTATAATCATAGAAGGATATCCCCAATCCATACGCCACCGGAAACAACGAAAATATAAATAAAAATAGAAAACTGGGTAACAACACCGCCGCTACAAATCGATTATTTTTCATACCTCTCTCCAAAAATGGCAGAGAACACATCACGTATCCTCTGCCGCTCTGCAAACGAATAACGCATAATCTTCACAAAATTCAATATACGATATCCGTCCCTCACAAACTATTCACCCATCGAGTAACTAATCTGGCATCCTTCCGTAATCTTTGCCGACGCGTCTTTCAGAGCTCCTTCTACATCCGGGCTGTCAGACTGACACAGATCTATAAACGTCTGGTTGAAGATCTCACGCATATCCGATGTATTGTACGGCCCCATCCATTGTCCGCTCGGCAGAATATCCAATAAAAATGTAATATTCGGCATTGCTTCTTTATACTCTTCGCTGTCTAACAGAGATTTCCTCGGCGGAAGCTGATTGCATGCAATATTGTGCTGTACCAGATTCTCCGGCTCACTGAAAAATTTCACGAATTCCCATGCCGCTTCTTTATTAGCGCCGTTTTCCGGAATGATAATTCCCCAGCCTGTCTCAGAAGCAAAAGCCATCTCGTCTCCGTACTGGGGAACCGGAACGTATTCATAGTCCTCGCCATAAGTCAGCTCGTAAGAACCTGAGCCCTCTCCGATTGCCCATGAACCGACAGACGCCATATATCCCTTATCCTGATATACGTCATTAAAACAATATTCGCCTGACGTCAGACATTCAAGATCGCACTCGCCCTTCTGGTACATATCAAGAACCTCTTCCATGGCCTTAACTCCTTCCGGAGTGGCAAAGTCAACAGAACCGTCGTCTTTCAGATACTGTCCGCCCTGCTGCAGGATCATGGCAAGATAATTACAAATCAGAGAATCCGAATCCATCATCTCGAATCCCTTCATCTCTACGATATCACCATTTTTCCTGGAAACTTCCTGCGATACCTTCCTGAGATCTTCCCATGTCTCAGGATAGGCGATCTCCGAATCATCAAATAATTTCTTGTTAACGATCATTCCGCCATATTCCAGGTTGAACTCCATCGGAACGCCATAGTACTTCCCTTCTTTCTGATATATTCCAAGGGTAGGCGCCATATAATCTTCTTCAAACTCTTTCACCAGATCTTCCGGCACCTCTGAAAGTGCGTCCGACTCAATAAAAGACGGAGCTGTTCCGCCCCATACGGCTACGATATCCGGTCCTGCAGTTGACGAAGTCAACGCAGTCTGGATCTTATCATTATACACTTTAAACGGATAATCCTGTACCTCCACCGTATAATCCGGATTCGCATCCTCAAATTTCTTCGCCATCTCTTTGTAAGATTTTACCCAGGGCTCATTCTCATGACACCAGAATGTAAGGGTTGTCTTTCCATCGGAAGATTCCCCCTTCTCATCGCCGTTCCCTGAACCTGTATCGCCGCCCGAACCTGCGTCGGATCCGCATCCCGCTGCCAGTACCGCCGCCATCGCCGTGCATAACAATACGCTGATCAATCTCTTCTTCATAAACTCATTTCCTCGCTTTCGTAAAATATATCCTTCTTAATATTTTAATTATAGACGAAGAAACTCTCGTTGTTAAATTGATAATATGTATATATTATATTCATTTATTTCCGTCGCCTATAAAAGAACCCTTCTCCTATCCCCAGGTCTTTGCCGGAAAGAACATACGCCTTGGCTTTTTTGCGAAGAAACGTATCTTCCGGATATTGACTCTTATCTTCCAGCGTTACCTCGAATATCCTCTGCTCTGCCTGCGGATATTCATAACCCACTCTCGTCACCTCAAAAAGATTCTGAAAGCGGATGATATTACTGGTATCCGGAAGTATCTCTTTCAAATGCGGCGACAAAAGCCAGGAATCGCAGACATAAACCTGATATTCTTCTCCAAAAAAATCCTCTGCCTTTTCAAAAGAATCCTTACATGCTTCCATCCTCAACGGCTCTCCGGAAGGAATATGTACATTCAGCACCTTCGTACCTGCCTTAACCGTCCGTTCCCTTCCCTCCATATCATGCTCTAAAAGGATCGGCTCAAACTGCAGCCTGCCAAGCCTAAACAACTTAAGCTTCACCGACTGTCCAAGCCACCACAGCTCTTCAAGCCCATAAACTCCGTGTTTCCTCCGGCATTCCTCACACCAGATCGTAATATCATAAAAAGTCTGGTCAAATACTTGATCTGTGTAACCTCTCCTCCGGTATTCTTCATAGGCGTCGGCAGCCAGCTTAAGATAAAACTCCAACGCCCATACATACCGATTCTCTGTCTTCTTCCAGGCTTCGATAAACTGTCTGATATCCTGATAGAACCTCTCTTTCCAGATACCATACTCACCCTCGCTGATTTGCTTTCTGCACGCTAATTCCCGCGCTTCCTCCGGCATATGGATACGCTCCATCAGTTCTTCCGTCTTCATCTTCTTCGTTTCCTTTCTTTCTCTTTGCTTTTTCTCTTTGTTTTCTTTCTTTGTTTTTTTCTCTTTATTTTCCTTCTCCCTTTTTCTCTCTTCCGCCCGCATATCTTTCTCTTTATTTTCCTTCTCCCTTTTTTCTCTCTTCCGCCCGCATATCTTCCTCTGCGCTTTCCCCGATTTTTCTATTTCTTATATCTTCGGACCGCCTCCATCATCCAATCAATCTGAACCGGATCTGCCGTATCCGGAACGTCGCAGCCGGTGGCAAGCACATAACCTTTTTTCATCTTTCTGCCGGTCTCAATACAATACCGGACTGCCTGAAATATCTCTTCTTTGCTTCCGTTCATCACGATTTCCACTGGATCTATATTCCCGGCAACCGGAATCTTATCTCCCAATTCCTCTGCTGCCCGCTCAAGATCGACAATATTATCAAGACTTAGTTCATTCAATTCATATCTGCACAGATATTTCCAGATATTATAGGTCTTCCCGCACATATGAAGCGACACCCTCTCCCCCGTCTTCTCAAGGGCGTAATCTGTAAGCTCCTTTGTATAGGGATACACGAATTTTTCGTACATCCTCGGTCCGATCAAGGCAGGGTTTGCCACCGGATCTGCCATAGCGATCCCGAATCCATATTCCGCCGCCACATCCATACATGACTTCTCACTCTCCGTGATCAGCCGCATAAGCCTGTGTATTTCTTCCGGATACTTCCTGCAGTCCCGAAGAAGCAGCTCCGTTCCCCTGAGATTCGACGCGATCGTGAAGGGACCTCCTATACTCATCTCCAAAGGTACGATATCCCCCGCCTCCTCTGCCAGAATCTCTGCCTCTCTTACGAATGTAAGTATCCTCTCATTCTTCTTCGCATCTATGATCTCCATATCTTCCAGTCCGGCATAATCCTGAATCAACGGAGTATCGGCATATGGAACTCCCTTTTCAGGATAGATGAATTTACCGCCCATTGCTTCCGTAATCCCTCTTGTATTCGGACCGATCACGATCCTGTCATAACCGTATCTGTTAAACGCGGCGATCTCGGTATCCGCCATCTTCTGCGGATCATGCCAGAAATCCCATACGCTGGTTCCGGTAAGATTACACTTAAACTCTCCCATGAACGGGATACAGGGAATCCGGTCATAATCTCTTCCCTCTATGACAGCCTGTCTTCTCTCCAGCGGCGTCATCTGGTCTGCTTTATGTTGCTGAATCCTCATATTACTCCTCCTGATATCCTTTATGACCTTATCATACCATGCATTTTTCTGATATACAATTATAGGTATTTTCTATAATTCATTCCTTTCATTATTTATATCAATTTGTTTTTATTATAGAGATTATATATAATTAACTTGATGATTATGGAAGCAATTTAACAAGTAATTACTTCCGTAATTACCAGATTCTAAGTATCTTTTTAAATATCTTTTACAGGAGGAAAATGCATAATGAAAAAGAAACTGATGAGCGCTTTGTTATGCGCTTCTCTGACTGCCGCACTCGCAGTCGGATGCGGAGGCAACGGCGGCGGCAGCGAAGGCGGCGGCGCAAAGGATGATTCCGGCAAGACTACGCTGACTATGTGGCTTCCGCCTATGGACGACGACACCGAAGGTAATTTCAAACCGCTTCTTGCAAATTTTGAAGAAGAGAACAACTGTGAAGTCAAGATAGAACTGATTCCATGGGATACTTACGAGGAGAAATGGTCTACCGCTATCAGCGGAGGCGAGGGTCCGGATATCGGTTACATGTACGCCGAGATGTATCCTACCTATATCTCTTCCGGCGCTGTTATTGACCTTAGCGATATGGTGGAAGATTCCGACTACGACGAATATCTTTATCTGGACCGCGGCGAGATGATGGGCGGATTATACGGCGTTCCGATCGTAACAGGCGTTCCGTTTGTAATGTATTATAATCAGGATATCCTCGACGACCTCGGCGAGTCTGCTCCTGAAACATGGGAAGACTTCAAACGTATATGCGAGAAAGCAACCAAGGACACTGACGGCGACGGCAAGGTCGATCAATATGGATATGCCGTCGGATTGAACAGCGGCGATATGAGCAATCTGTATATGCTGAATTCCTATATCTACAGCCTGATCTGGCAGGCCGGCGGAGATATCTACGCCGATGATCTAAAGAGCGCGCGTTTCAATGACGAGAGCGGCGCAGAAGCGCTTGAGTTCTTCCTAAGCCTGAAAGATTATATGCCTGAGAATGTACTCTCCTTATCCGGAACCGACGCGTTCTCTACCGTTTTCGGCGCCGGCAAGGCCGCTTTCGGCGTAACCCGTTCTTCTCAGTCACAGGAAACTCTTTTCAAAGAGTCTTATCCGGACCTGAACTGGGATTATGTAACTTCTCTCAAGAATGAAGATTATGGTACTTTCGGCGCCGCTGATTCTCTTTCCATTATGTCAGCTTGCGAAAATCCGGAGCTGGCCATGAAACTGATCAAGTACATCTGCGGTTCCGAATTCATGACCGAGTATCACAAGGTCGCTCCCGGCGCCCCTCTGACGAAGACAGAGCAGTACACCGGAGATCCTAAGATGGAGCGTATCGTTACGGAAGACCGTGATAAATGGCGTCCGCTGCAGGTAGGTCCATGCGGAAGTGAGATTCTTGAAAACCTTGCTTCACATATCCAGTCTATCATGGAAGAAAAGATGGAAGTTCAGGAAGCATTAGATGAATCCGCTGAATTTGCAAATGATACTTTAGACGAATATTGGGCTGACAACGAAGAATAGGAAAAGAGCATGAAGAAACAAAAGAACATCTTGTCCGTTCTTTCGCCCTACGCGTACATCACGCCAATTTCATTGATCCTGCTCACTTTTGTGGCAGGATCTTTGATCATTGCCGTCTGTTACAGCTTCACAAAATACAATATCATTACACCGGCGAAATTCAACGGACTTTTCAATTATCAAAAACTACTGCGCGACAATAAACTTCGGCAATGTATTATAAATACCGTTAAGATCACTGTGACGGCAGTACCTATGCAAATCCTGATTTCCACAATACTTGCCACGCTGATCGCATCCAGGAAGGATACATTTCTCGGAAAATTTGCCAAAGCGTCGCTTTTTATTCCCGTGCTGTCTTCTAATGCTGTAGTCGGCACGGTCTGGAAAGCGATCCTAAACGGCGGGCACCCGGTTGTAAACTTTCTGTTCGGCCTGGTCGGCCTTGATCCTACCATGCTCCTCGGCGACAGCAACTCGGCGATTTTCACACTGTCCATGATCATCGTATGGAAAGGTATGGGCTATTATATGATCCTCACCTTATCTTCCCTGATGTCAATTCCAGATAACTGCTATGAAGCAGCCCGTGTGGACGGTGCAAATTCCTGGAATATTTTCTCCAGAATCACCGTTCCTATGCTTAAGCCCACTCTGATTCTGAATACTTTCCTGGCTATCATCAGTTCTATGCAGGTATTCGATATTGTATATACCATGACCGGCGGCGGTCCTTCTATGTCGACGACCACCATGGTCATGTATGCTTATCAGCTTACCTTCAAGGGCGGAAAAGCCGGATACGCCATGACCGTATCAAACGTTCTGATGTTGATCGTTCTGGTCGTAGTTTTATTCCAGCAGCGCTTTATAAAGCGTGAATCGTCAGAGATATAGGAGGTGGACAAAATGAGGAAAATATCTCATATATTCGGGGATCTGATACTGATCCTTATATCTCTGCTCTGTGTCCTGCCATTCGTATACATGATACTGATGTCTTTTAAAAGCACATTAAATGCTTATGATTTCAGTTTCTCTCTGTCCAGCCTGACATCAGAGCATTACCGGAAGATTTTCGCCGGCGATACAATCGGGCGTTACCTTCTGAATAGTATTATCGTTGCATTTGCCGGCGTTGCCCTGACGCTTTTCACAAGCTGTACCGCCGGTTTCGCTTTCGCCAAACTCAAATTCAAAGGAAATGACAAGATCTTTCTATTGCTGATATTGACCATGCTGGTTCCTTCCGAGGTTATACTGGTACCGTTATATATCGTTGTCCGGGGACTGGGATGGGTGAATACTTTTAAAGCGCTGATTCTTCCGCTTCCTACAGCTTTCGGAGTCTTCATCATGCGTCAGGCGATTCTCGGCATTCCCAACGAGCTGCTGGAATCCGCCAGAATTGACGGCGCTTCTAATCATAAGATCTTATGGACCGTGATTCTGCCTCTGGTGAAATCCGCCATGCTGACTCTCGCAATCTTTACTTTTATCGGCGCATGGAATAACTTCACCTGGCCACTGATCATTACCACGAATGACACGATGCGGACGCTCCCGCTGGCGCTAACCACGATGAAAGCGCAGTACGATGTGGACGTCGGGCTTAAGATGGCCTGCTCCACGATTGCATTTCTGCCCCCGTTCATCTTCTATCTGATTCTTCAGTCAAAATTCGAAGCAGGAGTTGCGTTGAACGGACTAAAAGGATAGAATAAAAAAGGTGAGAGTTCCTGCAGTTCATGCAGTCTCCCACCTTTTTCAACTCACTTTTCTCCATCATCTTTTATCTCTAAAATATCGATACCAGATCAATTTTCCGTAATTCCTTTCGGCATCTTCCCGATCCGCGCCCCGCGTCCGTACTTTCTTGCCGCATAGATAAACGCCTCCACATTCGCTTTCGGCGTTCCTATGGGAAGCTGGCAGCCTGTATTCAGGATGAATCCGGCGGGACTGTCCGCACATTTCTCAAGACATTCCTTACAGGAAGCAATCACCTCGTCAATAGTCCCCTCCTTCATCACATCCACAGGCGGCACATTCCCTGCGATCCTCATCCGGCCGCCCACCGCTTCTTTCGCGACGGCAAGATCCTCGCAGTTATCGATACTAAAAGAGAACAGTCCCGCGTCCGCCAGATCGTTCCAGATAGGGCTTGTCTTTCCGCAGATATGGGCGCCCGGTCTGGATCCCATAATTTTCTCCGTCCCGTCAATTAATTTCTTAATATAGGGAAGAGAATATTCGTCAAACTGTTTCTTACTGATTACATCCATACAAGTCACCGGATCAGAGAAATTCGTTCCGACCGGTCCGAATTCATGGCAGAATGCCTCGAACCACCTCAAAGAACATTCCACCGTCAGATCCAGTAATTTGTGCAGCATCTCCGGATTCTTACGGGTATCCTTGAGCACCATCTCCACCGGGCGAACCGCGATCGCCGTGGAGATGGGCCCCGCCACGCTGGTAGTCATACTGACGTCCGGAAACCGGTCCTTTAACCGCTTCGCACTCTCAAGAATCGGCGCAAGTACCGGATTCTTATAGGGATCAGTCACCTCCAGCCTGTCAAAATCCGCATAATTCTTAAGTATATGCTCTTCTACATAATCAATCCCATGTTCCGGTGCATTAAGCTTCGATCCAAGCGCGCCTCCGATCGTCTTAAGCCCCAGCCCCACATTAAAACTGTCCAGACCGAATTCTTCTTTTCTCCTCCGTATGACCTCGCTCTTTACTTCAAAGTCTCTTGCAAACTGTGTCGTCGTAAATCCGAATATATCCGCCATAGCCGGATCAGGCGCCTGCAGTGTATAAGGTATATAATCCACTTCCTCCCCTGCATTATACGCTTTCATCCGCTCCGCCGCAGTCATCTCTTCTCTCTGGCCGCTCATCAGCCGTCTTAATTCTTCGTATTCCATATATGTCCGCACCTCCCTTTTACTACCCTCATATTTTGTCTGAAAACTCATCTATTCTCCGGGAATATCATACTTTCCGTAAATATCCTCTCGTAGTTCTCTGTCTCTGCCAGTTCCATGTACTCCATCTTCCTGGCCAGCCGTTCCGTCTCACGCTTTACTCTCTCGGACATCAGGGTCATATAGGCTCCCGTCTTGGAGGAATTCCCCACATAAACTAATTTTCCTTCTACTTCTCCCGGCAAAATTCCCGTTCCGATCAGCGACTCTGACGGAAGATGCGCGCCAAACTGTCCGGCTATCATTACTTTATCAAGATCCTCCATCGAAATGCCTGCCTTTCCAAGGAGCGCCGTGAATCCGGACAGAATCGCTCCTTTGGCGAGCTGTACCTGCCGCACGTCTCCCTGCGTTACCAATAGCTTGGGATTCTCACAGAGAATGAATTCCCTCTTCGTTCCGTTCATCTGAATCATAGAATAACGGTAATCATCCTCCTTAAGCTTATCTTTCTTGACAAACACCCCTGTCTTCTTCACGATACCGGTCCGAAGCAGTTCCTTTAACACGGCAAGGATTCCGCTTCCGCACAATCCGGCCGGTTCCTGATCTCCGATAACCTTAAGTCTGATTCCCTGATCCGTAATCTCTACATCTTCGACCGCGCCTTCCGCCGCCCTCATACCGGAGCTTATATTCATTCCCTCCAACGCCGGTCCCGCCGCGCAGGAACAGCTAAGAAGCCTTCCGTTACTTGCCAGCACGATCTCGCCGTTCGTCCCGATATCAATAAAGAGTACATTTCCTCTTTCCTTCCAAAGCTCGCATACGTAGGCTCCCGCCACGATATCTGCGCCGATATAGGCCGATACCTGGGGAAGACAGTACAATCTCGTATCCTCTGCCGCTTCGATTCCGATCTCCCTGGCCGGCAGATCTTTTGCCTCCGTAAACACGGGCCGATACGGCGATCTCCCGATAGACCGTGCGTCCACGCCCAGAAGCATATGCGTCATGGTACAGTTTGCCGCTACGTCAATCTCCCTGATATCCCTCCTGTCAACCGCCGCTTCCTGACAGGCTTCACCGATCATGGCGTTGATGGAATTCACGATCGCCTCCTGCAGCTTTTGAATCCCGCAGTCAGGATGCTCATACTCATATGTAATCCGCGTCAAAACATCCAGGCCATATTGCTTCTGCGCATTGATCATGGATGCATTGGCAAGTTCCTTTCCCGTCTTAAGATCAATCAGCGCCGTGACTACCGTCGTCGTCCCTATGTCGATCACAATACCATATCCATCGTCATATACATCCCTCTCGAATTGAGGCATATACCCCTTCGTCAATACCTCATGCTTCCGCTCCTTCTGAAGCAATTCGATCTCCACATCTCCCGATACTTCCGCCATACAGGATAATCTGATCCCTGCCTGAATCTCTTCGGCTTTTAGCAGCCGCTCCTCCGACGCTGTTATTCCTGAGACTTCTCCCGACACGATCCTGACCTTGCATTTACCGCAGATCCCTTTGCCGCTGCACGGGTTATCCACGAATATCCCGGCTCCCAGCAAAGCTTCCAGAAGGTTCTCCCCCTCCCGGATCTCAATTTTCTTCCCGGTCTGTTTCACTTTTATCTCTGCCATTAAAGCCTGTTATTCCTCCATCATTTTCTTAATCAGCCGATACGATACCTTCAAGAATCGACTTCACATTGCGAAGCGGCGACTTCATACCAAGCCCGCATGCCGGTGATATGATATCCGATCCGCTCTTTATACAGCTTCTCGTCAGCATCTTTACTCTGTCAGGATCACCGAATTCCAACGCATAAGTGCTCACATTTCCCATCAGAACCCTGTCTCTCAGATGTTCCCTCGCCTCCTTCATCGGTACGACGGAATCAAAGCTTAAAGCGCTGCTGTGCACTTCGTTCACTTCCTGATATACCGGACTCATCTGTCCGCATATGTGCACGATCGTTCCCATCTTTTCTTCCTGGAGGGCATCCAAAAGCCGATTGATATAAGTCACCGCGAATTCTTTAAAATACTTCGGTCCCAGGATCTCCCCTGTTCCGCTCGGATCGGAGACCGCGATCAGATCGGCTCCCGCCTCTATCTGCGCCCTCCCAAACGCAATCAGCTGCTCCGTGATAAATTCCATATATTCATGAGCTTCCTGGTTCTTCTTCCGAAGCTCTTTATAAAATATTACCGGCTCCATCACAGAACTAGCCGTACTGACAGGGCCTGTCAGATTGCCTACGATAGGCACGTCTTTCGTCTCTTCCCTTAAAATACGGATCGCGTCCAGCACTACTTTCGCACGCCCGCGAGTTACATCCACTGTCTTAAGCTTCTTATATTCGCTTACTGAATTGATCACATAACCTGTAACGTGAGGTTCATACACGTTGGTTCCCATGTCCACCTCTGCGCCCATCTCTTCTGCCTCGACGGTCATACAGAAAGGAACTCCATAGTTCTCAAAGCACCCTTCTTCGTATACGGCCTTCGCAAGCTCCGCCATCTGTCTCGCATCCGTATGTGCCTTCGGCATATAGACCTTTACCCTGTCCATCAGCTCGGACGTTACCATATTCATCATACCGCCGGGACAGATACAGGCGGGCCTGTCCGCCTGCCGCCCTTCTAATATCATTTTTAATCTTTCTTTTGGCGTCATTATTTCCTACTCCTTACGCAATGTTAAGCAGCCGCTTGGCAAGTTTCACCGCTTCCACTGCATTCTGTGAATACCCGTCCGCGCCTATCTTATCCGCATACTTCTGTGAAATCGGTCCGCCGCCTATCATTACCTTCACTTTATCCCGCAGCCCCGCCTCTTTAAGAAGCCCGACGACCGTTTCCATTCCGCCCATGGTAGTCGTCATTAATGTAGACATACACACAAAATCTGCATTTTCTTCCTTTGCCGTCTCGACAAATCTTGTTAACGGGACGTCTCTTCCAAGATCAATCATATTGAATCCTGCCGTCTCCAGCATAATCTTCACCAGATTCTTCCCGATATCATGAGTATCTCCTTCCACGACCCCAATGATTCCGGTTACTTTATCATCATTTGAAACTTCCGGCAGATGAGGACGCAAAATGTCAAGCCCCGCATACATCGCATCGGAACACAACAATACGTCCGTAACAAAATACTCTTCCTCTTCATATAACTGGCTGGCGCGGTTCATTCCGTCAACCAGGCCCTCCATGATCCCGTCAAATGCAGGATAACCCTCGTCCAGGTATTCCTGGGCCGCCTCCGCTACATCATCCTCCTCCATATCTACGACTCCGTCTGAGAGACGCTTTAATAACTCTTCTTTTGAACTCATATCTGACTCCTCCTGTCTTTTTCACATACTCCTATAGTTTCTCCTACATCTGCCTTTGCGTCTGATTCAGGCATAGAGCAAACTATATAAGTACAACCTCCTTAAATACCGCATTCTCCAACTGATATCCCACATTCTTAATACACATCTGTCCGGCAATCTTTACCTTTCCCCTCATCTCGATACAGCCTTCCCCGTACGCCATAGGCCCGGAGAGCTTATGATCCCGGAAAACAGCCTTTCCCGTTCCCAATAAGGCAAAAGTCGTCTTCGGACACAGCAGTATCATCGTCCGATCGTCTGCCAGTGTCTCCGCTTTTTTTATAAATTCATAGGTAAAATCTTCTACTACCTGTTCCGCCATCTTCGGGCCTAAGATATTCAAGCCTCCGGAAGAGTCCGCATAACTGATCAGATCTGCGCCGTAACGTTTCGCCTCTTTCATAAATTTAAAGATCTCGTTTCCGAGTTTCCAAAAGATCTCCTTCATCAGTTCAGGTTTCTTGCGCATTGCCTTAAACACATATTTCGCGTCGATCAGTACGTTCAATATGGTAAACGGCCCTGATACCTGCATCACCACATGCTCTCCTTCTTCCCTGAGCATCTTACACGCCGTCAGGACTTCATGGATTCTTCCTGAAGAAAAGTCAATCTCCGGCAGTTTAAGCAGTTCCTCCGGCGCCGTGCAGATATACTCCTTAGCCCTTGGCCCCGTCACCTCATTTCCATAATTAATAATTCCGCCCATCGCCTCTGCCTCCACCGTATGACAGAAAGGCAGTTCGCAGAAAGCCGCGTTATCATGCTTTTTCAGCGCTTTTGACAACGCCGCCAACGTATCCCGATGCAGATACGCGTCCGGAAACGTAAGGTTCAGCCCCTCTGTCACCTCGCCGCTGATTCCCGCAGAATTATTATACGTGCATTGAAAGTCCTTCATCTCTGCCATTATCATCTCCTCTTTTCCGCTTCATTTTATTTCATCTCAACCCGGAAGATCGCTGCCGCCTTAAAATCTTCCGTCTCCGCAATATTCACAAAAAACGGTGCGAAAAAGACAGCGCAGCCACTGTCCTTTCCCCACCAAAAAGATTACGTTCCCTTTCCAATGCCGATGCATCACTATATACGCCTCCATATCTATCGTATCATAAATATTGCGCTCAGCCTAATTGATATTTTCAATAACACTATAGGAATTTTCTATTAATTATTCAAAACCGCTTTATCTATCTCTTTTCCAGAATCTCCTGCATTCCTCTCGGCATACGCCCTTTTCTGGCGCCTTTTCCATAGACCGCGGCAGCGTTCATAAACGCTGTCATATTCTCTTTCGAAGTCCCTACGGGAGTCGTACATCCAGGTCACAGGTTGTAACCGCAGGGATTATCCCCGGCCTGTTCAATACAAAATCTGACGACTCCTGCGTCGACCACCTCTTTCCAACGATCCCTGGTATTTCCGCAAATATGAATGGACGTCGATCCCTGAAATTCATTCAGTCTTTTTACAGTCTGTTTCAGATAAGGCAGAAAGAATTCATCGAATTGCTTTTTGCTCAGCAAATTACACTTATAGTTATATTAAATATCCTCTTTCGGATTTCACTTTATCTCAACACGGAAAATATATAATGGGGCATATCTACACCCCGGTAATGCTTTACGAATGTCCCCCTCAGCGTCATTCCATTTCGCTTTGCAACATTTTGCGAAGCGATATTACTGTCCCTGATAATGGAAAATACTTCATCAGCCTTAAGCGCTGTGAACGCATATTCCTTACAGGCTTTTGCCGCCTCCGTTGCGTACCCCTGACGCCAGTATTTCTTCTGGAACAGATAACCGATCTCAAGAACCTGTTTCCCCGGAATGTCCTGTATAGTCAGTCCGCACTGACCTATCATCTCGCCTGTTTCTTTTAAAATGACGGCAAAAAGGCCAAATCCGTGTTCCTTATACCGGACAAGCTGTTTATCCAGCCAGCTTCTGACTTCCTCGTCGCTGAACGCTCCTTCATAAGCGTACATGACTTCTTCATCCTGCAGAATCTTGCATAAGTCGTCGTAATCTGCCGGCTCCATCCGCCTTAACCGCAATCGTTCTGTCTCTGCAAAAATCATATCTGAAACACTGCATTCCATGAATCTTCGAAACATAACGAATCCGTTCTTTTCATAGAAACCTATTGCTGATTCATTAAATTCCCACACATCCAGCTCTATCCGGTCGAACCCTCTTTTTCCGGCATCCCGCTTCATAAACTCCATCAGCTCTGTGCCAACTCCCTTGCGCCGGGCTCCTTCGTCTATGGCAATCTCTTCCACATGATAGATCTTCCGCTCCAGGTTGTACGTCGACTCCGGCTTTGTGATATAGGCGACACATGCCATCCCACAGATATTGCCGTCTTCTTCCGCAACGATAATGCTGCTTTCTTCTCCCTTTAATATCTCCCGCGCCAGATCCTGCATTTCCTGTCCAAAGCCCGGCTTGAATATATCCGGGCGTCCCTTGACATGAATATCATTTACCTGTCTTCTTAATTCATTGATCCTCTCCAGATCCCTTTCTTCCGCAATCCGTATCATTGCTGACTCCTTTCCGAAAATATCGGGAACAAAGTTTAAATCTCTTTGATCCTCTCGATCGCCGCTACGGTGTTCTCATAAGAACCAAAAGCAGTCAGGCGAAAATACCCCTCTCCGCTTGGTCCAAATCCGGATCCCGGCGTTCCGACCACATTCGCCCTCTCAAGCAGATAGTCAAAAAATTCCCAGGATGACATGCCCTTCGGCGTCTCAAGCCAGATATAAGGCGCATTCACACCGCCGGATACCTGATATCCTGCGGACCTGAGCCCTTCATAGATCACTCTGGCGTTCTTCATATAATACGCGATCTGCTCCTTTAGCTGCGCTTTTCCCGTCTCGGAATAGACTGCTTCGCCGGCCCTCTGCACAATGTATGGAGCGCCGTTATATTTCGTACCATGCCGCCTCGCCCATAGAGAATGGAGCGTCACATCCCCGCACTTAACATCCTTAGGGATTACCGCAGCTCCAAGCCTTACGCCTGTAAATCCTGCGTTTTTGGAGAAACTTCTCAGCTCGACCGCACAGGTCCTCGCCCCTTCACATTCATAGATCGTATGCGGGACATCCTCTTCGGTTATATATGCTTCATAGGCCGCGTCGTAGATAATAACCGCCCCGGCTTTGTTAGCATAATCTACCCATTCCTGAAGCTGCGCCCTGGTTATCGTCGATCCGGTGGGATTATTCGGGAAACACAGATAGATGATATCCGGCGTCTCTTTCGGAAGCGCCGGCGCAAAATCCGTCTCCTTTGTACAAGGCATATAGATCACGTCGCTCCACGTTTCTTTATCTTGATCATAAATACCCGTACGTCCTGCCATTACATTCGTATCCACATACACCGGGTACACCGGATCACACACGGCAATCCTGTTATCCCTCGCAAAGATCTCCTGAATATTGCCGGAATCGCATTTTGCCCCGTCGGAGATGAATATCTCATCCGCCTGAATATCGCAGCCTCTGTCCCGGTAATCATTCTTCGCAATGGCGCTTCTTAAAAATTCATATCCAAGATCCGGCGCATACCCGCGGAACGACTCTGCATGCGCCATCTCATCCACCGCGCCGTGCAAAGCTTCAATGATCGCCGGCGCCAACGGCTGGGTCACATCTCCGATCCCAAGACGGATGATACTTTTATCCGGATTCGCCTCCTGGAATGCCGCCACTTTCTTACCTATCGTCGAGAAAAGATAACTTCCCGGCAATTTCAGATAGTCTTCGTTTACTTTAAACATTATCGTCTCTCCTTTTCCTCTAGATCAGCTTTGTCTCACCATCAAAGACAACCTCCGCCGGCCCGGTCATGTAGATCTTGCCGGATTCCTCATCCCACTCCACGGTTAAGCTGCCTCCCCGCAGTTTCACAGTAACTCTGCGCTCTGCCAGACCGTTCAGAATACTTGCCGCAGCCGCAGCACAGGCGCCTGTCCCGCAGGCAAGCGTCTCGCCGGATCCTCTCTCCCACACCCGCATCTCGATCATCCCACGATCGATCACCCGGACAAACTCCGTATTGATCCTCTTCGGGAACCTCTCATGATTCTCAAACTTCGGCCCGATCTTCTCAATATCAAGCCCTTCTAAATCCTCAAGGAAGACAACCGCATGAGGATTCCCCATGGACACACCCGTTATACGGTATTCCATTCCGTCCACTACGATAGGCTCGTCGATTACCTCTGCTTCACAGATAATCGGGATCTGATCCGCCCTAAACTCTGGTCTTCCCATATCTACTCTCACAAGCGAAACTTTCCCGTCTTCTACCGTCAGATCCAGATATTTGATCCCTCCAAGTGTCTCCACAGATATGCTCGTCTTATCCGTAAGACCGTAATCATAGACGTATTTCGCAACGCATCGGATCCCGTTTCCGCACATCTCGCTTCTGGAACCGTCGGCATTATACATCGCCATCTCAAAATCCGCTTTTTCAGAGGGACAGATCAGAATCAAGCCGTCCGAACCAATCCCAAAGTGCCTGTCGCTTACACGCTTCGCCGCTTCCGAGGGATTCTCCACCTTCTCTTCCATACAATTCACATAGACATAATCATTTCCCAACCCCTGCATCTTTGTAAATCTCATCTCTTAAACTTCCTTTCTTTCCCTGTTTTATGCCATCTTGTTTTTATGCCATCACCCGTAAAACCATCTGTGCCGTCTCCACCATGTTGGTTCCGTTCTCCATACTGCTCTTCTGCAGGTACTTATGGGCTTCCGTCTCCGACATATGCTTCCGCGTCATCAATAATTCTTTAGCCTGTGTAATGAATTCCTGCTGCTTTGGATTCCGATTCTTCAGACCCGCCCTCCGCTTCTTGCGCTTTCTTTCCACGGACTTAAGCATCATCTCCATCGTATTCATCAAATCATATACCTTGACGGGCATAGAAAGCCCCACGACCCCTTCCGGGTTCTCTTCATTCCATCTGTCCGGAGATACTACCAGGAGCATCTCAAAGCGGTCTGACAGATATTCCCTTAGCTCCGTATACATCATATCCTTCATCTTATAACCGCAAACCACGATCCCGTCATCCGCCGCATCCGCATAATTCAGAGCCTGGGCCCCCGTGGTACAGACGCCGGTAACATTCAGCCCGCCCCGCACTAACAGGTTACGAATATTGGCTGCATTATCCCTGTTCGGAAATACTACAATAATACCAACCAAACTCACACCTCCTGCCGTCTACTACGCTCCCTAATGCAATGATATACCGGTAACTATATCCGATGTAAATATCTGCCGATCTCCCAATCCGTCACCTGAGCCTGATACTCCATGTATTCCTTTTCCTTCGCCCGGATGTATTTCCCCGCCAGATCTTCTCCCATCACCTCACGGATATACGCGTCCTTTTTGAATTCCTCCGCCGCTTCGAGAAGACTTCCCGGAAGGGCCTCAATCCCCGCGTCCTTTCTCCGGGCGTCCGTCATCTCAAAGATATTACAGTCCACGCTCGGCTGCGGCATGATCTCATTCTTGATACCGTCCAACCCCGCCGCAAGGCACGCCGCCAGAGCAAGATACGGGTTCGACGACGGATCCGGACTTCGAAGTTCGATCCTGGTATCTGCTCCTCTTGAGGCCGGAACCCGGATCAGCGGAGTCCGGTTCCTGGCCGACCAGGCAATATATACAGGCGCCTCGTAACCGGGAACCAGCCTCTTATAAGAATTCACCAGCGGATTCGTGATGAAGGTGATCGCCTTCATGTGTTTCATAAGCCCTCCGATGAAATAATAAGCTTCTCTGCTCAATCCTCTCTCGTCCCCGGCATCTGCAAATATATTGACGCCGTCCCGGCTGAGGGACATGTTGGTATGCATTCCCGAACCATGAACCCCATACTTCGGTTTCGGCATAAACGTAGCATGAAGTCCGTGCCTCTTTGCTATCGTCTTTACTACCATCTTAAAGGTCATAATATTATCTGCAGTCGCCAGAGCCTCATCATACTTAAAATCTATCTCATGCTGCGCCGGCGCCACCTCATGATGAGAGGACTCTATGACAAATCCCATCTCTTCCAGAGTAAGCACTATATCCCTGCGCGCATTCTCTCCAAGATCCATCGGCCCCAGGTCAAAATATGTCGCGCTTTCATGGGATATGGTAGTGGGAAGTCCGTCCTCATCCGTGTGGAAAAGGAAGAATTCGCACTCCGGTCCCACATTGAATTCATATCCCATAGCCTCCGCTTCCGACACCACTTTCTTCAGAACGTATCTGGGATCGCTCTCAAAAACTCTGCCGTCCGCCTGATATACATCGCAGATCAGCCGCGCCACTTTACCCTGCTGGGGTCTCCACGGAAATATCTCAAAAGTGTTCGTATCCGGATACAGATACATATCCGAATCTTCCGCTCTTGTGAAGCCTTCAATAGAAGAACCGTCAAACATGACCCTGTTATCCAGCGCTTTCTCAAGCTGATTGGCCGTAACCGCAATATTCTTCAGCGTCCCGAATATATCTGTAAACTGCAGGCGGATAAACCCGACGTCCTCCTCTTCCGCCATCCTCATGACATCTTGCTTTGTATAATTATTCATTCCATCTTCCTCCCGAGACACGATATCTAAACTATGATTCATAATGCCGGATCATGATCCCAGACGCACCTTGTCCTGATATAAAAATGGGCGCTCCCATCCTATGATGAAAACGCCATTGTTTCACTCGAATACCTTCTTCTATTCTTCCAAAGTGAATGTCTCCTACTCTTCGTCCTCGATCCATTCTCCTTCTTCATTCGTAATATAAGAATTGCCGTTGTTGCAGCCGCATTTGATTCCTCTCTTAATCGGCGCAAGGCAGAATCCTTTGATCACTCCAAACAGAATACAGCACAAAATTACCAGCACCTTCTCCGCCGGCGTCCAGTCTCTTCTAAAAAAGTCTTTAACAGCTTCCCATATCTCTCTCATCGTCATATCATGTCCTCCTGTATATCCTTCGCCATTGTTCACTGATCGGCAAACCGCCGCTTTTGCTATTCGGATTTATTATATGACATTTCCGTGCAAAAAGAAAGACCCAATTAAATTAAAAAAGAAAAACCGTTGCTGCGAGAATTTCAATTGACATTTCCATTAAAGTGACATACAATAATATAACCAAACAGAAAGGAGACTCATGCCATGGAAAATATGTTGAGTGTTGCAAAAATGTTTAATAATCTGTATAAAGCAGAATATGGCATCAATATGGATCAGATGAGAATGCATAAGATGATGTACCTTGTCCAGAGAGAGTCTCTCATGCATCAAAAAGCTCCCCTTTTTGACGCCCAATTCGAAGGTTGGATGTATGGTCCTGTTTTGGTTGAAGTAAGAAATGCATATGGTACCGGCGAGATGTTTCAGAATGTATCCGACGATCTCTCTGCCGAAGCAAAGGAACTGGCGAGATCTGTTTACCAACGGTACAACAAATTATCATCCTGGCAGCTGAGCACTCTGTCTCACGGGGAAGTTTCATGGAAGCATTCGCGGGAAGGTTTGGACGCCGATGCACGCGGCTCAGTTCCGTTAAAATTAGCCGACATGCGTCTGGATGCCGCACGGGAACTGTTAAGAAGAGAAGATGCATAAGTTATCACAGGATGGTGGTTAATATTAATATACAAGAGCAACGAGAACTGTTACGCTCTCGATTTAAGGTCGATTTTTTAACCTCTGACAAGGCAAATATAACAAAAATTCAAGCTTTTCATTCCTGCAAAAGTGGAACAGGTCTTGAATCCTACTTAAAAGAAAACGCATGGAACGAGGATCAACAGGGTATTACAAAAGTATACCTGATTAAGGATGTTGAAACCGAAGACATCGTTTTCTTTTTTGCTTTGAGCGTCGGGCTTCTATACAAGGAAATCGGTGCGGACGACAGCAAATTATCCGCTGTAGAGAAAGACATCGTCGACTGCTGCGTTAAAGCTATTTTAGAAGGGAATAATACCTTCACTACAGACGACGTCTTTTCATGGTATGAGGGCGAAGCAATAGATAAAGAAAAATTACAGAATCTCATTGACGCCAGAACAGATATTAAGATGGCTGCAAGGGAAGATCCGGAAAAATCTGTGAATCCCGTTAATGTTAAACAGGTTTCGGAGACTTTCCCAGGTATTGTACTTACACATTTCTGCAAAAACGCAGATTATTCTTTTTCAGAAAGATTAGTATTTCCTATTGGTTTTTATGTTTTTTGGGAAATTGTAGTAAAAGAGGTACTTCATATAGCTTCCCTGCTGGGATGCCGATACCTGTATCTCTTCGCTGCAGACAACACAGAACAAACGCCCGCCAGTACAACAGTTACGTATTCTGAATATTGGGATGAAGGCGAAACTGACGCAATACCTGTCTATAAGCTTGTTGAATACTATAAAAATGAATTAAAATTTGAAGACGTTCAAGATATAACGATATTAAAGCCATATTACGACTTTCCATGTTTCAGCCTGATTCAAGAAATTGATAAATTACCAATGCATCGAGAAGCCGCTTGGATCCAGCACTCTGACGTCAACGCTTAATCCAAATATATGTTACATAAAAATATTTATTATCTTACAAATGAGGTGATATGATTATGGGTCTTGCAATACCAATAGAAACAAGCGCGCGCCACATCCATCTGTGCCGCGAAGACTTTGATATCTTATTCGGCAAAGGAAAAGAGCTGACTTTTAAAGCCGAATTAAGCCAGCCCGGACAGTACGTCTGCGAGGAACGTCTTGCTGTCAGGGGACCGAAAAGCTCTTTTGAAAATGTTGCCGTGCTCGGCCCTTTCCGTAATGAGACGCAAGTTGAGATCTCCATGACAGATTCCCGTAAGCTTGGAATCCCCGGCATCATCCGGCAGTCCGGAGACACTAAAGATACGCCCGGCTGTATATTAGAAGGACCCGAGGGAAGTATCGAACTGGATCACGGCGTTATCGTCGCCAAAAGGCACATCCATATGACTCCGGTACAGGCGATCCAACTGAACGTCAAAGACAACGATGAAGTATTCGTTATTATGGAAAGTTTTGAACGTTCCCTGATATTCGCCGATGTAGTGGTGCGCGTCCACCCGAACTTCGCCCTCGCCATGCATGTGGACACGGATGAAGCAAATGCTTTCGCCAATGAGAACAATCCCACCGGCGCCCTTCTTAAGCTCTTCGGCGGAAGAACCTATAATCTGCAGAAATGGGCGGAAGAACTGCAGAATGGCATCAATCGGTTCTAAATTCTCTACATCTTCGCCGTTAGCGTCTTTGCGCTGACCCCTTCCAACATCCCCAGCTTCCCCGACAGGGAGCTGGCGACGTCTCCGGGGGCGTCAATCACCACACTGATGATCGAAACCCTCTTCTCTCTGTAGGGGATTCCCATACGTCCAACCACATATTGACGGAATTCATGAAGCAGCTCATTCACTTTTCCCGCCGCTTCCTCGTCCTTAATTATGATACTGACTACCGATACTCTGCTGTTCATCCTTCTTTCTTCCTTTCTTGTACTCTTACCGACTCGCTGCGTCCGGTGAATATTCAGCCGTAAAAATCACCGGTAAGATATAGTCTGTCATTGTATATCAATCCTTTATCTGCCTGCCCATTACGTTCATATGATAATCTTCCTTATAGATTAACTTTGACACCGGAACGATCTGATAACCACGTTCCCTGAGTCCTGCAATCAAGGCTTCCAGCGCGTCTGCCGTATATTTCGTCCCGCAGTGCAGACGAATGATCGCCCCGTTCTCCAGACTCTCATGATTCATCACAACTTCAACGATACTGTCGGCGCCGTAGTCCTTCCAGTCAAAACTGTCAACCGACCACTGAATCGGGTAATACCCGCAAGACTGTATATTCCGTATCACAGAATCATCATAGTTATCATACGGCATACGGAACAGGCTCATCCTGATACCGGTCAAATCCTCAACCTTCTTATGGGCGTTCATGATTTCTTCTTTCTGCTCTTCTTCCTGAAGTCCCACCATGCTCCGATGACTCTCACTGTGGTTCCCAATATCATGCCCTTCTTCCTGAATTGCCTTCACATCTTCCGGATATTTCCCCGCCCATTCCCCTGTCAGGAAAAATGTAGCAAGGACTCCCTGCTCTTTTAATATCTCCAGAATCCTTGCTATATCTTCGTTTCCCCACGCCGCCTCAAAGGTTAGCGCAACCTTCTTCTCTTTCGTCTCGACAGAGAAGATCGGCATCTCTTTTCCGTTTACATTGCTGGAAACTGTAGTATATCCGGAAAGATATTGATACGAACCCATCAGCGCAATCATCAATATCAGAGCCAATATCCCCTGATTTCTCCATCTTCTGATCGTTTCTTTCATATACATAACCTCAGACATACGTCTTTACTACAGTATATGTCTTTACCGTTCAGCCATGCACAAAAGAAAATACTACCTTCTCTCCCTCATTGGTGGTATACTAATGATATATTGAGAGAAAGGTAAATTTTATTTATATGAAGAAGATGCTTGGCAACATTTTATATACATTTACAATACTTCTGATCGCGACCGGCCTGGCATTCTTATTCTTCCATTTTGTGAAGGACAATACCGCCAATATCGCGCTCATCTATATCCTTGCGTTGATACTGATCTCCAAAGGAACGACCGGATATCTATACGGTATCTTTTCCTCTCTGTTCTGTGTAAGCTTCATCAACGCCTGCTTTACTTATCCGTTCTTTGAGATCAACTTTGCCTTGAGCGGATACCCTTTTACATTTGTCTGCATGCTGATCATCGCTGTCACAACCAGCGCCATGACTACCAAACTCACCAGGCAGGACGAGATCATTGCAGAACGTGAGCGAAAACTTAACGAAGCAGAAAAGGAGCGAATCCGCGCAAATCTTCTGCGTGCAATCTCTCATGACCTTCGTACTCCTCTGACCAGTATCATCGGTTCCTCCGCCTCTTATATCGAGAATCACGGCGCGCTCGATTCCAATGAGAAACTCGAGTTGATTACCACAATCAATGAAGACGCAAACTGGCTTCTGAATATGGTAGAAAATCTCCTGTCCGTCACAAGAATCCAGGGCGACAGACACGAAGTTTCCAAAGAACCGGAGCTTGTAGAAGAGGTTGTTTCCGAGGCAATCGACAGACTGGAAAAACGGCTGCCGGGCGCTTGCGTCAATGTCTCCGCACCTGATGATATATTGATGATCCCTATGGATTTTTTGCTGATCGAACAGGTCCTGATCAATCTTCTCGAAAACGCCCTGGTTCACTCCGAGAGCCCCAGACCGGCGGAACTGGTCATTACGAACGACGTATCTTCGGTCACATTCCATGTCATCGATCATGGGAAAGGAATTCCCGAGGCCGCGCTACCGGATATTTTCAGCGGGCAGTATGACAGTTCTTCTTCCTCTGATACCCGACGGGGCAGGGGAATCGGACTTTCTATCTGCCGCACAATCATACAGGCACACGGCGGAACGATTACCGCACACAATCATGAAAGCGGCGCGGAATTTGCTTTTTCTCTTCCCAAAACATAACTGATAAAGGAGAAGAATTTATGACAACTTCAACTTATACCATATTAATTATCGAAGATGAAAAAAATATCTCTGACTTTATGTCAAAGGCTTTAAAATCAAATGACTACCGGGTTATCACTGCTATTTCCGGCAAAGCCGGACTATCCCTCATAAGCTCCCAGTGCCCGGATATCATCCTTCTGGATCTTGGTCTGCCTGATATCGACGGAAATGACGTCATCACCTCCGTACGTGAATGGACGAGCAGCCCTATCATCGTTATCTCCGCGCGGACAGACGAACGGGATAAAGTAACCGCTCTGGATCTTGGCGCAGATGATTACATCACCAAACCTTTCGGTACTCCGGAACTGCTGGCCAGAATCCGCGCATCCTTACGGCACAGCAACCGAATGGATTCCCATTCCACTCTCTATATCAGACCATACCAGTGCCAGGGTCTCCTGCTGGATTTCGATAAACGAATGCTCACACTGAATGGTGAAAAGATCCATTTGACACAGGTAGAATACAAAATTGTCGCTTTCCTTGCCAGAAATTCCGGCAAAGTTATGACATACTCCGCCATCATGTCCAACGTGTGGGGACCATTTACCGGAGACAATAATCGAATCCTCCGTGTGAATATGGCAAATATCCGAAGAAAAATCGAACAAAACCCTTCGAAGCCGCAGTTTCTTTTTACAGAAATCAGCGTAGGATACCGGATGCGCGAGGATGAGAACGAGCTGCCCTGATCATCAGCGTATCTCCGGATCTTGCGCTATAATCTCTCCACAGGCAATCATCTCGCCTGCGTCTCCCGACGGCTGGGTATGAAAATCATCCGCTCCCCCGTGTATGATAACCGTACGCCCAATAACGTCTTCCGGATAGAAACGCCCTGTATACACCGCCATCCATGCGGCTCCTGAATTATTCAACAACGGCGGCAGATCTCCGGCATGAGCCGGATGTGCGGTATTCTTCGGGTTATAATGTCCTCCCGCAGAAGAAAACTCTCCCTGCCCATCTTTTGTACATGCACCGCCTGCATGGATATGGAAACCATGGAAGCCCAGCCCGCCTCCTTCGGCTCCTTTCGGCAATCCCCTGACAAACGCCACGACGACCGTTCCTCCATATGCTTCGTAAAAATCAACTTTCCCTTCAATATCCGGATAATTCTTATTTCCCTTGACCACTGCATAAGCAGTAGGTTTTTTCTTGATATCTATCATGCATCATCACACTCCTCGCACTATCCTATGCGGTCCGGAGCGCAATTATACCGTCTGCTTATACTCGCAGGCTTACATCCGCAGACAGATTTTCTCCACCTTTCTTTTTTATCAAAAGATCAGCTCTCGTATATTCTGCAGAGTTTCACCATAAGCCTGTTCTTTTCCAAACAGCAGCGTCGTACCAAGAACGAATCCCGCCACGCCCTTCGGCGCATACTCCAGAATCTTATCCGCGCTGCAGGCTCCGTCCCAGTAGATCTCAAAGTCCATATCCTCTTTCATAGACAGAAGCTTCGTAATCTTCTTCCCTACATAAGGCAGGTACATCTGTCCTGCATTGCCGGGATTCACTGACATCACGAGAACCTTCTTCACGATACGCAGCATCTCCATTACCGTCTCCACAGAGGTGCCCGGGTTGATGGCGATTCCGGGAACCATCCCGGCATTGATAATGCTCTGCAGCGTAGTCGACGGATGGTATTCTGCTTCCGGATGGATATAGACCGTATCTCCCTTGCGCAGATTATTAAGAAACAGATCAATCCGGTTATTGGGGTGCTCAATCATCAGATGCACATCCAGCGGTTTCCCCGCCGTCTTCGCTATATATCGCATGTCGTTCAAAGACATGGCGAAATTCGGGACGTATCGTCCGTCCATGATATCTATATGAAAAGAATCGATACCGCCCTCTTCTAAGTTCCTTACTTCTTTCTCTAAATTACCATAATCGGCACACATCATGGATGCCATAAGTTCAAACTGCATGTCTCTCCCCCCTATATTTCTGGTATATTATCCTTTAAAATTCGATTCGTGTCAACCTTTAAGATAAATTCTCACCGAATTAATTCCTTAATTCCCGTCATTCTGTTAAAAAAAGGGTCTTCCACAACAAGAGATAAAAAATCATCGTCCTGAATCTCTAAATTTGCGAACAATCCCAGGATCACTTCATCCAGCTCTTTACTCTGCTTCCTCATGCCCTCGGGCAGCAATTCAAGATATCTCTGGAAATAATCTATGATCCCTTCCTGCGCCTGACTGAAACATTTGATATCCTTTTCTGTTCTGGTTTCTTCTGCAAACCTCGGCCTTCCGCTATTATCAAACCCGCA